>NZ_JBQFWR010000001.1:0-841495 GCF_056540425.1 Ruegeria sp. AN6
GATATGACAGATGCCCAAAGGTATTCCTCTCGGCTATCGCTCTAGCAGCTACCGTGCTGTTCTGGCTGTAAATCAATGAGTCTGGAGCCTAAGCGGTGAGACCGTTACTCAGGAAAATTCAGGCATGACAGCGCGAGAGTGGCGCGAGTTCGAAGGCGTTATCCGCGAAAGCTGAATAGTCAGGAAAAAAGAAAATAGCGCGTCCCGAGGTGGGCGCGTTTATTAGGGGTAGCTAACGGTTAACGGCCGGAAATTGGCCGCCAACCTTATTTGTCTTTCCCGCCGGGGCGGGGCTTGCCTTACAGCGGCTTCAAATCAGACGCCATCTGTCGGCCATCACGTCCGTCTTCCAGCTCGTACGAGACCTTCTGATTGTCAGCGAGTCCGGTCAGGCCGGATCGTTCTACGGCCGAGATATGTACAAACACATCTTTGCCACCCTCATCGGGCGCAATAAAACCATAGCCTTTGGTTGTATTAAACCATTTCACGGTGCCAGTTGGCATTTCCCGTGTCTCCTTCTACTTACACGTTGTCCCACAAATTGGTGGGGGTAGTGGTTGGCAATACCGCAACACATCACTGTTCGCCCACACGATACAGCCCGGGTCGCGTGTTTCGCCTTTTTCAACATTGCACGGTGAAGTAAAAAATCAAGAATAACTGGGCCATACCAATGGAATTGCCCGATTTTGCAGCGAAGACAGGATCAATCAAACTATGCGGCTCTATGGATTGAAGAATTGCGACACATGTCGCAAGGCATTGAAATCGCTTTCGAATGCGGAGTTTGTCGACGTGCGGGGGCAAGGTGTTCCCGAAAATATCCTGTCGGAGGCGTATGAGACTTTCGGCAAAGCCTTGCTCAATACGCGATCAACTGCCTGGCGCGGATTGGATGAGGATACACGAAATCGGCCGGCGCTTGAGCTGTTGGTTGATCATCCGACCTTGATGAAGCGCCCATTGATCGAGACTGATGGCCGGATGTATTTGGGCTGGACGCCTGAAACGCGTCAGGCCCTTGGTCTTACCTAATCAATTGCCTATGTGACATGGGCAACAAGCGGAGACCTGTGAATGCGAAACGCTGCCATGATACTGGGTGTGATTGCCGGGCTAATCGGAATGGTCGTCGGATTTTTCGGCTATGGATTTGTGGAACTGATCGACCAATTTGGTGAGATCGAAGGGATTGCCGAGCAGGTCGATAACCCGGAACTGATCCAGACCGCTTCGATTGTGGCACCGCTATTGGCGATAGTGGGTGGAGCGATGGCCCATTCACGTGCTCTGGTCGCGGGCATATTACTACTTATTTCTGCGGCGGGCATGTACTACGCCTTTGGCTTTGGCGTCTTTACGATGTTCCCAATAGCCTTTGCCGGAGCAGCAGGAATGCTTGGGCTCGCGGCTGGAAAACCGGACGAGCCCAAGGCGCATTTCTAAGTCATTTCAGGCGCAGCAGCCGATCCAGCGAAAGCGGGCCTGCACCGTTGATGACAATCACTAGCAGCAGGAATGTCCACATCACGCGCTGATCCATCAGCGTGATTGCGTTGTCAAACAAGCCACCTAGTTTGACACCATGTCCGGTAACATCGGTGAGGGTCTGCACCCAGACAAATCCAATCATGCCAAGTGCGGCAAGACGGGTTAGGAGGCCGATCAGCAGCAGTACAGGCAATACAAACTCAGCCACGGTTCCAAAGAAGATGACAATCCGCTGGAAGAAAGTCATCTGGCTGACGTCATACAGGACGGCTTCGGCTGCCTTGGGGAAGATTTGCCCAAATGCCCCGGCGGATGGCGAAAAGATTGAGCCGTCAATCTTCAGTGTTGCCGAGTTCCAATAATAAACGAACAGGACAGCGATAAAGACGACCCGAGCGAGGGTAGGCGTCAGCCAGCCGGACGTGTTCGCCACTTTGTCCATCGTGTCATTGTAGGTTGAGATCAGGGCAGTCATGTGTCCAGCCTTTCGATAGTCACAGAAGTTATTGCACCGCCCTGCAAAAGCAGTGCCAGAGTGGTTCCAAGGTCAAATTCGGGCGTTTCCGCGACAGTGGCTTCAAATGCTTCGCCGATGCTTTGCCCGTTTCGAATGCGTGCGATCCATGCCGCGCCGCCCTGTGGCAGCGGTTGCGGGGCAGGATCGTATTCGGGACGTGTAATCAGTACATCCTGAGCACCCGCTTCAGGTTTCGGGGCGTCGTCTTCAGTGTTGAACAACCAGATCGCGTGAACAGGCCATTCAGACCTTAAAACAGTTGCCGCAGCGGCGAGGGTCAGCTTGGCGCGCATCAAGTCTTCTGGTGGAACGTTCAGAGCCTCAGGGTCAATGGGCTGACAATCGGCAGCGTGATAGGCCCGCCGCAACGCCAGCTCCAGCCGCGCTACATCTGGCAGGTATCCCAGATGCGACAATTGCTCCATGCCTTCCAAAAAGGCAGGGAATTCATCACCGTAAAACATCATAAGTGGTGAGGTAGGCGGGTGCTGGCGCAGGAAAATCCCGGCAAGCCCATCCATGTTCTGTGATCCCAGCAACTTGGAAATGACTGGAAACGCCTGATGCATTGCCTCGGTCAATGAAACGGCGACATTGTTGCGATACACGCTGAAACGACTTCCCGCCGCGTTTGCTTGCGCGTCCAGCAATCCATCCGGAACCGACTTGTTGGCGTCCAGCAAAGCGTCATGGAATGTGGTCTGAGACACGTTCATGCCGGAATCTTGTCCAACGCAGATTGGGCACGTTCGGCCTCGGCCCTCAGGATTGGCCAGTCAGGTACGTCGGTATCCCATTCAATCAGCACCGGCTTCGGTCCCGATTTTTCCAAAACGTAGTCCAGCAATGCCCAGACAGGATCAACCACCTCGCGCCCGTGGCTATCGATCAGCAAGGGGTGGCCATGATCGTCTTCGTCTTCGTCGTGACCGCCCAAGTGAATCTCACCCACCTGATCCAGCGGGTAGGCGTCGATATAGCCCTGAGGCGAGAAATCCAGATTAGTGGCAGAAACAAAGACGTTGTTCACATCCAACAGCAAACCACATCCGGTACGGCGCGTTATTTCGCGCAGGAAATCAGGCTCGGACCAGGTGCTTTCTTCGAAAGCCAAATAGCTGGAAGGATTTTCCAACAGCATTTGCCGTCCAACGACCCCTTGCACCTGATCAATATGATCGCAAACGCGGGTCAGAGTGGTATCGGTATAGGGCAGCGGCAGCAGATCATTCAGGAAGTGACTGTCATGAGTTGACCATGCCAGATGTTCGGAGAAGCTTGCTGGGTTCAGCCAACCAACCAAGTGTTTCAGGCGTGCGAGGTGATCTAGGTCCAGCGGTGTTTCACCGCCAATTGAGAGGCCAACGCCGTGAACGGATATGGGGAATTGTTCGGATAGATGGCGCAATTGTGCCAAAGGACGTCCGCCATCGCCCATATAGTTTTCAGCATGAATCTCAAGCCATTCTACTGGCTTCGCATGCTCAAGGATTTGCGAGAAATGCTGCGGTTTGTATCCGACGCCTGGGGCGGCGGGCAATCGATTTGATCTGAGAGCATTGTCTAACATGTGCAAATCCCTTGATCATCACAGAAAGGGCGGGCGATGGTGCCCGCCCTTTCCGGTTCATTCGGGCAGACTTATGCAGGCAGATCGCGTTCCAGCGGCTCGAGCGAGCCTTTGCGGTCCGCACCATCTGCTGTTTTTGGCAGCTCAATGTCCGCGCAGGTGCCTGCGTCAACCAGAGTCCATGCATTACCCTGATAATCTACAGTTGACGTGCCCGCGCAGGTCGTACCGGGACCAGCCGCGCAGTCGTTTTGACCGGCCAGCGAAACGCCATAGCATTTCTCTTTGGCCTGAGCGGTCGCCGTTGTTGCAGCGCCGGAAACGGCGGCGGCAACTGCGCTTGCGATAACCAGTGTTTTTGCGGTGTTCGACATCTCGGATTTTCCTTTTGCTGACTTTACGTGTCTGCTTGTGACAATGACAAAGGTAGTAGCTTGATGCTCAGAGTTGAATTCACGAGCCCGTGTCTCACAACCCCGTCAAAGACCGTCATGGCCCCTTGAAGGTTAACAAACTGTTTTTGAAATGAAAAATGGTATTTGTTTCAATCCGGCCCTAAAATCAGGGCCGGATTTTCGGCAATTTGGCACCGAATGTTACAGCAGATCTGGCGGCGTTGCGGCCTGACCCAGCTCTTTTGTTACAGATTCAAGCGACTGAACTTGTGTCTGTTTTTCACCGAGACGGCGGACACTGACCGTGCGCTCATCAACTTCGCGGTGACCGACGGCCAGAATGATTGGGACTTTGCCAACCGAATGCTCGCGGACCTTGTAGTTGATTTTCTCGTTACGAATATCAGCTTCGGCCCGAACACCAGCAGCGCGCAAGGCTTCAACCACTTCGGCTACATACGCATCAGCATCGGACGTGATCGAGGCGACCACGACCTGACGCGGGGCCAGCCAGAAGGGCAGTTTGCCTGCGTGTTCTTCAATCAAGATGCCGATAAACCGCTCGAAAGAACCCAGTGTCGCGCGGTGCAGCATGACCGGACGGTGTTTGCCGCCATCGGCGCCGATATATGTGGCGTCCAGACGCTCTGGGAGAACAAAGTCTACCTGATGGGTGCCGCACTGCCAGTCCCGACCAATCGCATCGGTCAGAACGAACTCCAGTTTCGGGCCATAGAACGCCCCTTCACCTGGGTTGAGTTCCGGTTCGATCCCTGCGGCACGGGTCGCACTGAGCAGGGCGGCCTCAGCCTTGTCCCATACCTCGTCGGAGCCAGACCGCTTTTCGGGGCGATCCGAGAACTTGACCGAGAAGTTTTCGAACCCGAGGTCTTTGTAGATCTCGGACAGGAACCGAATGAACTCGGCGGTTTCAGATTCGATCTGGTCTTCGGTGCAGAAGATGTGCCCGTCATCCTGGGTAAAGCCGCGTACGCGCATGATACCGTGCAGAGCACCCGAGGGTTCGTACCGATTGCACGATCCGAATTCGGCCATACGCAAAGGCAAATCGCGATAGGATTTCAGGCCTTGATTGAATATCTGCACGTGACAGGGGCAGTTCATCGGTTTCAGGGCGTTAATAGCCTTTTCCCGCGCATGTTCCTCGTCGACTTCGACGATGAACATGTTTTCCTGATATTTGTCCCAGTGACCCGAGGCTTCCCACAGCTTGCGGTCGACAACCTGAGGCGTGTTAACCTCGACATAACCGCCCTTGCGCTGCTGACGGCGCATATAGTCCTGAAGTTGGGTGTAGACGGTCCAACCATTGGGGTGCCAGAAAATCTGCCCCGGAGCTTCTTCTTGCATGTGGAACAGGTCCATCTCGCGGCCCAGTTTGCGGTGGTCGCGCTTGGCCGCTTCTTCCAGCATGTGCATGTGAGCTTTGAGCTTTTCCTTGCCAGTAAAGGCCACGCCATAGATGCGTTGAAGCATGGCGCGGTCGCTGTCGCCGCGCCAGTAGGCACCGGCGATGGACATCAGTTTGAACGCATCACCCGGCAGTTGACCAGTGTGCTGCAAGTGTGGGCCACGGCAGAGATCCTGCCAGTGGCCGTGCCAATACATGCGCAGCGGCTCATCACCCGGGATGGATTCGATCAGCTCAACTTTATAGGGCTCATTGTTGGCCTTGTAGAACTCGATCGCGCGGTCACGGTCCCAAACCTCGGTGGTCACCGGATCACGCTTGTTGATGATCTCTTTCATCTTTTTCTCGATTAGGCCGAGATCTTCGGGCGTAAACGGCTCCTCGCGGTCAAAGTCATAGTACCAGCCGTTTTCGATGACGGGGCCGATGGTGACTTTGGTAGCGGGCCAAATCTCCTGCACGGCGCGCGCCATGACATGCGCCAGATCGTGGCGGATCAGCTCATTGGCTTGCGCCTCGTCCTTCATGGTGTGAATGGCGATTTGCGCGTCGGCTTCGATGGGCCATTGCAAGTCCCAATGCTGGCCGTTCACCGTGGCAGAGATGGCTTTTTTGGCCAGCGAGGTCGAGATGCCGGCAGCGACCTGAGCGGGCGTGACGCCTGCATCGAAGGATCGGGAATTGCCATCGGGAAAGGTAAGGGAGACTGACTGTGAGTCCAAGGCCATATCGGCTCTCCTCGTCGGTTTGACGCCCACTGAACGCCCGGTTGCGGGTTATGTGTGTTCGGCTCATGTGGCAGGTGGGGATGCGCGTGTCAAGGGTGGGAACGAGGGGCGCTGCCCCTCGCGCACCCCGGGATATTTTTGGCCGGATGAAAAGGGATCGGGGAATTGCGAAGCGCGTGATGACGTGCATGATGCGGGAAAAGAAAAGAGGATTTCATGGCAGAGACGAAATTTCTTGAGACAGCGCAGGGGCGACGGCTGGCTTATCACAAGTCTGAAGGAACGGGGCCAACCATCGTTTTTCTGGGCGGATTGAAATCGGACATGGAAGGCACCAAGGCTGTGCATCTTGAGGCATGGGCCAAGGCGCGAGGGCAGTCTTTCTTACGCTTCGATTATTCGGGGCATGGTGAAAGTTCCGGTGAGTTTACCGACGGGTGCATTGGGGACTGGCACGAGGATACGTTAGCTGCAATCTCTCGGTTGACCGCGGGCCCGTTGATTATTGTGGGATCATCCATGGGCGGATGGCAGGCGTTGTTGCTTGCGCGGGTCATGCCCGAGCGGATTGCGGGTATGGTAACGATCGCTGCAGCACCGGATTTTACCGAGGACGGGTACTGGGCTTCTTTTTCAGATCAGCAGAAATCTGATCTGGAGATCGTTGGGCATGTTGAGCTGCCTTCGGACTATATGGAGCCCTACGTCATTACCAAGCGGATGATTGAAGATGGGCGGCAGCGTCTGGTTTTGCGTACGCCACTTGAATTGCCCTTTCCGGTGCGTTTCCTGCAGGGAACGGCAGATACCGCAGTAACCACCGAAACAGCAGTAGGCTTGCTTAACCACGCGTCGGGTCAAGACATGCAGTTACTGCTAGTCAAAGACGCGGATCACCGATTCTCGGACGGACCGTGCCTTGGTTTGATCGAGCAGGCCGTTCGGGGTGTAATAGGAGGCACCTGATGCAGCGCTTTGGCTGGATTTTGGGGCGTCTGCTGCTGGGATTGGCCCTGATTGGTGGGCTGGTCTACGTATTTGGGCCCCGTGAGCCGGTAGACCTGCATCCCCGTTTCGATCCACGCAAATTTGGTGAAGGCGTTCAGGTCTATTTTGAAAGCATCGAAACTGCCTATGACGACATCGTGCCGGGCGTTGAAAGGCGTGTGATCTGGCAGGATGGGTTTTACGAGCAGCGAACACCGTATGCGGTACTTTATATCCATGGGTTCTCGGCCTCGTCAGAAGAGATCAGGCCGGTGCCCGATCGAGTTGCCGAGGCGCTGGGCGCCAACCTTGTTTATACCCGGCTTCAAGGGCATGGGCGTGATGGTGAAGCGATGATCGAAGGGACGGCCTCGGGCTGGATGCGAGATGCGGCCGAGGGGTTGGCAGCAGCCCGGGCAGTCGGAGAGCAGGTAGTTGTAATCTCGACATCTACTGGCGGAACTCTGGCGGCAGCTGCTGCGCTGGATACCGAACTGAGTGCGGATGTGGCCGCGTTGATTTTTTTCTCACCGAACTTCGGAGTGAACATTGCTGCGGCCTGGGTGCCAACATTGCCATGGGCGCGAGATTGGTTGCCTCTTTTGATGGGGGCCGAGCGGGATGTATCCAGTTCTGATGCTGAAAAGAATAGGTATTGGACAACTATCTACCCATGGGAGGCAGTTGTGCCGATGTCTGTCATCGTAGATGCAGTCCATGGGTTGGACTTTTCAGGTGCACGGATCCCCGCGCTATTCTGGTTCTCGGATGACGATCAAGTCGTGCGGCCGGACAGAACGCATGAGGTGGCAAAGGCATGGGGAGGCCCGGCCTCGGTTGCATTGGTGACCATGGGCCCCGGGGATGATCCAGCCTCGCACGTTGTGGCGGGGCGGTTGATGTCGCCCGGTCAGACTGATGCAACGGTCTCAGGTATGTTGGAGTGGCTATCGGAGCAGGGGATTCAGTGATGGAGCAACGTGTAAGTCTGATCACGATCGGCGTGGAAGACTTGGAAACAGCCGCAGTTTTCTATGAGAAACTGGGCTGGCAACGTGTTGAAAGTCCCGATGGGGTGATTGCGTTTGATCTGATCGGGCAAACGCTGGGCCTCTATCCACTTGCCGCTCTGGCTGACGAAATGGGAGTGGACGTCGCAACTCTGGGACGTGGTGCGATGACGTTAAGCCATAATTGCCGTGCGAAAGATGACGTGGCGGCGCTGATTGACCAGGCGGAACGTGCCGGAGCGGAGGTGCTCAAGCCCGCATCGGACGTCTTCTGGGGCGGACATCACGGGTATTTTCGCGCTCCGGACCAGACGATCTGGGAAATTGCGTTCAACCCCTTCTCGACCTTGGCAGCGGACGGTTCCTTTCGCTGGAACGGGTACTGATCGTGCGTCGGCCGGGCAGCATGTGGAGCCTCGAGAACCTGGGTCGTGTGCGCCTTTCCCGGCATTTTTTCATGCGTGATTTCCTCTATTCCGAAATTGGAAACTTTCACGAGTTGCAGAACATACCTGACAACCCCGATCTTGCGATCGAAACGGGGCGCGCGTTTTGTGAAACACTGATGGACCCACTGGAAGAGACTTTTGGGCGGGTTGCTGTACGCTCGGGCTATCGTTCGCGGTCCTTGAACCGGTTCGGGAACGAGAACAGGTTGAACTGCGCCCGCAATGACAATCCATTAGAGTGCCACATCTGGGACTGGGGTGAAGGCGACGCGCGTGTCGCGGGTGCTTCGGTCGTTATACCATGGTTTGCCGACCGGTATGAGCAAGGGCGCGATTGGCGGGATCTTGCGTGGTGGATGCACGACCATCTGGATTACTCTGAGATCTGGTTCTTTCCGAAACTCTGTGCATTCAATCTGGTGTGGCGGCCCAAGCCTGTAAGGCGGATCGACAGCTATATTGCGCCGCGTGGCTGCTTGTTGCGGGCCGGGGCCGATCCGGAAGAAACGCTGGCACAAAGGCAAGCGCGGTACGCGGATTTTCCGCCATTCAGAGCGATCAATTATCCCTGAAGTTTTGCTTGCCCGCCACTGGCAAACTTCTCATCTTGTAACAAAACAATAAACAACGAGCGGAGGGTGCCAGGGCGATCGAGCCATTGGTTTTGCAGCCCGGATTGATGTGTGACGCGCGGTTGTTTCAGGCGCAGATCACAGCGATGTCGCATGATCGTGCGGTCACGGTTGCACCAATCACCGGTGGTAAGCGGATAGAGGAGATCGCGTCGGGTCTGCTGGATCAGCCACCGCATCGGTTCGCATTGTGCGGGTTTGGCCTGGGTGGAGGCATCGCGCTTGAAATTGTGCGATGCGCGCCCGAGCGGGTGACACGATTATGTCTGATCACGGCAGAGGTGCAGGCGGACACGCCTCAGATCGCTGCAGACCGCGAAGAATTGATCATAGGGGCGCAGGCGGGACGGTTGGACGACGTCATACGCAGAGTGGTCGGTTCAGACATGCTGGCCCCAGGACCGAAACGAATTCCGATTCTCGATGATGTATTGCAGATGCCCGGGGCGTTGGGGCCGGAAGTGTTTGTGCGACAGATGCGAATGTTGCAGCGGCGTCCGGATCAGCAAGGCACGTTGCGACGGATCAAGACGCCGACCGTGATCATGTGCGGTGCTCATGATGCCGAAAACACGGCGCAGAAACACACTTTCATGGCAGATCTCATTCCGGATGCGGTGCTGCATGTAATTGATGGAGCTGGACATTTCCCAACACTGGAAGCTCCTAACACAGTAACTGAATCGCTGCTGGACTGGATTCAAACTCCGCTACGGCTGACCTAGTCGTAGAAAGCTGCTCGTTCTTCTTTTGTTAAAATGGTCGGTGGAGCAACGGGGGTGCCCGTCTCGGAATCGAAAAACGGTGTTTTCTTCCAGCTTCCCGACAGGCGCGATTTTAGAACCCGCTTCAGCAATCCCATGGCCGCATAGCGAATTTTTTCATGAGATTGTTTGCCATCAGGCCCGGGCACAAATCCGCGTGTGGTAACGGGACCAAGACTGTTGCTGTCGAGGATGCGTTTCACAATAACCCCCGCGAATGGAAATTTGGGGGTCAATGGCGTTGTTGCCAATGGCGCGTTGCAGCATTTGGCATACCACCGCAACATGCCCTTGGGACTAAGCTGCATCACAGCCAAGTGCTCGGCTCCTCGGTTAATCCCGATTTCTTCCGGGGCCATCTGAAAAATATCGACAGGGCCGGGGGCCGGGTCTGGCTGTTTGAAATACAGTTGAGCTGCGCGACAATCATGGCAGAAGCAGACGACATGGGTGCCTGATTTGACGCCGCGCTCTGTGATGCGGCCAGAAAGCGCGCCGCAGTCGCAGCTGAAGGAGAGTTCCTTAGCTGCGGTGCCGCTCAGGCCACTTTGTTGCGATTGGCGGCGCGACGGCGTGGCTTACGGCTATTTTCATTCATGAAATCAATCACAAGCGGGCGGATGTTGTCACGCCAACTGCGGCCCGCGAAAATACCATAATGGCCAGCGCCAGGTTCGACATGGCTGGCTTTTTTGCTGTCCGGCAGGCCGGTGCACAAATCAAGCGCTGCAATGCACTGACCAGGTGCCGAGATATCGTCATTCGCGCCTTCAACCGATTTCACGGCGACATCGGTAATCTTGCCGATATCCACCTTGTGTCCGGCGACAACAAATTCGTTCCTCGCAATCTCGCGGTTCTTAAAGACCCGTTCGACGGTTGAAAGGTAGAACTCGGCCGTCATGTCCATCACGGCAAGATATTCATCATAGAACCGGTTGTGGGCATCGTGATCCGAAGCTTCATCCCGGATCACCCGCTGGATTTGGTCCGAAAACGCCTTGCTGTGACGCTCGGCATTCATCGACATGAACGAGGCAAGTTGCAGCAGGCCGGGATAGACCATGCGACCGACCCCTTTGTATTTGAAACCAACGCGCTGGATCATGGTTTCTTCCAGTTGGCCCATTGTTACGCGGCGACCAAAATCCGTGACCTCGGTTGGTGTCGCATCGGGATCGACCGGCCCTCCGATTAGGGTCAGTGTACTGGGCTGCGCTTTTGGTTCGACTTCGGCCAGATAGGCCGTTGCCGCCAATGTCAGAGGGGCGGGCTGGCAAACAGCGACAACATGTGTGTCGGGCCCGAGCTCTTTCATAAAATCGACAAGGTAGAGGGTGTAATCCTCAACATCGAATTTGCCTTCGGACACGGGGATATCGCGCGCATTATGCCAATCAGTGATGTAAACTTCACAATTGACCAACAAGCTTTTGACGGTCGAGCGCAGCAGCGTTGCATAATGGCCCGACATGGGTGCCACCAGCAGAACTTTGCGAGGCTGCTCTTCGCGCCCGTTGACGCGGAAGTGGATCAGATCGCCGAACGGGCGCTCAATCACTGTTGTGACATCGACCAAATGGTCCTTGCCATCTTCGCAGGTGAAGGTGCGAATACCCCAATCGGGTTTGACGATCATACGTTGGAATGTTCGCTCGGTTACTTCACCCCAAGCTGCCATCCAGTTGAAGGCCGGATTGGGTGTCATCGAAAACAGGGGGTAGGACGCCATCGCGCTTGCGGTTGCACCAAGCCATTGGTTGGTGTTACGCATGGTTTCCATCAGGTCGTAAGTCATCATGTAGCGCATCGAATGTGCCTCCTGAGTATCAGCCTGAGAATTCGGACCATTCGCCGCTTTGCCCCCCGACGCCTACGACGTTATTCTGCACAGCAGCGAGACTAGGGGGGAATTGTTAAAATGACAACTACCGACGACCAGACGCCAGAATTGACTGAAGAACATATTGAACGACTTAAAGAAAATATGGGCAAAGTCGAAGAATTGTCCAAACGCCTCGTCGAAGTCATGGCGGGAAAAACGCCGCATACCCCTGCGTTAGACGGCCCGAATCAAGAGCTTTTTGCAAAAGCAGCAACAGCCTATTGGGCTGATGTTATGCAAAACCCTTCAAAGCTGCTGGAACAACAGATCGAGTATTGGGGAAAGTCAGTACTCAACTTTGCCGAAGCGCAGAAAGCGATGACTTCTGGCGAAAGCGAAGAGCCGGACGCCCCAGTCAAAGATAAGCGGTTTTCCAACCCGATGTGGGACACCAACCCCTATTTCCGCTTGATCCGCCAGCAATACCAGACCAATGCTGATGCGATCGCTCAGGCTGTCGCATCTGTTGATGACCTAGACACCAAAGACAAACAGCGCCTGCGTTATTTCTCGCAACAGATCATCGATATGATGGCACCGACCAATTTTCTGGCCACCAACCCCGATGCCCTGGAGAAAGCCGTCGAGACTGAAGGTCAATCATTAATACAAGGGCTTGAAAACCTCGTATCCGATCTTGAGGCCAATGACGGCGAGATGGTTGTTCGGCTCGCCGACGAAAGCGCCTTTGAGATCGGTGGCAATATCGCGACAACGCCCGGAGACGTCGTTTACCGCAACCGGATGATGGAACTGATCCAATATAAACCGGTGACCGAGACGGTGCATGAAACCCCGATCGTGCTGTTCCCGCCCTGGATCAACAAGTTCTATATCCTCGACCTGAAGGCCCAGAACAGCCTGATCAAATGGGTGACCGAGCAGGGCTATACCCTGTTTGTGGTCAGCTGGGTGAATGCCGATAGCTCGCACGCCGATATCGGGATGGAGGACTATATTCAGGAAGGGTTCCTGACTGCCATCGAAGAGGTGAAGAAAATCTGCAAGGTCAAGCAGGTCAATGCAGTTGGGTATTGCATTGCTGGAACGACACTCAGCCTAACCCTTTCGCTGATGAAGCAGCGTGGCGACAAATCTGTCAAATCGGCTACCTTCTTCACAACCTTGACGGACTTTGGAGAGCAGGGTGAATTTACGCCGTTCCTGCAAAACGATTTCGTAGATGGGATCGAAGATCAGGTTTCAAAAGACGGGGTGCTGAAGGCCTGGATCATTGGCCGGACGATGTCTTTCCTGCGTTCACGGGATCTGATCTACACACCGGCGATCCGCAGCTACATGATGGGAGAGACGCCGCCCGCCTTCGATCTGCTTTACTGGAACGGGGATGGGGCCAATCTGCCAGGTAAGATGGCGATCCAGTATCTGCGCGGTTTATGTCAGGGCAACGGTTTGGTGACGGATGGGTTCGAATTGCTGGGGCATAAACTGCATATCAAAGATGTGGATGTGCCTCTGATGGCGATTACCTGTGAAACAGACCATATCGCGGCCTGGAAAGACTGCTATCGCGGTGTGCAGCAGATGGGTTCGAAATCAAAATCCTTTGTCGTGTCTGAATCCGGTCATATCGCAGGCATCGTCAATCCGCCCAGTAAGAAGAAATACGGCCACTATACCAACCCTGATCTTAAAGCGGATGCTGAGACTTGGCTGAAGGAGGCTGATTTCCATGAAGGTTCGTGGTGGCCGATGTGGGAAGCGTGGTTGAAGAAGCGGTCAGGTAAGCAGGTTCCTGCACGCGATACCGGCGATTCGAACCATCCCCGCCTTTGTCCAGCTCCGGGGACCTATGTTTTGGTCAAGGCAAACCGCTGATATCATTATGAAACTCAAAAATTGCTGCATCGCAGCAAGAAAAAACTTGCAATGCTGCGATGCAGCAATCATATTGCCTTCAAGCTGATGAGAACCGGGGTGGGCCCGGAACGGCTAGAAGGATTTAGGACAATGGCAAAGACCCAAGACTTTACCGCGACCCTGAAAGACATGATGGGCGCGTTCCCGGTTGACACAACCGCTCTGGAAGACGCATTCAAATCGACCGCTTCGCTGAACGAAAAGCTGTCGGGTGTTGCTCTGGACGCAGCTGAAAAATCGGCTGAAATCTCGAACAAATGGACCAAAGAAACTCTGGCCAAACTGACCGAGATGTCGAAAGCAAAAACCGAGCCTGCAGATTACGCAAAAGCCGCAACCGACTTCGCAAGCGCGTCGGCTGAAGTTGCTGCTGAAAACCTGGCTGCTTTCGCTGAGATTGCGAAAAAAGTTCAGACCGAAACCGTTGAGCTGCTGATGGCGGCTGGCAAAGACGCTGCAGAAGATGCAACCGCAGCTGTCAAAAAAGCCACCAACGAGGTGACTGCTGCAGCAAAGAAAGCAGCAACTGCAAAGTAAGATAAGACTGCGACTTAGCACCCATTCCTCCCAAATGGTGCAATCGCTGCGGGCAGGTCGCTTGACCTGCCCTTTCTTTTTGTTCTGCAGTCGCATAACCTCTGCTGCAACGCATCATCCTTGGGGAGGGTACAGGGTGTCGGAACAAGAAAAACCTCTGCTGATCAAGCGTTATGCCAGCCGTCGGCTGTATAACACTGAGACCAGCGATTATGTGACGCTTGAAGATATCGCGGGCTTCATCCGCGACGGGCGCGAAGTGCAGATTATTGACCTGAAAACCGGCGATGACCTGACCCGGCAATATCTGCTGCAAATCATTGCTGAACATGAAAGCCGTGGCGAGAATGTACTGCCGGTTAACGTCCTGAATGATCTGGTCCGTAGCTACATGGTGCCGGGCGGGGGTATGATGCCACAATTCTTGCAGAGCTCGTTCGAGATGCTGCGCGAAAGCCAGTCCAAGATGATGGAAAACATGAATGCGATGAACCCGATGTCACAGATGCCGGGTTTCGACGCGATGCAGGCGCAGCAAAAGGCTTTCCTGAAGGCCATGACCGGGGGGCTGGCTGGTAATTGGTCCAGCCCCGAACAAGAGGCTGAGGCACCGTCCGAGCCGAAAGAAGATCTGGACGACATCAAGAAGCAGCTTGCCGATTTGCAGCAGAAGCTTTCAAAGCTGAGCTGATTTTACCGATGCGCTGGCTGTTTGTGCTGTGCGCGTTGCTTTGGGCATTCCAGACTGCAGCACAAGGGCAGTTCACGTCGATCTGGGAACCTGTCTGCACATTAGGACAGGATTCCGCTGCGGGCTGCGATGATATCCGCGCGCGCGAAATTCTGGACGCTTCGACTGAACCTTGGCGCGCGATAGGGCGCGTCAATTTTGCCAGTCGTAGCCAACGCTCGCACTGCACGGGTGTTCTTGTCGCTGAACATTTGGTTCTGACCGCAGCGCATTGTCTGTTCAACACTGCCCGTCAGCGCTGGATCCCTCCTGGCAGCATCCGCTTTGCATCGGGTTATCAACGCGGTAAGGCCATTGCTGTTTCATCCGTCGCTGCCTACCGACTTGATGCAGAGCAGGGTGTTGGAGGTCGTTTCAACAATCGCGCTGATTTGGATTGGGCCGTATTGGAGCTGGACCAACCGATTGGAGCTCAGTTGGGCTTTTTCCCAATTTCCCAGACAGCTGAGAGGGGCGGTTCGGTCGTAGGGTATCCCGGATTGCGCCCGCATGTGCTGAGTCAAACGGGCTCATGTGCCCCAAACCCGTCAGGTGATGGGCTTTTCCATGGGATTTGCCCGGTCATGATGGGAGATTCTGGTGCACCGTTCCTCGTGCAAACCGATGCGGGCCTCGCCGTTGCAGGAATACTATCGCGTATTGCACCAACCCCCGATGGGATTGATGCATTGTTTCTGTCAATACAGGAGTTTGATCTGGGCAGGCGTTAGAGTTAGGTTCCATAAACCGGCATCGGACCAACAACTTCACCAATCGAGGCCAGTAGGATGTCGGCAATGACGTCCAGCTCTTCGCGTGTCAGGCGCACAGGCAGGCGCACATCACAGGCCTTCATCAACATCGCGCGGGTCTGCGGCAGATCAAACTGCTCGGGCAGGAATTGCCAGTTCCAGAAGGCGCGGGCATTGTCCTGACTCATGCCAAACACCTGCACTTTGACGCCACGCGCTTCGGAAGCAGCGGCGAAGGCGCGAATTTCTTCGTCGTTAAGGTCAACTAGATTGAACTGGATTGAATCCGGTGCGCGCTGCTCGGGTGCAAGCGGGGCAGGGACATTGATATAGGGTGAGGTGTTCAGGCGATCGGCCACGTAGTCATGGTTCGCCAGGCCGTCCCGCACGCGGCGCGCCAGTTCGGGAAGCTGAGGACGGATCACTGCGGCGCTGAGGTTGCTCATGCGCAGATTGTACAGTGGCAACCGGTTCTGCCAGCGGGCAAAGGCCTGTTCCAGCTCGGGCGAACCTGAGTGCTTTTTCCAGTTATGCTCGTACGCACCCGACATGATGACCGCCTGAGCAACCAGATCAGCATCATCGCTGACCAGAATGCCACCTTCACCGGCGTTGATCATCTTGTAGGATTGGAACGAGAAGCAGCCGACCTTGCCGATGGTGCCAATACTGCGCCCATGCCATGTGGTACCCAATGAGTGGGCTGCATCTTCGATCACCGGGATATCGCGTGCGTCACACAGCTCCATGATGGCGTCCATATCCGAAGTATGACCGCGCATGTGGCTAATGATCACCGCCTGCACGCTGTCGAGCTTGGCGGCGAAGTCGGCCATATCGACGCGATAATTGTCGCCGACTTCGCACAGAACCGGAATGCAATCCGCGTGCACGATTGAAGACGGCACGGCCGCAAAGGTAAATCCGGGAATCAGAACCCGCGCATCGCGGGGTAAGCCCAACGCTTTGAGCGACAGAAATAGCGCTGCGGAACAGGACGAAACAGCGAGCGCGTATTTCGTGCCGAGTAGTTCTGCGAACTCTGTTTCCAGCAGGGCGACAGGCGCATCCTGCGGTGCGGTATAGCGGAACAGATCGCCTGACTTCATCAGGGCGTCAATGGCGTCTCTTGCGGCTGCGGGGATAGGTTCGGCTTCATGAACGTTGGGTACAAGCGTCATATTTGGATTTCCCGAATTTTATCTTTGGGAAATATAAATTCGATGCACAGACAAGCCAAGTCCCAATTCGCATCGTCAGCGAGATTTCACCAATTCGTCGTATGGAATGTGTTCAGATACCCAGCCTGTCGCGCATCGCGTACCAAGTCATCGCCAAGATCAACAGGGGCGTTCGCAATGCGGGTCCACCAGGGAATGGCAGCGCAGGAACGCGGGCCATGGTATCGAATCCCTCAGCCTGTCCCTGAATAGCCAGTGCCATTAGTTGCCCCGCATGGGTCGCAGTGCCAACGCCGTGACCGGAATAACCCGAGGCGGACAGAATATTCGGTGCGATCCGGGCGAGGTAGGGCATACGCCGCATGGTGATACCGAGGGTTCCACCCCAAGCATAGTCAATCTTGACGTCTCGCAGATGCGGGTAAATCTCGGTCATCGGTTTGCGCACCTTGGCGGCGATGTCCTCGGGGAAACGATAACCATAGCTTTCGCCACCCCCAAACAGTAGCCTTCCATCTGCGCTTAACCGGAAGTAGTTCACCACGAATTTCGTGTCAGCAACGGCGATATCCTTGGCCAATACCTTTTGCGTCTCAGCGCCCAGTGGTTCGGTTGCCGCGATAAAATTGTTGATGGGCATCACGCGCGATGCAACTTGTCGGTTCAGATCGCCGAGATATCCGTTGCAGGCCAGAATAACCTGATCTGCGGTGATCTTGCCTTTTTCCGTGCGCACAGTCACGCGAGCGCCCTGATCGATGCCAAGAACCTCGGTGTCTTCATGCAGTCGTAACCCCGCTCCGACCGCGGCGCGCGCAAGGCCAAGCGCATAGTTCAACGGATGCAAATGCGCCGCACCATTGTCCAGATACCCACCCGCATAGGCAGGTGAGGGACAAAGCCCGCGCGCAGCATCGGCATCCAGGGCGTCGATTTGGTCGTATTTGTATCTGCCCGACAGATGCGCCGCGTGATCATGTAGCTCAGCGCGCTCCGAGTCGTTGAAGCCAAGAACCGCAATTCCTGGCTTCAGATCGCAGTCGATCTGATGCTTTGAGATCAGTGATTTGACCAGATCCTTTGCATCTTCGGCCAGATCCCAAAGCTTTAAGGCGTCGTCATCGCCAACGAGCCGCTCAAGATCCTCCTGGTCCATCCGCTGTGCGCTGCCCAGTTGGCCTCCGTTGCGACCCGAAGCGCCAAAGCCCGCGCGGTGAGCTTCGAGCAGGACAACATCGAACCCGGCCTCAGCTAAATGCAAAGCGGCCGAAAGGCCGGTATATCCGCCCCCGACAATGCAGACGTCCGCGGTGTGGTCGCCTACAAGTGCCGGATAGCGGTCGAATGGATGCGCAGTCGCGGCGTACCAGCTCGGCGGGTACTCCGCCTTGCGATCATTGGAATACAGCAGGTTCATCGCGTCGTTGCCTTAGACGTTCATCAGCAGATGCTCGCGTTCCCATGGGGAAATGACCTGCAAGAACTCTTCGTACTCAGCACGCTTGACGA
The DNA here is from genome assembly GCF_056540425.1 of Ruegeria sp. AN6. Lineage (NCBI taxonomy): Bacteria > Pseudomonadati > Pseudomonadota > Alphaproteobacteria > Rhodobacterales > Roseobacteraceae > Ruegeria > Ruegeria sp. AN6. The sequence goes on from NZ_JBQFWR010000001.1 coordinate 18,454, forward strand.
TGCCGTAGACGCGGGCGAATTCAGGACCCAGAACTTCGTGCAGGGCGGTGGCTTCATCAAACAAGTCCAGGGCTTCACCCATGATCTGAGGGATATCGCCGTCGCCTTCATAGGCGTCACCGTAGAATTGGCGGCGTGGGCGTTCTTGCTGAGTCAGCCCCAAATAGCCGCAGGCCAGTGACAATGCGATGCCCAGATAAGGGTTGCAGTCCATGCCTGCGATGCGATTCTCGACCCGTCGCGCCTCGGGGCCGGACAGAGGTACGCGAATGCCGGTTGTGCGGTTGTCGCGCGCCCACTCCAGATTGATCGGAGCCGCGTGGTCTTTGACGTAGCGGCGATAAGAATTCACATACGGCGCCATCACCGCAAGCCCTGCGGGCAGGTGGTTTTGCAAGCCGGCGATGAAGTTGTAGAAGGCGTCCGTTTCTCCGCCCTGAGGGCCCGAGAAAATATTTTGACCCGATTCCATGTCGATAATCGAGTGATGGATGTGCATGGCCGAGCCCGGCTCATCTTCGATCGGTTTCGCCATGAACGTCGCAAAGCAGTTGTGACGCAGCGCGGCTTCGCGGATCAGACGTTTGAAGTAGAATACCTCATCGGCCAGTTTTACAGGATCGCCATGACGCAGATTGATCTCTAATTGACCGGCCCCGCCTTCTTGCGTGATCCCGTCGATTTCAAACCCCTGAAACTCGGCAAAGTCGTAGATGTCGTCGATCACCGGCCCGAATTCATCGACCGCCGTCATCGAATAGGCCTGCCGCGCCGCCGCCGGACGGCCCGAGCGGCCCATCATCGGCTTGATCCCTTGCGCAGGGTCTACATTCGGCGCGACAAGGAAAAATTCCATCTCAGGGGCGACAACCGGCTTCCAACCCTTGTCATGGTACATCTTCACAACGCGTTTAAGCACATTGCGCGGGCTGAAGGGGATCGGTTCCCCATCCCGGTCGAACGCGTCGTGAATCACCTGCAACGTCCAGTCACCCGTCCAGGGTGCAGCCGACGCAGTTGAGAAATCAGGCTTCAGGATCATGTCGCGTTCAATGAAACCATCTTCACCTGCGGCTTCGCCCCAATCCCCAGTAATAGTTTGGTAGAAAATACTGTCGGGTAGGTGAAAATAGGATTGCTTTGCGAATTTCGACGCCGGGACCGCCTTGCCGCGGGCGATGCCGGGCAGGTCAGAGATGATGCATTCAACCTCATCCAGCCGTTTGCCTTCGAAATAGGTGCGCGCCGCTTCAGGCAGCTGATCTGTCCAGTCGGCCATCAGGCCCTCGCTTTCTTTAGGAATTCTGCCATGTGGCGACCGATTTTGGCATTGTCATCCGGGGCATCATGCCGGTTCGCGGCCTCCTGCATCAACGCATCAGGAACCACGCCTTTGCCTCGGGTCTCCATCAAGCCCTGAATGAAGTCATTTCCATATTCAGGATGGGCCTGCACGGTCCAGATCGTATCGCCATAAGTGACCATGGCGTTTTGGCAAAAGTCATTCGTGCCAGTGACCACAGCACCTTCGGGCAGTTGGGTCACCTGATCCTGATGCCATGCGTTCAGGGTGACGGTTTGATCGCCAAAACGATAATCGGTGCGTCCAATGGCCCAACCATCTTTGAACTTTTCCACTTTTCCACCAAGGGCTTGCGCGATGATCTGGTGACCAAAGCAGACACCGATCAGCGGGTTTCCGGTTTTCTGAATGTCCCGGATCAATTGCTCGAGTGGTGGTATCCACGGGTGATCTTCGTAAGCACCATGGCGTGAGCCCGTGATGACCCATCCATCCGCCTGATGTGCGTCCTCAGGAAACTCGCCATCGACGACTGCGTATGTCTGGAATTCGAAGCCGTTGCCGCCCAGCAATGCACGAAACATTCCATCATATTCCCCGAATTGATCATACAATTCGTCGGGTGGGTGGCCGGTTACAAGGATGCCGATTTTCATAGTTCACCAAATTTGATCAAATTTATTCTAGCGGAGCAGAACGAGGCGGGCAAGAGGCTCATACGCTCTCAAGATAGCTAAGCCAGTGGCTTTCTGGGGGCCGCTCTGCGAAGCGCGCGATTTCCTGACGTTTTGTCATCGCCATGTTGCGGATCAGGTCAGCAGGGAAGATGCGCGCAACCAACGGGTCTGTCTCAAATGCGGAAATTGCCGAGGACCAGTCGGGAGCAAGCTGCGGAAGGTCTGCAACCTCATAAGCATTTCCGGATATCGGAGCAGGGGGCTCTAAGCCGTCTTCGATACCAAGCAGCGCGGCACCTAACACGGCGGCCAGCATGAGATAGGGGTTGATGTCTCCCCCAGCGACGCGATGTTCGATCCGTCGGGCGGCAGGGGCACCGCCCGGAATGCGCAGGGCGGCTGTGCGGTTCTCATAGGCCCAGCTTGCCCCGGTGGGGGCGTGCGCGTTGGGTACAAGCCGTGTGTAAGAGTTTCCGTGCGGCGCGAAGATCAGGGTTGAGCCGGGCATTGCGGCCAGACATCCCGCAACCGCTGAGCGCAGCAATTCGGTGCCTTCGGGCCCCCCGTCGTCAAAGATATTTTGGCCATCAGCGTCTATAACCGAGAAGTGCACATGCATCCCGTTGCCAGCATCCTCGGCGTAAGGCTTGGCCATGAAGGTCGCAGTGAATCCGTGTTTCCGTGCAAGACCCCGCGTCAAGCCTTTGAAAAGCCACGTATCATCGGCGCAGCGCAAGGCGTCCTGATGATTCAGGTTGATCTCAAATTGGCCAATCCCGCTCTCAGAAATGGCGGTTTGGGCCGGGATGCCCATTGCGGTGCAGCCATCATAGAGATCGGTGAAAAACGCATCAAAGGCATCCATCTCGGCCATCGACAGAACGGCCTCGTCCTGCAGCCTGCGACCGGTGACCGGGTTGATAGGAGCTTGCGGTTGGTCGCCTGAAGCGTCGAGCAGAGTGAATTCCAGCTCAGTGGCGGCAACAACCGACCAGCCTCGTTCTGCATAGCGGTCCAGTACTGAAGATAGCGCGTGCCGGGGATCGCCTGCAAAGGGTGTACCATCATCGTGATAGAGACACATGGGCACCAGAGCCGTGGCTGTGTCGAGCCAGGGCACCGGCACTGGGCCACGCCCCGTCGGACGCAGGACGCCATCGGCATCTCCGCTTTCGAAGACCAGCGGGCTGCCATCAATATCGGCTCCCCAAAGATCGACATTGAGCGCTGAGAACGGCATTCGAACAGCCCCCTTATCCAGCTTGGTGGCATAGGAGGGCGGCACGCGTTTGCCGCGCATCTGTCCGTTCAGGTCACAGGCGGCGACGCGAAATGTGTGCAGGGCGCTCAGGTCCATTGGGGGCTCCGTGGTCTTGTCACGAGAGGTTTAAATCAGGATTAGGGCCTTGTCACTAAATTTGATCAAATTATGAGTCAACGCTTTTTGCGATAAGGGCCGAAGCTGGAAATCTTCCAACTTGTACAGGGATCAAAACCGCTTTCTTCCGAGTTGTACAACATTCAGGCACCTGATTGTGCCTGGCGCGGTGATCCCTATAGTCTCGGGTATGTTCATCCTTCTTACTATTGCGTTACTGGTCGCAGGCGGGATCGGCTATTACCTCTGGTCCAAAAAGCAGGCCCGCGCGGCACTGCTGGCGACCCATCTGACCTCGCATCAGGGTGACATCATCGAACAACAGGTGCCCATCATCCGGCGGCTACCCGCCTCATTGCGCAGCCACCTGGATGGCAAAGTGAATCTGTTTCTGGATCAGGTCAGCTTTTATGGCTGCGACGGGCTGGAAGTGACCGAAGAGATGGAGCTGTCGATTGCGGCGCAGGCCTGTCTTCTCGTGATCAACAGCGATCTTTGGTATGACAATCTGACGACCATTCTGATCTATCCCAATGCGTTCAAGTCAAAGCAGCAGCGACGCTCGGGTTATGTAGTCTCGGAGAAAGAGATCGTACGAACCGGAGAAAGCTGGGATCGCGGGCCGGTCATTTTGTCATGGGCACACAGCCGGCAGGGCGCGCTGGATGATCGCGATGGGCAGAATGTGGTGCTACATGAATTTGCGCATCAGATTGATGATCTGTCCGGAGGTACGAATGGTGTGCCGATCCTGAGCGAAGGGCAGAGTTTTGCCGAATGGGAAAAGGTTTTCCTGACCGCCTATGACGCGCATGTCCACGCTGTTGAGAGCGGGCGGCGTACGGTAATCGACCCCTATGGTGCGACGGGGCATGAAGAGTTCTTTGCGGTCTCGGTCGAAGTATTCTTCGAGCGCCCCCGTGCGTTGAAGCACGAGGTGCCAGAAGTCTACGAGCAGCTTTCGAAACTGTTCCGACTCAATCCAGTGGACTGGGCTTAGCGGGCAAGGTTCAGGCGGAACCGCATCTTTGCTTTTCGCTCGGCTGGCAGGTGGCGGTTCAGGCGTTTGTTGATCATGCCAAACCCCCAAACGATCACCAGCGTCAACAGGATGAAATAGAATGCCAGAATCGGGTAGGGGATGAACGGGTTGAACGTCTTGTCCGCGAAATAGCTGGCGTAGTACAGCGCATCGCCCCTTTGCTGCCAGGCCGGGAAGGCCGAGAAGAAGACCAGCGTAGTTGCGTGGAACAGAAAGATCGCCTCGTTCGTATAGGCGGGCCATGCCAGCCGCAGCATGGTGGGCCAGACGATGCGGCGGAACCGGGACCAGCCCGACATGCCGTAGGCATCTGCCGCTTCGATGTCTCCCTTGGGGATCGAGCGTAGGGCGCCATAAAAGATCTCGCCCGAATAGGCGGCTGTGTTCAGGAACAGCACAATCAGGGCGCCCAGCCAAGCCGAGGTCAGAGCGTCGAACATCGGGTAAGTTTTCTTCAGCGACAGGAAGAAGAAATACGCAAAGAAGAACTGAATGAAGAGCGGCGAGCCACGGAACAGGAAGATGAACCACTCGGACGGTTTGCGCAGCCATTTGTTGGTGGACGCTTTTCCAACGGCCAGTGCCGTGGCCAGAAAGAACCCGGTCGCCAGCGCCATCGCACCGAAATAGACGTTCCAGATCATGCCCGAGCCGATCAGGGTGAACTGCTCACACAATGTGAAATCGGTCTTGGGCAGAAGGCGTTCACCGAAGCCAAGCGAACGGAGGCCATAATCCTGTATGGTCTGGATGCAGCTCATGCGGTGGTCTCCTTACGCAGAAGCTCGCCGCCTGATGTGGCCTGACCGTGGGACAGGCGACGCATCAGTTTTTCAAGCCCGAGTTCGGAGAAACGCGTCATGCCAAGGTAGAAGATCAGCAATCCAAGGAAGTACCACATGCGCCAATCGCCATGGGGGTACTGCGTGAATTTCGAAGTTTTTGTGCCGCCCAATTCGCGGGCCCAATAGACGATATCTTCGACCCCCAGCAGGAACAGCAGGGGGGTCGCCTTGATCAACACCATCCAAAGGTTGGACAGACCGGGCAGGGCATAGACCCACATTTGAGGAACAAGGATTTTCCAGAATGTCTGGCGTCGGGTCATGCCGTAGGCTTCTGCCGTTTCCAGCTGAGCATGCGGCACGGCGCGCATGCCTCCGAACAGGACATTGGCGGCGAATGCGCCGAACACGATGGAAAATGTGATGACCGCGAGGAAAAAGCCGTAGGTTTCGTGCACCCATTCAGGGGCGCTGCCCAGTGGCAGTTTGGCGGCCTGGCAGACCAGGAAATCGTTGCCCTGACGGATCGGATCGGTCCAGTCGGGGCAGAGAATCTTGTGTCTTACCCACTCAAAACCTTGATCCAGAGCGATCACGAAGAACATGAAAAAAGCAATATCGGGCACGCCGCGTACGATCGCGATATACCCTTTGCCCAACCAGCTAACCGGCGGGATATGCGAGCGCGCTGCCATGGCTCCGACAAAGCCAAAACCCAATGCAACCGGGGCGGTGACCGCCAGCAAGGCCAGCACCTTGAGGAATGAGGCGTAGAACGACCAGTGGACGCCGTTGGTCAGGTAGCATGAGAACCAACGGAATGTACCCAGCGTATCGGGATCGGAGCAGTACGAGAAAATGGCGGGCCTCTTAGACTGGCAAGGGCGCTGTAGCGACGCGCCCAGCGTTCAGGGCGCGCCACTTGGATCATTAGATTAGAAGGTCGAGGACACTTCCCACTTGGTGATCAGCTCGTTCAGGCTGCCATCATCCTTCATGGATTGGATCGCTGCGTTGAACTTTTCTTTCAGTTCACCGTCCGATTCACGGATGCCCATGCCGACGCCACCGCCCAGCGGTACGTCATCGGCAACAAATTTCAGCTCACCGTCTTCTTCGACGATCGGTGCGAGGAAGGATTTGTCAGCCAGCACAGCATCGGCTTCGCCGTTGCGGACGGCTGCGATGGTTTCTTCAGGGCTGGCGAATTCGACCAGAGTTGCACCGGATTCAGCAATGTAACCTGCCTGAATGGTTCCGGTCTGAGCTGCGACAACGCCACCAGCGACGTCAACGTCATCGGACAGCGCAACATAGGCAGACGGATCCGGTGGCGTATAGTTCTGGGTGAAGTCGATGACTTCGTCGCGCTCGTCGGTGATCGACATACCTGCGATGATCACGTCATAGTTGCCCGACACCAGGTTCGGAATGATCGAATCCCAGTCGTTCTTGACCCATTCGCATTCCAGATTCGCGCGCTTGCACAGCTCATCGCCCAGTTCACGTTCGAAACCGTCGATCTCGCCCGCGTCGTTGATGAAGTTCCAAGGCGCATAGGCGCCCTCGGTGCCCATGCGCACGGTATCGGCCATGGCGATACCGGCGGTCAGCGCCAGTGCTGCAGTGGTCAGAATCAGGTTTTTCATTTTTACTCCCCTTATTGGTTCTGTCCGTTGATTAAGCCGCCTGAGTGGCGGAGAGAAAGCCCTGAAGCCGTTCGGATTCAGGGGTGGTGAATAGATCTTCTGGCAGGCCCTCTTCTTCGATCAGGCCCTGATGCAGGAAGACGACATGGCTCGAGATATCCGCAGCCATCTTCATGTCGTGGGTCACGATTATCATGGTGCGACCTTCCGCGGCCAGATCCTTGATCACCTTGATCACTTCCTGTTCCAGTTCGGGATCGAGCGCCGAGGTCGGTTCATCGAACAGCAGCGCCTGCGGTTCCATGCACAGCCCCCGCGCTATGGCGGCGCGCTGTTGCTGTCCGCCCGACAGCTGTGCCGGATAAACATCGCATTTGTCGCCGATGCCGACCTTTTCCAGATACCTGCGAGCGCTGTCCTCAACCTCGGATCGATCTCGGCCCAGAACGGTGACGGGGGCCTCCATCACGTTTTGCAGGATGGTCATATGCGCCCACAGATTAAACTGCTGAAACACCATCGACAGATTGGTGCGGATGCGTAGCACCTGTTTGGGGTCGGCTGGACGACGGTGATTGTGGCTGCCGGTCCAGCGGACTGGTTCGCCTTTGAACAAAATCTCGCCTTCTTGGCTGTCTTCCAACAGGTTGCAGCAGCGTAATAGGGTGGATTTCCCCGAGCCTGAAGACCCGATCAGCGAGACAACGTCGCCGCGATGCGCGGTGATATCCACGCCCTTGAGCACCTCAAGTTGGCCAAAGCTTTTGTGAAGGTTCTTGATCTCGATGACGGGAGCGGCGTCTGTCACGGGCTGTCCAGATATGATTGGTGTTGGTGCGGTAATAGGGCTGAAAAATCGGGCTAATGCAATGCGCAAATAACAAGTTCACGCTGAGAAATAGCCAATTTGGCCAATGACGCTGTCAGAATTGTCAGTTGGTTGGGCGATTTGCGTGCCGTTAGGGCGAACAGACAGGTAAGCTTATGAGATTTGCAGTGACGGTTCTCAGGCTATCGACACCACCATCATATGAACGATATCCAATGCCGACATTGCGGGACTTACCGGCCGTTCGTCTAATCGCTCACGCTTTTGAGAACTTGTTGATAGAATGCGACGTTTCCATCCTCACCAGTAGGCCGTGCGACCCATTCCAAATCCAAACTCAGTGCTCCTGCGGGTACGATTTGCCGCGCGATATCGGGCGGTGTGGTTTCGTCAGACGTTCCATTCTTCCAGTCGTGAAAGGCTGATGAGTATCGAACGACCGCTCCGCTAACCGGCAAATCGAGCAACCCGCCCTCGGCAAAGAACATCAATCCGTCACCCATTTCTTCTCCAATGAGTTTGAACCTGTTTCCCAATCGATGTCTAAGGATGGCTACAAACACTATCGCTGCGGAAAACGTGAATTTATCGACAAGCACAACAACCTGCTTGATTGCGCTTTCCGAGATCGCGTCGATCAAGGGCATCGTTAAAAGAAAGTCGCCACCAGTATTTCCGCGAACGTCAATCAGAAGTGTTTTGGTCGAGCCGGCGCGCACATGTTCCACTGCGGCTGAGATGGCTTTGGGTAGCGCACTTTCGTTCGGATCAAAGAAGCTTGGTAACACTATTGATAGCCCAAGCTCTTGCCAGTCCTGTATTTCCACAAAAATCTCGGGTTCCCAAGCTGGATCAGCCTTGCCGTGCTCGTTTCTCGGGTAGAGCATCGATCCGGGAACCGTCTGTTCATTTGCCAATTTCAGATTCGCTATCTGCCCATTTTCGTCCTGCACATGATATTCGGTCACTTTGCCGTTTGACGAAAAACCCAGATGTGCCAAAGCGTACGGCCACGCAAAAAGGATCGGACCGATGACCCTTTTCCTCTGGCACGTTCCCGCCAGAAAATTCTCTGCCGTGGCTTCAATTTGGCTCAAAGCCGCACCGTTGATTGCGATCAATTTTCCTCGCGGTGCAATTACTCCTGGTGCCGCCCCCATGACTTGCACTGAACGCCCCACGCTCACGAACCTCAGCGGCAGCACCGAGATCGCATCATTCGGGATCAGCCTTGTGTGCCCATTTTGGGGGAGCGCCAATAGGCGCATCGCGGACATCAAGAAGGCTTCGATGCAGCCCCCCGAGGCGTATCGCCGGGTTTCACTAAGGCAGCTGTCTATCACGGCGTTATCGATCCAACGAAAGCTGGGATCGGTTGGCAGAGCAGTTTCTAGAATTTGTTTCAGGTCTTCCGTCAGCGCCATGATTCACAGTGCGCGTAGCCACTCGTCAATGTCTAGATTGGACTCGAAGCTGACATCAAGATTTCTCAGCTCAGGTAAAATTATCCAGCAGCTTCGTAGTTGGGCTTTTCGCTTGGCTGTGCTGCAATTGGCTCAGGCCTTGGCTGCTTTTTGCCGTGCCAGTGCCGAATCCACGTCGCTGACACCCAATAGGCTTACGACGAGACGCAGCAGCGAATCCTCTTCTCCGCTGCGGTGTCCATCTGCCAATGCAACCGACCACATTGCCTGCACCACGGCTAGGCGATCATCATAGGCAATGGCCTCTTTGATGGCGCGGGTAAAGCGGACGGTGTCGGGGGCTTCTGCCTCAAGATCTTCAGCACGGGCGCGCAGGGCGGCGGCTTCGAACGGGGACAGGCCAAAACGTTCAGCCGAGATGCGGTCGATCCGGGCCATTTCGGTATCGGCATAGTCATTATCGGATCGTGCAATGCGCACCAACAAGGAGGTGAGGGCCAGACGGGCGTCATCTTCGACAAGCGGGTCGGGCTGCGGCTGCGTGAGCCGGGACAGGAAATCACTGAACATGGTCAGATATATAGAGGCTGCTTAGGTCGCTTCCAAGCGGCTTTGTATCCGTTCGCGTGCGGCCTTACTGTCGTTGAAGCTGAGACCCATGGCAATGCGGGCTTCTTCGACGATCTTGACTTCGCCCTCATCCGTATTGCCGTCGGCCAGCACCACCTCCCAAAGCGCGTCCAGAGCCGCCAGACGTTCGTTCAGGTTGGTGGTTTCGCGGATCAGTTTGCCGAACGTGTCGGTTTCGGGGGCGGCTGCGTGCAGCTTCTCACAAGTGGCGCGGACCTTGGCGGCCTCGATCGCGTTGTGCTGGTAGAGACGCGCAAGGATGCGGTCGATCAGGCTGATCTCTTCCAGCTTATAGTCGCGATCGGCCTGCGCCACGCGCACCAGCAGCGCCCCCAAAGCCAGTTCGGCATCAGGATCGGGCAACTTGTCATGTTGCGGCGGCCGGAAGGCCTGGAAGAATTTTTTCAACATGAGGTCAAGATATTCCGTAATTCGAGGCGCGCCAAGCGGTGCTAGCCCTCATAGCCTTGAATAATCACAAGATCAGCGGTTGAAACCGGATCGCGAAGGGCTTTGGCGGCCTGATATCCTGCACTTTCATAACAGGCCAGGGCCTGTTCATAGCTGGGAAACTCGATCACGACTGTACGGGCGCGGGCTTTGCCCTCGACCTCGGTTCTTTCACCGCCACGCACCAGAAATTTGCCGCCATATTCGGCAAAAGGGGCCGCGTTGGCAGCGACATACGATTTGTAGGTTTCGATGTCGTCTACATCGACATGGGCGACCCAATAACCTCTGGCCACGGCAATTCCTCCGCTGGTATCTGATGCAAGGTGCGGAGGAACCGCATAAAATGCAATCCCTTAAAAGTGGATCAACCGCCTGTTTGCAGCGCCTCGCGGGCTTTGTCCTGCAGCCAAGCGATCATTTGCCGATAAGGCACCGGGCCATAGCTGATCCGCGCCACGCCGAGTTTTGCAAGCGTTGGCGTATCCGGCGTGCCGGGCAGGGCGATGATGTTGACGGGCAGGTCGGTGGCTTCGCAAAGCTGGCCAATCATCGCTTCGTCTTTCAGTCCCGGTGCAAAGAAGCCGCTAGCCCCAGCATCGGCATAGGCTTTGGCGCGGGCCATGGCATCATCCAGCATCGCCTGTTCATGCGTTTCCGGAGCGGCCTTGAGGAAAATATCGGTGCGCGCGTTGATGAAAGCAGGCACACCCGCAACATCGCAAGATTCGCGCATGGCGGCGACACGCGCGGCTTGGGTTTCAATGTCATAAAGCTCTTTAGTACCAACAATTTGGTCTTCGAAGTTGAAGCCGACTACGCCGGTTTCCAGCGCGCGTTTGACATTGGCCGATATGCCAAAAGTATCTTCGGCATAGGCGCCTTCAAGGTCCATCGTAACCGGGATATCGACCGCCTCAACAATGCGGCGGGCGTTGTCCAGCGCCGCATCAAAGGGGATGTTCTGCCCATCCGAAAACCCCTGTGCCATCGCGACCGGAGCACTGCCGGTCGCGAGTGCCTTAGCCCCTGCATCGCGCACAGCGGCGGCGCTGCCGGGGTCCCAGATATTGTAAAGGATGACCGGATCGCCCTTCTTATGCAGGGCGGCAAAGGTCTCTGCTTGGGTAATCTTGTTGGTCATGGCCGGTCTCCTGTCGCTGCTATGGCGGCAGTTAACCGTGTAACTGGTCGGCGCGTAAAGATATTTCGCGCCGAGGGGTACAATACTGTTATCGGTCCGTGATCAGACCAGGCGCGAGGTGTCTTTCGCGGCGCGCACGAACTCGCGGAATAGGGGGTGCGGATCGAAGGGTTTGGATTTCAGTTCCGGGTGGTACTGAACGCCGATGAACCATGGATGATCCGACCATTCGACGATTTCCGGCAGGCGGCCATCCGGCGACATGCCCGAGAAGTTCAGGCCCGCTTTTTCCAGCTTGTCGCGGTACTTGATGTCAACTTCATAGCGGTGTCGGTGGCGCTCCTCGATCTGGGTGCTGCCATAGACATCTGCGACTTTCGAGCCTTCGGCCAGGACGGCGTTATAGGCGCCTAGGCGCATGGTGCCGCCCTTGTCATCACCGACTTTGCGTTCGACCTTGTGGTTGCCCTGCACCCATTCCTTGAGGTGGTAAACAACGGGCTCAAAACGCTTTTTCCCGGCCTCATGGTCGAATTCTTCGGACCCGGCCTCGGTGATTCCCGCCGCATTGCGTGCAGCTTCGATCACCGCCATCTGCATGCCCAGACAGATGCCCAGATAGGGCACCTTGTGCTCGCGCGCGTATTGAGCGGCCTTGATCTTGCCTTCAGTGCCGCGTTCGCCAAAGCCTCCGGGGACGAGGATGGCGTGGAAACCTTCGAGATGGGGGGCGGCGTCTTCGGTATCGAACACCTCGGCATCAACCCATTCGACCTTGACCTTGACCCGGTTGGCCATGCCGCCATGCGTCAACGCCTCGGCGATTGACTTATAAGCGTCTTCCAACTGCGTGTATTTGCCGACGATCGCGACCTTCACTTCGCCCTCTGCGTTGTGAATGCGGTCGCTGACATCCTCCCATTTGGCCAGATCGGGCTTGGGGGCAGGGCTGATCTGGAACGCGTCCAAAACCGCCTGATCCAGACCTTCGCGGTGATAGGCCAACGGGGCGTCGTAGATCGTGCTGAGGTCCTGCGCAGCGATCACACTATCGGGGCGGACGTTACAGAATAGGGCAAGCTTTTCACGCTCTTTGGTTGGAATTGGTCCTTCCGAGCGACACACCAGAATATCGGGGGCCAAACCAATCGATCGTAGTTCCTTGACCGAGTGCTGGGTTGGCTTGGTTTTCAACTCGCCCGACGCCTTGATGTAGGGCAGCAGCGTCAGATGCATGAAAAGGCACTGACCGCGCGGCTTGTCTTGGCTGAACTGACGAATGGCTTCAAAGAAGGGCAGGCCTTCGATATCGCCCACTGTGCCGCCAATTTCGCAGAGCATGAAATCAACCTCATCCTCCCCAATGGCGATGAAATCCTTGATCTCATTGGTGACGTGCGGGATCACCTGAATGGTTTTGCCGAGGTAATCTCCTCGGCGCTCTTTCTCCAGCACGTTGGAATAAATCCGTCCTGAACTGACCGAGTCGGTTTTGCGTGCGGCCACGCCGGTGAATCGCTCATAGTGGCCTAGGTCCAGATCGGTCTCGGCCCCGTCATCAGTCACGAACACTTCGCCATGTTCGAACGGCGACATCGTGCCCGGATCAACGTTCAGGTAGGGGTCCAGCTTGCGCAGACGCACCGAATACCCTCGGGCCTGCAACAGCGAACCCAGAGCCGCCGAAGCCAGTCCTTTGCCCAAGGATGAAACCACACCACCAGTGATGAATATAAAACGCGCCATGTTGTTCGGCTGCTCCCGTGAGACGTCATTATCAGCTGCCCGGCGGCTTACAAAAAAGCCGCTGCATCACGGGACTTCATATATAAAGGATTCGCGCACATAGCGCAAGAGAACCGCAAGATGCTGTTGCAGTTCCCTTATGAATTTCTAGGTTTTGTGGCTTAGTCGGCAGCCTGCGGGATCAGCGGAGCATCGTCGCCTTGTGCTGGCGGCAGCAGTTCATCCGCAGATGGAACCGCCGGAGCGCTTTCCTCAGCCGGTGCCGGAGCAGGTACGCCCAAACGATCAATTACTGAGCTGCCCGAAGATTTTTGAGCGGCCAGAATCGTCAGCGTGATCGAGGTTACGATGAAACACGCAGCTAGGATCCAGGTCAGCTTGCCCAGAGCGGTCGCTGCCGCGCGGCCGGTCATGGCCCCGCCGCCACCGCCACCCATGCCAAGGCCACCGCCTTCGGAACGTTGCATCAGCACAACGACAATCAGGCCCAAAGCCAGAAGAAGGTGGATGATGAGAACGACGTTTTCCATGGTGGTCCTGTACAGCGTGGCGTGTATCGCGTGGTACTTATGCAAGTTTGATGCTGGGGGCAAGTCACGAGTTGGCATCACGTGCGGTGATGTTTCATATCACACCAAAGAGACTGGACAGAGCGCCGTTCTGTCGCGCAGGCTGCGCCCCATGCCACATGATGATCACGACCACCCGCACGCCCTGTTGCCCCCTGAACCCGCGCTTCGCGTCAAGGCGCTTGAAACGATTCTGACCCGCAAAGGCCTGATCGATCCGGCCGCTTTGGATGAGATCATTGATACCTATCAAAACAAGATCGGCCCGCAAAACGGCGCGCGAGTCGTTGCCAAAGCCTGGAGCGATCCCGATTTCAGGGCCGCGTTGCTGGAAGATGCCACTTTGGTCGTGGCTGATCTGGGGTATTACGGTCGGCAGGGTGAACACTTGGTTGTGGTGGAAAACACGCCCGAGCAGCACAACATGGTCGTATGCACTTTGTGCAGCTGTTATCCGTGGCCGCTGCTGGGTATCCCCCCCAGCTGGTACAAATCCGACGCCTACCGCGCCCGCGCCGTGCGCGAGCCGCGCAAGGTTCTGGCCGAATTTGGCGTGACGCTGCCCGAAGATACATCCGTACGGGTGTGGGACTCGACCGCTGAGATTCGCTATCTTGTCCTGCCGATGCGTCCGGACGGGAGCGAGGGGCTGAGCGAGGAAGAACTCGCCGCGCTGGTCACCCGTAACAGTATGATCGGCACCGGGCTGCCCAAGGTGCCATCATGACGCGGGTTCATGACATGGGAGGGCGTTTTGGCGATGGCGCGGTTGTGCCGGAGGCTGAGGACGCTCCGGTCTTTGCGGAAGACTGGCACGCGCGGGCTTTGGCCGTGACAGTGGCTTCAGATTTTCTGGGTCAGTGGAACATCGATATCAAACGCCATGCTCGAGAATGCTTGTTACCACAAGACTACAGCCGTTTCTCGTATTATGAGAAATGGATATCTGCGTTGGCGGACATGCTGGTTGATAAAGGCGTGCTGACATTGGATGACCTGCGTGGAGTGGAACGGGAAACTACGCACCCTTTGGCCGAGCGAGCCATAAAGGCGGAAGAGGTAGCAAGTGCGTTGGCCAAGGGCGGACCCTCAGAACGCCCGTCGGACATTGCCGTTCGGTTTCAGTCGGGCGACGCGGTGCAGACTTTGCGACGCTCGGCCAACCGTTTGGCTGAGGGCGGTCACACCCGTTTACCCGCCTATGCCGCGGGCGCGACCGGGCGCGTCGTTAGGCTGCATGGCACCCATGTGCTGCCGGATTCCAACGCCCATGGATTGGGTGAGGCTCCTGAACCTTTGTACGCAGTCGCGTTTCCCGCATCGGAGCTTTGGGCCAATCCTGAGCATCCGTCAGACGAGGTCGTATTGGATCTGTGGCAATCTTATTTGGAGCCGGCATGAGCGACTGCACCACGCATTCAGCCCCCGAACCGGTTTTTGCCGAACCCTGGCACGCGCAGGTTTTTGCGGTCACCGTTGCGTTGAACGAAGCGGGCCGGTTTGGTTGGTCGGACTGGGCAGAGCGGTTTTCCATTACTTTGAAACGGAACGGCCTCAAAAAAGAACTGGATGGTGGTGACGATTACTTTCACGCTTGGTTGGAGACCTTGGAGGCGCTGCTGGCTGAGCAGGGAGAAGCACCCACTGATGATGTCCAAGATATTCGCAATGCATTGGAAGAGGCCTATCTGTCAACACCCCACGGGCAACCCGTTCACTTGCGCTAAAAGCAGAAGGGGCGCTGCCCCCGCCGCCCGTTCGGGCGGCTCCCCCGAGGTACTTTTGGCCAGATGAAGCAGGGGATCCGTTTTTCATCTGGCCCAAAACACCTCCGCCGGAGGCATCGCGCGCAGCGCGATTTTCAACTGCGGCGAAATATCGGTTTCCCTGCCGTCTGTGCCCCGCTATATGAGCCGGGTTTGATTATTCAGCGCAAAAGGACCGGATATGGCCAACGTGGTTGTTGTCGGCGCCCAGTGGGGTGACGAAGGAAAAGGCAAGATCGTCGACTGGCTCAGCGAGCGTGCAGACGTGATCGCGCGTTTTCAGGGTGGACATAATGCCGGGCACACACTGGTCATTGAGGGCGAGGTATACAAACTGCACGCGCTGCCTTCGGGCGTGGTGCGCGGCGGCAAGCTGAGTGTGATCGGCAATGGTGTTGTTCTTGATCCGTGGCACCTGATCAAAGAGATCGGAACAATCCGTGCACAAGGCGTCGATATCACGCCTGAGACGCTGATGATTGCTGAAAACACTCCGCTGATCCTGCCGTTCCATGGCGAGTTGGATCGTGCGCGCGAGAGCCAGAATTCGGTCGCCAAGATAGGGACGACCGGTCGCGGGATCGGTCCGTGTTATGAGGACAAGGTCGGGCGTCGCGTGATCCGCGTGGCTGACCTGGCCGATGATGCAACGCTGGCGCTGCGGGTGGATCGGGCGCTGGTCCATCACAACGCGCTGCGCAATGGTTTGGGGCTTGATCCGATTGATCGGGATGCGTTGATCGCGCAGCTGAAAGAGATCGCGCCGCAGATTTTGCCTTTCGCAGCACCGGTGTGGAAGGTGCTGAACGAGAAGCGCAAGGCGGGCAAGCGTATCCTGTTCGAAGGCGCGCAGGGCGCGTTGCTGGATATTGATTTCGGGACCTATCCGTTTGTGACATCGTCAAATGTGATTGCAGGCCAGGCCTCAACGGGCGTCGGAATCGGACCGGGCTCGATCGACTTCGTTCTGGGCATCGTCAAGGCTTACACGACCCGCGTGGGTGAGGGGCCATTCCCCACCGAGTTGGATGATGCAGATGGCCAGCGTCTGGGCGAACGGGGACATGAGTTCGGCACGACGACGGGTCGCAAGCGACGCTGCGGGTGGTTCGACGCCTGTCTGGTACGCCAAACCTGTGCGACCAGCGGTGTGAACGGCATTTCGCTGACCAAATTGGATGTTCTGGATGGGTTCGAGACGTTGAAAATCTGCGTTGGATACGAGCTGGATGGCAAACGTCTGGACTATCTTCCGACGGCCGCCGACCAACAGGCGCGATGCACTCCAATCTACGAAGAGATGCCGGGGTGGAGCGAATCAACCGAAGGTGCACGCAGCTGGGCTGATCTACCGGCCAACGCAATCAAATATGTGCGCCGGGTCGAGGAACTGATCGATTGCCCGGTTGCCCTATTGTCCACCAGCCCGGAGCGGGAGGATACCATTTTGGTGACCGACCCGTTTGCAGACTGATGAGCGGCGGCGAAAAACCCGGCCTCAGCTACAAAGCACGGCGGCGCTGGTCTCTGGTACTGCTGCTGGTCGGGTTGCCAGTCTATATCGTTGCGGTTGTGACTATCGTGAACTGGCTGGACCGCCCGCCAATCTGGCTGGAGCTTTTGGTCTATGTCGCGTTGGGCATTCTATGGGCATTACCCTTCAAGTTTGTCTTTCGTGGTGTGGGTAAAGAAGACCCAGATCAGGATCAAAATTAGACTTTCCGACTGCCGGTGCGTCATTCGCGAGGCACGCTGACTGCAGCTTAAACGCGTTGCAGATAAGGGCGGTTAGGGCATGAACAAAGGGCTTTTCGCGGCGTTCGCCGCGTCTTGTGTCGCATACGGCGCTCAGGCTGGAGACTGGAGCTACACGGTTGCACCCTTTTTGGGGGGCTGGAATTCAGGACCTCCCTTGAAGTGGGGCCGAACCCGCCGGTGAACGGGGATACCTCGATCTTCAATATTTCAAAGGGGGCAATTCTGATTGTAGGCGAGGCCCGGAATGGCGGATGGTCCATTGGATGCGAGTTCAACTACCTGAACCTAGGTGACTATGTTTCCATCGGACTATTTGACAACGCAGCCAGTTGAGAGCTTGAGGGCACCATGACCTCGCTGGTGGCCGGTTTCGCGGTTTATGAAGATAATCAGTCGCGGCTGGAAGCGATTGCCGGGCTGCGCCATTGGGATCTTTATGTTTCAACCACGGTGCTGGATCGCACATTCAGCATGGATCAAAGTTGGACTGACCCATTGGTTGGAGCGCGCTACAGTTGTGCTCTGAACGGTCGATGGAGTGTCACCGCGATGGGAAACATTGGCGGCTTTGGTTATTGTTCAGAGTTACAGTGAGATGCGCTGGTACAAGCCAGCTAGAAATGGCGACCTGGCATCAGCGTCGCCGGTGGGTGCCGCCATCTGGATGTTGTGTTTCAAGATGGACGTGAAGTGATCGATCTGATCCTGACCGGCCCCTACGTGGCGTTGGCCTTATTATTCTAATCTGGTTGGTCGCGCCGAAGCCGCGCTATTAAAAGAATTAGGGCCAGAGTATCCTCTGGCCCTACTACGACTCGAGGGGGGTAATGGATTCGCTGGGACCTAGCCCGCAGCGCGTTCGTTGTCATTGGGGCGGAAGCCGATGTCGGTTGAGGCAGCGAATCGACCACCTCCAGCTTTCTCGATCTTGCCATCGCGAAGCAACTGACCGAAGGAGCGCAGGCTTTCTTCGCGATTAAACGCATCTTGCTTAAGCGAGCGGACCTTGTTCATAAGTTGCGGGCGCGAGAACTGCTCTTGACCTTCGATAAAGGACAGATAGGCAGCTGCAGCTTCAAGCAGATCAGGCAGCGACTGGGCGCCCTGCTCCTGTGCGAAAGTGGCAAATCCGCCTTCTTCTTCGCCCGTGTCTTCGTCAGCCGAAGTGATCCGGCGCGGCGTAACGGGGCCCGTATCGGCATTCTCGGTATCGATGCGCTGTTCGGCAACCAGCTTCAAAGGGGCGGCCGATTCTGGGGTCGGGCGCTGGCTGGTGACTTCAACCGCGGGACGACGTGGATTGACGACTGAGGCCAGATCGCCGCGAAAATCATCTTCGGGTGTCTTTGTCTTGTCGCCTACGGCTTCGCGTTCGGCCTCGGTCGCGGCGACCGCAGCGCGCAAGTGCGAGTAGGTTTCACGCTGATCGCTAGTAGCGGGATCGTCCAGCTGAACATCTGCTTCGTCCATTAGGCGCGAGACGTCCTCATCTGGTCCGGAAATACTGGGCACGTCAGCTTCAGCAATTGCTTCGAGTTCGGATTCAACAAGCGCGATCTCATCCAACAAAAGCGCTTCTTCCTCGACCGAGATGATGCCGTGCTCGATTCCGGTCAATGCCTCAGAGGCAACACTGCTGGCTTCATCGCCTAGAATGTTTGATGGGTTTTCTTCCTCGACTTCAGGCGCCTCATCATCCAGATCAGAAAACAGAACGTCTTTTTCCGTTACATCAGCTGTGGCAGGTTCCGACGCTTCGATTTCTTCAGCTTCATTCGCCGATTCCGCGGTAGCGACCAATGCACTTAGATCGTCGGAGGTCTCCTCAACCGTTTCATCTGAGGTCTCTTCAACCAATTCATCTGAGCTTTCTGGTTCCGTAACATGAGCCGCCTCGTCGGCCTGTGCTTCGGCTAACTCTTCGACGTGTTCCGGTTCAGCAGTCAGCTCGGGCTCGGGCGCAGGGAAGGTATCTTCTTCTGTTTCCTGCAAGTCGGCGGGATCCAGTGCGCCTGCTTCAAAGGCGGCAGAGATGGCATCAACCTTAGGCTTCACAGGCTGAAGATAGCTGGAGTCTTCGTCCTCTGAATAGCCGGGGGAGACTTCTTCGGAATGCGAAACCACAGCCCGGATGCGCTGGAGTTTGGCCGCAATACTGTCCGCCGCTGGGCTGTCCACTGCAGCAGCGGATTGTGCTGCGACGGGCGCAGGGGCGGGGGGAACAACATCGGTGGTCTGTACAGGTGCAGGCTCAGGCGCACTCGCGACTGCAGCAGGGGTCGGTACTGCAGGGGCGTCTGTCTCGGTTGCGCGTAGCAGCAGACCGGTGTCGTTCTGACTGGCTTCTACCTTTCGTGCGACATCGCGCTGGGCTATGCGGGTCAGCATCTCGGCATCGGGCTGAGGGGGCTCAGAACCAAAATAGCGGTCGTCCGCCGCGAGATCCCGGAAATACTCGGCTATGGCTTTCATCGTTTCAAATGAATCGTCGAAGCCTTCGAGCGTGCATGAAAAGGTTCCGTAGGAAACGGTAAGTACCTTGTTGTTCTGTACCATCAGACGCATGTCCTTTACAAACTACCAGGCCGATCGCCAGACACAGCAGCAGCAATCGACTCGAAACTCTAGTCATGAAGCTACCATTTTGTGGTTTCATTATGTCCAAAACCGGGAATTATGGTCAATCTTGTGGAATCTGGGGTGATTGTTCAGGCTGAAATGCCAATCGGTCTGTTTGGCGGGGGGGAAATCACATCTGAAGATGTGAGTCTGGTCCTGAATCGCGTCAAAAGCGCTGTTGCAGCGGATGGGGGCGCTGCCGCGTTGATTGATTCGGGTCGAGTTCCGGATGCGGTGATCGGTGATTTCGATTCGCTTTCATCCAGCCATCGCGCGCAGATACCTGCTGATCGGCTGCATCCAATATCCGAACAGAACAGCACCGATTTCGACAAAGCCCTTCGAAATGTCAGTGCCCCGGTCGTCCTTGCAGCGGGATTTCTGGGCGCTCGGGTTGATCACCAGTTGGTCGCGTTCAATACGCTCGTTCGTTTGCAGGACCGGCCCTGTATTTTGCTGGGTGCGCAAGAGATCGTTTTTCATGCGCCGCCCCGCATCGCGTTGGAGCTGATACCGGGAGACACCGTGTCATTGTTTGCTCTGCAGCGAGTGACCGGACGCAGCAACGGCCTGGAATGGCCAATCGATGATCTCGTGCTTGAGCCGGATGGGCAGGTCGGGACCTCGAACCGCGCACTGGGCGCTTTCACGCTGGAAATTGACGGACCGGGATTGCTAACGATCCTGCCGCGTGCGGCGCTAGATCAGGTCATGCAGGCGTTTCTGTCGGGCCAGACCGGGCATTGGCCCGCTCGTGCAGGATGACATAAAGCCCGGCAGCGATGGTGATGCCGATGCCAATCGCCGCCAGCCCGTTGGGCAGGTCGTGGAAAATCAACCAGCCGATCAGGGTGGCGACAGGAATTTCAAGATATTGCATCGGGGCGAGGGTCGCGGACGGTGCATAGCGCAGCGACCACGTCATCAGAAGATGTGCCACAGTGCCCAGCACGCCGATGCCCAGCAGCAGCCAAAGCGTTTCACCCTTGGGCATCGTCAATGACATGGCGGGCAGGTCAGCCTGAGAGCCCACATAGACGATCGGCAACAAGAGAGCTGTCGCCATAGCCCCCGAAACCGCTTGCAGCGCAACCGGGTCTGTTTCTTTGGCAATCTGGCGTGTGACCAGCATAAACAGGGCAAAGACCACGGCGACGATCAAAGGCAGTAACGCAGGAGCGCCAACCTGCGCAAAGCTAGGTTGGATGACGAGCAAAGTGCCGATGAAACCCACGACACAGGCAATCAGGCGGCGCGGACCGACTTGTTCGCCAAGAACGTACTTGCCCAGCAGCAGCATGATAAACGGCATCACAAAAGCAATGGCGACAGTATCGGCCAGCGGCATATATTGCAGCGCGGTAAACATCGCCGCGATCCCAACAATGTGCAGCAGCGTACGGACCATCGTCAGACGCAGGACCATTGATGTCATCCGCCACGGTTTGCCGGTCACAGCGATGAGCGGGATCAGGATCATCGCTTGCACACCGAACCGCACCAGAACCAACAAACCCAGAGCAATGGTTTCGCCCAACAGCTTCGCCATCCCGTCACCAAGCGGAGCGAGCACGCAAAAGCCGAGCATCAATACGATGCCAAAAACGGGACGATCCTGAGTCATGTGCGCGACGCTAGCGTTTTCGCGGCAGAGGGGGAAGCTCTGATCTCAGGTGTCGGATAGGGGTTGGACTTTGGTGTAATCCGGGCCGATGCAGGTGGGCAGGCCATCACCAAGCTGCAGCCAGCTTAGCTTTTCCTCGTGCGCGACATGCAAGGTCGGGGTCAGCGCTTCGGGGTTTTCTAGCGTTGCCACATAGAGGTGCATCACATCCGACATCACGGTAGACCGAAAGGATATAGGCGTACCGCAATGGGGGCAAAAACAGCGCTCGACCCCGGGGGAGGAGTTAAACCTTGTCGGCTGTTCTCCGGTCCAGCGCCAATTGCCGTCGCGCACCCCGAAATAGGTGGTCATCGGGGCCGCGCATTGGCGACGGCAGCTATCGCAATGGCAGGTGACACAGGATAGAACCGGAGGGTCAACCTCGTATCCGATCTTGCCGCATAGGCAATGTCCACGCATGTCACCCGCTCTTTCTCGCTGTCAGATCAGCAGTTCGGCACGTTGACGGCCAGCCCGCCCAATGAGGTTTCCTTGTACTTCGCGTGCATATCCTCGCCGGTCTGGCGCATAGTTTCAATGGCTGCGTCCAGGGGCATGAAGTGCTTACCGTCACCGCGCAGGGCGAGTGACGCTGCCGAAACGGCCTTGATCGCGCCAAGGCCATTGCGTTCGATACAAGGCACCTGCACCAAGCCCGCGACCGGGTCGCATGTCATGCCGAGGTGATGTTCGAGCGCGATCTCGGCGGCGTTTTCCACCTGCTCGGGCGTACCACCCATCACAGCGCACATGCCGGCGGCAGCCATGGCCGAGGCACTTCCGACCTCTGCCTGACAGCCCGCCTCGGCGCCCGAGATCGAGGCGTTGAACTTGACCAGACCGCCGATGGCGGCCGCGGTGAGCAGGAAATCCTCGACATGGCTTTCGGACGCGCCGGGGACATGATCGAGGTAATAACGCAAGACTGAAGGCAGCACGCCTGCCGCGCCATTGGTGGGGGCGGTTACAACCTGACCTCCAGCGGCGTTTTCCTCGTTCACGGCCATCGCATAGACGCTCATCCAGTCATTGATCGTATGCGGCGCGTTCAGGTTCATGCCGCGTTCGGCCAGCAGGGCATCGTGGATCCCCTTGGCCCGGCGGCGCACGCTAAGGCCACCGGGCAGGATGCCGTCAGTTTTAAGGCCACGCTCGATGCAGTCATTCATGACCTGCCAAAGACGTGCCGTGCCTTTGGCAAAGCTATCCGCGCAACCGCGCGCGATTTCATTTTCGCGCTTCATCTGAGCGATGCTTTTGCCGTTGTCCTTGGCCATCTGCAGCATTTCCGCCGCGGATTTGAACGGGAAGGGCACAGGCGCACCTTCGTCGGTTGCCTTGCCTTCGGCCAGTTCTTCTTCGGTCAGGACAAAGCCGCCACCAATGGAATAATAGACCTGACGCAATATGACATCGCCTTGTGCGTCGGTGGCCATCAGGATCATGCCGTTGGCGTGGCCGGGCAGATTGTTGTCGTAGTCAAATATCAGATCGGCCTTAGGATCGAAGCTTAGCGTAGGCAACCCTTCTGGGGTTACCGTATGCGTATCGGAAATCTGCGTCAGCGCGGCCTCGGCCTTATCGTTGTCATACGTGTCGGGCACGAACCCGGCGAGACCAAGGATCGTAGCGCGGTCAGTCGCGTGGCCGACGCCGGTGAAAGCAAGCGATCCATGCAATGAACCGCGCAACCCCGCAAATTCAAACGGTGATGCACGCATCAGATCAAGAAACCGTGCGGCGGCGACCATAGGGCCCATGGTGTGTGACGACGATGGGCCAATGCCCACTTTGAACATATCGAAAACTGAGAGAAACATGTCAGGTAGCTGAGCCTTCTGGAGGGGTGGCGTAGGTTGGAGATGTGAACGGCGTCGCTCCCAAACCCTCGGCGGCGATGACCGATCGGGTTGCCGGGCGAAATTCGAGTTGATGCAGTATCTTTTGCAAATAGGGTGTGTCGGCCAGCTGATACCAACTGCGGTCAGCCTTGGCGGGATAAAGCGCCATCCAGCGCATCATGCAGGCGACATAGACGGTCAGGGCCGAGGGCACCTGCGTGTTGAACCAATCGGGCGCGCCTTGGGCCAAATCATCCAGCCGCTTCAGATGCTGGCGCAATCTGGGGCGAATACCGGCACGCAACGCTTCGGCCTGTGCTGCGTCAATGTATTTCTCAGCGTAGAACAGGATGCGCAGATCGGCGTGCAACGTGTTTGAAGCAAAGAACAGCCATTTCAGAAACGCCGCCCGATCGGCGCTTTCGGGCGCGGGGGCCATCTGTCGGTGCGTGTCGGCCAGCCACAACAGGATTGCGGCAGTCTCGAAAATTGGCCCTTGTGGTGTTTCCAATACGGGAATCAGCCCATTGGGATTCAGTGCACGATAAGCGGCACTGTCTTGTGCGTTACGTGTGCGATCGACCAGCGCCGTCTCATACGTCAAGCCCATCTCTTCCAAAGCCAATCGGATTATCAGCGAGGCATTGTCGGGGGCATAGTGAAGGCGATAAGTCGATTCCATGACGTCTTTCTAGAGTGTCTGGCGACCAGTATAGTGATCGATTACGACGTTTCCTATAGGAAACTCGTCGTTAAGTGTTAAGTTAGCGCTGCGATCGAGTGAATTGCCTCTCGCAGTTGCGCGGGGCATTCCCTATAAGTCCGACAATATTCTGAGGGGAAGCTGCCATGATCAAGGATTTGTCGCCCATCGACAAAGCAAAATATGTTGCGGCCTGCCGTGCCGCCGATCTTGTCCAAAGTGGAATGCGCGTGGGCCTGGGGACCGGGTCGACCGCCGCGTGGCTGGTCCGCCGTCTAGGCGAGAGGGTGCGCGACGAAGGTCTGTCGATCAAAGGCGTCCCGACCTCGACCGCGACCGCGCAATTAGCGCGGGAAGAGGGGATCGAGGTTATCTCGCTGGATCAGGCTGGATGGTTGGACCTGACCATAGACGGCGCGGATGAATTCGATGGTGAATTCAATCTGATCAAGGGCGGCGGTGCTGCGCTGCTGCAGGAAAAGATCGTGGCCACGGCCAGCGACCAGATGGTGGTGATCGCCGATGCCGGCAAAGAGGTCGAGACCCTGGGCGCGTTCCCCCTGCCGGTTGAGGTGATCCCATTCGGCTGGCAGACCACCCGCACGCTGATCGAAGAAGCGCTGGACACGATGGATGTGCTGGGCACGTCGGTTACTTTGCGGATGAATGGCGAGGCCCCCAAGGTCACGGATGAGGGCAATCACATCTTGGACCTGCACCTCAAACGGATCGGAAATGCGCGGCAGTTGGCGCTGGTGATGAACCAGATCCCCGGCGTAGTCGAGAACGGGTTGTTCATCGACATTTGCGACAAAGTAATCGTCGGCCATGGTGACGGGCGCGTTGAACTGCGCGACCTCAATGAAGGCACTGTGCTGACCAACATGCTGGGTGAGGGGGGGGACAACCTGTTCTCCGATCTGGCAGATTAAGGTCGGGTCAGATAGCGCGGCGGGTATCTGATGAAATCTTGATATTTCAGCGCTCAGGGGTTGGCAGTTTGAATTTTGCTCCCAGATATCCACTGAATTTTAGCCACGCGGCAAGCAAAGGAACGCATGTATGAGCTTTGACTATGATCTGTTCGTCATCGGAGGTGGTTCGGGTGGTGTACGCGCGGCGCGTGTAGCTGCGGGTGAGACCGGTGCCAAAGTGGCGCTGGCAGAAGAGGATCGTTACGGCGGAACCTGCGTGATCCGCGGCTGTGTGCCTAAGAAATTGATGGTTTTTGCCAGCGAATTTTCTGGGATGGTTGGAGATGCTCAGGCATTCGGTTGGGATATTCGGCCCGGTGAGTTCGACTGGAACTTATTCCATGGCAAGTTGGTGACTGAGTTGGACCGTTTGGAGGGCGTCTATCGCAACATCCTTAAAAACAACGGTGTCGAAAGCTTTGATCAGAGGGCCGGTGTGGTCGATCCGCATACGGTTGAACTGGCTGACGGGACGCGCAAGACCGCCAAGCACATCCTGATCGCCACGGGTGGGCGTCCGGTTGTGCCCGAGTTTCCCGGCTCGGATCTGGCGATCACCTCAAACGAGATATTCCATCTGGAAAAATTACCCGAAAACATCCTGATTGTGGGTGGCGGCTATATCGCAAGTGAGTTTGCCGGCATCATGAACGGATTAGGGGTGAAGACTACCCAGTTCTATCGTGGACCTCAGATTTTGCGCGGCTTCGACGAAGAAGCGCGCGGCCTGATCTGCGACGAGATGCGCCAGAACGGCATTGATGTGCGTCTGGAAACCAACGTGGTCGAAATGACCAAAGCTGGCGACAAGATCCGTGTCAAAGCCACCGATGGCAGTGAAGATCAGTTCGATGTGGTGATGTATGCCACCGGCCGCGCACCCAATGCAGATGATCTTGGGCTCGAGGCGCTGGGTGTCGAACGCGGCCGCAAGGGCGAGATCATCGTAGATGAATACAGCCAGACCGGCGTGCCATCAATCTACGCCATTGGCGACGTGACGGATCGGGTGAACCTGACTCCGGTTGCGATCCGGGAAGGCATGGCCTTTGTCGAGACGGTTTTCAAGGGCAACCCGACCCCAGTGGATCACGAACTGATCCCGACCGCGATCTTCACGCAGCCAGAAATGGGCACAGTAGGCCTCAGCGAAGAAGAGGCGGCTGCGCAGGAATCGATCGAGGTTTATGCGACTTCGTTCAAGCCCATGCAGAAGTCATTTGCAGGTGGCTCGCAGAAGGTTCTGATGAAGCTGATCGTGTCGCAGACCACCCGCAAGGTGTTGGGCTGTCACATTGTGGCTCCGGGCGCGGGCGAGATGATCCAACTGGCTGGAATTGCCGTGAAGATGGGGGCCACCAAAGAAGATTTCGACCGCACTGTTGCAGTTCACCCAGTCATGGCCGAAGAACTGGTGACAATGCGGCAACCTGTGCGCACGGCTTGATTTGCAAGCGCGCGCACACACGTTACAAGGGAACCCGTGATCACACGGTCCAATATAAGGGAAAAGATACAAATGGCGGGCAACAGCGGCGGCCCCTGGGGGGGCGGAGGCTCATCTGGAGGCGGAGGAAATCGGGGTAACAACGGGGACGGGCGCAAGCCCCCCGAAGGCGACGGCCCGCAGATCCCCGAGATCGACGAGCTGATGAAAAAAGGCCAGGAGCAGCTGCGCGTCCTCATGGGCGGTCGCGGCGGCGGTGGCCGTGGGACCAATGGCAAAGGCGGCGGCGGTGGTCCGGCATTTACCAAGGGCACAATTGCAATTGGTGTGCTGGTGGCAGCAGGTCTCTGGGCTGCGGCAAGCTTCTACACCGTTAAGCCCGAAGAACAGTCTGTTGAGCTGTTTCTGGGCGAATTCTCGGCTGTTGGAAATCCAGGCCTGAATTTCGCGCCTTGGCCTCTTGTCACCGCAGAGGTGATTCCGGTCACCCGCGAACAAAACGAAGACATGGGTGGTGCCCGCGGCAGCGACGATGGTCTGATGCTGACCGGGGACGAAAATGTGGTCGATATCGACTATCAGGTCGTCTGGAACATTAACGACCCGGCCAAATATCTGTTTAACCTGCGCGATCCGCGGCAGACGATCCGTGCCGTTTCGGAATCGGCCATGCGTGAGATCATTGCGCAAAGCGAGCTGGCACCAATCCTGAACCGGGATCGTGGCATTATTGCCGACCGTTTGCAGGAACTGATTCAGGCGACAATGGACAGCTATGATTCAGGTGTGAACATCGTCCGTGTGAACTTCGACAAAGCCGACCCGCCGCAGGACGTGATTGCCGCGTTCCGTGATGTTCAGGCCGCCGCGCAGGAACGCGACCGGTTGCAGAACGTGGCGGATGCTTATGCCAACCGCGTTCTGGCCGAAGCGCGGGGTGAAGCCGCTCAGGTTCTGGAAGAGGCTGAGGCCTATCGTGCCCAACAGATCAACAGCGCAATGGGTGAGGCCAGTCGTTTCAGTGCGGTTTTGGAAGAGTACTCCAAAGCGCCGGATGTAACCCGCAAACGTCTGTACCTGGAGCGGATGGAGCAGGTTCTGGGCGATGTTGACAAGATCATTCTGGATGAAAACTCCACAGGATCAGGGCAGGGCGTCGTCCCGTATCTGCCGCTGAATGAACTGCGCCGTAGCCCTGCAGGGGAGAGCAACTGATGCGTAAATCGACAATCATTCTGCCGATCGTATTCGTCGCAATCGTCGGCATCCTATCCTCGATCTTCATCGTGGATGAGCGCGAGCGCGCGCTGGTTCTGCAATTTGGCCGCGTTGTTGCCGTGAAGGAAGAGCCGGGCTTGGCGTTCAAAATCCCGTTGATTCAGGAAGTGGTGCGCTATGATGACCGCATCCTGTCGATCGATGTGCAGCCGCTAGAGGTTACGCCTTTGGACGATCGCCGTCTGGTGGTTGACGCCTTCGCGCGCTACCGGATTTCGGACCTGAACCAGTTCCGTCAGGCTGTCGGTGTCGGTGGCATCCCGGTTGCCGAGGATCGCCTTGACCGTATCCTGCGCGCTGAAACGCGTGAGGTTCTGGGTTCGGTATCGTCCCGTGATATTCTCAGCTCGGACCGTGCTGCGCTGATGCTGCGAATCCGCAACAGTGCGATTGCCGAAGCGCAGGCGCTGGGCGTTAACGTGATCGACGTGCGTCTGAAAGCCACCGATCTGCCGCAAGCGAACCTCGAAGCGACATTTGACCGGATGAAGGCCGAACGTGAACGTGAAGCCACTGACGAACGTGCCCGTGGTAACGAGGCGGCGCAGCGTGTACGCGCGCAGGCCGACCGGACCGTGGTTGAACTGGTGTCCGACGCAAATCGCGAGGCTGAAATCATTCGCGGTGAAGCTGATGCCGAACGGAACTCGATCTTTGCCGAAGCTTATGGCGCAGACCCGGAATTCTTTGAATTCTATCGCTCGCTGACAGCTTACGAAAACGCCCTGCAAGGCGGCAACAGTTCGTTGATCCTGAGCCCGGATTCAGAGTTCTTCAACTACCTTGCTTCGCCGACCGGACGTCGGGCGCCCGCCGCTGCGGCTTCCGAGTAATGGGTATGATCCTTCTGGCCTTTGGGCTGGTACTGATTGTTGAGGGGCTGGCCTATGCGCTGGCCCCTTCGCTTATTGAGCGCATGCTTGAGGCGCTGAGAACTCTGCCTGAACAGGCGCGGCGTTTGGCTGGATTGCTATGTGTTGTCAGCGGTTTGATCCTGTTGTGGGGCGCATATCAGGTCGGTTTTTGATGCGATGGTTTCACGCACCGGTGATTTCCCCGCGATCCCGAGTTGCGGGCTTGGCCAAACTGACTACATTGGTTGCTAAGAAGGGTGATCTTTGGTTGCCCGCAAAAGAAGTGTCGACAAGGAGACCCCAAGTGCAGGCGAAAGCGCGCAGTGTGTCCGTCCGGCGGGACGATGTTATGGTAATGATGCGGCTTATGTGGCTGGCCTTTTTGGGGATGCTGCTGGTTCTTGCACAGTCAGTGGCCGCGCAGTCGCGCGGTGACAGTCTGGCACCGCTTGCTGAAAAGATCAGCCCCGCGGTGGTCAATATTACCACCTCGACCCTGATTGAAGGTCAGACCGGTCCGCAGGGGATCGTGCCCGAAGGCTCTCCGTTCGAGGATTTTTTCCGCGAGTTTCAGGACCGCAATGGCGGGGATGACGAAAACCGCCCGCGCCGCAGCAACGCGCTGGGCTCGGGGTTCGTGATTTCGGAAGACGGGTATATCGTCACCAACAACCACGTCATCGCCGAAGCCGATGAAATTCTGGTCGAGTTCTTTCCTGGTGATGGGCAGCCTGCAGAAGAACTGGTTGCTAAGGTGATCGGAAGGGACGAAAAAACCGATATCGCGCTGCTGAAAGTCGAAGCCGAAGGGCCTTTGAAATATGTCCAATTCGGAGACAGCGATACAGCGCGCGTCGGGGATTGGGTGATTGCGATGGGCAATCCGCTTGGGCAGGGATTTTCGGTCTCGGCCGGGATCGTGTCGGCGCGAAACCGGGCGCTGAGCGGGTCGTATGACGACTATATCCAGACAGACGCGGCGATCAACCGAGGGAACTCGGGCGGTCCGTTGTTCAACATGAATGGCGAAGTGATCGGTGTGAACACAGCGATCCTGTCGCCCAATGGCGGCTCGATCGGGATCGGGTTCTCGATGGCCTCGAACGTGGTGATCAAGGTTGTCGATCAATTGCGCGAGTTTGGTGAAACCCGCCGCGGCTGGCTGGGCGTGCGCATTCAGGACGTGACCGAGGATATGGCCGAGGCAATGGGTCTGGACAAACCCGGCGGCGCGCTGATCAGCGATGTGCCCGAAGGTCCCGCGAAGGAAGCCGGACTGCTGGCCGGAGATGTGATCATCAGTTTCGATGGTGTCGAGGTTGAAGACACGCGCGGCCTTGTACGGCAGGTGGGTGAGACCACGGTGGGTAAATCCGTGCGCGTAGTTGTGCATCGTGACGGCGGTACGCAAACCGTGCTGGTGACGCTGGGGCGTCGCGAGGATGCCGAGCGCGCCGAAGAAGGTGATGAGCCAGAAACCGAAGCACCGGTGGAAGAGGATAAAGACATTCTTGGTCTGACCATCGCTCCGTTGGGCGACAGCCAACGCGAGGAATTGGGGTTGGATGCCGATGCCGAGGGCCTGTTGGTCACCAATGTGGATGAAGCTTCGGAAGCCTTTGAGAAAGGCCTGCGCACCGGCGATCTGATCACAGAGGCGGGGCAGCAAAAAGTGACCTCAATTGCTGATCTTGAGGCCCGCATGGAAGAGGCGCGAGAGGCTGGGCGTAAATCGCTGCTGCTGCTGGTACGGCGTGGCGGAGAGCCTCGTTTTGTGGCGCTGAGCCTGGAACCGTAAACAGCATTCCAATCAAATTTGTGAAGGCCGGGTGAATATCCCGGCCTTTCTTCATTTATTCATACTTTGTTAAGAAAGAAGCCATATGCCGGGGAAGGCATATGGCTCTTGTACAGGGAGAGGTCGGTGGACAGATATCGGGGATGATAAAACCGACCTCCTACGGTAACAGGATTGACCTTAGGGCAATCTTGATGCCGCGTATGTGAAGCGGATCACATCCGTGCAAATTTAGATCAGATCAGATTCGGCAAGTTGCCGTAGTGCGTCGAAATCGTGGATTTGCAGACCTCCACGCGAGGCTTCGACCACATTGTCGCGTTTCCAAGTCGATATGGTTTTTGACACCGCTTCACGCGTTGCACCGACGAATTCAGCCAGCTCGCTTTGTGACAGCGTGATCCGAGCCGTCGGTTTGTCTTGTTGACCTGCCAAATGCAACAGCTTGCGCGCCAGTCTGATCGGCATTGGCAGGAACACCTGCTCGTTCAACTGATCGCCCATCCAACGCATGCGCACACCCGCGAGGCGGATCAAGTCGACCGCGAGATCGGGGTTCTTTCGGATCTGTTCCATGACATCCTTGTGACGAACGCGAAGGACTTTGGCAGGCTCTGCTGCGGTGACAGTGGCGGTCCGGGGACCGCTGTCGAACAGAGCAATCTCGCCGAACACTTCGCCAGCGCGCATCAGCCTAAGCGACAGTTTACGTCCACTCATGGCCAAAAAGGATACCTCGAGCTTGCCGGACAGGATTGCATAAAGGGCTTCTCCTGGGTCGCCTTGTTCGAACAGTACATCGCCCCGGTCGAGCGTCAATTCTGTGGCCTGGGCCGCCAGCATTGTGCGCAGCTCTTCAGAGGCTTCGGATAGGAATCCGCTATTGGGGAAAGCCATCATGCGGGCGATTGTCTCCGGAGTTGAGTGGTGCGGGTGGTGCCCCAGCTTTCCACAGCTTGCGTTCTAAGCCAAGAAAATTCATCAGATATTAACGCTGAGTGATCCGACCGGTTACTGATCCGGGTCATCCATATAGCGTTGCAGCATGCTGAACTGCATCATCAGGAACGCCATCAGCGCGATGGGAAAGCCGAAGGTTTCGATCTTGACCCAAAGGTCGGTCGACATTGTTCTCCAGACAAGTTCATTGGCGACCGCAAGCACCGCAAAACAGGCACACAGTCGGCGCGTCAGGATCATCCAGCCTTCGTCACGCATGGGCAGCATTTCGTCCAGAACGTAAGCCAGGTAGGACTTTCCCTGCAAAAGACCGATCCCAAGGATCGCAGAAAAGAAGCCATAGACCAGCGTGGTTTTCATCTTGAAGAACCGCTCGTCATTGAACCAGGCGGTAAGGCCACCGAAGAAAATCACCATGAACGCAGTGAAAATCTGCATGCGGCTGAGCTTGCCGGTCAGGTACCAGAGGATGCCCATGGCTGCCAGCATCAGAGGCACAAACAGGATGGTGGCGACGATAAAGCCCGAATACTCGGCGCCGCCGATCACGAAATTGTCATCACGCAGGCGCAGGTAGATGAAAAAGAAGGCAAGCGGAGGCCCAAGTTCCAGTACCTGTTTGAGGAAAGGGTTGATGTCTTTTTTCTCTGCCATGATTCCAACCTGCTGCTTACCCGCCCATTTCAACTATTACGGCACCGAGTGCAATCAATGCCATTAACGCAATGCGCCTGGGGCCGACGGTTTCTTTTAGCACTAGCCACCCGATGAGCGCGGCGAAGACGGTTGAGGTTTCGCGCAGGACGGCTGCTTCTCCGACCTTGTCGAGCCGCGTGGCCAACATGACCGCACCAAAAGACAGCGGTGCGACGATACCGCCGACAAAACCGCGTAGCATCAGGGGGCCGAGTGCTGGTCGGTGAATCATGGCACGGTATCGAAGCGCGGCGTAAATCGGCATGGCGGCTCCGTCGATCATGAAGAACCACGCGAGGAAGGTGAACGGGTCGGCTGTGGCGCGTATGCCGTAGGCGTCATAGGTCGTATAGAGCGCGACAAAGAGGCCAGTGGCAAGCGCCAGTACCAGCGCGATATGTAGCGTGTCACGATTGGTCTCAAGATAGCGCAGGTTATAGGCGGCGAGTCCGAAGATACCTGCCAGCAAAGTGGCCACACCCAGCCATTGAACACCTGTGAACGTCTCGCCAAACAGAATATAGGCCCCGATTACAGTAAAGAGCGGACCAGTGCCACGCACGACCGGATAGACAACCGTGTAGGAGCCTTTGGTATAGGCCATCGCCTGCAGGACCTTGTAGCCGATATGGATCACCCAAACGACGCCAAAGATGGGCCACATATATGGTTCGGGCCATGGGACGACGAAAAAGGCGAAGGGCATCGCCATAAGGCAATAGCAGGCATCGATCGCCCCACGCGACATCCACGGGTCATGGCGCCCCTTTTGCAGCGCGCCGAAGACCGCATGCAGGAAGGCCGCCATCAGCGCGAGGGCGAGGGCGAGGTGGTGGCCAGCTTCGGTGCCTTCGAGGGAGATCAGCCAGTCGCTCAAATCAGGGCTTTCGCTTGGGTGGAGAGACCGGGGGCTCTGCCCCCGGACCCCCGAGATATTTTTGGCCAGATGAAGGGGCGGATCAGGATTGCAGGCCGGTGAGGGCGGCGGCGAATTCTTCGGGATCGAAGGGGGCGAGGTCGTCAATTTGCTCACCGACACCGATGGCGTGGATCGGAAGGCCGAACTTGTCGGCGAGGGCGACCAGTACGCCGCCTTTGGCTGTTCCGTCCAGTTTGGTCATCACAAGGCCCGAGACATCGGCGAGTTTGCGGAAGGTTTCGACCTGGCTAAGGGCGTTCTGACCGGTGGTGGCGTCCAGTACCAGCAGCGTGTTGTGCGGCGCGGTGTCGTCGACCTTGCGGATGACGCGGACGATCTTGGCCAGTTCCTCCATTAGGTCAGCGCGGTTTTGCAGGCGACCTGCAGTGTCGATCATCAGCAAGTCGGCACCTTCGTTTTGCGCTTTGGTCAGGGCATCGAAGGCCAGCGAAGCGGGGTCTGAGCCTTCGGGCGCGGTCAGCACGGGCACGCCAGCGCGGTCTCCCCAGACCTGCAACTGCTCGACGGCGGCGGCGCGGAAGGTGTCTCCGGCGGCGATGACGACCTTTTTGCCTGCGTCTTTGAACTGGCTGGCGAGCTTGCCGATGGTCGTGGTTTTGCCTGAGCCGTTCACGCCGACGACCAGCACCACTTGTGGGCGCTTGGGATAGATTGGCATTGGTTTGGCCACAGGGTCCATCACACGCGCGACTTCCTGCGCAAGCAGCTGCTTGATTTCCTGGGTCGAGAGTTTGCGGCCAAAGCGCCCCTCGGCCATGTTGGACGTAACACGCAGCGCAGTGTCGACGCCCATGTCCGAGGCGATCAGAAGCTCTTCGAGTTGTTCCAGCATGTCGTCGTCCAGCGTGCGGCGGACGACGGTCTTGGATTCATTTCGGCCGAAAAGGCGACCCATCAAACCCTTGGATTCTGGAACCTCTGGTGGGGGAGGGGCCGGTGTAGGATCAGTTGGGATCGGAGCAGGGGGCTCGACCGGTTGCGGCGCGGGCGTAGGTTCCGGAACCTCGGGAACCGGTTGCGGTTCGGGTTCTGGTTCGGGGATCACCGGGTCGGGATTTGGGGTTTCCTCGCCGCCATCCTCGACAATCGCATCCAGCCCCTCTTCGAGGCGCGATGAGGATTTGAACAGCTTGTCCTTGAGCTTTGAGAAAAACGCCATTTTTGGTCTCCGCAGGTGTTCCCCTCACCTAATGCGGATTGGCGGCAGTTGCAAAGGGTCAGGTGAAGGCGATCAGAAACCCGGCTTGCGCCCCCCAATAGAGCGGCCAAACCAGATAGGGCGTAAGCTTCAGGGCCGGGTGTTTGGCGGGCAGCAGGAATTTTTCAGTCGCAAGGATCAGGTCAGAGGCGATGAAGGCCATAGCGGCGGGCAAGGCCCAGCGTAATACACCAGTATCAGGAAGGGACAGAACGGTTATGCCCATGCCCAGGATGATCGGGATATAGGCGAGGACGGGGATCTTGAGTTCTCCGGCGCGGGGGGCGAGCAGCGTGGCCATAACGATGCCAAGAATGATCAGGGACCAGAAGGTCGCGGGGTGGTCGAAGATCAGTTCCAGGTTGCTATCGGGATGGGTCAGGAACAGAGCAATATAAGCCAGATGGCCAGCCGCAAATGTGCCGATGCCTGCCATGAATGTGCTGTCGGTTTCGCGTGACAGAAGGGCATCCCCGATGGCGCAGAGGGTGAGCGCAAGGATCAGAAGCCATGGTGCATTTGCCAGTACGGCGATTCCGGCCAGCAGGGCGACCGACGCTGTTTTCAGCGTGCTGCGCAGGGCGCTGGCAGGGCGCGGGGTTAGTGGCAGGTAGGCCAGCGCGCAGGCCCCTGCGATCCAAAACAGAAGTGTCGTCATGGTGCATCCCCGATGTTTTTAAGGCAATCATCGCCATGATCACCGCGGTGCATCAAGGCGTGACGTTGAGTTATCTTGCCGATTTGGCAGAGCCGGAAAGGTTGAATGGTACTCGGTAGCAGCATCTGACAGACTGAAGACATGTTCAGAGCTATTATGATTCTGCTGACCTTCGTGGCGCATTCCGTTGCGGCGCAGTCGCCTCTGACTGCGACTGAGTTCGATGCGTATACCCGTGGGAAGACGTTGTTTTACGGGTTCGGTGGGCAAGCCTATGGGGTCGAGCGGTATCTTCCTAATCGTCGTGTGATCTGGTCATTTCTGGATGGCAAATGCATGGAAGGGGTCTGGTACGAGCAGGAAGATCAGATCTGCTTTATCTATGAGGATCAGCTGGCGCCGCAATGCTGGGTGTTCACGGAGTTTGGCGGCGGGCTGATCGCGCAATTCGAAGGTGATCCGACTGCGACGGAGCTGTACGAGGCTGAGGATATTGGCGAAGAGATGCTGTGCTACGGGCCAGATGTCGGGGTCTGATGTCAAGCGTCGGGTGGCCTTAGCTCTTCGTAGCCAATCATGACATGTCTTTTATATGCAGGTCTTTCGGTTAACGTGTCGTAGTATCTGCTAAGATGCGGGAGCGTCGCGCGGTCTATTTCGATATCGTAGTAGCGGTAGAGCACGTGGCCGAATTGGATATCGGCCAATGTGAACGTATCGCCCGCCAGATATGGTGAGTCGGCAAGCAGAGTATCCGCTATGGTGAGCTTGAACTCCAGATCGATGACAGCCTGTCGGATTGTCTGATCGTCCCGCTGTTTTGCATGGGTGCGAACCACTTGCCAGAATACCGGGACGGTAAACGCCATTGCGACGTTTAGTTTTGCCCATTCCGCCCATTTGTCGATCTGTGCGCGCTGTATGGGATCTGATGGCCAGAAAGTTTCGTTCCCATATCTAGTAGCAAGATACCGCAGGATGGCACCGGTCTCCCAGAGCGGTGCGCCGTCACCATCTCTTAGAACCGGAATGGTTCGGTTTGGGTTCAGGGCCTGAAACGCCGCGCTGTCCAACCCGCCAAAGCGATGACCCAGATCGTGGCGCTGGTACTCCAGATCGAGTTCGCCGACACACCACATGAGTGCCTGAACATTGGATGATGTTTTACGGCCCCAGATCGTCAGCATTGATTAGAACAACGATCCCTGATCAGGCGGTGCCTGTTTGGGTTTTTTGGTCGATGCTTTGCCCTGTGTTCCGGTTTGGAGGCGACCATCGGCGAACTCGATCTCAAGTGCCGTGTGACCGGCGGCCTGTGCTTTGGTTGTGATGACTTCGCCGTCGGCGCGCACGACGGCGTAGCCACGCCCGAGCGTCGCCTTGTAGCTCAGCGTTTCGCGCAGGCGGTCAGTGGCCTCCATCTGCTGGCGCAGGCGGTCCAGCCGCGTGGATTGCGCGGCGTTCAGGCGATCGCTCAGTCGGTTGAGGGTATCGCGCCGTGTTTCCAGCTCGCGCTGGATCGGGCGAAGAGACAAGCGCGAAGACAGATTGCGCCAGCGGTCTCGGCGGGTTTCGACGAAACTGCGCAGGGTCGAGGGGCGCAGACGGGCCGCGCTATCGAGCAGTTTGACGCGACGGTTCTGAACACCCCGGATCAGCGCGTTGGGCAGGCGTTCTGAGATTTGGTCGAGCCTTTGGCGCGGGCTTTCCAGCAGCGTATCGGGGCGGGGCAGGGCTCGGGACAGATCGCGCAGGCGCTGGCTGCGTCGTTGCACGGCATCCGTGGAGGCGCGCGAAAGGCGGGCGCCTTGTTCTCCGGTCCACGCCAGCAGCTCCATGCGGACCGGTACGGCAAGTTCGGCAGCGGCGGTTGGCGTGGGCGCGCGGCGGTCCGATACATAGTCGATCAGGGTGGTGTCGGTCTCGTGCCCCACGGCCGAGATCAACGGGATTTCTGACGCTGCAGTCGCGCGCGCGACGCTTTCTTCGTTGAAGCCCCAGAGGTCCTCGATTGATCCGCCCCCGCGCGCGACGATAATCAGGTCGGGTCGCGGGAGGGCCCTTCCCGGTGTGAGTTGATTGAAGCCTTCGATGGCGCGGGTCACTTCAGGGGCGCAGTTTGCCCCCTGAACCGCGACGGGCCAGATCAGAACTTTGCGCGGGAAACGATCGCGCAGCCGATGCAAGATGTCTCGGATCACTGCACCGGAGGGCGAAGTGACGACGCCGATGATCTTGGGCAGGTAGGGCAGGGGTTTCTTGCGTTCAGCCAAAAACAGCCCTTCGGAATCGAGCTGTTTCTTGCGCTTTTCCAGCAATGCCATTAGTGCGCCTTGGCCGGCGACGGCGACCTCATCGACGTTCAGATTGTATTTCGACTGGGCTCCGAAAGCTGTGAGACGTCCGGTGACGACAACTTCAAGACCTTCGTCGGGAACAACCGACAAACCTGATATCTGCCCTTTCCACGTGGTGCAGGCCAGAACATTCCGGTCGTCCTTAATGTCGTAATAGAGATGCCCCGAGCGCGCCTTGAACACCCGCCCGACCTCGCCGCGTACACGGATTCGGCCAAACGTGCCTTCGAGCGTGCGCTTCACCTCACCCGAGATGTCCGAGACGGTGTATTCGGGGGTGTTTTGTCCCGGAAACGGGTCATCAAGCAGGTCGGACATTTCAGCGCCTTGTGTCAAATCTCTGCGCAGCTTAGAACGCCGCGCAGGCAAGGCCAAGCAGATCGGAGCGTTTCATGAATATCCTCATTCTCGGCAGCGGCGGGCGCGAACACAGCCTTGCCTGGGCGGTGATGCAGAACCCTAAATGTGATCGCCTGATTGTGGCGCCGGGTAACGCCGGGATCGCGCAGATCGCAGATTGTGCTGCGCTGGATATCGAGAATGGTGGGGCAGTCGTCAGTTTTGCCGAAGAAAACGCGATTGATTTCGTAATTGTCGGCCCTGAGGCTCCTTTGGCGGCGGGGGTTGCTGATCGGTTGCGTGAAGCAGGCGTTCTGGTCTTTGGTCCGTCAGCCGAAGCGGCGCGGTTGGAGGCCTCAAAAAGTTTCACCAAGGAAATCTGTGACGCATCTGGCGCGCCGACAGCGGGTTATGCGCGGTTCACGGAAGCAGAACCAGCCAAGGCTTATATCCGCGCGCAGGGTGCCCCGATCGTGGTCAAGGCCGATGGTCTGGCTGCCGGGAAGGGCGTGATCGTTGCAATGGATGAGCAAACCGCGCTGGACGCCATTGATGACATGTTCGGCGGTGCATTCGGTGGCGCGGGGGCTGAAGTTGTGATCGAAGAATTCATGGAGGGCGAGGAGGCTTCGCTTTTCGTTCTCTGTGATGGTGAGGATATCCTGTCGATTGGCACGGCTCAGGATCACAAGCGTGTGGGCGAGGGGGATACCGGACTGAACACCGGCGGCATGGGTGCGTATTCTCCGGCCCCGGTTTTGAGTGCCGAGATTGAGGCCTGTGCGATGGATCAGATCGTGCGCCCAACCGTGGCTGAGATGATGCGGCGGGGGACGCCATTTCAGGGTGTGCTTTATGCAGGGCTGATGATCAAGGATGGTCAGCCCAAGCTGGTGGAATACAACGTGCGTTTTGGCGATCCGGAATGTCAGGTATTGATGATGCGGCTGGGCGCGCAGGCGATGGATCTGATGCACGCTGCGGCCGAAGGGCGGCTGGGTAAGACGCGCGTGAATTGGGCCGAGGACCACGCGATCACCGTCGTGATGGCCGCAAAAGGATATCCCGGCACCTACGAGAAAGGCACTGCAATCAAGGGATTGGAGGACCTGCCCGAGGACAGCCGGAACATGGTCTTCCATGCGGGTACTAAGGTGGCTGAG
Source organism: Ruegeria sp. AN6 (assembly GCF_056540425.1). Classification (NCBI taxonomy): domain Bacteria; kingdom Pseudomonadati; phylum Pseudomonadota; class Alphaproteobacteria; order Rhodobacterales; family Roseobacteraceae; genus Ruegeria; species Ruegeria sp. AN6. Next base: position 57,095 of record NZ_JBQFWR010000001.1, read on the forward strand.
GGGCAGGTTCAGGCAACAGGCGGTCGGGTTCTTAACGTGACCGCACGCGGGGAAACACTGCAAGAGGCGCGGGACCGGGCCTATGCGATGGTAGAAGGCGTGGATTGGCCCGAAGGCTTCTATCGCCGTGATATCGGTTGGCGCGCACTGTGATCTGCTTGCCGGGCTATGCCCGACTTCATTGATTGCGAGTAGGGGGCATTGCCCACTCGGCCTTTGGCCTCACCCCCAGGATATTTATGGCCAGATGAAAACGGGATCAGCACTTTAGCGCTGCGGTCAAGTCATCGCGTTTATTGAGCGGGCCGAGATCAGCGGTTTGCCAGCCGTTTTGGTATGAGACGCTGATGATGCGCGTCCAGTTCGCGTTTGCAACGATTAACTCTGGGGCACCGTCGCATTGACGTAGGCCGCCCGAGATAAAGTCCTCTCCGATTTTGTGATTGGTGAGGCTGGGGATCGACTGGATTTCGGTCAGGACGCCGTTTTCAAAGCGCCAGATGCGCAGGGTTTTAGCGAGGTGTGGGCGGTCGACATAGGCGATCTCGATATTGCCGTCACCATCGAGGTCGGCGGCACCGATAGGGGCAAGCCAGCGATTCCGGGTTCCGATATAGGGGGTGGCGGCGATCAGACCGCCGCCGTTGTAGATTGCGAGCCGGGCACCTTTGTCACGATGGCTTTCAACCACAAGCGCTTCGCGACGGCCGTCATTGTCTATGTCGACAAGACGCGGCCTAATATCTTCAAAGACCCGTTCCATGGGCAGGCGGATTGTGTATCGCGCCGAATTGGGTGCGTATTGCAATACAAGCGCGCCGTATTCGATCTGATCACCGAGCACGCCGTGCGGGTATCGAGCGGTGGGTTCGGCGTATTCCGCCGATCCCAATAGCTCATACTGCCATGGTTGCTGTGACTGAGCTTTGATCGGACAAATCCCCAGCGCGATTGCTAGGGCCATGACCGACCAGGAAGGCATCAGATTTGTTTTTCGGGCATCTGGACAACCAGCCCGTCCAGCGCATCGGTGACCTTGATTTGGCAGGTCAGGCGCGAGCGCTCAGTGTCGGGCTCATAGGCAAAGTCCAGCATGTCTTCTTCCATGTCGTCCTTGGCTGGGATTTTCTCGACCCAGTCAGGGTGAACATAGACATGGCAGGTCGAGCAGGCGCAGGCGCCACCGCAATCGGCCTCAATGCCGGGAATATTGTTGTCACGGGCCCCTTCCATGACTGTCAGTCCGTTGGCGACCTCGACTGTATGTTCGGTACCGCCATGCTCGACATAGGTGATCTTTGCCATTGCGTGCGTCTTCCTTTTTCGGTTGTCGAATTCTTCCTTAGTGAAGGGAGCCTGATGTTTCCAGTCTCATTTGCGTCTCATCGTATTGAGCTTGGATTCTCCTGGTGAGAATTCCATTTTTGTTCTCATCGCTGCATTGATTATGAAAGGGTGCACTATTAATTTGCGTCCCTTCGGCGCTGTATCTGTGTCAACGCGGCGTTCACCTTAAGCTGAACCATTTGTTTGCCGATTTCGCGCGTCGCGAGGTCAGGTTGACCGTCGAATCCTGCGCTCCAACCAGGAGGAACCGGTGCTCGTGAGCGACCGACTTCATCTGCATTGACATACATGAGCTCGGAGGTGTCCCGCAACGCAGCATGATTGCCGATTTGCTCTGCACTGAAACCCTGATCTTCCAGAAATGCGATCTGGCCATTTTTCTCATAATAGTCAGAGACATGCTGTACGATTACCCCGGTTGTCGCTAATTCAAGGCTGGTTGAAGTGGCGGTACGGGACTGCGCTGCCTGATTTCCCCCGCTGTCGCCGATCAGGAGGATCTCCTTGAACCCGTGAGAGGCGAGGCTGCGGATTGTTGCCTCCAACACCTGCTGAAAGACCGGTTCGGGCAATGAAATTGTACCTGGCCATTGCATGTGTCCTGTGGGGTTGGGGGCAACGTCACCTTCAGGCACATAGCGGATCACCGGTGCGATCAGAGTATTGCCCAGTTGTTCGGCAATTTCCCGACTGGCATATTCGACAACGAAATTGTGTTTTCCCAAAGTGACGTGGGGACCATTCTGTTCGGTTCCTCCTGTGGGAATGATGATTGTTCTGTAGCCGTCCTCAAGCGCGGCATGCACTTCTGGCCAGGTCATATGTTCCAGAAAAAGATCGTTGGTAGGGTCTGGCGTTTGCTGTACCCACATCAAGCTGGCTGTTATGAGCGCTGCCCCGACAATGCACACCGCCCAAATGGTTCTGCGCAAACGTGCCTGGCACATGTTCATTCCTCTTATAAATGATGCTGGAACCCACTAATCGGGTCAGGACAAAGACAACGAATTCACTGATTGAACAAGATCCCCTGCGATTTTTTGTCCCCGTGATCCCCACGCAGCTCGGCATGCAGCGCGCGACCGGCCTGAACGCCGGGGCGGGCGCTCATCATCTCAAGCCAGCGTGTGAAGTGCGGTTTGTCCTCCAGTACCTGCTGCTGACCCTCCCACAAGCTCGCCCAGCCCCAGATCGACATGTCGGCGATCGAGTAGAAATCGCCCGCAACAAATTCATTTTCGGCCAGACGCCTGTCCAGCACGCTGTATAGACGCCCGACCTCGGTGCGATAGCGGTCTTTTGGATAGGGAAGGTCTTGCGGCGGCTCCAGTTTCGGGGCGTATTTCAGGAAGTGGTGCGCTTGCCCTGCCATCGGACCGACACCGCCCATTTGCCACATGAGCCATTCCTCGACTGCAATCCGGTCGCGCTCAGTTTTGCCATAAAAGCGCCCAGTCTTGCGGGCGAGATACATCAGGATCGCGCCGCTTTCGAAAACGGAAACGGGCTCGCCGCCGGGGCCATCCGGATCGACGATAGCGGGCATGCGGTTGTTGGGTGAGATCTTCAGGAATTCGGGATCGAACTGATCGCCCTTGCCGATGTTGATCAAGTGGGTTTCATAGGGCAGCTCCATCTCTTCCAAAGCGATGGACACTTTCCAGCCGTTGGGCGTGGGCCAGAAATACAGATCGATCATGGGGCCTCCTCAGGTTGAAGCGATGATGAAGCTTTTTGAGCAAACGGCAAGAGCCTGCTCGGGCCATTTACGAAAGCGTGACCCGAAGCGGGACGGGCTTGACGAGGCCTGGGACGGGGCGTAAACGCATGCCTACCACGTGGCGATTTGTTACCGGATTGCGGGCCACGCTAAATAACACCGCTAAAAGGTCAGGATGAAAGACCCCTTTCGCTTGGCCGCGTCTGGGGTTTTTTGTTTGCCTCCTAAGCGGGGCTGAAAGGAATGAGATGAGCGAGAGCTGGAACAAACGCACCCAAGCCGTCCATGGCGGCATCCGTCGCAGTCAGTACAATGAGGTTTCCGAGGCGATCTTTCTGACACAAGGGTTTGTCTACGAAAACGCTGAGCAGGCCGAGGCCCGGTTTATCGAAAGCGGCCCGGATGAGTTCATCTATGCCCGCTACGGCAACCCCACAGTTTCAATGTTCGAGCAACGTATAGCGGCTTTGGAAGGCGGGGAAGATGCGTTTGCCACCGCCTCGGGCATGGCGGCTGTGAACGGTGCGCTGACTTCGATGTTGAAAGCTGGCGACCATGTGGTTTCAGCCAAAGCTCTGTTTGGGTCCTGCCTGTATATCCTTGAAAACATCCTGACACGGTTCGGTGTTGAGGTGACGTTTGTGGACGGTACCGATCTGGCCGCATGGGAGGCTGCGCTCCGACCTGACACCAAGGCGGTATTCTTCGAATCCATGTCGAACCCGACGCTTGAGGTGATCGATATCGCCGGTGTGTCGAAACTGGCCCACGCGGTTGGTGCCGTTGTAATCGTAGACAACGTATTCTCGACGCCGGTGTTCTCGCGCGCGATCGAGCAGGGCGCGGATGTGGTTGTCTATTCGGCAACCAAGCATATTGACGGGCAGGGCCGCGCGCTGGGCGGTGTGATCATCGGCACCAAGGATTTCATCCGTGGCACGGTCGAACCCTACATGAAACACACCGGCGGTGCACTTAGTCCGTTTAACGCCTGGATCATGGTCAAAGGTCTTGAAACCATGGCCCTGCGCGTGAATGCGCAGGCAGACAGCGCCCAGAAGATTGCTGAGGCGCTTGAAGGGCATCCCGCACTAGAGAGGACACTGTTCCCCGGCCTTAAGACGCACCCGCAGAACGCATTGGTGCAGGATCAGCTGGGCGGCAAAGGCGGCACGGTTCTGTCGCTGGATATCAAGGGCGGCAAAGCCGCAGCGTTTGCGTTCCTGAATGCGCTCACGATCCCGGTGATCTCGAACAATTTGGGTGACGCCAAGTCGATCGCGACGCACCCGGCCACCACCACGCATCAGCGCCTGAGCGAAGAACAACGCGATGAGTTGGGAATTACGCCGGGCCTGATCCGCCTGTCGGTCGGGCTTGAGGATGCCGGGGATCTGCTGGCGGATATCCAGCGCGCGCTGGAGGTATCTCAGGGCTAGCGCCGCGCCGGGAATTCATGGTCAGGCGGGTGTGAACCGCCTGATCCGGCGCTTTTGGTTGTAATGTGACGATTTCTCGCCTCGAATTTCGATCCGGGCTGCTATCCCGCGCGTATCGTTCAGGACTGGTAATTAAACCTCGGTGGTATATAACCGTCGGCCTAGCAAGGGATCCGTGCCAATGAACATTCATCCGCGCGACATCAACGAGACACCCGATCACGATCAGGCCGCCGCAGCGCTAAAGTTACTGCGCGAATGGGCGAAATCGGCCTCGGCGGCCGAAATCAGCCAGCTTGATCCGGCGGTGGCGCAGCTTGTTCCGGGTTTACAGCCGTCAAACTATCCTGCTTTGTCGCGCGACTATCCCGAAAGCTTTGAGGCAGATTTAGCCTACAGGGCCACCTTGCCCGATTTGCAGAACGGGCCGTCCAGCCTGATCCGGGGGTCGAAGCAGCAGATCCAGCATGTCGGCATCTCGAATTTTCGCCTGCCGATCCGGTTCCACCGCAAAAGCGGTGCCGAGCTGACACTTGAGACTTCGGTCACCGGATCTGTCAGCCTTGAGGCCGAAAAGAAGGGCATCAACATGTCCCGGATCATGCGGTCTTTCTACAAGCACGCCGAGCGCACCTTTAGTTTTGAGGTGATGGAGGCAGCGCTGAACGACTATCTGTCCGATCTGGACAGTTTGGATGCGCGGATTCAGATGCGGTTTTCCTATCCCGACCGGATCGAGAGCCTGCGTTCGGGATTGTCCGGTTACCAGTATTACGACATCGCGCTGGAACTGGTTGATCGGGGCGGAGAGTGTCTAAAGATCATGCATCTCGACTATGTCTATTCGTCCACATGCCCCTGTTCACTGGAACTTAGCGAACACGCACGCGCCACACGTGGGCAGTTGGCAACGCCGCACTCGCAGCGCTCGGTCGCGCGGATTTCGGTCGTGGTTGATTGCAACGCCGATTGCCTGTGGTTCGAGGACCTGATCGCGCTCTGCCGTCGCGCGGTGCCGACCGAAACGCAGGTGATGGTCAAGCGCGAAGATGAACAGGCCTTTGCTGAGCTGAATGCGGCCAATCCCATTTTCGTCGAAGATGCGGCGCGTCTGTTCTGCGCCGAGTTGCAGGCCGATCATCACGTCGGCGATTTCCGCGTGATTGCCAGCCATCAGGAAAGCCTGCACAGCCATGATGCGGTCTCGATTTTGACCGAAGGTCCAACGTTCGAAACGGCTAGCCTGGACCCGCGTTTGTTCACGACGCTGTTTCATGTGGGCTGATTGACCCTACGGAAGCTGCTGGAAAAACGATCATAAATCCCGCATGGGCGCTTTTTTGCCGCAATGCAGCAAATAATGCTGCACCTGCACCTCAATTTGCGATAGGTTGCCCCTGAGTGCAGCTGCTGCGCCTCCGCAAAACCCGGATGGTGCAGCCCGAAAGGAAGCCGGGACGTGCAACGCCTTGGACCGCCAACCTGCAAATCCGCCCGGACGATTGGGGCGGGTGGGGTCTTTTACTCATTTTCCTGCTGCCTCGGTTTTATCAGGAGAGACATGCAATGAATCCGATTACTCAACCGCTTGAGTTTCAGGCAGCGGCCATCCGGATGGCCGGTTACGCAATGGCCAGTCAGATTGAGATCATGCAGATCATGACGCGCGCGGCTTTTGATCTGCCGATGACACCTCTGCACGGACTGAAGACAGCCGAGGCACCCGCACCGGTTGCCCGCAAAGCGGCGACACCAGCAACACGAAAGCCAGCCAGGCCGGCTGCCAAAACCAAGGTTGCAGCAAAGTATAAAGCCGAGCCGAAAACCAAAACGGCACCTAAGCCAAAGGCGGCGGCTACGTCTGCGGTGGTACCAGTGCCGAAAGCGGCGGCTCCTAAGGTTGCGGCCGCTGCACCTATGGCGACCCCTGCGGCCAAACCGGCTGTGAAAACAGCACGGGCCAAGGCCAAGATGCCTGCGAAACCCGCCTCGAAATCGGCAAAGCCAGTATCAACGGCGGCCAACGCGGTCGCGGAGTTCAAATCCTCCGCCCAGGCCAAGGCACAACCGGTAGCCGCAGCGCCGAAAGCGTCGGCAAAAACGGCAAAAGCTGGGCCCAAGGCACCTGCGGCAGCTAAGCCTGCCCCCGTAAAGCCCTCGCCTGCAAAAGCTGCGCCTCAGGTCACAGTGGCCCCGAAACCTGCCGCGGTAAAGCCTGCGCCGCAGAAACCCGCAGCTGCGTCGGCTGAGCAGGCCAAACCAGCGCAGCGTCGTGCACGCGCCCCGTCGAAGCCACCCGCGATGCCGGGCTCTGAGGCAAAATCCGACAGTTAACGCCGATCATCTGCTTGACACCGTCGGGTTGGCGCGCCAACGCTGCCCGTCATGATGGATCTTCGCCCGGTCGGATATGTGATTGGCCTGCTGGTCGCCATTCTAGGGGCGACCATGCTGCTGCCCATGCTTGTCGACATGATCGAGGGGCGGGGCGAGTGGCATGTTTTCTTTGAAAGCGCGGTCATCACGCTGTTGACTGGCAGTGTTCTTGCGATGAGTTGTTCGAACGGGGTGGGGGAAGGTCTGACCATCCGTCAGACCTTTTTGTTGACCTCGGGTGTCTGGGTCGCACTGCCGGTTTTTGGCGCCATACCCTTTGTGTTCGGCGAGACCGAGCTCCGCTTTGTTGATGCTTATTTCGAGGCGATGTCGGGGCTGACCACCACCGGGTCGACTGTGATCTCGGGGCTGGATGATCTGCCACGTGGTCTGTTGTTGTGGCGGGGGGTCCTGCAATGGCTGGGTGGCATTGGCATCATCGTTGTCGCAATGGTTTTCCTACCCGAACTGCGCGTAGGCGGAATGCAGATCTTCCGCTCGGAAGGATTTGAAACTATGGGGAAGATCCTTCCTCGTGCGCAAGAAATTGCAGGTCAGATTTCCCTGATCTATGTCGTTCTCACAGTGGTCTGCATCCTCGTATATGCCGGTCTTGGGATGAGCTTCTTTGACGCTCTGGTCCATGCGCTGACCACGATTTCCACCGGCGGGTTCTCCAACTATGATGCATCATTCGGGACTTTTTCGGGACCTGCTGAATACGCCGCCGCCGTTTTCATGATCCTCGCGGCCTTGCCATTCGTACGCTATGTCCAATTTGCCAACGGCAATACGAGTTCGCTTTGGCAAGACAGTCAGATCAGGGCATTTCTGGCAACGATTGCGGTTCTTGTGGTTCTCATGTCGATATTCCTGACATCGGTCTTTCCACACCATTGGGAACAAGCGTTCCGCGAGTCGCTGTTCAATATCACTTCGATCATCTCGGGTACCGGCTATGCCAGCGTTGATTATATGGGCTGGGGCAGCTTCCCGATCATGCTGTTCTTCCTGATCGGCCTAATTGGCGGTTGTGCGGGCTCTACCGCATGTTCGATCAAAGTGTTCCGCTATCAGTTGCTGTTTGCCTCGATCAAAACGCAGATCAGCCGCATCCGGTCTCCGCATGGTGTGTTCGTGCCGCGATATGACGGGCGACCCATCGGGCGCGATGTTCTGACCTCGGTCATGAGCTATTTTATGTTCTTCGCACTTTCGATGGGGGTGCTGTCCTGGGCTCTGGCACTGACTGGATTGGACTTTATCACCTCGGTTTCGGGTGCAGCAACTGCACTGGCCAATGTGGGTCCTGGGTTGGGTGATCAGATCGGCCCTGCAGGAAACTTTGCCGGGCTCAACGACAGCGCGAAATGGATGCTGATTGTAGGTATGTTGGTTGGGCGGCTAGAGCTGCTTGCCGTTTACGCAATATTTACTGTTCAATTCTGGAGAGACTAATGAAGCGACCGCTTGGTGCGCAGATATCGCACATGTTGAAAGATCGCGGCGTTGATGTGATTTTTGGAATTCCCGGCGTTCATAATCAGGAAATGTACCGTGGTATCGAAGAAGCTGGCATAACGCATGTACTGGCGCGCCATGAACAAGGCGCTGGGTTCATGGCTGATGGATACGCGCGCGCCTCTGGCAAGCCTGGTGTGGCTTATGTGATCACCGGTCCTGGCCTGTGCAACATCATGACGCCGATGGGCCAGGCCTATTCGGATTCAGTTCCAATGCTGGTGTTGTCCTCTTGCCTTGACGATGTTCAGTCACGGCGTGGACAGTTGCACCAGATGAAAGATCAACGCGGCGCAGCGGACACCGTGGCAGACTGGTCCTGCCAGGCAGACGATGCGCAGTCCGCATATCGGTTGGTTGAACGAGCGTTCGAAGACTTTGAGTTGTCGCGACCACGGCCCAAGCATATCCAGATCCCGATTGCTCGGCTGGAAGCTGAAGCTGAGCCGGCAGCATTCCCGAACCAACCAGCCTTGCGTACGAAGGCGTTGCCGCCCGATGTCGCTCCTGTTTTGTCTTTGCTCAATATTGCGCAGCGGCCATTGTTCATTCTAGGCGGTGGTAGCCGCTCCAACCTGTGGCGGCAGATCCTGACGGAGCTAGGTGCTGCCTGTTTCACCACATTTGCCGGACGAGGGCTTGTTGGGGCCAACTATCCGCTGGATTTCGGATCGATGTTGCCTCGTCCGGGCAGCGCTGAGGTGATCGCCTCGGCCGATCTTGTTGTTGTTGTCGGGGCAGAGCTGGGAGAGGTTGATTTGTGGCGTGATCGATTGGGCCATTCCGCCCAGCTGGTACGCGTTGATATCGACCCCGAAGTGTTGTCCGACCACCATAGGGCGACAGTCAAGATTCAGGCTGATGGCGAAAGCTTCGCATATGCGTTATGGCAATCCGTCGAAAAGGTTCAACCGGCAGGCGGATGGTCCCAGGATGAAGTAAGTGAGGCACGCACGCGCTGGCGAGCGGAAATCAACGCCGAACTACCGGGCATCGTTCAGGTGTCCGACGCGCTGCGCGAGGCGATGCAGGTCGAGACGATGATCTATTCGGATATGACGCAGTTCGCTTATGTCTCGAAAGAGATCTGGGACATGCATTATCCTTATCACTGGCATCACCCAACTGGGTTCGGCACACTGGGATATGCTCTGCCCGCAGGCATCGGTGGCGCCATGGCGCGACGTGGAAAACCCACAGCGGTGATCGCGGGCGACTATGGTTTCCACTACACGATGCAAGAGCTTGGCGTCGCAGTGGAGTTGGGCCTGCCTCTGCCCATTATTCTGTGGGACAATGGCAAGCTGAAAGCGATCGAAGACAGCATGGTGCGCAGTCAGATCGCGCCCAACGCCGTGATCGCGCGCAATCCGGATTTCTGCAAACTGGCCGAGGCCTTTGGGGCCCGATCGGCAGAACCGGGCAATCTGGACGAGATGCAGGCGGCAGTTCGCCAGGCGTTTACTGCTGACGGTCCAACTCTGATCAGAATTACGCCGGAAATTCTGTGAGGCGTGAAAAAAGGCGCTGCACCTCGGTCCAGCGCCTTTTCAGTGATGTCAGGTATTCAGTCCCAGCAATGAACCAATACAGTCATTCCACTGGCCCGGCGGCTTAGCTCGTTTGGTGAGATCTGGGTCGAGTTTTGTGCGGTTTGGCCGGAAACACCCGCCTTGTTCAGTACTTCAGTCAGGCGATCGACGTTTGCCGCAAGGCTAACCGAGCCGGGCAGGGTGCGTCCCTCAGAAGGGGTCGGTAGCAGCATGCCGACCACGTTGCCGCTGTCGTCAAAGACCGGCCCGCCCGCATCCCCGGGCTGCGCGGCCAGCGCCAAACGTTTGACGCCATCTTCGCCGTTCAAGCCGCGAATATCGGCGATCTCACCAAAGGTCAGGGTGGGGGCACCCAAAGCGCCTTCGTAAGAAAAGCCCGAAACCGCAACCTGAGACTGAATGCGGGGTTGGTCTGATTGGAATTCGGCGACGCTGATTGGGGCCAATGTCTGGCTGGGGCGCAGAACGGAAACGCCAAGACCAGCGTCTTGCCATGCGACCTGAACTTCCTGACCACCGTCCAGCGTGATGCGGCTACAGCTGTCGGAAGCCTCCGAAACAGTCAGGACTGTCCCGTTGCTATCGGCGTAGAAACCGGATCGCGACAGTCGCGGTTTGCGGACTTGAAGACCTGAGACCAGATCAATGCGTTGTTCGGCCTCCGCCCCGGCACTGGCATCGAGCACCACATCCGTGGGGGTGAAGCTAGCGCGCATTGCGGCCAGAACGCGGGCGCGTCGCGCTTCATCGCCTTCAGGCCAAACCAGAGTGAATCCCTTGATCTTCCCGTCCTTCAAGGCCGCCTGAGTGTACGAGGTTATTCCCTGGCTGCGCCCCACTATCGTAAAACTGTTACCGCGTAAGGCGCGTTCGCCATCAAGCGGAACAATCTCAAGCGATTGCATCACTTGATACAGCGCCCGAAGGGTGGCGGGTGAACCTTCCTGGCTGATCAACAGCGCTTGGGCGTCCAAATCCGAGGCGGGTTTGAAATGCGCAAAGGGGGCTTCATAGCGGTCAAATGCTAACACGCCCAGAGGCATGTCCAACTCGATCCCGGCTTGAACGTCGGAATATCGCGCCATGCCGACGCTGATCAGCGGTGCGTTGTAGTCGTCCATCAGCGTCTTGCGCTGCAATGTTGTCAGAACGCCAGTTGCCTCAAACCCGTTGAAGCTTTGCCAATCGCTCATCGAGCGACGGGTACCCTGACCAAACGCACCGTCGATGGTCGAGTTGTAGAACCCGGCCGCCTGCAGCGCAGTCTGCAGGTCCTTGCGTTCCTGAGCCGTCAGCAGGCGTTCACCCTGCAGGGCTTCCGAACGCGTTTCGTCTGCGTCCTGCAAGCTCAAACCAATCGCTGGCTGTTCTGGTTGCTGTTCCGGCTGTACAGGTGCGTTGATCACACCCCGTTCAAGAATGTTGGCTCCAACAGGCCAGAACTGCTGAGCCAGCGCATTGGAAAAAGCGATGAAACTGTCTGACGGTATCTGGCGTTCAGCCCGGTAGACCCGCAATACCTGTTCGGCGTCATCGCGAATATATGGCCCGATTACAATGGCATACCAGCCCGAGTTCAGGCGAAACCCGTTCACATCTGGCAGGGCGTTTGCGTAAGCCTGAGCACGCTCCTGCGCTTCGCGAAGCGAGGGCTGTGCCTCAATCTGGATCCAAACGCCGGCGTCTTGTTGGGCGAAAGCGGCGCGAAGACCGAAGAAGAGAAAGAATGTAATTACCGTAAATACGCGTGTCATTGTCTGCCCGTTTTATGCAGTGTTTTCACTTTGCCGCAGAGTACGCGGAATCGCGACCCAATGGCCATGCCCGGAATACGGGGAATTCTGGGTGTGGCTGCTCAGCGACAGCCAGTGCCGTTTGGCCCGTTGACGCCCCTTGGTGGCTTGCATAGGAAGGGCCAAACCCACTGAAACAGGGCGCAAATGGCGTCCAAGGGAAATGTCATGACCGAACCCAAAAGCGCTCCTCGTTCATTTCAGGAGATTATCCTGCGGCTTCAGACCTATTGGGCGTCGAAAGGCTGTGCGATCCTGCAGCCCTATGACATGGAGGTTGGCGCGGGTACGTTCCATCCGGCAACCACCCTGCGCGCGCTGGGATCCAAGGCTTGGGCCGCGGCCTACGTTCAACCCTCACGCCGCCCGACGGACGGGCGCTATGGCGAAAACCCAAACCGGTTGCAGCATTACTATCAGTATCAGGTGCTGATCAAACCCAGCCCGCCGGATCTGCAAGAGCTGTATCTGGGCAGCCTTGAGGCGATCGGCATCGACATGGACCTGCATGATATCAGGTTCGTCGAGGATGACTGGGAAAGCCCTACGCTAGGTGCGTGGGGACTGGGTTGGGAAGTTTGGTGTGATGGCATGGAAGTCAGCCAGTTCACCTATTTCCAGCAGGTCGGGGGCCACGACTGCACGCCGGTTTCGGGCGAGTTGACCTATGGGCTGGAGCGTCTGGCGATGTATGTACTGGGCATCGATCACGTGATGGATATGCCGTTCAACGATCCGCAATCACCCAGCCCGCTATCTTATGGCGACATCTTCAAGCAGACCGAAGAGGAATACGCCCGCTGGAACTTTGATGTGGCCAATACCGAGGTCCTGCTGCGCCACTTCGAAGAGGCCGAGGCCGAATGCGCGTCCATTCTGGCGCAGGAACATGATGACCCGAAGACGGGCAAGCGCATCATCATGGCGCATCCTGCATACGATCAGTGCATCAAGGCCAGCCACATCTTCAATCTGCTTGACGCGCGAGGCGTGATCTCGGTGACCGAACGGCAGGCCTATATCGGTCGCGTTCGCGCTTTGGCCAAGCAATGCGCCGATGCGTTCGTGCAGACCGAGGCCGCCGGGTTCGAGGTTTGATGCAGCGTCTAGGCCAGACCAGGCAACAACGCCTTCAGGCCGTCTGCGATCATGCTGATTGCGATGGCCGCAAGGATCATGCCCATGAAGCGGCTCATGATCACACGGGCGTTGTCCGACAGCCGCTTGGCCAGCGCCGAGGCGTTCCAGAATGTACCCAGCAGCAAAGCGACGACAAACAGAAATACACCTGCATAGACAATGGCTTCGATCGGTGTCTTGATGTGGTGCGCGTAGAGGATCAAGGTCGTGATCGTGCCGGGGCCGACCAGTATCGGAAAGGCCAAGGGATAGAAGGCAACCGTCTCGGGGGCTGGGTAGGATTTCTTTTCTCCGTCGGTCCCATGGTGCGAGCTGCTTTCGTTTCCGTTCAGCATGTTCAGCCCGATCATCAGGACGACAAGGCCACCGGCGACACGCAGGTCATCGACGCTGATGCCGAACAGCCCAAGCGCCTGACTGCCAATCGCAGCGAAGGCTCCACCAAGTATCAAGCAGTAGAGCGCGGTTTTCATAGCCACTTTGCGTTGATCCGAAACGGGCAGGTCTTGCGTAACACTCAGGAACACAGGCAGGTTGGTAATCGGATTCATGATCGCGAACAACGCGCCGAAGAATCCGACGGCAAGGGTGGTTTCCATGCGTGTAGCCTCGTTTCTGCTCGTACTGGTTTGAAACCTGTCCTATTTTCTGTGAACTTGAAAGAGGCGGCGTAAACGATGACTGGAAAACTGCTTGCGCTGATCCTTGTGATTTCTGCCGTTCTGGCAGGGGCCGGGATGTATTATCTTCAGGTCTATGGGTTCTATTATGAAGTCGAGCCGCGCCCGGGCCAGGATGTGGTATTGCTGGCACGAGGGGCGGAGGCTCCCGAACCCATCGCATATACTGGTTTCAAGGCCATTGACGCCGACAGCTCTCCGATCCGGTATAGGGCCTGTTTCGAAACTGAGATGATGCCGGATCAGATGGTGGATTTCATCCCTATCGAGAACCCCGAGCCATTGACTGCGCCGGGATGGTTTGACTGCTACGACGCGGTTGCGCTTGCCGATGCGTTGAAAACAGGGCAGGCGCAGGCCTTCATGGGCGCCAAGAACATCCATTATGGAGTCGATCGGATCGTCGCCATTACACAGGATGGTAAAGGCTACATCTGGCACGCACTAAACAATTGCGGTGAAAAGGCCTATGACGGCACGGTCGTGGGCGAGGAATGCCCACCCAGACCCGAGGGTTGACGCAGATGGGTACGGTTGTTGAAATTCCGGAGTTCCTGACCGCAACGCTGGGCTTTGCGGTTTACCTGTTGGGGGCCGAGATTAACGCCCGCGTTGCGCCCTTGCGCAGCTTCAACATCCCCGAGCCGGTGACCGGGGGCCTTTTGGCCTCGCTGGTGGTGTTGGCTCTGTATCTTGGATTTGGCATTGAGCTGTCATTTGGCTTGACCGCGCGCGATTTCCTACTGGTTCTGTTCTTTGCGGGGATTGGCCTGAACGCCCGCCTGTCCGATCTGATAGCAGGCGGTAAGCCATTGCTATTACTTCTTATTTTGACGCTTCTAACCATCGTTGCGCAAAATGTGATCGGCGCTGCGGGGGCCGTGATGTTCGGATATCCGGCGCAAGCCGGGGTACTGTTCGGGTCTGCTGCGCTGATCGGGGGGCACGGGACCGCGATCGCCTGGGCTCCCGAAGTTGCGGACGCCACTGGTTTGAGTGGCGCAACCGAGTTGGGGGTTGCAGTGGCCACATTGGGCCTGGTGCTGGCCGCCTTGGTCGGTGGGCCGATTGCGCGACTGCTGATCGAAGGGCGCAAGCTCAGCCCCGAACGACCGGGGGAAGAGCATACGGTGGGCCTGCCCAATGAGGTCGACCCGAAGTCCGAGATTGATCATCTGACAATCATGCGCGTGCTTCTGCACCTAAACCTTGCGATCATCTCGGGTTACATCCTGAGTGAGGCGATCACCGCCGCCGGGCTAAAGTTGCCCTTGTTCGTGCCCTGCCTGATCATGGGCATTGTCATTGCAAACCTGCGCTCCGCGCTTGCTCCGAATGCACCGCCGGTGTCGCGTACGCCCTCGCTGGCGCTGATCTCGGAATTTGCGCTGGGGGCGTTTCTGGCGATGTCACTGATGAGCCTGCAACTGTGGACCATCGCTGAGCTGGGCCTTGCGATCGCGGTGATCATGACCGCTCAGACGCTGTTTGCAGTCGTGTTCGTGATGTGGGCACTGTTCCCGCTGATGGGATCAAATTACCGCGCCGCCGTTCTGGCCGCCGGGTTCGGAGGGTTCGCATTGGGTGCGACCCCGACCGCTATCGCGAATATGACCGCCGTAACCAAGCGATATGGCCCGTCGCCTATTGCCTTTATCGTGCTGCCCCTTGTATCCGCATTCTTTGTGGATATCGCCAATGCCATCGTCATCCAGACGATTGTCAATTTCTAAGGACCGACTATGCCCGACCTGCTGATCGAACTGTTCTCCGAAGAGATCCCTGCGCGGATGCAAGCCCGCGCTGGTGAGGACCTGAAAAAGCGGATCACGGACGGTCTGGTTGAGGCTGGTTTGACTTATGCCTCTGCCGCTGCACTGACCACGCCGCGTCGCCTGACGCTGGCTATCGAGGGCCTGCTGGCGGAAAGCCCCACGATCCGCGAAGAGCGCAAAGGCCCCAAGGTCGGCGCGCCTGACAAAGCTATCGAAGGTTTTCTACGTGGCGCGGGCCTGACCCGAGATCAATTGGAAGAGCGCGACACGCCCAAAGGCGCAGTATATTTCGCCACCATCGAAAAGGCGGGTCGCCCGGCGGCTGAAATCATCGCCGAGGTTTTGGAGGCTACCATCCGCAACTTCCCCTGGCCCAAATCGATGCGCTGGGGGGCTGGATCAATGCGGTGGGTGCGGCCTTTGCACTCGATCCTGTGTGTCCTGACAGATGAGGCAGGCGCGCAGGTCGTGCCGCTTGAGGTCGAGGGGATCACATCCGGCGACACAGCCGAGGGTCATCGCTTTATGGCGCCGAACCGGTTTTCTGTTACATCCTTCGAGGATTACGCCGCCAAGCTGAAGCGCGCCTTTGTGATTCTGTCGCCCGAGGAACGTGTCGAGCATATCTGGAACGACGCCCAGAACATGGCCTTTGCCGCCGGTCTGGAAGTGGTCGATGACAAGGGTCTGCTGGCCGAGGTGGCCGGTCTGGTCGAATGGCCCGTTGTACTGATGGGGCAGATTGATGAGGAGTTTCTTGAGCTGCCACCCGAGGTGCTGCAGACCTCGATGAAGGAACACCAGAAGTTCTTTTCCGTAAAGAACCCCAAGACGGGGCGGATCGAACGGTTTATCACCGTTGCCAACCGCGAAACCGCCGACAATGGTGCGACCATTCTGGCAGGGAACCAGAAGGTGCTGTCGGCGCGTCTGGCGGATGCCAAGTTCTTCTGGGAGAACGACTTGCGCATCGCCAAATCGGACATCACCCAATGGACCCACGCGCTGGAGAATGTGACCTTCCAAAACAAGCTGGGTACACAGGCCGAGCGGATCGACCGCATCGCCGCACTGGCCCGCGAACTGACTCCGGTAACCGGAGCGGATGCCGATCAGGCTGAGAAAGCCGCGCGTTTGGCCAAGGCTGATTTGAACTCCGAAATGGTCTATGAATTCCCTGAACTTCAGGGGCTTATGGGGCGGTATTACATCGAAGCGGCAGGCGAAGATGCCGCAGTGGCCGCCGTGGCGCAGGAACATTATTCGCCGCTGGGGCCATCGGACGATGTGCCAACCGCGCCGCTGTCGGTGACCGTGGCACTGGCCGACAAGTTGGACACGCTGACCGGATTTTGGGCGATTGATGAGAAGCCGACTGGCTCGAAAGATCCGTTTGCGTTGCGTCGTTCGGCATTAGGGGTAATTCGACTAATTGTGAATAACGATCTGCGTCTTCGGTTGGACCGTTTCTTCGATAGCCAACTGGTTCGAGCAGAAAGCGCTATCAATGACGCCTTGCCCGAAACGAATGTCCGCGATCTCTTGGAAGAAATCGCAGAACATGGTGTCTTTGGTGCGTCATTCCAGACTGTCAAAGAAAAGCTTGAAGGACTGCCCGCAACAGCATTTCTTGAGCTTGAGAAAAAGGTTCCTGACGCGTCTGACGATCTCCTTTCTTTCTTCCACGACCGCCTCAAAGTCTTCCTCCGAGACGAAGGCATCCGCCATGATGTCATCGACGCCTGTATCGCGATGGAGGGGAATGACGACCTCAACCTGTTGGTCAAACGTGCGCGTGCTCTGAACGCGGTGATTGCGACCGAGGATGGAGAGAACCTCGTGCAGGGGTTCAAGCGGGCCAACAATATCTTGTCTCAGGCGGAAGAGAAGGATGGGGTGGAATACTCCTACGGCGCGGATGTGAAATTTGCCGAAACCGACAGCGAGAAGGCTCTGTTTGCAGCACTCGACGCGGCGGAGGCTAAGATCGATCCTGCGCTGAAGGCGGAAGATTTCCCGGCAGCGATGGCGGCAATGGCCGAACTGCGCGGGCCGGTGGATGCGTTCTTTGAGGATGTGCAGGTCAACACCGACAATGACATCCTGCGTCGCAACCGTCTGAACCTGCTGAGCCAGATCCGCAAGGTCTGCTCCAGCGTCGCTGATCTGACCCGGATCGAAGGATAACGCCCTTGCGCCATGGGCGCAGGGCCTTATGCTGCGGGCAAACCAAAAGGTGCCGCAGTGCAGAATAATCCGCATACCACGCTTATCACTCCGAAAGCGCCCGTTGCCGCCAATACCCATGGCGGCCGGGCGAAGTGCCTGCAAAGACTGGTCCGGCTGGACATGCCGGTGCCACGCACGGTGGCGCTGTCCTTTGACGCGGTGCAGCGCATCGCGGAAGGTCAAGTTCCTGACATCGCCGCCATTCTGGAACAATTCGATGCCGAGGCGCTGCTGTGTGTACGGCCTAGTTCAGAAGACCCCGATTGGGGTGGCCCGGGCGCAGTGTTGAACATCGGTATGAATGATGCACGTTATCTCGACCGATCAGCGGATATGGGCGCAGATGCGGCGGCGGCGCTCTATCTTCGGTTCGTGCAGAGCTACGCGCTGCATGTGGCCCGTCTGGACCCGGATGTATTCGATGATATCGAGACGGATGGTCGCGAAGGACTGAGCTTGTCTCTGCGCGCGTATGAAGATGAGACCGACGAGGTCTTCCCCCAGGATCGGGGTGAGCAGTTGATCGGTGTCTTGCGGTCGATGGCGCGGGCGTGGGATGGAACCTCGGCCCGGTTGCTGCGACAGGCCAAAGGGGCACCCGCAGATGCCGGGCTTGGACTGGTGATTCAGGAAATGATCCCGGGCGTGGGGCAAGGCGAATGTGGCTCGGGTGTACTGCAACTGATTGATCCGGCAACGGGCATGCCTCAGATCACTGGGCGGTATCTGAGCCAGAGCCAGGGGCGAGATGCGCTCGGTGAAGGCGTTGCTGCGCTGTATCTTGAGAAGGATGAGCGCGGACCATCACTGGAAGACGTGGCTCCCGAAGCTTTCGCGGATCTCAAAGCCAATGCTGCCTTGATGCGAGAGAAGCTGCGCGAAGAGATGCAGGTCGAGTTTGTCGTTCAGAACGGGCAGGTACATATTCTGGATGGTGTCCGGGTGCCACGCGGATCGCGAGCAGGCATGCGGATTGCGGTGCGTTTGGCGGAGGACGGGATCATCCCGCCGCAAGAGGCTGTGATGCGCATCGACCCGCATTCGCTGAATGAACTGCTGCACCGTCAGGTTCACCCAGACGCAGAACGTGATGTTCTGGCAACGGCCATCGCCGCAAGCCCGGGCGCTGCGACAGGTCGGATTGTATTCACCGCCGCCGAAGCGCAGGCCAGCGCTGCGCGGGGTGAACCTTGTATTCTAGTGCGCCGTGAAACTTCGCCCGAGGATGTGCGGGGAATGCATGCCTCGGTTGCGGTGTTGACCGAAAAGGGCGGGATTACCAGCCATGCGGCAGTGATCGGCCGAGGTTTGGGGCTGCCTTGTATTGTCGGCGCGTCCGAAATGCGGTTTCAAACCAAGAAAAAGCTGCTGAACGCTCCGGATGGGCGGGTGTTCAAAACAGGTGACATTCTGACCATCGACGGCACATCCGGGCAGGTTCTGGCAGGCCAGCCCGAAATGCTTGAGGCAGCCTTGGATGATTGCTTTCAAACCTTGATGGGGTGGGCCGACGCCGAGCGGGACATTGCGATCCGCGCGAATGCCGATACGCCTGCCGATGCACAGACTGCGCGGAATTTTCAAGCAGAAGGGATCGGGCTTTGCCGGACGGAGCACATGTTCTTTGATCCGGGTCGTCTGACCGTGATGCGTGAGATGATTTTTGCGCAAACGCCATCGGGGCGCGCTGCGGTGTTGGAACGCCTACTGCCGATGCAGCGGCAGGATTTTGTACAGCTGTTTCGGATCATGGAGGGGCAGCCGGTTTGCATCCGCCTGTTCGATCCGCCGTTGCATGAATTCCTGCCCACAACCCGTAGCGGACAGAGAGAGCTGGCTGAGGCGCTGGACTTGCCTGTTTCGGATGTCGAGCGTCGGGTCGAGGCGATGAGCGAATACAACCCCATGCTGGGGCTGCGTGGCGTACGTCTGGGCGTGACTGTACCCGAAATCTACGACATGCAGGCGCGCGCGATCTTCGAAGCAACGTTGGAGGCCAGCAAAGAAGGCGCACCCGTGGTGCCCGAGGTGATGATCCCACTGGTTTCGGCCAAGCGCGAGGTCGAGCTGGTTAAAACCCGGATCGATACGGTCGCAGCCGAGGTTGCCTCGGAGCAAGGGCAGGAATTCGATTATCGGCTGGGCGTGATGGTGGAAACGCCCCGGGCCTGTCTGCGCGCGAATGAGATTGCCCCGCATTCCGCCTTTCTCAGCTTTGGAACCAACGATTTGACTCAGATGACCTACGGATTGTCGCGCGACGATGCGGGGCGGTTCATGTCGGCTTACGTGAATTTGGGGGTCTTCAATGAAGATCCGTTCCACGTTCTTGATGGGGACGGGGTTGGCGAATTGCTGAAGCTTGGGGCCGAACGTGGTCGGGAAGCTCAGCCAGACGTTACGCTTTCAGTATGTGGCGAACATGGTGGTAACCCCGAATCAATCGCCATCTGCCGAGCTTTGGGGTTTGACTACGTGTCCTGCTCTCCCTTCCGAGTTCCGGTCGCTAGGCTGTCTGCCGCTCAACTGACGATTTCGTCCAAACTTGGGGGTTGACTAACTGTCCACTACCTAGAAATAGTGTCGAAGTAATTGCCTCGCTGTCGATGAAAATCGTTGGCGTAGGCGATTTTTTACTTGCATTTGTTTGAAAACTGGACGTCTGCCTCGAAGTGGGGTATGTGCCTCGTCGCGCCCGCCGGGGGAGGGTATGGCGCGTTTGTGCCTGTGCGAGGTTATCTGATGAGACGCTACATAATGGCTGTCGCCGTGGGGGCCGCAGCCGTGCTGCCAAGTTTGTTGTTCGCCGAACGGCAGAACGATGAAAAACCTGTTGAACTGGTTGCCCGGAACGAGCTACCAGCGCAGAACTTTCGCGACTATCTTACGCTGTTCAAGCCGCGTAAGGCACCAGAAAAGGTTGAAATCTCTTACACCAAAGGTTGGTTGGATCAGCAGCCCAACGCAAACGGAGATGAACATTTCCGTTGTCTTGCAGAGGCGCTGTATTTCGAAGCCCGTGGTGAAAGCGTACGCGGGCAATTTGCCGTAGCCGAAGTGATCATGAATCGCGTCGAAAGCGGACGCTTTCCGAATTCGCTTTGTGGTGTGATCAAGCAGGGAACCGGTAAGAAGTATCAGTGCCAGTTTACTTACACCTGCGATGGCCACAAAGAGGTCATCCACGAAAAGCGTGCTTACGAGCGTGTCGCCAAGGTTGCCCGTGCGGCGATTGATGGCGTTGCTGAAGAGATGACAGCGGGTGCTACACACTATCACACCAAGGCAGTTCGCCCGTCCTGGTCACGGGTTTACAAGGAAACTGCGCGGATTGGTGTGCATATTTTCTACAAGCACAACTATCGCACTGCCAGCAACTGATTGACGCACCAGCGCTGGAAGGGTGCTGGCCCCAGGCGTTTTACCGACTATGTTGCGAGCCAGGAGGCTCGTAATGACCATATCACGCCGACAGTTTCTACAATCGACCTTGGCCTTGTCGATGATGCCACGCGTGGCGATGGCATCAGCCTCCGAGTTGGTGGCGCAGACTTCCATGCAGCAGATCGCGCCCCAAGGGTATCCGAAAACTCCGATCTGGAGTTATAGCGGTGGTGTTCCGGGTAACGAAATCCGTGTTCCACAGGGCGCCCGGGTGCGTCGCAAACTTGTTAACAAGCTGCCCCAACCAACGACTGTTCACTGGCATGGCATCCGGATTGACAATGCGATGGATGGAGTGCCGGGTCTGACGCAGGAGGTTGTGCAGCCGAAGGCTAGTTTTGACTATGATTTCGTGGTGCCGGATGCGGGGACCTATTGGTACCATGCGCATAATCAATCTATGGAGCAGGTCGCGCGAGGGCTTTATGGCCCCTTGATCGTCGAAGAGGCCAGCGGACCCGATGTTGATCAAGACCTGACCCTGATGCTGGACGATTGGCGCCTTGACCCCGAAAGCGCAGAGATTTCAGGCGATTTCGACAATGGTCATGATCTGAGCCATGCGGGTCGGCTGGGCAACCTTGTAACGGTGAATGGAAAGTTTGACCCTTCTTATCCGGTACAGACGTCTGAACGATTACGCTTACGGCTGATCAATGCGGCGAATGCCCGGGTATTCGACGTCACGCTCGACGGGCTCGCCGGCTGGATCGTGGCGCTTGACGGTATGCCGCTTGAGGTTCCATTGCGGGTTGAAAACAGTTTCCCATTGGCACCCGCGCAGCGGGCTGACCTGATCGTTGATGTTTTGGCGAACTCGGGCCAGGCGGCGAGCATTGTCAGCGTGGAGCGGGACGGCGCATACGGATTGCTCAAGTTTGATGTGTCAGGAGTTTCATCACGTGTTGCGCGGACTGAAATTGATCCGCTACCGGTAAATCAGATGCCCGAAATTACACTGCAGAACACTCCGCTGCATCGTATGACGATGCAAGGTGGGGCAATGCGCTGGTTGGAAAGCGCCAACTTGGGCGATGCGGAGCTTTCAGGTCGTGAGTTGGCACAGCTTGGGCGATTCTGGGCATTGAACGGATATGCAGAGCGGCCGGATGATCCGTTTCTGGATGTGCGATTGGGATCGGTTCATCGGATTGAATTTGCAAATGAAACGGCATTTCCACATGCCATGCATCTGCATGGCCACCATTTTCGCATAATCTTGCAGGATGGTACGCTGGGGCCGTGGCGTGACACTGTTCTGGTCGAGCGTGGGC
This sequence comes from Ruegeria sp. AN6, assembly GCF_056540425.1. NCBI lineage: Bacteria > Pseudomonadati > Pseudomonadota > Alphaproteobacteria > Rhodobacterales > Roseobacteraceae > Ruegeria > Ruegeria sp. AN6. The sequence goes on from NZ_JBQFWR010000001.1 coordinate 79,386, forward strand.
AGGTGCGGCAGGTGGCGCTTGTCGCCGACAATCCAGGTAACTGGCTGTTGCATTGTCACATGCTAGGCCATGCGGCATCGGGAATGATGAGCTGGTTTCGGGTCATGTAACGCCGCAATCGATAGCTGGAAAGGCGCATGTTACGGTGCTATACGCCCGCGAAACGCCTAAAGTGGGCTGTGATCAGTCCACCGAGCCCGAAAAGGTCCGACGTATGAGCTCTGAAATCCGCCTTGCCTTCGCGCATCCCTCTGAGCGGTCCGAGGCAACCGCACCTCGCGGTCCTTTGGATCGTATTTCTTTGCGGGATCACATTGTCGAAGTTGAGATCGGTGCCTTTCAGGCTGAACGCGGCACAACCCAACGTATCTGTTTCAACATCGTCGTTGAAGTGCGTCCGTTGAGCGATCCTATTGATGATGATGTGGATCGCATTCTGTCTTATGACAGAGTAACCGAAGCGATCGCGTTCGAATTGGCGGCTGAGCGGTTGAATCTTCTAGAAACACTGGCTGACCGCGTGGCTGAGCGAATTTTGCATGAGCCTCAGGCCGTAAGAGCCTTTGTTCGAATTGAAAAATTGGATCGCGGCCCCGGTGCGCTGGGGGTCGAGATCGTCCGCGGAAAGGATGCGGTGCATCACGACGTGACCGAAGAAGAGCGGCCTCATCCGCGGCTTGTTTTCCTGTCAAATGCCGCGATTGAATCCGAAAACCTGACTGGCTGGATCGATCAGCTCGAGAACCGTCAGCGCCCGCTGATCTTGTGTGTTGGTGCCTCTGATCTGGCGGTGCCGCAGACCGGCCATGCCATGACGCAACGCAGGATTGATCTGCTGGCGATCGAGCAGAACGCCTGGGTGTTGGCCGCAAGGGATTTCCGTTGCGTAGTCGTCTCGACACGGACCGAGTTGGATTGGGCGATGAAAAACGGTCAGATATGCGTTTGGGCACCGTCGAAAGTAGTGTTGGATGCGGTAGATGGCCCGTCTGCGGCACCGTCGGATGCAGTGGCGCTGGCTGCGTGGTTCGCGGCAACATTTGAAGCCAGCGAAATGCTGGTGATCGGCGGAGACCTGCCCGAGGCCCCTAAAACGCCGTTGCGTGCAGTTCCGGTCGAACAGGCGCAACTGTGACTGTCTATTATCGACCATTGGTTCAGCACGGCTCCTTGCGTCCTCAGGGTTCAGTACCTCTGGCCGGTCAGAATCTGTGGTTTACGCAGGCCGAAAAGATCGAGCGGAACAACGTCAGGAAGATCGTGAATGTCGTTGATATTCCTCCGGAATATCTGGATTCGTTGACGCACGCGCGTACAACAGTCGCCGGGCTTGATATGGCGCAGCCTCAGATCATGGGCATTCTGAACGCAACGCCCGATAGCTTCTCGGATGGAGGGGTGCATAACTCGGTTGACACAGCGCGCACCGCTGCAGTCGAGATGGTGGCGCATGGTGCAAGCATTCTGGACATCGGCGGCGAGTCCACACGCCCCGGAGCTGATTTCGTGCCGGAGGACGAAGAAATTGCGCGTACGCGCCCCCTGATCGAGGCGATCCGCTCCGAAACCGATGCGTTGATCTCGATCGATACTCGTAAAGCCAGCGTTGCCAGAGCCGCGTATCAGGCAGGCGCAGGGCTGATCAATGACGTGTCGGGGTTCACTTTCGACCCGCAACTTGCGCCATTTTGCGCACAGATCGAGGCTCCGGTCTGCGTAATGCATATGCAGGGTGATCCGGCCACGATGCAGGATGACCCACAATATGACGACGTTTTATTGGACGTTTACGATTTCCTAGATGGGCAAATCACTGAATTGGAACGGCAGGGCCTGAACCGCGATCTGATTATCGTCGATCCCGGCATCGGGTTTGGCAAAAGCACAGACCACAACCTAACCCTTTTGCGTAATCTCAGCCTGTTCCACGGTTTGGGCTGCCCAATCCTGTTAGGCGTTTCGCGCAAAGGGTTCATTGGCGAGACCGGCAAAGAGTCGCGCAAGGATGCCCGCGCGCCGGGATCAATCGCGGTTGCTCTGGCGGGATTATCACAGGGTGTGCAGATTGTGCGGGTACATGACGTGGCCGAGACGGCTCAGGCCTTGCGTCTATGGGCCGCCGTCCGGTAATCCGGACATAAGGAATTTCAGGAGAACGACTTATGCGCAAGCTGTTTGGAACCGACGGAGTGCGGGGCACCGCCAACACGCACCCGATGACGGCGGAAATGGCATTGCGCATTGGTGCAGCTGTGGGTCGGTATTTTCGCCGGGACGCGTCAGGCGTGCATCGGGTGGTCATTGGTAAGGACACAAGGCTGTCTGGCTATATGCTGGAAAACGCGTTGACGGCGGGCCTGACCTCTACGGGCATGAATGTGCTGTTGCTGGGGCCGGTGCCGACGCCCGCAGTGGGTCTGATGACCCGGTCGATGCGTGCGGATCTGGGTGTGATGATTTCGGCCAGCCACAATCCGGCGATCGACAATGGTATCAAGTTTTTTGGGCCAGATGGCTTCAAATTGTCTGATCAGGCAGAGATTGAGATCGAACGGCTGATCGAAGAAGGCGTAAGCCCCGCGCAGGCACAGAATATCGGCCGTGCGCGTCGGGTCGATGATGCGCGCTTTCGTTACGGAGAGCGGGTGAAATCCTCGTTGCCGCGCGATCTGCGGCTGGACGGGCTGAAGGTCGTGATCGACTGCGCAAATGGGGCGGCGCATCGGACAGCGCCCGAGGTTCTGTGGGAGCTGGGTGCGGATGTGATCCCGGTTGGGACTGCACCTGACGGCAAGAATATCAACCTCGATTGCGGCTCGACACAGCCCCGCGTTGCGGCCGAGACCGTAGTATCGCATGGCGCCGATGTCGGCATCTGTCTAGATGGTGATGCCGACCGGGTGGTTGTGATCGACGAAACCGGCACCGTAGCAGATGGGGATCAACTGATGGCCCTTTTGGCTTCCTCGTGGTCTCGCGCTGATCAGCTCAAAGGCGGTGCGCTGGTGGCAACGGTGATGTCAAACCTCGGGCTGGAACGGTTTCTGGCGGGCCAAGGGCTGCGGTTGGAACGCACTGCCGTTGGTGACCGGTATGTAGTCGAACGGATGCGCGAAGGTGGCTTCAATCTGGGCGGTGAACAATCGGGCCATATTGTTATGAGCGATTATGCCACAACCGGCGACGGGCTTATGGCAGGGCTCCATTTTCTGGCCGAGATGGTACAAACCGGAAAGAAGGCCTCGGAACTGTCGCGCCAGTTTGAGACGGTGCCGCAACTGCTGAAAAATGTGCGTTTTAGTGCCGGTCAGGCGCCGCTTGAGGCCGCCAGCGTCCAAAGTGCTATTTCCGACGCCGAAGCACGCCTGAATGGTCAGGGACGCCTGTTGATCCGCAAATCGGGAACCGAACCTTTGATCCGGGTTATGGCTGAATGCGAAGATTCCACCCTGCTGAACCAGGTTGTTGATGGGATTGTGGCCGAGGTCGAGGCCGCCACTGGCTAACGCCCGATCAGCATTTTGCGCAGGCTGAACCATTGGCTGATTGCCAAACCAGTCAGAATCATGAGTAGAGCGATGTAGAAGCGCAGAGGCAAAGCCTCGGACAGGATCCACGCTCCGAAGACCATTGACCAGATGGGCACCTGATAATTCACCAAGGTCATAAAAACCGATCCGGCGCTACGGATGATCGACACGCGAAGCAGTGTGGCGAAGGCTGTTGGTATCAGCCCCAGAATTATGATGGCAAGTCCTGAGCGCGTGCCTTGCCATGTGGGTGTTCCTTCAGTCATCAGCATGATCGGTAACAAGATCACTGCGCCAACGACCAGTGTCAGTGCAGACAACGTTATCGGGTCAATTGGCGGACAGCGGCGGGTGATAACGGATGAACTGGCATAGCAGAATGCGGCGCCGATACAGGCAAGCTGTGCCAGTGGCTCGGCCCCTTGGCCCAGCTGTGCTAGGCCGGGGGCGATCAGAACAAGCGCACCGGAAAATCCCAGCAATACCCCAACCAAGCGGCGCTGGTTCATAGGCTCATCCGAAAAGAAATGTGCCAATGGCAGCACCATGAGTGGAACTGCGGCCATCGACAGGCCCGCAAAGGCCGATGGCACATATTGCTGGCCCCAACTCAGCAACACAAAGGGCAGGGCAGTAGAAAGCACTCCGATAACAGTGACGAACCACCAAAGTTGAGCACTCATCGCGGGCATTTTGCGCCGTGTGATCCGCATCAACAGCAGCAGTGTGACCGCGCCCAGAGTTGTGCGCGCGGTGGCCACAGTAATAGGGCCATAGCCTTCAAGAGCTATGGCCACGACCATGAAAGTGGCCCCCCAGATGAGGCCGAGTGCTGCGATGCCGCTCCAGTCGCGGTGGTCGGGTTGTTGAACCATTCCATCCCCTTATCCTGCGATCAGGTCGGTGTCACGATGCGATCTTGACTTTATGTAAGTATAAGCTTACCGTTAGTCATGACTTACCAATATACGTTCTATGCACTAGGTGATCCGACCCGTCGGCAGGTGTTCGAAGCGGTAGCTGACAAGCCCCGTGCAGTAGGTGAACTGGCAGGTGAATTGCCCGTTAGTCGCCCTGCGGTATCCCAGCATCTGAAAGTGCTTTCCGACGCCGGTTTGGTCGAATGCCGCGCTGAAGGCACCCGACGGATTTATGCGGCGCGGCCTGGCGGGCTGAATGAAATGCGGGCGTGGTTAGAGCGCTACTGGTCTGATGTTCTGGAAAGCTTCGCAATTGAGGTAAATGAAGGGGGGCAGGACATATGACGGATCCAATCATCAAAACTGTAGTTGTAAATGCAGCGCCACAACAGGCTTTCGACATATTCGTCAAGCGCACAGCATCATGGTGGCCACTGAACCGGCACGCGGTATCAGCAGGGGCGGGCAAGGTGGCTTTGGGTGTCGTGATTGAAACTGAAGTTGGCGGCGCAGTCTATGAAGTGATGCATGATGGCGCACGGGCCAAATGGGGTGAGGTTCTGGATTATGAGGTTGGTCGCCACTTTGCCATGAGCTGGCATCCGGGCACTGATCCAGACAAACAGACCCGCGTCGAGGTGAAGTTCGAGGAACATGGGCAGGGACAAACCAAAGTTACGTTGACCCATTCTGGTTGGGAGGTCTGGGCCGCTGAGGCGCAAACCAAGCGAGATGGCTATAACAGTGGCTGGGATTATGTATTTGCGACCTGTTTTGCCGATGCGGTGGGCAAATGAAAAGGGCGGCCACATGGGCCGCCCTTTCACTAACAGACGTCAGGCCTAGTTCTTTTCTTTGTCGACCATTTTACCGGCCGAGATCCAAGGCATCATACCACGCAGTTTGGCACCGGTTTCTTCGATCATGTGCTCGTCATTGGCGCGGCGGGCCGCTTTGATGGTCGGCTGACCAACGGCGTTTTCCAGCATGAAGTCACGAACGAATTTGCCCTGCTGGATGTCGTTCAGAACCTCTTTCATTCGTGCTTTGGTCTCGTCGTATTTCAGGATACGCGGGCCGGTTACGTACTGGCCGTATTCGGCCGTGTTCGAGATCGAGTAATCCATGTTGGCGATGCCGCCTTCATAGATCAGGTCAACGATCAGCTTCACCTCGTGCAGACACTCGAAATAGGCCATCTCGGGCGCGTAGCCAGCTTCGACCAGCGTTTCAAAACCGCAGCGGATCAGCTCTACCAGACCACCGCACAGAACGGCTTGTTCACCGAACAGGTCGGTTTCGCATTCTTCGCGGAAGTTGGTTTCTATGATGCCCGAACGCCCGCCACCGATGGCTGAGCAATAGGACAGGCCGATTTCCAGCGCTTTGCCGGTCGCGTCGTTGTCTACAGCAACAAGGCAGGGCACGCCGCCGCCTTTGGTGTATTCGCCGCGCACAGTGTGGCCGGGGCCTTTGGGGGCCATCATGATCACGTCGACGCCTTCTTTCGGCTCGATCAAGCCGAAATGCACGTTCAGGCCGTGGGCAAATGCGATGGCAGCACCCGGCTTGATGTTGTCATGCACGTATTTCTTGTACGTCTCGGCCTGCAGTTCGTCGGGCATGGTGAACATGATGACGTCGCACCAAGCGGCGGCTTCAGCGATGCCCATCACTTCCAAACCTTCCGCTTCGGCTTTCTTCGCTGAAGGCGAACCTTCGCGCAGCGCTACGACAAGGTTCTTGGCGCCCGAGTCACGTAGGTTCAGAGCGTGGGCGTGACCTTGCGAGCCGTAGCCCAGAATGGCCACTTTCTTGTCTTTGATCAGGTTGATGTCGCAATCGCGATCGTAATAGACGCGCATTTTGCCGGTCCTTTCTGTTTCGATTGCGGTGGTTCTTACTTTGTATTTCCAAGGATAGCGATGGCTCTATCCTTGGAAAATCAAGAATAAATGCCTTGTCTATTCTTGAAAAATGCTATTCTTGTGAAATTCATGTTAGATGATCTGGATCGCCGAATATTACGCCATCTGCAGGCCGAGCCGAGCTTGTCTGGTGCGGAACTGGCCGAACGTTGCCGCAGCACGCAGGGAGTTTGCGGGCGACGGATCGAAAAGATGCAGGCGGCGGGTATCATCGAAGGGCAGGAGGCGGTAATCGATTGGACCGCTCTGGGATATGCGGTAGAAGTGTCGCTGCGCGTGACCTTGGACAAGACGCAGGCACGGGCCTTTGATGAATTTACCGAGGCTGCCCGTGAAGTGGCCGAGGTGATCGAACTTCAGACCTTTCTGGGGCGGGTCGATGTGCGCCTTTCAGTGCTGGCGCAGGACATGAGACACTACCAAAAGGTCTATCGGGATCGAATCCTAACACTGCCGCATATCGCAGATATTGAGGCCTTGATGCACATTGCCCGAGTCAAACAGGATGAGGCATTGCCGATATGATCGAATTGGACGAAATCGATCGAAGGATTTTGCGTGCTTTGAGGCAGGATGCCACCCAAAGCGCAGGCGCATTGGGGCGCAAATTCGGGTTGTCTCAGCCCGCAACCTGGCGCCGAATTAAGCGGCTGGAAGACGCGGGTGTGATCAAAGGACGACGGTTGCGGCTGAACGCCGAAGCGCTCGGGTTCGGGGTGACGGTGTTTTTGGGTGTGAAACTAGCGCGAAAAGGTCAGGTTAGCCTTGAGGATTTTGAACGCGCCGTCAGTGCCATCCCAGAGGTGCAGACGGTCGAGCATGTGCTAGGGCTCTACGATTATCGCTTGCGGGTTGTGGCGCGGGACCTGGCTGATTTCGAAAGAGTCTTGCGGAGACGCGTTATGACTCTGCCCGGGGCCGGGGAAGTCGAGGCCAACGTATTGCTAAGCGAAGAGCGCCTTCCAGGACCGATTGGTTAGTACTTTGAGCGGATTCGAAATCCGGGATGATGGGTCATGCGGGCAAAAGTCATGGGGCGGCCGTTTTTCCATGTGGTCCGCTCGAGCTGGATCATCGATGTCCCAGTCGTGGTGCCCATGAAATCAGCTAAGCGCCCATCGGCAGAGATGGCGCAAAAGGCGATCTCAGCTTCGGTAAAAGGTGCTGCGTTCAGCAACCATTCATGAGGGCCGCTTTTGTTCAGATCGGCGTGTTCAACCTCGGGAACGGCTTCAATATTGATCCAGCGCTCTTCAAGTTGGAAGGGACGATTGTCAGCATAGTGCATACAGATCACATGCAAGACACGCGCATCCGGTTCGACATTCAATTGAGAGGTCAGCCAGCCGGGGCTGTAGACCACCTTTCGTTCCACCAGTGCGTAGCGATAGGCTGAGTTCTGATTCTCAACTGCCTGACGTGCCAGTGAAATCTCAAGTTTGGCTTGTTTGCGCGGCTCTTTTTTAACCCGCGTCCCGCTTTTGCGCTTACGCTCGACAAAGCCCTGTTCTGCAAGTTCCCGTAACGCGCGGTTAACTGTAGCGCGGGCGCAATTGAACTCTTCCGCAAGTTGGGTTTCGGTGGGCAGAAGTGAGCCCTGTGGCCAAATACGTGATTCAATCCGCCGTTTAACTTCGTCCCGGACGACCTGAAAATTGATCCGCTTTTGCGCAGTCACGAGCTAAAAATTCCATTCTTGTTCAAAGTGAGTGTATCTGGTCAGAAACACGTCAGGGTGTAAAGAGATGGTGACACTAGTTGGCGTCATTTCTGCTAATTGTTGCATGTTAAATCTCAAAGTAAAACTTAAGGTTGCGGGTTACTTAAGGTCAACCAATCTCGGCGCTTTGAAGCTTTACCCCGAGGCAAGGAAAAGGCAGAAACAAGTGGCGATAGGAAAGGACGCATGATGCCTGCATTACTTGGAACCGTTGATCCCAATGGCCTTGAAGAGTTCTCGGTCGTATTTACTGATCGCTCGCTCAACCATATGTCCGCAAACTTTCAACAGGTTATGTGCGATATCTCTGATATGTTGTGCGAGGTATACAATGCTGAAGGTGTCGCCATTGTTCCTGGAGGCGGGACGTACGGGATGGAGGCGGTTGCGCGACAATTTGCACGCGGGGCAAATGTTCTCGTGGTCCGCAACGGCTGGTTTTCCTATCGCTGGAGCCAGATCATAGAATCAGGTGAGTTGACCGGTTCGACGACGGTTTTGAAAGCCCGAGAAACCGGGAATGCCAGCCCTTCGCCCTTTGCACCTGCTCCGATAGAAGAAGTTGTCGCGACAATCCATGAGAAACGCCCGGATGTCGTTTTTGCCCCGCATGTCGAAACCTCTGCTGGGGTGATTTTGCCTGATGACTATGTAACCGCAATGGCAACCGCCGCGCATGAGGCGGGTGCGCTTATGGTACTGGATTGCATCGCCTCAGGCTGTGCTTGGGTCGATATGAAGGCAACCGGTGTGGATGTGCTGATTTCGGCCCCGCAAAAGGGGTGGAGTGCGACGCCCTGTGCCGGTCTTGTAATGCTGTCCGAGCGGGCCGAAGCACGGTTGACCGAAACCACATCTGACAGTTTTGCGATTGATCTGAAGAAATGGCGACAGATCATGCAGGCCTATGAAAATGGCGGCCATGCCTATCACGCCACGATGCCCACGGATTCTCTGCGTGCCTTTCGCGATACCATGCTTGAAACACGTGAGTATGGATTCGAAAAGTTGCGTGCGGCGCAGTGGGCTCTGGGGGATGGCGTGCGGGCTTATCTGAAGGATAAAGGCGTGATGTCGGTGGCAGCCGAAGGTTTCGGCGCGCCCGGAGTGGTTGTTAGTTACACTACCGACTCCGAGATTCAAAACGGCAAGAAGTTCGCGGCTTTGGGCATGCAGATCGCGGCAGGTGTGCCGCTTCAATGTGATGAACCGGCTGGGTTCAGCACATTCCGTCTGGGGCTGTTTGGCTTGGACAAGCTCTATGATGTCAACGGCACGATTTCGCGCCTGACACGGGTTTTGGATCAGGTATTGTAACCGGCAAGGCGGGCAGAAGCCCGCCTGACGGATCAGCGGACGCCGAGGCCCATTTGCATCAGCGTCTTCCGCACCGTTGGTAGGGAATAGAGCGCATTTAGCCCCATCGCCCTTGCATCACGCAGCGGTCGCGCCTCGATCATCGAGGCGCGGTTCAGCAGATCGATACCTTTGACGCGCAGTCCGATCTCAGTATGGCGGGCCTTATGATAGGCATCCAGCATTTGCGCGTCACCCAAGCCTTCGGGCCGGGCCAGCGCTAGTTCCATCAAACTACGAAGATCGCCGAGCGACATGTTCAGCCCCTGCGCGCCGATAGGGGGGACCACGTGTGCGGCTTCGGCCATCAGGGCAATGCGTTCACCAGCCAAACGTTCCGCCGACTGGCTGATGATTGGCCAGATTGTCCGGCGCGAAGCGAGTTTCAGCGGTCCGAACAGCCCGCAGGAGCGTTCAGTCATCGCAGCCTCGAATGTCTCCTCGTCGAGGTTCAGCAATTCGATGGCGCGTGGACCGCGCTCCATCCAGACAATCGCAGACGACGGCTGACCCTGCCAATCGGGCAGGGGGACCAAGGTGAAAGGTCCACCGGAACGATGGATTTCGGTCGAAACATTGTCGTGCGGGATTGGGTGAGTAACGGCGAAGGCCAGAGCTTTCTGGCCGTAGCGGGTGGTATGAACGCTAATTCCGGCGGCTTCCCGCATCGGCGAGTTTCGTCCGTCTGCGGCGATGACAAGCTTGCAGCGGATGCGGCTGCCATCGCTCAGACCGACGCGTGCTTCATTGGTGCGGGTGAACAGGCTGACCGTGCCGGTGCCGGGCCGGAAATCGACGTTTGGCAATTCTGACAGCCGTGCCACCATCTCACGCCGCAGCAGCCAGTTGGGCAGGTTCCAGCCGAACGGTTGATCCGAGATATCGGCGGCGTTGAAATCGCGCACCACGCGGGGTTCGGGCACGTCGCCGCCCGCGTCCACAATGCGCATGATCTGCAGAGGGGCAGCATGTGCATCCAAACGCGACCAGAGTCCGCACTGCTCCAGCAACCCATGGGCGGGCTGCAAAAAGGCGGTGGTGCGCAGATCCGAGCCATCCACGTCGCGTTCTGTGATCGGCGGTGAAGGGTCGACGCAAATCACGTCAAACCCGGCAGCACCAAAGGCGGCGGCGGCGGTCAATCCGGCGATTCCGCCGCCAGAAATCAGGATATCACAGCTGTCGGTCATGAATATGTCTCCGTTGCCGCAGACACTAGTGCTGTTGCGAGGCGGGTGCCAAGTGACATCCTGTCTCGTGCCTTATCCGCGAGAGATCAAAATCAGGATAAGGAACATCGTCGGCACCATCATCAGTGCAGGGATGTAAAGGCCAGGCAGGCCGAACAGAAGAATGGAACACCCCCACATACTGACAAGTGCTAAGGCCGAGTAGTACAGGTCTTCGGCTTCGGCATTGGCCACATCCCGGGCCATCCAGCCAAAAAGCGGGATTGCAAACAATAGGCGCTGCCACAAAGGCGGGCGCGCCGGGATATCGAGCGCGGTCATTGGGATCTCCGATTCTGTTCGTCGCTGAGCTGCATATGGGGCTGATGCTGCGACTGCGAAACGCACAGATCGTCGCAGTGTGACAGCCTATCGCAGGCGGCCCAGAAATCCGGTCAGATCGTCCGTGTGATGGTGAATGTGATCTGCATCGTGTGGATCAGGTGCGACGTGAACAGTACGCATTCCCATCTCATGCGGCGCAGCCAGGTTGCGTGGATCATCCTCGAACATGGCTGCTTGTGTGGCTTCGATTCCGTCCTGAGCAAAGATTGCTTGGAATGCAGCCTTTTGCGGTTTAGGGCGATAGCCTGCATGCTCAATTCCGTAGATCGCATCGAATAGCCCATCCAGCCCACGTGCAGCCAAAACACGCTGTGCGTAAGGTGCTGACCCATTGGTATAGACGATGCGTCGGCCCGGCAGCGCGCGGATGTGATCGGCCAATGCTGCGTCGGGCTCCATATGGCTCATATCCACTTGATGCACTGCATGCAGATAGGGATCGGGGTCCAGATCGTGTTCGGCCATCAGGCCGGCAAGCGTGGTGCCGTATTCACGCCAGTAGTGCGAACGGAGCCGATCGGCCTCGGGTCGGTCGACGCCGATCGCTTGCACCACGTAATCCGTCATCAGCACCTCAATCTGATCGAACAGGCGCATATGCGGTGGGTAAAGTGTGTTGTCGAGGTCGAACACCCATTGGGTGACGTGAGTAAAGGCAGGTTTGACCATGGTTTGGGTTTAGGGCGATGAACGATGGTTTTCAATGCCGCACTTGATTGCCAGGGCGCGAGGCGGCTAGACATGTCCGAACCAGGAGACATAATAACCGATGCCCCAATCCAAACAGTCCAATACGGATGCCTATAGCCTGATACTCGAAGCAATCGATGTGGGCGTCTACAAGCCGGGCGACCGGTTGGTGGAAAGCGAGCTGGCCGAGCGTTTTGGCGTTTCGCGTACACCGATCCGCGAAGCGTTGCAGCGGTTAGAGACGCAATCGCTGCTGGAACGGGACGGGCGGTCTCTGATCGTGGCGTCGCTGGACCACAACCAGATGGCAGAACTATATGTCGTGCGACGTGAATTGGAGGGGCTCGCCGCAAGGCTGGCGGCCAAGCATGCAACCGAAGAAGAAATCCGGATCCTTCAAGATATGGTAGATGCCGATGATGCGCTGGTGAATGACCCGTCTGCGCTATCGCGTGCCAACCGCAGGTTTCACGAGCAGATCCATCTGGCCTCGCACAATCGCTATCTGGTGCAACAGCTTGATCTGGTGCACAGGACCATGGCGTTGATGGCGACTACATCCCTTGCGGCTGAGGGGCGCGGTGAAATCGCGCAGAATGAGCACAAAAACATCGTCGACGCGATTGCTGCCCGCGATGAGGCAGGGGCCCAACAAGCCCTGCAGGACCATATCTCGGTCGCGTTCATGACCCGGCTGAAACAGGATGCAATCCGGCGCGAGAAATAGCAGCCTCGCTTTCCTCGACCGCATGACCGTGCTGGGTTTTGTCCCAGAAGAATGGCCGTACCGCTAATTCCCACAAGCCCTTATAGGCCGCCACAACACCCAGAGGAAAATAAAGGACCATCATCGGAACCCAGGGTAACAGAAAGAGCCTGTTGCCCGCGATGACGCCCAGCATGCCAACCAAAAGATTTGCAGCCTCTGCAGCGAGCAATAAGTAAATGCAGTTTCGCAGAAAATCAGGTGTTGTGATGTGCTGATAGGGGTGCGGCAGATCGAGAAAGGTCAGCCAGAATACCCATAACACCGGGGCAAGTAGAAACTGCCCGAGCGTTCCAAGAAAAAAGGCCTGAAAGCCCAGAAAACGGAGCGGTCCCAGATCGCGCAGCAACCTTAACGGCGCGCGCATATGGACCAGATATGTAACCATGAATCCCTTCAGCCAACGCGAGCGCTGTTTGACCCAGGGCCAGGCCCGAAAATTAGCCTCTTCAAAGGTGGCGGTGCTGACGATTTCAGTCTTGTAGCCAGCCCGACAGAGACGAACGCCCAAATCTGCGTCTTCAGTAACATTATGGGCATCCCATCCGCCCAGCTCGACCAGCTTGTCTCGACGAAAAAAGAATGTGGTGCCACCCAGCGGAACCACAAGGCCCAATCGGGCGATGCCGCTGAGAATCACCCGAAACCAACCGCTGTATTCGATGGTAAAGCACCGTGACCGCCAGTTGGTGCGCGGGTTATAATAGTCCAGAACGCCTTGCAGGCAGACAACATCTTCGGGCGCGGCCGCAAAATGCCGGACAACGGATTCGATCTGATCTGGCATCGGGGCGTCTTCGGCATCCCAGACACCCAATATATCCCCGCGGCAGAAATCCAACGCATAGTTCATCGCACGAGGCTTGGTCGTTAGTTTACCCCGGTTCGGCACCTCAAGTACCCGTACCCAGCTGGGAAGCTCGATGCCATGCAGTGCAGCTTTGGTGACATTATCATGCTCTTCAAGCACCAATATGACGTCGAGCAGCGCCTTTGGGTAAGTCAACCGTCGCAGACGGGCGATCAGGATTTCTGCGATTTCTTTTTCTTTAAAAAGCGGCACCAGTATCGACACACAGGGCAGGCGGATCGGATCTGCTGTGACAAGACGAGGGTTTCGAAGTGTCAAATGGGCAATCAGCCCCGAGACACGAAGGAGGAAGAACAACGCCAAAGTCGCAAGCGTTGTCCAAAGTAGAGCGGTGAGACCCAGCATTGGGAATAAACTGCATAAAGTGATTAGCAGAACGACCAACGTGATAGGTCTGGCCCGAGCCGTTGCCGACCAGTTGCGACAGCTTTGTTGCAAATCGACGCGCGTTTCAGCCGCCTCCGTCAGATCGGCGGCAAAACGGCGCGCAATTGCGGTATCAATCTGTTCGGCCCCGGCTAGAACCGGGACGATCGTATAGCCTGTATCACTTAACGCAGTTGAAACCGTATCGAACCGGTCAGGCCGCGCCGTTGCAATCAGCAGGATTGGTCCAACTCGCATCCAAGGCAGAACGTTGTGCGTTAGCCAAAACTCCAATGGTTTCAGCGCGCAAAGCTCTTCGGGAGGCGGAGTTTGTTCCAGATCGGCAATTTGCAAGCCTGTTTGTTCGGACAAGGCAGAGAGAACTTCGGCCCGACTGGCCCAATCTTCACCAACAAGGATTTCCCCCAACGGGGCATTCTGGCGGGTTTGTAAATGCAACGCCTGTTGGAGCTGAGCCTCTGATATCACCCCTTGATCCCGCAGGCAGGCCCCAAGAGGTTTGCGTGAATGGGGGCCGGGAACCGGTTCCGCCGGTATCTGGCGTTTCAGATTCAGTTCAACCATAAGAATACCCTGCCGCGGTTCACGGACGGCAGGGTTGCTCAAACAGGGTTAACGCCGAGTTAACTCGACTAAATCGCTCTTAGGCCTGTGTTTTTTGATCGGCCATTGCAGCAGCGAAGCGTTCGAACAGGTAGAAACTGTCTTGTGGTCCGGGTGAGGCTTCGGGGTGATGTTGCACCGAATAGACTGGACGACCCGTCATGCGGATGCCGCAGTTTGAGCCGTCAAACAGTGAACGATGCGTCTCGATCACGCCATCGGGCAGGGATTGAGCATCTACGGCAAAGCCGTGGTTCATCGAGGTGATTTCGACCTTGCCGGTTTCCATATCCTTGACGGGATGGTTCGCGCCGTGGTGGCCGTGGTTCATCTTGACGGTCTGCCCGCCCAAAGCCAGCGCGAGCATCTGATGGCCAAGGCAGATGCCAAAGACCGGCAGGTTAGTGGTTTCCAACACTTCTTTGATCATCGGCACGGCGTATTCACCAGTGGCCGCCGGGTCGCCCGGGCCGTTGGACAGAAAGACACCGTCGGGCTTATGGGCAAGAACATCCGCTGCTGTCGCGGTCGCAGGCAATACGGTCACGTCACAGCCTGCCGATGCCAGGCAGCGTAGGATGTTTCGCTTGGCACCATAGTCGATAGCGACCACCTTATGTGACGGAGCTTCCTGTCGCTGGTAGCCGTCAGGCCAGGCCCAACGCATCTCATCCCAACGATAGCTTTGTGCGCAGGTAACGTCCTTAGCCAGATCCATGCCCTCAAGTCCGGCAAACCCGCGCGCAGCCGCGATCAAAGCTTCGATGTCGAAGTTACCTTCGGGGCCATGCGCCAGCGCTACATGCGGTGCACCTTGCTGACGGATAGCGCGGGTCAGGCGGCGGGTGTCGACGCCCCCAATCGCAATACGGCCGCGACGGGCCAGCCATGCTTTTAGCTCTTCGGCAGAGCGCCAGTTTGAAGGCTCGGTCGGGTCCCATTTGACCACCATACCCGCGGCAACTGGATCGCCAGTTTCGTCATCCTCCGGGTTCACGCCAACATTACCGATATGCGGGAAGGTAAATGTCACGATCTGGCCCGCGTAGGAGGGGTCTGTCATGATTTCCTGATAGCCGGTCATGGCGGTGTTGAAGCACAGCTCGGCCACCGTCTGGCCGGTGGCGCCAAAGCCAATACCGTAGAACAGCGTTCCATCGGCCAATGCCAGACATGCGGTGGGCTTGGACGGGGCGTTCTGGGCCATGGCGCGACTCTCCTGCAAGGTAAACGGACGCATACCTAAGGGGGTTAGCGCGTCGGGTCAAGCCTGTTCAAATTTTAGGCTATTGTTTAAAATCAATAACTTAGGAAAGTATCGCCCCTGTTGTGCCCGCCTTTTTGTTTCGATATGGTCGAGGTTCCTTTGCCATGGGGATGGACAGACCATATGGATATGCGATCACGGGTGAATGCCGCCCTGAAGCAAGCAATGAAAGACAAAGAAGCCGAGCGCCTATCGACGCTGCGCCTGATCAATGCCGCGATCAAGGATCGTGACATTGCTTCGCGCGCATCCGTAAATGAAGAGGCCAAAGGCTGTGGCGATGCCGAGGTGCTTGAGATCCTTGGAAAAATGACCAAGCAGCGCAAGGAAAGCGCGCGCGCCTATGAAGAGGGCGGGCGCCTGGATTTGGCCGAGCGTGAGTTGCGCGAAGTCGAAGTGATCGAGGAATTCCTGCCCAAGCAGCTGGATGATGACGAGGTCAGCAAAGCTATTCAGACGGCCATCACGGCCACCGGCGCGGGGTCAATCCGCGATATGGGCAAGGTGATGGGCGAATTGAAAACGCGCTATACCGGTCAGATGGATTTCGGCAAGGTCGGGCCAATGGTTAAAGATCACCTTTGCGCCGCATCAAACGGCGGTTAATCAAGCAGAATCGCGCAGTTTCCGGGTTAAGTCATCGAACAGCGCGATCCGTTCCTCTTCAGTGAGGAATGCACCAATTTCGACCTCCCGGCCGTCTCCGACCAGTGTCACGTAGTGGGGCACCGGACCACCGCTCGCGTGCATTTCGGGGCGCGCCCAATATCGATTGCAGGACCATTCCAGATCGTCTTTGCGTGGATTGCGGTGCACGAGGCGCGCCTGCGTTTTATCCAACGTGAGAACCTCGAACACGCTGCGTGCGCGATAGTTCATCTCAAATGCCAGCCAGAGACCTAGTACGGTCAGCAACAAGAAGGGCAGCAAGCCCCACAGCAGAACAGATCCCAGCACCGCAAACAGCGGAATCAGACCGAACAGAAAGACCGCGAGAACAACCCCCATCGCGCCACGCGGCGGTAAGGAGTTATGCGGCCAGAGGCGCAACTCCTGCTCTGTATCTGAATTCTTGGTCCATCGATAAGGCATGGTTGAAACCTAGCGCAGCAACTGCCTGAGGCGAAGTGCAATCTGTCACACAACGTGTCCAACACGCACCCACGACAACGCGTCGTCCAGCCGGTCATCACCCCAAAACACCTCGCCGCGCACGACAAAGCTGGGTGCGCCAAACACACCCAGTTGGATGGCAGTGTTGGTCTCGTTTTCGAGAGATTGCACAATGTCCGGACTGCGCGCACGTGCGAGGGCTAGGCGGGGGTCCTGCTGACAACGATGCAGGGCTTCGGTGATGGCTGTCTCGGACCCGGCTTCTATGCCGTCTTCAAACCAGAGACTATAGAGCAATTGTGTATACGTCTTTCCCCAGCCTTCGGTCATTCCCAGTAGGGCAACCTGATTGGCCAATGCGAGGTCCGAAATTGGGTAGGGCGCTGGCAAGTTGGCGTGAATATGATACTTGGCCGCCCGGCGCTCTATATCCCGCCACATGTAAGCGGATTTGATCGGTTTGCCAGCGAAGGGGATGTTCTGCTGTTCTGACATCACGGTCCGCACATTGAACGGCCGCCAGTTCACGGTGGCATCGTGTTCGGCACTCCAATCGTCCAGGCGTTTGATCGTCAGAAAGCTGTAGGTGCTACCTATTGAGAACCAAAAGTCGATCTCGGGCATCGTAAACCCCTTTCGGTTGGCCGGGTATTTTGCCCGGACCAGAATACTCTATTTTTGCTGTTCTGGCGACTGCCCCGCTTACACAGGTCAGGCAGGAACAAAAAACCCCGCCTAAATGGGCGGGGTTTTCTTGTCATTCAGGTCGGGATCAGTGCGCGTGGCCTTTATCCCAATCCTCCTGCTTCGGCAGCTGCTCGAACGTGTGTTCAGGCGGCGGCGTTGGCAAGGTCCATTCCAGCGTATCCGCGTATTCGTTCCACGGGTTCGGCCGCGTCTCTTTCGCGCCGCGCAGCAGGGCGTAGATCACGATGCCGAAGAACAGCAGGAATGAGGCGAATGAAATGAACGCACCAATCGATGAAACCAAGTTCCACTGCGCGAACGCCTCTGGGTAGTCGATGTAGCGGCGCGGCATGCCCTGACGGCCCAAGAAGTGCTGCGGGAAGAAGGTCAGGTTGGCGCCGATGAAGAACAGCCAGAAATGAACCTTGCCCCAGAACTCGGAATACTGACGACCTGTCATCTTCGAGAAGTAGAAGTATACGCCAGCGAAGATCGCGAAGACTGCACCCAAGCTCATCACATAGTGGAAATGCGCCACGACGTAGTAAGTGTCATGATAAGCACGGTCTACACCTGCCTGCGACAGCACAACGCCGGTTACACCACCAACGGTGAACAGGAAGAGAAAGCCGAAGGCGAACAGCATCGGGGTTTTGAACTCGATCGAGCCGCCCCACATGGTCGCAATCCACGAGAAGACCTTGACGCCGGTCGGAACCGCGATGACCATCGTGGCCAGCATGAAGTAGGCTTGCTGACGCAGCGACATGCCAACGGTGTACATGTGGTGCGCCCACACGACAAAGCCCAGAACACCGATCGCGATAATCGCCCAGACCATCGGCAGGTAACCGAAGATCGGCTTGCGTGCGAAGGTCGCGATCACGTGGCTGATAAGGCCAAAGCCCGGCAGGATCACGATATACACTTCGGGGTGGCCAAAGAACCACAGGATGTGCTGATACAGGATCGGATCGCCGCCACCGGCCGGATCAAAGAAGGTGAAGCCGAAGTTGCGGTCCATCAGCAGCATGGTGATCGCGCCCGCCAGAACCGGCAGCGACAGCAGAATCAGCCACGCGGTGACAAAGATCGACCAGCTGAACAGCGGCACCTTGAACAGGGTCATGCCCGGGGCACGCATGTTCAGGAAGGTGGTGATCATGTTGATCGCGCCGAGGATCGAGGAGGCGCCCGATACGTGCACAGCAAAGATCGCAAGGTCCATGGACATGCCGCCCTCGGTCGTGGACAGCGGTGGATACAGAACCCAGCCGACGCCCGAACCGAGCTGATCGTTACCACCGGGGCTCAGCAGCGAGGCGACGCCCAGCGAGGTCCCGGCGACGTACAGCCAGAAGGACAGGTTGTTCATCCGCGGGAACGCCATATCCGGCGCACCGATCTGCAACGGCATGAAATAGTTGCCAAATCCGCCGAAGAGGGCCGGGATAACCACGAAGAACATCATCAGGACACCGTGATAGGTGATCATGACGTTCCACAGGTGTCCGTTGGGGGTACATGGATCGGCCATGAAACCTTCGAGGCACATGTACTGAACACCGGGGTGCATCAGTTCGAGCCGCATGTAGACAGTCATCAGAACCGAAATCAAACCGGCGAGCGCCGATACGATCAGGTACAGAATCCCGATATCCTTGTGGTTGGTCGACATGAACCAACGGGTAAAGAACCCACGCTGGTCTTCATGCTCGTGACCATGAATGGCTGCGTCTGCCATTAGGTGCCTCCTGTTGCAACTACACCGCGCAGTCGGACCTCTCCAACGCGCGGGATTCCTGCTGGTTTTAGATTGCAAGGGGGCGACCTTCAATGGCCGAGTTTGATCTGGATCAAGATTAATTGTCGCGGGCAGCCCATGCAGCCCGGCATTTCAACCTCTGACAATAGCGATTTGGGGGGCCAGTCCACGAATTCAAGTGGTGATGGGGGAATCCCGCTTGACCCGCATCGGGGGGCGGCACAGAACAGCAAAGAAGCGCAATACCGGAGGCCCGTGATGACTGAATATGATCCCGAAAACGTCTTTGCCAAGATCTTACGTGGGGAAATCCCGTCGAACCGAGTTTATGAAGATGATGAAACAGTCGCCTTGATGGACATCATGCCGCGCTCTGATGGGCATGTGTTGGTCATCCCAAAATCACCGTGCCGCAACATGCTGGACGCGTCGTCCGTAGAACTTGCGGCAGTGATAGAGACGGTTCAGAAAATAGCACAGGCCGTGAAGGTCGCGTTTGACGCTGATGGTGTAACTGTTCAGCAGTTCAACGAAGCTGCGGGCGGGCAGGAGGTGTTTCATCTACATTTCCATGTCCTGCCCCGTTACGAAGGCGTATCGATGCGTCCACCGGGCAAGATGGGTGATTTTGATCTGATTGCCGAGCACGCTGACAAAATCCGCGCAGCATTGGGTTGAATTCCAAGAAAGTTCCGCTGGCACGTGGGGTCGATAAGCTGCACGAAAGGCCGCAAAGGCAAGGGATTTATACAATACCGAGGCCCTAAAACGAGAATTGCCGTTCCGATTATGGGGTCGGAACGGCAGACTCGTAACCAAACACTTTCACGGATTTCGCTGGGCAGCCCTGCGATCACCGGTTAACACACCACTCACTCATGAACGGTCATTACATACTACGTGGTCAAATCGCGTTTGTAAGGAGTGGATGTGAAGAATCCCTGAATTTGAGGCGAATTGGGGCGATTTGAAGGACAAGCCACTATGATTTTCGAAACAGAACGCATCGAAATTCAGCATTGTTGTTTGGGTAATGTTTCCGGATCGTTCCGAGTACGTGGAATCACCTAGTTTTCAAACGCCTTCGGAGGCGAACACATCATCAAAGGTCTTTTTTAGTGCCACGTCGACGTCATCCATCGTTACGGGAAGCCCGAGGTCGACCAAAGATGTCACACCGTGTTCCTGTATGCCGCAAGGTACAATCCCACCGAAATGAGACAGATCTGGTTCAACATTGATTGATATTCCGTGGAAACTAACCCACTTCCTCAGACGTATTCCGATGGCTGCAATTTTATCCTCGGCGGTCTGTCCCGCTATCGAAAGCGGCTTGTCCTGCCGCTGAACCCAGACGCCCACGCGGCCTTCCCGTATCTCACCGGTTACGTTGAATTCGGCCAGGGCTGCAATCACCCAGGCCTCAAGCTGCTGAACAAAGCGGCGAACATCACGGCCGCGTTTACCCACGTCCAGCATGACGTAAACGACGCGCTGACCGGGGCCGTGATAGGTGTACTGACCGCCGCGCTTGCTCTCATAGACCGGAAACCGATCCGGATCGGTCAGATCTTCACGCTTGGCGGAAGTCCCAGCGGTATAGAGCGGTGGATGTTCCAACAGCCAGATGCATTCATCGGCTTCACCTGCCGCAATCGCGGCAACGCGCGCCTCCATAAAGGCAGTGGCTTCGTCGTAGTCGATCAGCCCATCGGTGGTTTTCCATTCCATGCTCGTTCCTTAGACCGTCTGCGGGGCAGGGGGAAGGGGTCAGGCGGCCTCGGCCAGACAACGCTGCAACACCTGCGCATAGGTGTCGGCGCCTTGCGCGCCAGTCAGCAGATATTTCCCGCCAAATACCATCGAAGGCACGCCCGAAATGCCTCGGCTGGTCCAGAATTGTTGTTTCTCACGCACCGGCTGGGCGTGTGCACCCGACTCAAGTGCCGCGCGTGCCGCATTCGGGTCAAGCCCCGCCGTTTCGACCGCACCCAATAACACGTCGGCGTCAGAGACATCCTGCTGCATGGTGAAATAGGCGTCGAACAAGGCCAGTTTAAGCGGATGCTGACGTCCCTGCGTTTCCGCCCAATCAAGCAGTTGATGCGCGGCAAAGGTGTTCACAATTCTACTGTCATCGGTGAAATTGAAGGTAAATCCAAGTTCAGCCCCTAACGCGGTCAACCGCTCGCGCGCCTGCTGGCTTTGTTCGGGTGTCGAGCCATATTTTTCGGCAATATGCTCTCGCAGGTTCTGCCCCTCAGGCCCCATGTTGGGGTTCAGTTCAAACGGATGCCAGCGTAATCTGGCCAGCACATTTTCTTGCTTCAGCGCGGCATCGAGTTGACGAAAGCCGACGATACACCACGGACAGACCACATCCGAGACGACATCAATCTGCACGGTAGGGCGGGGATCGGGCGAGGGCATGGGCTGCTCCAGATTGCATTGTGTCGCGTTTAGATATTGCTAAAGCGCGCGAATTCAATCGGCTGTGTTTTTGCCTCTTCACATCGCGTGGCACAGCGTCTATACGCCCCTCTACCAAGTCATTGGCAGTGCGGTCGTGGCGGAATTGGTAGACGCGCAGCGTTGAGGTCGCTGTGGGGTAACACCCGTGGAAGTTCGAGTCTTCTCGACCGCACCAAAATCAACCCCTAAGTGTAAGAAAATAATATATTTTTGCTTGTCTGCTTTATTCAGTCCCACAATTGGCCCCACATCCGTTAAGCCGCGCTTTCGGGTCTTTCGATCCAAGATTTGATTTCAGATACTTTGACTACAGATCTACTACCTACTTTGTAGATTCTAATGTCTCCGTTTTTGCTCGCCCTATAAAGTGTGTCTTTCGATACACCGAACCATTTAGGCGCCTCGATCAACGGTACGTAAAGCGGAGCGAATTCAGGCATCGCCTGGGCGGCCTCGCGAATGTATGCGATATCGATCTCATCGACACCACGAGCTATTTCGAATTTGCCTTGATAAGTCATGTTGAACTGCCTCAGTGGTTTGTTTTTTGTGTTCGCTGTGGGACTTCATTGCTGTTTGCGAACCTTGAGGCGGTGGTATCACGAAAATTCTATTCGTCCAGACAAAGCAAAAATATGTCGCTAGGTGCCCCACGATTATTAAAGAGTGATTTGATAGCAATATGTTAGTTCGCACACCTGATCTTTTTCAAAGCGGCCCTGAGAGCCATTCGGTTGCGGTAGTTGACAGTGCCGATTCGCTTGAGACAAAGCGCTCCCACAAGTAGGCAGTTTGCGGAGTGGTTGTCGTTTATTTCCTTCAAAAAAGCGGACAGTTCGCGCAGTTTCTTTAGGTCCTTTCGTAATGCTCACATTGGGGTTGGCGGTTTCCCTGGCAATTAATGCGCTAAATCACGTGCGCTTTGTGCGCGAATTCATACACAACATAACAGACATGAAATACGACGCAGATTTCATGTGCACGGTGGAACTGACGCTGAAAGAAATGGACCATAGTTTTTTGTCTCCCAGAGATAAGCAGAGCGAAAGTAACGCAATATGTGTATAGTGTGTATAGTGTGTTTAATGTCCTGTCAAGCATTTGACGCACTGTGTGTATAATGCTATTTTGGCTATATGAAGAAACTCGGTAAAAGCCCCCCGCAAAGATTACAGATACTGATGACGGACGAGGAGTTGTCAGACATCAAGGAGTACACCCACCAAAATGGGATTTATGGGCGTTCCGCAGCAATCCGAGAACTTGTGCGGGTCGGTTTGGAAGCCGAGAGGATGGCCGGAAGATTCAAAAAGGAAGGCTAAACCGACTAAATAGCCTTTGTGGAAATTTCTTACCTGCTGGGGGAAATTGTTTTCTTTTGTATGAAGTAATGCAGAGAGCCCCCAGATTTTGGTTTTTGGCAACGCTCTCAACTCGTCCGTTCTGAAGCCCGAGTACAGAATGCGATCCTTTAAGTGATCTAAACGCAGCTAATCCTTTTAAAAGTTTTAAACCGCATTCGTGCCATTTGCTTACTGGCGAGTACAGGCCGTGGCCACATCCCGGAAGTCGGAGTGACAAAGCCCCGTTCGCGAGAAATTGTGATCAGAGGCACGGAGTCAATTTAGCTGGAAACAACAGCCGTCCTTTGGTCCGTGATCGAAGGAAAAAGTTGTGAAAAAGAACAACGCGGGAAAATTCCGCGCACAAAGAAGATGTGCCCAACGAAGGCGCGATCACCAAAAACTCAAGCAGAATAGTGGGCAAGCTAAACACATTTATGGGCATGAAGTGCTCCCGCCAAAGACGCTGCGCCAGGTGGGAAGAAAAGTTGAGTATCACGGCGGTTTTCGCCTTGGTTTAGGCTCCGAAAGGTATCGGAAAATGTCTGCTGTTATTGCCGAGATGGCGGCTGAAGTAGGTCACGACTTATACAGACCTGGTAAGAAGAAAGCGGCACAATTCCTACTAGGTCTACCAGACAACGAATACCTGGCAATATGTTACCCAGCATTCAAACACGACAAGCGGCTGCCTTCGGTTGCCATGGTGGATACAACACAGACAGCGGCCAATCTCCAATACCATTATGAAACCAAAGTGCAGGGCAAGGCGCAGTTAGCGGCGCTGACCTTTCCAGCGCTCGAAGACAGAATTCCTATTGATTCCTATAGCGCCGGCGTGGAATTGGCATTCAAGCGCATGAACACGCTCAAAACTGCACTCAGAAAATCTGGCCTGGGTGACTTTGTGTATGCTCAGTTAGAAGCGCCATTTCAGCCTGAATCGGAAACCTTCTACCTGCATTTTCATATTCTCCTGACTTTCGATCTTGGTGATGTTCATCGTCAAAGAGCATTGGCGTTCATCAAGGAAAATTCTCCTTGGTTGCAAAGTAAGGCCGGCGTTCATCTGAAGCGCATTGCTCATCAGGATGTCGCCCGATCCATCCGATATGGAACCAAGCCAAGCACGACAGCATATGAGATTGCCATGTCTGAAAACAAAAAGGTGTTCGAAGCTTATCTGAATGTCTCCAAGGGGCGGCGTCTTACCAGAACGGAAGGTTTGCTGAAGGAGACAATGCAGGAACTAAAAGCGCAGGGGCGGCGTACGAAATTCTCCCAATGTGAAAACACCAGCCGTCTTTCTGTCTGTCTGGTGAAAAAAGTTGGTAGGCGCGAAACAGGGGCCATAGAACGGGTGGATCGCAAGGGGGGCAGGAGGCAAGACACGCAGAAGCCAAAGACCGGGGACAATGCGAATAATATCTTCTGTGGCTGCGGTCACCCTGTTGCGTCACCAGATGGCCGCCTGATGGCTTTTGGGTACGTCCAGGGCTTTTGTGAAGAAACCTTCGAACCTGGTTCTGGGAAAGGTGTTCTGGGGAGTCTGTTTGAGGTTAATCGGATCGCTCGACTTGCCTGGGAGGTGAACACTGGAAAACCGTTCGATTTAAAAGAATTCCTTTCTCCAATTGCCGATGACATCATGCGATTGTTCCGTGATGCTGATGTTCAGAGTTACACGGTAATCGCCTCGCCAAACGTTCTGAAGACGCTCCGGCAAATTCAAAAGGAGCGTGAGCAAAGTTCCCCATGCCAAAAAAGGGTTCAACTAGGACGATTTGGCCAGAAAGAAATTGCGAGAACTCTAAGACGTTGGGCCTCCAGAATGAGCGGAGTTTTAGATTGGCTCAAGAATTCGATGAATAGAATTTCCGGCAAAACCAGCAGGCCATCTTCAAGCACATTTTCCAACTAAAATCAGGCTGCCCATTGTACTTCCGTAAGTATTACAATATGTTACACGAATGAACAGAAATCGGATCCTCATTCATCTGATATGACCAGCAGTTTTGCTGGTCGATATCTATTGAATGCAGGCTTAGAGTTTCCAAACAAACCTCCTTGGATTTTATCACCTGCGACACTCTCGTGAAGGTGTTCACATGCCAAGAATTGTTCCGTTGCTTACTGATCTAAAGCTGTTCGAAACCGAGGATGATGACATTGAAAGACGTTTGAGGAACCACTTGGAAGAACTCCGGTACTCAAGCTCCAAAGAAGGCAAAACCGAAGAGCCAAAGCGTGTGACATGGCAGGACACTGACACGATCCGCCGTCGCGCCAAGAAAATTATCGAAGCCCGTGGCAAGTATTCTCAAGGTCGGCATCTGTCCCGAGCTGACAGAAAGATGTTGCGGCCTGTTACAAGCGGAGTTGCTGTGGGTGGTCCATCTTCTGAACATCAAGTCGATGAAATCGCGGCTGTGTTGTATGACGAGATGCCTTGGATGATGGAGGTCATCAACGAACTTTGGTTGGACATGCGCCATAGCATCATTGAGCATGGTGTGGGTTTGAAACTGCGACCAACACTTTTAGTAGGAGGAGCGGGCCTTGGCAAAACGCATCTCGTACGTCGGATTGCAGAACTCTCGCACCTACCGGTGGTTCATATTGATGGCGGAGCAGGATCGGAGGGTTTTCCCGTCGCCGGCTTAAGTCGTGGCTGGGGCGGGGCCGAATGTGGGCGACCATTGAATGCTATGTTGTCCACTAAAGTGGCGAACCCAATGGTCGTAATCGACGAGGTCGATAAGGCCGGGACAGCCTTTGGTACTAGTGGACATAGCACTTCTATGCACTCTGCTTTGCTTGGCTTGTTGGAACCTGTATCGGCCGTTGATTGGCACTGCCCTTATTTTCAAACTGGATTCGATATGAGTCGGATCAACTGGTTAATGACTGCCAATGACGCCAGCGTTCTTCCTGCATTGCTCCGGTCTCGTGTTCGTGCAATTTACGTTGACCCTCCGAGTGAAGCTCAATTGGCGATGTTCATTGAAAAAGAAATCAGTAGGCGATCAATGCCTGAAGACTGCGTCGACCAGATTACAAAAGTTATCCAGAGGCCTTACGGGAGCAAAGCTGTAAGCGTTCGCTTCGTCGTAAGGCTTCTTGAGGAAGTACAAAGGTTTGAAACACTGCCGCTGAAACATTAGCTGGTGTGCACGACATGTAGGCGGAAGGTTTCGAGTTCGAGTCTTTCGTGCGCGCATATGAAAAGATCTGTTAGTAATGACACACTTTTGAAACGTCGCCAAAGCGCAGAAAGTGGACTTTGCAAATTTTCGGCTTTCAGCCCAGAGCTGTCGTTGGACAGATTGTCCGGATGCTGTTGACTCGGTTCTCGCAGCCGACCTTCGAGCACAGCGAAGCTGATCTGTGGGACACTTCAATCTAGTCTACGGGAAACTAAAAATCTGACATAAAATCCATAGTTTCTTCTTTGATCGACTAGAACTTACGCTGCCCTTGAAGCTCTTATTCCTACGAGTTGGCGTGCAACATCGCTGGTTTCAGTGCAAATTTAACAACAAAGAGAAGTGTTAATTTCCACAAACCGTTAAACATCCAA
Source organism: Ruegeria sp. AN6 (assembly GCF_056540425.1). Lineage (NCBI taxonomy): Bacteria > Pseudomonadati > Pseudomonadota > Alphaproteobacteria > Rhodobacterales > Roseobacteraceae > Ruegeria > Ruegeria sp. AN6. Next base: position 105,958 of record NZ_JBQFWR010000001.1, read on the forward strand.
CTGGCTGCGGATCCAGCTGAGAAGGGGAGATCGTGTGTCTCGTTCGTGCCAAATTGCACGGATTCCCAATTCCGGCAGGGGGAAAGGGCAATCGCGCGTGATTAGATTTCCGTTGATGGCGGCGGTTTGGGCAAGCGTTTCCGGCACAAATGCGATTAGATTTGTTCCTTCCAGGAAGGCGGGTTGCAGGTGCAGGCTATCCGTCACCAACCCGACCTGACGTAGGGGCAAACCCTGCTCCTTGCCATAGAGATGCACTGGGTCATCTTGTTTCGCCATCAGGCTCAGCCGGACATGTGGATATAGAAAGACTGTCTCAGCATTCCAGCTGTTCAAAGCTGGGTGGGTTCGGTCCAATAGGCACAGAAGGCGCTCGCGCAGTAGCAGCTTTTGAAGAAACTTCGGAATTGCCTGAAGTCCTGCGCCAATGATCAAATCGGCATCACCGGAATCGAGCATCTGGTAGCTGTGATCCGAATAGCTGTGAATTTCGAAAACGATCCCTGGTGCTTGCTCTCGAATACGCCGAACCGCCTTTGCAAGAAAACTGGTGGCAATAAAATCATGGGCATGAATTCGAATAGTTGCGCTCGCGTTTTCAGGTGAGAACGTCACCGGTGCAGTCAGCACGCTGATCTCAGAAAGGATCGTGTTCAACCGTGCCGCAAGGTCCAGGGTGCGCGCCGTAGGCACCATTTCGCGCCCTTGCTTGACGAACAGAGGGTCGTCAAACAGGCGGCGCAACCTTGCCAGAGTATGACTCATTGCAGGTTGCGTTACGTTCATTCGCTGCGCAGCACGTCCAACATGCCGTTCCGAAATGAGCGCTTGCAGAGATTTCAGTAGATTGAGATCAATTCCATCAATTTCATTCATACCAAGAAGAAATAATGATTATTTCCAATTATGTCTATCGATTGCCATCTTACTCTCGACCACAAGAGGAACAGAAAGATGAATATTCTGATCACTGGGGCCAGCAGCGGCTTCGGAAAAGAAATGGCCATCAGACTTGCGGGCGAAGGTCATTCTGTATTTGCCGGAATGCGTGCTTTGAAGGGGCGAAACGCCGAAGTGGCGGCCAGTCTGGAGGCAGTATCCGGGCAAGTTTGTCCCATCGAACTGGATGTCAGCAGTGACGCCAGCGTAGACAGCGCAATTGCCAATCTGATGTTAAAGCTGGATGGACCACTTGATGTCGTGATCAACAATGCCGGGATATATGTTGGCGGACTCAACGAGACCATTTCTGCGGCACGATTTCAGAACATGCTGAATGTGAACGTGCTGGGACCGGTTCGTGTGCTGCGCGCAGTGCTTCCCAATATGAGGGCCCAGGGTTTTGGCACAGTAATCAGCATCACCAGTGACATGTCGCGGTTTGCGTTGCCGATGAGCGGTTTTTACTCAGCCAGTAAAGCGGCGCTGGAACTGGTCGCCGAGACCTATGCTCTTGAACTCGCACCTTTGGGACTGGAAGCCCTTATCGTTCAACCCGGCGCATTTGATACTGGCATTATGCAGAAATCACCGCCAACGGGTGAGCCGGAACGGTTGGCTGGATACGGCCCAACGTTGGAACAAGCACAAGCAATGGCCGGACGCTTCATGGGGTTGGCGCAAAAAAGCTTTTCTGAGGCGTCCCCTGCAATGGTTGCCGATGCCATCGCCGATCTGTTGAACCTGCCCTACGGCAAAAGACCACTGAGAACTGTCGTCGACCCGTCGGACATTGGAGCGTTGGCCAACGCAATGAATGCTGCCGTAGCCACCGCGCAGGAAACGTTTTTGGATGCTCTCGGAGCGGATTTTTCGTGCCTGGTTCAGGAGGCTGCGGAATGACTCCGATCACGGTTTTCGTCGGACTGCTGTCCGTCTTCTTCCTGTTCGCAAGCTCGATCAAGATCTTCGGCTGGCAGAAGTTCATATTCGAAACCCAATTGGCGATGTTCATCAAGTACGGATTAAACCGCCAGATCATGACCTTGGTTGGCGGGGTTGAATTGTTTGGTGCAGTCGCGATCTGGTTTCAGGGATCCTGGATCGGAACCTTGGGCGCGCTGGCAATTCTTGGCACGTCCATCGGTGCAGTTGGTTGTCATCTGATCTGGGACACCTGGAAAGAAGGCGTTCCCGCCATGGTCACAGGCACCTTGTCCGCTTTCGTTGTTTGGTCTGACCGTGAAACGGTGCTGAGCATTGTTGGTATTAGCTAAAACCATTTCTATGACACAGGAGTGCATTTTGTGACTGACAGTATCCGCGTGGCAAATGCCAAGGGCCTTTATCTGGAAGGCATTCGTGACGGCAAAATGGCCGAGGCGCTCGATAAATTTACCGGGGATCGCTACACGCAACATTCAACGGGTGTACGTGATGGTAAGGAAGGTTTCATCGAGTTTTTCACGCCTTTTCTTGAGCGGAATCCGGTGCGCGACATTCAGGTTCTGCGCACCATCGAGGACGGAAATTTCGTCTTCGTGCATGTGTATCAGAGCCTCAATAACGGTGAAGCCCAGTGGGTAACGGCCGATATCTTTGATACCGACGAGGACGGTAAAATCATCGAGCATTGGGATGTGATTGCCAAGTATACATGGCCAACCGTCTCGGGCCGCAGCATGGTGGATGGCCCAACCGAAATCGAAGATCTCGATTTCACCGAGGCCAACAAGACCGTGGTGCAAGGGTTCATCGACAATGTCCTGATTGCAGGGCGCACCGATCTTGTGAATGACTACATATCGACCGAGCAATACGATCAGCACAACCCAGAAATTGACGACGGATTGGAAGCTTTCTCCAAGCATCTTGGAGAGATGACGAATGGTGGAAAAACCGGGCAATACATCAAAGTTCACCGACTACTAGGCCAAGGAAATTTTGTGGTTGCTTTTAGCCATGTAAAACACGACGAGGACGATTGGGCCGTCTTTGACTTGTTCCGGCTCAAGCGCGGAAAGATCGTCGAACATTGGGATGTTCAGGAACAGATCGGCCCGAAAGAGACGTGGAACAACTCTGGCAAATTCTAATCGGCTGGAAAGCCGGCCCTACACGCGCAAGTCGCCAAAGCTACGCACTTTTGCGCGTTGAGTGGGTGATCGCCTTGGGTCCTCTTCCTCTATGTTTGAGCAGTGGTATTTGATTGACCCGGCGCGACACCGCAGATGCGCAGAATTGGCGGAATCCAGATTGCTAACGTCTTCAAGATTAGACACCTTCGGCTGGTATCAGGTGAACATCGCGTTGCGGAAACGGAATGGATATACCTTCCTGATCAAAACGTTCCTTTGCTTGCCCGGTTAGGTCCCAGTACACCGTCCAATAGTCATCGGATTTAGACCACGGACGGCAGAATATGTTGACCGAGTTGTCCCCCAATTCTCCAACAAATACCTCGGCTTTTGGCGAGCTGAGGCAAAGATCGTGGTTTTTGACCAGTTCCTTCAAAACGGCAATGGCATGAGCGGCATTGTCAGAATATGCTATGCCAAACACGAGATCGACACGCCGCTCGTCTGATGCGCTTACATTGGTAATCACGTCCCCCCAGATTTTGCTGTTTGGAACAACGATGATCTGATTGTCGAATGTACGGATCTTTGTGGAAACAACGGACATCTCATCCACAAACCCGGATGATCCGCCGACTTCGATATAATCGCCGGTATCGAAGGGCTTGAGGACCATTATCATCAGGCCGCTTGCAAGGTTGCCCAGAGTTTCCTGCAACGCGAAGCCCAAAATGAACGACAAGCCGCCGAATACCGCGAATAACGGTGTTACGTTCACGCCGAACAAGGCCAGGACAATCAGGATACCCAACACAAAAACCGCCCAAAAAACTGCGGTGGCCAGAAACCTCTTTAACATTCGAGACAGTGTCGGAACTCTATCAAGACCGCGCTGTGCCATCCTGCGCACGAAGCGGGCAACAAACATCATCGTCCAGACAGCAACCAGAACGCCCAATACCCCAAGGACAATTCGCATCCCCCCGTCGAATGCGACCAGCCATGCGAAGGCGCTCTGCACCAGCGTCGTGAAATCAACCGATGTTATCGCACTGGTTTGAAGCGCCGACAGGTAGTCAAGATGGGGTTTGAGATCCTCCGGGGCTGCTCCTTTTTTTGACCAAGCCTCAAGAACAGTCCTATATTTTTCGAGCGTCGCATTTGAGGTCGCTACAAAAGCTGACAGTTCTAATCTCAGTTTGTCTTCGTTTTCCTTATTTGCTTTCTGCAAGTTCAGATTTATCTGGGCAAATTCTTCGGCCTGATTGCGAACATGAGTCTGCCAAGCCGCTGATGCATCGGACAATTCTTCGGCGGTTAATGGCACGACCAGTATTTCGAGTTCATCAACGGTCGTGTTTTCATCAACTGCCAACGCGAAGAACTCAGTTTCAGCAGCGGATACTTCATCCGTTTCCTGGCCAAACGCAATGAATGGAAAGATAAACAGCAACGCGCAAAGGCAAACATGCACGATCCGATTTCGCTGGTTCCGGTTCATTTTGAATGCTCCGTGGATGAATTTCGTGGCCACCCGAAGTGCGCCCTGTTTCACAATTTCGGGTGGCTGGATTTTTGCAGTGGGCGACCGCAGACACCCGGCACCTGACAGCAAATCCAGCGAGGATTGCGTTAATCATCGTCTCTGGAAGCCCCGCCAGTCGCCTTGATCCTTCCCATCAACACACGTTCCCTATTGGTCGCAGCCTCTTCGGAAGTCTGGATTGGTCCAAAAGTCTGCACGTCATCGACCTCTAAAGTAAACGCAGCCTTCATGAGGACGGGACCATCAACAACCAGCATTTCCCTCTGCGTCGGGTCAATCCTGATTTGACCGGTTACAACGATGGGTTCGTAGACTGTCGATGGCGCCCAGGCTTCACTCAGGCGCAAACGCACCATCTGGTTCGGAGGCGGAGGCGGCACGTGGCTGCACATTCCACGTTCCGGCACGATATATGCCATTTGGGAGCCATCTTCGTCGCGGGGGGCCGGGATCACAAATCCGCCCAATGAAACGGTCACGCCATCGATGTCGACATTGGCGGCCGTGCCCGCCTTCTCACGTCTTTCCATCACAACCCAGCGTTGGGAAATCAGCCAGTCCGCATCAACGCCTTCCTCAGAAAGGGTTGCTTCAGTCGCCTCGATATCCGCTTGAATTTGATCAAACAGCTCTGGCGTCGATCCGCCGTTCTCTAGCTGCGCGCGCAACCGGACCAATTTGCGAAGCGCGTTAAGCTGTTTGCCAGTCAATTCGACGAATGGATCTTCGTAGTCCTGAGCGGTTTCGTCGATCAAGTCTGCCCATTCGATACGTGCAACTTCGGAATGAGCCGGCCATGCTATTAAGCACGCGGCGATTATTGCAAAAGAAAAACGCATTGTCATATGCTCCTCAATCATAGGCCAGACAGCACACCACGCCACCGGCTCCGGCGCGTCAACATTCAGTTCCTCAGACTCGAAATGACGGTGACTTTTGCCCCTGGGCGAAGCAGCAACTCTGGATTCGGGAACTCGGCCCACACATCCATCAGCTGCGTTTTGGGATTAACCTTGAATGCCCCACCAAAGTAATAACCCTCGTAGGGGTACAATTCTCCGTCTGGCATCTGCAAAGAGAGACTGAGCCCTTCAAATGCTTCTGCATCTGTCTCAAATACTTGACGCCTTTTGGTGAATTCCTCGTAGGGCACTTTGACGACAACGTAGACCGGGTCGATATCCGATAGTATCGCCAGCGTTTCGTCCCCCCGTCTTTCCGTACTCAGATACTGATACTGCCTGACATGCGGTTGGCTGATAATCCCCGAAAAAGGCGCATGTAACTCGGTGAAGCTATACGCAAGCTGTGCCCCTTCATAAGCGAGGCCCGCCCGTTCAGCTGCGATTTCAGCAAGATCGCGGTTCACCTGGGAAAGCTGCAACTCCGCTTCCGGTATCAGCTCTTTCAGGTACAGTTCCTTTTTTCGGGCCAATTCAGCGTCGGCGAGCCTGAGTTGGGCTGTCGCATCCTTCAGAGCTGTTTCGCTTAGCCGCATTTCGATGAAGGGACCTTTCTTGCCAAACTCGAACAGAAGGTCGCCTTGCTGAACATATTGGCCGGCGTGAAACGTAATTCGGGTGACCACATTGTCGACCAGTGGCGACAGCTCTGCTTCGCGACTTGGCTGTACATAGCCCTCAAAGCGTATTGTTTGCGGGACTTCAGTTGCACCGTTTTCCTGAGCGAGTGGGGCGCGTGCTGACGAAAAGGTAGCAAGCGCAAAAAGAACAAGAAGGGCCTTTATCATCGTAGCGCCTCGGATCCGGGTTTTGAACTTGGGCCGGGGTCCACAAAATGATCGCCCCAGCCAGCGTCAGGACAAACGAGGTAGTTCTTGCCCTGAAACATCGTACTTTCGTCTAGTTGAGAAGATCACCGACGATGCCAACGGCATCAACAACGGTAGACAGGTCATTCGTAACTTCGAGGACTTCGCCATCGACCTGGATGTAACGGTTTCCTTTGCCCGGTTCCTTCAGCTTCCATTTGGAAAGGTCCCCAATATCCTCGAACTCCAGATCAGATGGGAGCTTGGCACCGCGCGTGTAGCGCTTGATCTGACCAGGCGGCACAGCCTTTGGGCCTTTGCCGGGTTTGTCTTCTATCTGAATGCTGACATCACCGTTCTTGCCCCCCTTGTTCGGCTTTTTACCCTTGTTGTCTTTGGCATGGGCATCGCTGCCTCCGAGGATGAAAAACACAACTGCTAAGGCTGCGAGAATTCCGTAGGCGATCTTCATAGATGGTTCCTTTGCTTCCCAACTTCATTCGACCGGCGTTGAAAATTCCGGCACGCGCTTCAGGGCTTCGACCATGTCCGCGCTCGTCATCAGTTCGATGAAGGTGTAGTCTTTCAGAACCCCCTGGCTCAGACGCGAAATATACATGGCCTGCACCATGCCCGGATCGTCCGGGAAGCGGACGGTGATGTAGTTCTTGCCATCGGCCAGTCCCCAGAAATAACTGATCATCTCACCGCCCATTGCGGCGAGGGCAGCGCCCATGTCCTTTTCCCGGTCGGTCGGATTGTCGATCATGATTTGCCAGGCATCGGGGTTTGGTTCCCCGATCCCCAGGTAGTATCGGCTATGAGACTCCTCCGCCGCTGCTCCGGAAACACCAATCCCAACTGCGCAAAGAGTTACTGCGATTGCCTTGTTCATTGATCGCTCCCCTGTTCAGGATCGACGGCGCAAGACGCAGGTGTCAATTTCCTGCATACTCCGTTCATTCGAGTGTATTCTTGTAGAAGACACCGTCTTTCATGATCACGCGAATGGTCTCGAACCCTCGATCACGCGCGGGTGCATCAAACCACTTCGGATTTGCTCCAAGAACCGACAGGTCCTCCAGCGGATTTCCATCGACAATCAGGATGTCTGCATAGGCCCCTTCTTCGATCACGCCCAGTTTGTTGGGATAAGGGTTCCGCCGCCCTGTCAGTTGGGCGAGTTCACCGCCAGTCGAGGTCGCTGCAACCAGGAAGGCGTGGTTACCCAGCAATTCAGCGAAGTAGTACTTTTCAAAGTCCCGGTGCGCGCGGCCAAACCCAATGGTGGACAGCACGGTGTCGACGTTATGCACGATCTTGGGCTTGTACTTCTTGATGTACTCAATGACGTTTTCTGACCCGACCAGATATTCTTCCAGTTTCGGTTTAACCGTCGGCATGGAGAAATTGGGGTGATCAAGCAGCGCCGGGTCCATTCCAGCCACATTCAAGGCCCAAAAGATGCCCTCATCCGCAATCCGCTGCACAGTTTCCTCGCTCACCATCTGAGCGTGCTCCAGTGACTTGACGCCCGCATCCAGAGCCATTGTGACCGTTTCGTCCGTATAGGCGTGGACAGTTACATATGTATCAAAGAAGGACGCAGCCTCGACCGCAGTTGCGATCTCATCGACATTGTAAGCAACGGACCAAAGCGGATCGAGCTCGGATGACACACCGCCACCGGCCATCAGTTTCAGGAAGCTCGCCCCGTGCGCGAAGTTAAGCCGCGATGCTTTCCGGATTTCCTCGGCACCATCAGCAATATAGGACAGGTTGAACGTATTGGCGACGTCGTCCGAACCCATGTTGAAGGTTCGCTGCTCGGGGTTTCGCCAGTCACCATGCCCAGAAGTTGGGCCGATGGCCGCACCTGACGCATAGATACGTGGCCCGTCGACGATCCCCTTGTCGATCAGTTCGCGCAGACCTGATCCCATTCCGCCAGTATCCCGCACCGTGGTATAACCATCGTAGAGATAGTCGCGGGCATTTTCAGCCGCGGTGGCACCGATCTGATCCCACTTGGCGGCCTGAAGGCCTGAGAAGGATTGCACGAGCCCTGTAGCGTAGAGATGCACGTGACTGTCAATCAAGCCCGGCATCAGCGTGCGACCACCCCCGTCAACAAGCGTTGCGTCGGGCGCATCAATACCATCGGTCGAGACTGTCTTTATGAGATTGCCTTCAACCAGAACATTTGCGTTTTCGATCCGCTCTTCACTAATTCCGTCAAAGATATGCACGTTGGTGAACAAAGTTTGCGGGAGCGCGTCCTGTGCCAACGCGCCGCTTGCTGCCAAGGAAAAAAATCCAGCGATTGCTGTCAGTGAGGCCAGTGTTTTCACGTGTCAGTACTCCCATTTGTCAAACTAAAGGGGCGCGGGATGCCGAGGTAAATTCACCCCGCGCGACACTCAATTGAGTGTATTCTTGTAGATCACGCCATCTTTCATGATCAGATCGATGTTGTTGGTGTAGTCGACCAGAATCTCGGCGTCCTCGACCGGGTTCCCTTCCACAAGCAGCAGATCGGCGTATGCGCCTTGTTCGATCACGCCCAGCGGGCCTGCTGTGTAGGGGTTGAGTTTTCCTGACAGTGCCAGAAGTGCCGCCGATTTTGACGTGGCCTGTTGCAGGATTTCGTAGGAAGTCCACGCCTCCAGCCTGTATTTGAACTCGTCATTCTGCTTGGTCAGCGCGACGGGATCGCCGATAATGTCCGTGGAGAACGCCACGTTCTCGATCCCGAAATCTTTGATCAACTGCATCTGATTTCGCGCACCCGCTTGCACGCTGAGGAACTTTTCGGCGGACCCAGGCCCAAGTGCAGTAACAATGGTTTGCTCGTCGATCCCCAGAAGAGAATAGAACGGAACAATCCAGGCATCCGCGTCTTTGATCGCTTGAGCCCCGACTTCGGTCATCAGTTGTCCATGTTCAATGCTGATCACACCTGCCTCAATCGAGCGCACGATGGATTCGTCTGTATAGGCGTGAACCATGACATAGGTTCCCCAATCGGCAGCGGCCCGGACAGACGCCTCAAGCTCCTCCGGCAGACCCTGAACGGTGTGTAACGGATCAACCTGAGAGGATACCCCACCGCCAGCCATCACCTTGATCTGGACAGCGCCAAGGCGCAGGGCTTCGCGTGTCGCGCGCAGCGTTTCCGGCACGCCATCGGCCAGGAATTCCAAGTGCTGGTTAAAGAAGGATGGTTGCGCCCCCATGAAGTTGGGATGGGGTTCGGTGTAGACGCGATGCTCTCCATGCCCCGAGGTTTGCGAGATCACAGGCCCAGAAGCGTAGATACGCGGGCCAACGGCCTTACCCCGATCAATCGCTTTTTGCAGGCCAATTGCCGGGCCGCCCGCATCCCGCACTGTTGTGAACCCTCGCATAAGCATTTTTTCAGCTTCAATTGTTGATACAGCACCCCAGTACATCCAGTCGAAGTTATCGCGCAGATCGGCCACGGGTTCCGTGACTGTCATATGCACATGTGCGTCGATCAGGCCCGGCATCAGGGTTCGACCACCACCGTCAATGATCTGGGCATTGGCGACGGCCAGTGGTTCCGCTGATACGTCTGCGATCAGGTTGTCCACGACCAGAACGTTTGCGTTCTCAAGTCGCTGTTCATCGACACCGTTAAACACGTGCACGTTGGTAAATAGGATCGGAAAGCTCTCTTCCTGCGCAAATCCTTGGCCCGCGATTACCAGGCTTGCAGAAAAGGCTGTCGTGGCCACCATGCGTTTGAGTTTCGGCGTCATCGAGGTCCTCCAAATGCGAATCACAGATGTATATTTCTGAATGTGATTTTAGAGTGATCGCCGAATATTGCCTGACAGTATGACGGGCTTCGCCAAATTGATTTTGCATTCTGCAAGCTTTTCGCACCTTTTTGTGTGTTTTCTGTCTATCTGTCGTTACCTTCATGATATTTGAGGGCGACATGGACGCATTTGACCAAAACACAAAGAAGGCCTTGCCGCTGGTTCGGGCATCGGTTGCTGCACCGGTGGTAGATGCTTTGCGTGGTGCCGGTGTTGAACCAGCCTTCGTTCTGGACCCTCTTGGCGTGAGCGAAGTTCAGGTGATGGATCGCCAGAATTTCCTGCCACACGAAACGATTTATAAAATCCATCAAGCCGCTGCTGACGCAACATCACCGGACTTCTGTGCGCAAGTTGGTCAATCAATCGACCTTGTTCGGTTTCTGCCTCTTGGTGACATGTTGGCCGAGGCGTTGACGCTGGGTGACTTCTTTACGCGCTACACTCAAGCCGTCTCGAAAGAATCCAACGCGGTCACACAGTCTATGCTTGTGGAAGGCGAGCACGCTTATTTCAGTGCCAAGCGGAACTTCAAGTTTTCAGTTTCGCCGGGACAGACCGACGCATTTCTGGCGAGCATTTGGATATCACTATTGCACCGGGTTATGGATTTCAGGTGGGACCCGAGCCAAATCATTTTACGGGTAAGCGAACCTGATGTGCTACCTAGGCACTTTCATGGTGTTCAAGCCATCAAGTGCAGCCCGCAGGGATTTTCGATCCGGTTTCCCTCAACCTGGCTGAGCCATCAGTTACTCTCGGAAACATTGGAAAACCCGTCAGACCTGCCAGGCGCTACCCCCGACCAGCATGCGCCTCAAGATTTCTTAGCCGGACTTCAGGGCCTGATCCGGATTCATCTTGGTGAGCCGGGATTTGGTGTAGACGAACTGGCGCGCCTATGTGGTTTCCACCGGGAGACATTGAACAAGCGGCTGGCCCCATATGGGCAATCAGCCTCTCAGGTCATATCTGGCGTCAAACTGGAAGAAGCAAAGAAGCTGCTGGGTCCGGCAGGAAAGTCCGTTGGTGAGACCGCACTGCGGCTTGGTTACGCGGACTCCACAGCGTTTTCGAGGGCCTTCCGAAAATGGTCCGGAATGTCGCCTTCGGATTTTAAGAAAACGGTAAAAGAACTGGGCTGAAAAACCGGCGCCAGTGCGGTCGCATGCTGCTCGCCGTCGTTTCTTCGGGCATAGGATGAGAACACTAGCCGAATAAATCCCAAGTTGCGCGCACGTTGTGAAAATCTGGTCGAGCGCCTGCAACACCATTCACTCATGTCCGGTTCTGCTAAAAGCTAGAATTGCAAAGTCTTGGGTTGAATGTCCGGTTTGGGCTGTCTTCGGTCCTTCGGAGTGAAAATGCAGATCGCAGCAAAGTCCCGCGCTGCGGTCACTGAAGCACTGCGCAACAAACGACGCTCCGGGTCCAAAACCGACGCTAACCTTTGGGCGGCTTCTCATGACCTTTTCGAGAAATCGTTGCCGTCCAGTATCTACGTTTGTGTGGAGTTGGCTGTGCTTTCGAATTGCCCACAAAGTTGTGTTCAACTAGCAGATCTTGAGCTAGGATTTGACGGGCGATTCAACCTGCGTTGCCGATTACAAAACTTGACCATTCGGCTGTTAATCTGCGCCGAGGCTCCAGTAAATCTGATCTCTGGTAAGACCGCTCTGTCTTGTTTCCAACTTTGTGAGCAAGGCAGGCTTCCGAAATCGCTTCAAGCCCAGGACGATTTTCACGCTGCCAGTCTTTGAAACTGCTTCGAAATCCGTGAGGTCGACCAGGTTCTCCTAGCCCATCAAGCGCCTTTAAGAGAGCATTCCCATGAACCGGTTTGCTCCGGTGCCCTGGAAACAGGAATCCGTTTTTTTGTCGTTTCTTGCATTCCTCTACAATACGCAGCGCCTCAGGTGACAAAGGAACGCGAAAGTCTTGTGCTTGGGTCTCCGTATTTTTCATGCGCTCTGCCGGTACGGTCCAAACGTTACCTTCAATCTCGTCAAACTTTGCTCCACAAACACTGTCAGCCCGTTGTGCAGTCAGGATCAATAACCTCAGGGCAAGATGGCTTGACGTCGGCTTATTCAAGCGGAGGTACAAGGCGGGCACGTTCAGCCAAGCGGTGGCTTCGATGTTTTCAGTCTTATGATTGACAATCGGGAGACGGCCTACCGCTTTATTCACGATGAGAGGGTCTACTTTGGCGCCTTGATCCAAGCAGAAGTTCAATACCATTCTGGTTCTTTGAACTACTTTGTCGGCGGTCGGTTTGCGGTTTTTCCAAATTGGTTTCAACACTTGGATGATGTCTTGGATGTTTAACGAGGAAACACGACGCTTTCCCAGTTTTGGAGTTACATGCGTGTCCAATGGAGAGCGCCACCTGCCGGCAACCCCACCGTTCTTCAATTTGGCCGCATTGTGTTGGAGGCAGCTTGACACAGCGTCTTCGAAAATCGGATCAAAAGCATTCTGTTCGATTTTCTTTTGTGCTAATTCCTCTTCTCTAACGTCAATTGGATCACAACCATTGTTCTTTACGCTTTCCCAATGGTCACGTGCCACGCGGGCACCAGCCAAACTAACGCTGGGGTAGGGTCCCAATCCCATATCTCTTCTTCTGCCAAAACGGCTGTAGCGGTAGATCCATTTCCCTGAGTTTCGGGATGTCTTTTCAAGTTGCAGACCGCCCCCATCGTATAGGGTCCCAGTTTCTAAGTTCTTTACCTTTGACGCACTTAGTTTGTTTCTTGCTCTACTCATTTCCTTGCCTTTGGCCCCACAATTAGCCCCACATTTGACTTGCGTTTCTCTGCATCAGCATGCGGCGACTGGCAACGGTACCTCGGGTAAGTTGTTGAGTTTAAATTGTTCGTGCCTCAGCCTGCAACGCTCTGCTGCACAGAGTGTGTCTTCTCGACCGCACCACATAGTTCATCTCGTTGTGTAATTTCAATTTATTATGTTGGCGTGAACGATCTTGGTCCACCTAAAGGCTTGTGATTTGGTCATCAGCACAACGTAGTCGCTTTCGCTGCTTCTGCACGCGTGCGCTGATGCCTCCGATCGTCGAGTAGAGTGCCCGACAACCGATCAAGTGCATAAATGGCTTCCACCAATTACTGTTTATCGAGGATGGATCTCCACTGCTGGTTAAAAGGCTGTATGAGTGCGTCAACGAAATTAGCTGCCGCACTTGTGAAGTCTGATTAGCCGCGAATATTGAGATAAACGTGCAATACGGGCTTAAGAACTGTGACAACCATACAATCAGAGTTGGGCGTCAAAACTTGAGTGAATTAATTCAAATAGAGTGCGCCCAATCGATGAAAAAGCTGAATATGTTGACAGTCCGGCGGTCATTGGCTTTTTTGTTTCCGGTTTACACCAATTAGAACAACTAAAACGAACAAAACACGAGAAATTCTCGGTGCTTGGACAGCTCATCCCTTATGATGTTCATAGTAATATCGCGGCCTGCAAGTAGTAGGCCTATTTGCCGAAAGTTGTAAATCTACTGCATCTTCGGAAGTGTATTTGGTAACGAGTGTGCTGTTTCGATCGTATGATCGGGACAGCATTTTCTTTTTGGAGTTGCTTTGGCAATACATAGACTCCTTCCTTTTACCACTGACGATCTCGAGTGTGCCACGAGGTCTTGTGATCATAGGGATAACTTCACCACCGAAAATCCGCTACTGAATCACGGGATTGCTTCAAAAATCCAAAGTGATGTGCCATCGAAATTGCTCGGCAGGAATCCGTTATCGTTGCTCCGGTTGCGTGGCGCAGGGTAGTGAGGTGTGCTCTTCTCCGGTGGAACCTACTTCATGTCCGCTTATCGCAGGCAATTTAATGAAAAACTCTGTGCCTTCACCAAGTTTGCTTCTGTAGTCTATTGTTCCGCCAAAATGCTCAACAATTTCCTTTGAAATGTGCATCCCGAGCCCTGTACCGCCTGCGTGACGTTCATCGGAGGAGTCTATCTGGGAAAATCGATCGAAAACTTTGTCATGGCACCCCTCAGGTATCCCGATGCCATGGTCTTTGACGAAGAGGCGAATATTCCCGCCCACTTTCTCGCATCCGACGGTTATCTCGCCTCCATCAAGGGAGAATTTAGCTGCGTTGGAGATAATGTTGGCCAACACCTGAAGCAGGCGGGAGGGATCACCTTTAACGTACAGATCATTGTTTCCCCTTAAGTCTTCTACAATTTCTACGTTGTGAGCACTGGTGTATCCCATGTTACAGGCAATCGCTTCCTGAATCAGCGCATGTACATCAACAGTTCCTTCACGGTAATTCATCTCGCCCGCCTCCATTTTTTGAATGTCCAGCACATCATTGATTAGGGATGCGAGCCGTTCGCAATTTTTACCTGCTAAATGAATGAGGCTTTGCATTGATTCTGGAGCTTCACCCAATGCGCCTGTGTTGATTAGGTCAAGTGATCCCTTGATCGAAGTGAGAGGCGTACGCAGTTCATGGCTAACTGTCGATATGAACTGAGTTTTCGCAATGTAGGCCGCTTTTGTTCTTTCGTGCTCTGCTTTGAGCTTTTCGAGTTGTTCCAAATTCCTGCGGTAGAGCTTCAGAAACACCATCGAACAGTCAATCAGAAAATACATTACAAAGATAACGGTGAAGAAGTGCAGCCAGAGTTCAGATGAAAGCTCGGGGCGTTCGATCCAGATATCCTTGACGACAATCAACATGAACGATACGCCGTACATGGTCAGACGGATAATCATTGCCCACAGAAACTGATGGTTGTTCATTGCTGCAAACAACGCCGCAGCAAACAAGAAGAACATTGGAGTAAAGTGACCACCGGCGGGCTGTGCGAAAGCAACTGAAACAGCATACAGGCAGATTGCGGCCGCGCTGAGGATCGTGTTCAACAGAATCCAAACAACCATCATACTAATTGCTTTGTGCTGATCTGGCTTCAAGCGCGGTACGCGTTTGGCCAACAATAAATCTTGCGCTTCGCAAATGAGGATTGTCCCATAGAACAGCATGGCGTTAATGGGATCGAAGAAGAACGCAGTTAAAATGGTCGTGGCCAGATAAATAGCCTGCCGCTGCCACAGAAGCGCAAAGCTCATGGCAGTATAATCTATGATGTTTTGCAGAAGCCGGTTTTCCGTTTCACCGGAGTCCCGGTTCGGCAGATTGGCGTCGATGGCTGTCATCTAGATGTCTTCGTTTTTCGCGCTTGGAAAGTACCATTAGCAGCACAATGAGGACTTAGTTGGTCTGAATTGGGTTCACAGTTTGGCGCTAATCCTTTGAAGGCCACCGGGATTGTTGGGGTTTCACGCAAGATTCTGGTGTGAGAGGTTGAAAAATTTTTGTTGCGCAAATGCAGTGTGGGGCGCCCAAAATTGACGATCTCGTTGCTAAGTGCATTTTTTATCTTAATGTGCCAGAAAGAAGGAGAAAATCTAAAAGGGTTGGGGTTTGACTGCAGTTGAATTTACGAAGTTGGGGCAGGGCGCTGTCGCTCCTGTTTCGGCTAGGCTTGCGAAAAAGCCGGTGACACTGCTTCAGTTTGCAAGGTCCGCTGGTCGAAACATGTTTGAAGTCATCCCGGCCGAAACTCTGCGTGAAACTTATGTTCGTGGACCTTTGAACATACACTATATATGCGATCCTGAAATAATAACCGAGTTACTTGTCGGGCAGGGCCGTTCGTTTCCCAAAGCCAAGTTCACTAAAGACATTATTGGATCGGCTGTAGGCAACGGTTTGATACTCTCTGAAGGGGAAAAATGGCGTCAACAGAGACGTAGATATTCGCCACTATTCGCCGCCAGGAACCTCCCGGTTCTGGCTCGACATTTTGCAGAGACTGGTGTCGAGATTGCAGATTCATTGGCGGAGCACGAAGGCCCCGTAGATGTTGCACAAATTGCGCCTGCATCAACGTTGACGAATATTTCCAGGGTGATTTTTTCGGGTAACAAGAAAGTCAGTTCAGAGCAGATACGCGTGGGGCTGATCAAGTATTTTGAGTACATTTCTGATTTGTCTCTTTTCGATTTAATGGGTTTGCCAAAGTGGGTGCCGCGCAAGAATTGGCTACGCAGCCTGGCCCCGGTCACCAATATGCGGAACCTCGCCAGACAGGTCATTGATCAGCGTCGCTCCGAATGCCGCAGCGAGCCACAGGATTTCCTCGATTTCATGATTGAGGCGTTGAAAACTGATTTCGAGGATGAAGCGACTACCGTTGACAACCTTTTGACTTTTGTCGTCGCTGGTCATGAAACTTCTGCCAACGCTTTGGCTTGGGGATATTATTTGCTGGCCTTGCACCAAGATATGCAAGCTAGGGTTAGACAGGAAATTCGGTCCGTTCGCCCAAAAGGCCTAGTGGAATTTTCGGACCTGGAGGCAATGCCACTCCTGCGCGCCCATGTAAAAGAAACGCTGCGGCTTTACCCTTCAGCCGCGTTCTTTGCTAGAGACGCATCTGCCGACCTTGAAATCAAAGGGGTAAAGATTGCAAATGGTGACGCGCTGTTCTTCCCAGTTTACTCTTTGCACAGAAACGAAAAACTATGGGATGCTCCTAACCACTATTTGCCGGAACGGTTCTTGGGATCTACACTGCCTCGAGGCCAGTACATTCCATTTGGAGATGGTCCCAGAATCTGCATTGGCGCACAGTACGCTGAAACTGAGATCATGGTGCTCATGGCTTCGGTGCTCCGTCGAATAAATTTTTCGATTACAGAGTCTGAATTACCGGAACCAGTTTTGACATTCACCATGCGTACCAGTGGCCCACTCATCCTCAATGCCGAACGGGTTCGCGAATAAAGTTGATATCTAAACTCCAGTGCCTGACCTTTGATCGACGTCAGGTCTGGCGATAGAATTAGCTTACTGCCTGCGAGTGAGGTAAGTGTTATCGCCGTACAGCTCACGCAAGACTACATCAAACAATCTATCGTTGACTATTTCTTTGCGATGCGGAGTGGGCTCTGAAAATGTGGAAGAGGTTGTAACCAGGCCCTTTCTGAGATTGGCCTCACGATGATTCACTTTTTTGATAGCCATGTCCAAAGAGGCAAATGCTCCAACCTTCGTAAAAGAACGAAGCGATACCGGTGTACCTTTCACCACTTTAAGATGGACAGATGCGCAGCGGTTGCTGAGAACAGTCCCTAGTTCTTGGTTTAGGAAAGCTTCGGTCGGAATATTCTGGGTGCGTTCCCGCCCCTGTGTAACAACGAGAAATGTGCCACTTCCGCGATAGGAATAGATTCCTCCAGCAGCCTGTGTTGTTCTTTCAATGCAGAATCCAATGTCGGAAACAGATCGCCGAAAATCACCAAAATTCCCCAGATCAAAGTGATACTCGGCGTCACGATATTTGATTGCGGTGACCCAGGTGTCAAATCGACGCCTCCGTGAAAGCTGCTCGACATAGTTGTCGAATTCGACATACCCCAAGCATTGTTCCTGCTCGTCGATAGACAAAGGATCCTTGAAATTGAATTTCTGGTTGAAATCCAATTCACTGCGAAGATTTTCTATCGACGCCGATGAGGATTGGGTTTTCTTTCTCTCCATCATCAGAAGGTGAGCAGCGTTCATACGGCTGCGCAATTCAAAGAAGTCGAAGGGTTTAGTTACATAATCAAACGCGCCTTCCAAAAATGCCTTCTCGATGTTCTGCCTGTCATCCAGAGCAGTCAGCATTATGACAGGTGTTTCCAGATTTTCCGGCAGGTTTCGGATTTGTGAAAGCAACTCTATCCCTGAGGTTCCAGGCATCTGAATGTCAACAAGCAGACAGTCGAACGGGGCTTCTGATGCTTCTATCATCCCAAGCGCTTCATCAGCTGAACTGGCAGCAGCCACATTGCAGTTTTCGAGTTCAGGAAGCGCTGACTGGAGCAATTTCAAGATGTCAGGATCATCATCAACCGCCAGTACAGTAAGTGCGGTCTTTCTTTGTGCCCGATGCTCTAAATTTCTTTGGAACCGATCACTGCCAAATGTGGAATGTCTCATAACTGGTGAACCGCCGATATCCTCATAACGGGTTGAACCTATGAGGTGAGTGGGTCGAAACCGCGGCAAAAATCGAGAAATTCTTCGCAGAAAGGGGTTTTTTCTTGACCTTTGTTTGGCGCAAACGGCCTCAGCGACGAGTTGCCTATTTTTTGTTTTGAGCGGCCGTGGCGCTTTTTTGATGCTGTTTATTCGGCAATTTGTTCGCGTCTAAGAACAATTCACGATCTCAAAACAACGGAATTGAAATGCGATTGGGAATTTACGCATCAATTCTGGTAACACTGCTAACATGCACAATAGCCACGGTTTCCCAATAGCCTGAAAACAAAGCCTAGTCGCAATGAAGTCAGCGTCGGGCATTAAAAAGTACAATAGACGATCCAGCGGCGGGGTTGTTCAATTTACTTGTAGATGTTGAACAAAACTGACTGACTGACTGTGCCATCGATAGAGAACTTTGCGCCGACAGGTGAGGCATTGATACCCAGTCGCCGTGACCACCGTGCCCAGACTGAAGGAACGATGCCCAGTATGCTGGATGCACCACCTTCCATCGCGACAGTAGTCATCTGGTGAAACAACTCTTGTTGAACCTGCTGCCTGCGTGATGAAGCTACATCTTTTGTCACGAAGAAACGGGATGCTTCCCAGACAGATTGCTTTACCGGGGCTTCAACAAACAGAACGTCAGATGGGATATCTTTAAGGATACCTCTTTGTGCGTCGCGCAGCATATAACTGTATACCCCGCATTGTGCGGTCGTGGGCAGAAGTCGCACACCTGCCAAAATTTCACCAAACTCGTGCAACACAACCCATCGACAGGCTGGCGTGTCGTATTGGTCGAATTCCATCCCGTCAGCTTCGGCGACTTGCCACTTTAGCTGATCTATGAAAATTGACTTTCTGGTTTCGAGGTATTTTGCCAGCAGTGGGCCATACTCGTGAATATTGCGAAAGCTAAGCGTAGTCGCACGAATATTGCCAACGTCACTACGTGGCATTGGCTGGCTACTTCTAACCGCGAAAACTTCTATTCGCGCCGATTTACTCGGAGCGCTTGAAGTGGCGTTAGCGGGTGTCAGTTCCGGAAATCCCTCCGGGACCGAGTATGTCTGCTTAAACCTGAGTGGACGGTCCATATTTTGCTCATATTATTGACGCACTTATGACAAGATTCAGCTCGGCAAGTCCACCAACCTATGCGGTAGTTAACCGAATTGATGAATGGGTGTGTCCAAATCTCCTCTCTCCCAATGGTTGAGTTCGCTGACAGATCAATTACGCAAGATTTTTTTAACTTTTCTTTTCACCCGTAGGCTTCATTCATTTCCGCGTGTGCAGCAACAGTTTGAAAAAAAAGTTTTTTTGCTCATTCTATTAGAACTTACCTATTAGAACTTACGCTGGATCAAGTGCCGTCTCGGTGTCTGATGAAAATTCAAGGCAGCCCTGACTGCTGATAGAAGCAGCCATCAAGATGACATCCAAATTTGGAGGGAGTTACTTTTCTAATTGCGTCCTCGGGCTGAGAAATTTGTACAGATTGAAAAAAATGTGCAGACATAAGGAAGTCTGCCTAATGTCACCGTTTTGCCACCTTCGTAAAAGAAAATAAGAGAGGATGAGTAATCCCTGAGTGTTTTATGCGCCAGCCAGCCGTTGCCTTAAAGTCTGCAATGCCCAACGGTTGGAGTGGTGTAAGAGGTTGGTGAAAAGTTATGCGTATACTTGCTGTAGACGACGATCCTAGCATCCTGGAGTTGCTAGATAAAGTTCTTGAATCGTTCGGGTACAAAGATGTCGTTACCGCCAGAAGTGGTCGGGAGGCCCTTGAAATACTGTCGAGACCAAATGAAGCGTTCGACTGCTTATTGCTTGATGTGCAGATGCCGCAAATGAACGGCATAACTCTTTGCGAAGAAGTGCGAAAATTACCAGAATACACGTACACGCCCATTATCATGGTGACCGCCATGGTGCAAAAAGAGTACATCGACGAAGCATTCGGAGTTGGGGCAACGGACTACGTTACAAAGCCTTTTGAGTTCTCGGATCTGAAGCAGAGGTTGTCTGACGCCTATAGAATGGCAGCGGAACGCAGAGCCGCAATCGAAGTGCTGGAAGCTGAAGCGGATTCTGAGTTGTGTTTTGGCAATAGTCCGGACGTTCGCTTAAGTGATCCGCAATGTTTCGGAGATTTGCCCGGTTGCATTGGGTTAGCTGAATTTGAGAATTACGTAATTCAGCTTTCAACGATGCACTCCATGGCTGCAAAGCTTGTGGCGGTGAAATGCATAGGCGCCGAACAAATCTATGAGGCGAGCACGGTCAGTGAATTCCGTAGTGCCATGACTTTAGCTGGTACCGCGCTTCTGACAGCCAATCAGCAAGGGCGCAAAGTAGCGACCTATTGGGGAAATGGCGTATTCCTGATGATCTATGACAATCAAATTGATTTGAGTGTGGACCAGTTGGGAGCACCGCTTCCGGAGGCATTGAAAGAAATTTCCAGTGACACCACTTCAGGTCGGCCAATTGGCTTCCAAGTTAGCGAAGAAGTTATGCTTAAAGCCAAAACCAAGATGGAGGCGTTGTTCTTGATAGACAAGGCCGTCGAAATGGCTGAAATGTCGGAGCGTCAAGCGGCGAATATCGGTTGAAAAACTGCATATATGGATGGTGATTAAGACCAGGCTGTTGGTGTAAAAAATAATTTGAACGCCCTGAGTTTTTCATTTTTCTGGTTTAAGTAGATCCGCGCGCTCGTTCATCAGACGTTCAACCTTTGTGCTTTTGGCCTACTTCGTCCGATCTCAGTGCCTACCCCGCGGCAACAACTCGGAGAAAGAACCCGTAAGCTTCTTCTCGAGATCTGATCTGATGCGAGATCTGGCGTATTCGCCTCTCTCTAATTTCCTGAAGGTTTCTTTCGCGACCACGATCAAAGCGTGATCGGTCTAAGCAGCTTCCCGGCGTATCCGTTCTTGTTCTTTGATGGGGTCTTTGCCTTGACGGGCTACGGGTCGCCATTTCTCTGCTTCTTGGCGTGGATCTTCAGAGCTATGGCTGACAGAGCGCCAAAACCCATCTCTCTGCGACGCCTGTAGACATGGACCCGAAGCAACTACTTGCCAGCATCACCGTCCTTTTTGGCAGCCAGAGGTTCTCGCCATCCAAGTACTAGCCGGTTTGAGTGTTCTTCACTTGCAAAGATAACAGCTTGTTGACTGCTATAATTGGTCCACCCCAAGGTCCAACTTTTACTGTGAGACACAGTGATCCATCTAGAGACTACTGGAAGCCTCATTATGTTGTTTTAAAATTATTCTTCTGGTTTTTCGAGGAGTCCGGAAACAGGCGTGTTTAAGTTTTCAATACATCTCGACCGCACCAAAATCCTAAAATCGTTACGCGATATTGTCAGGTGAGACGGGCGCCCTGTGGGTTGAAGCGATAGGTTCGATCCTGAGCATAGCCGAAATGTACGGATTCACCTGCATTAACCTGATGTTGGCCGAATAAGCGCGCGGTGATCTGATGGTCTTGCATCATCGCGATCACGTTGGTGTCTCCGCCCAGATGCTCGACATGAGTCACGTTCGCGGCCAGGGGGCCCTCGTCGGTCAGGTATAGGTCTTCGGGGCGTATACCCAGTGTCGTGTCCGCGCTGTCGCCGATCACGCTAGCGGGGAAGAAATTCATCGAGGGCGCGCCGAGGAAACCTGCGACGAACTGGTTGGCGGGATTGTTGTACAGCTCCATTGGGCTGCCGACTTGCTCAACGCGCCCGTCGCGTAGGACGACGATCTTATCCGCTAGGGTCATCGCCTCCGTCTGGTCGTGGGTGACGTAGATCATTGAAGCATCAAGCTGCTGATGCAGATTGGCGATCTCAAGCCGCGTATTCATGCGCAGGGCGGCGTCCAAATTGGACAAAGGCTCGTCGAACAGGAACAGTTTGGGTTCGCGCACAATGGCGCGGCCGATAGCGACGCGTTGGCGTTGTCCGCCGGATAGCTCAGAGGGGTAACGGTCGATATAGGGCTCAAGGTTCAGCATCTTGCTGGCCTTGGTGACCCGTTCTTCGATGACCTGCTTGCTCTGACCTTCCTGTTTCAGCGCCAAAGACATATTTTTGCGCACGTTTAGATGGGGGTAGAGCGCATAGCTTTGGAACACCATCGCGATGCCGCGTTTGGAGGGCGGGGTTAGGTTCATAAGTTCTCCGCCGATGCGAACCTCGCCCGAGGTCACATCTTCGAGCCCCGCAATCACGCGCAGAAGAGTGGATTTGCCACAGCCCGAAGGTCCAACGAAGACGACGAATTCTCCGTCTTCGACTTCGATGTTGATATCCTTAAGGACTTCGACAGTACCGAAGGACTTGTTCACGTTCGTTAGCGTCAGGGCGGTCATTTTTGTGCCTCTTTCAGCGAAATAGGTTGGCCGGTGCGGATGCTTTTATCGGCAGCCAAACAGATGGCCAGCGATTGCACGGCGTCGTTCATGTGGCGGGTCAGGTCGATGTCTTCAGCAATCGCGCGCAGCATATAGGCTTGTTCGGCATCGCAGAGCTCCTGATGGCCGGGTTCATCCGGCATGTCGATTGTCTGGTCGCCTTTGGGGCGATGGACCAGAAGGCCGCCGACTTTGGTGTGGCCGTCGATATCGGCTGACGCACCCTTGTTGCCATCGGTGATCGAGACCGACCCGTTGGGCGACACAATGTCTTTCACGAAGAACGCGGTTTCTGACATCATCGGCCCCCAACCGGCCTCATACCAACCGACCGAACCATCCTCGAAGACCACTTGAAATTGGCCGTAATTATACATGTCTTCGGCGACCTCATCGCTTAGGCGCAGGCCCATGCCGTGCACACGCACGGGGTCAGAGTCCGTGATCTGGCACATCACGTCGACATAATGCACGCCGCAATCGACGATGGGCGAGGTGGTCTGCATCAGTGCCTTGTGCGTCTCCCACTCAGCCCCGCTGCTTTGCTGGTTGAGATTCAGCCGGAAGACATATGGCCCGCCCAAGTCGCGCGCCTCGGAAATCAGGCGCATCCATGAGGGGTGATGGCGCAGGATGTAGCCGATGACCAGTTTGCGTTTGGTTTCAATGGCTTTCGCTACAACGCGTTTGGCATCAGCCACAGTCGTCGCTAGTGGTTTTTCAACGAAGACATGCGCTCCGGCCTCCATCGCAGTGCAGGCGTAATCTGCATGGCTGTCGGAATAGGTGGCGACGACTACCAGATCCGGGTTGGTCTCAGTCAGAGCTGCCTGAAAATCTGAATAAGCCGGATAGCCTGACAGGTCAGGATGGTCGACGCGACCGGATCGGTTCACCAACCCAACAATCTGCGCGTCCGGATGGGTGTGGTGGGCCAAAGCGTGGCTCAGCCCCATATTGCCGAGGCCAGCGATCAGAACTTTGGTCATTTGACAGCTCCTGAAGTGATGCCGCGGATTAACTGGCGTGAGAAGATGACATAGAGCACCAGCACCGGCAGGATCGCCATGCTGAGTGCCGACAGAACCGCGTTCCAGTCGGTGACGAACTGGCCGATGAAGACTTGGCTGCCCAGTGTCAGTGTTTTTGTTTCCTCAGCTGGGGCGAGGATCAGTGGGAACCAGAGGTCGTTCCAGATCGGGATCATGTTAAACACGGCCACGGTCGCCATAGCAGGGCGAACCAGAGGCAGGACCAATCGGAAGAAGATCGTGTATTCTGACAACCCGTCGACGCGACCTGCGTTTTTCAGATCGTCCGAAACCTGCCGCATGAACTCGGACAGGATGAACACAGCCAGCGGCAGACCTTGAGCGGTATAGACAAGGATCAGCGCCCAGAGGGTGTTCACCAACCCGGTTGCGACCATCATCTCAAGTATTGCAACGGTGCCGATGCGGATCGGGATCATGATCCCAAGCGCCAGATAGAGGCCCATCAGGGTATTGCCCTTGAACTTGTACTCGCTCAGCGCAAAAGCAGCCATTGCGCCGAACAACAGAACAAAAGCCAGCGATACCACGGTCACGATCAGCGAGTTCTGGAAGTAGAGGAAGAAATCCCCTTGTTTCATCACCGTCTGGTAGCCGATCAGCGAGAAGCTTTCGGCATCGGGCAGGGCGAGTGGCTCGCGGAAAATCGAGCGGCGCGTTTTGAAGCTATTGATGATGATCACGAAGACCGGGAAGAGGGCGATCAATGTGTAGAGGATCAGCGCCCCATGCATGGCGGCCGTGTTCAGCGGGTTATGGCGTGCTTTGTTCATCCGGCGATCCTCACAGCTGATACCGGCGCATCCGGGTCTGGATGCCGAAGAGGTAGATACAGACACCCACAAGGATGATGGCAAACATGGCGCCAGCGATGGCGGAGCCCATATGCGGGTCGCCCAGTTGCAGCTGGAAGCCAAAGAAGGTGCGGTACATGAAGGTGCCCAGGATATCGGTTGAGAAATCCGGCCCCGCCAGCGCGCCCTGCGAGACGTAGATCAGGTCGAAGGCATTGAAATTGCCTACAAAAGTCAGGATTGAGATGATCCCGATTGAAGGAATGATCAACGGAAGTTTGATCTTCCAGAATGCCGAGGCTCCGGTGATGCCGTCTATTTCTCCGGCCTCAAGGATCTCTTCGGGGATCGACAGCAGGGCGGCATAGATCAACATCATCGGGATGCCGACGAATTGCCAGACCGAGACAAGTGCCAGTGTCGTCAGCGCGTACTCTTCCTTGCCCAGCCATGGTGCAAACAGAGACTTAAGACCAACGGCGTCCAGCATCGAAGGTGCGATGCCCCAAAGCGGGGACAAGATTAGTTTCCACGCGAAGCCGACAATGACAAAGCTCAGAATGGTCGGAATGAAAATCGCGGACCGGTATAGCGCCGCAAACCGCAGGCGGGGATGCGAAAGTAGTGCCGCTAGAGCGATACCGATTGGGTTCTGCACCAGCATGTGGATCAGGAAGAACCAGAAGTTGTTGCCCAAAGCGTTCCAGAACTGCTCGGACCAGATTGGATCGAAGAACAGGGTGCGGAAATTCTGCAGGCCCACATAGATACGTGTCTGATCGACCTCGGTGAACAGTGCGAGGCGCAGAGTGTTGAACAAGGGGAAGATCATCACCGCCGTATAGACCAGCACCGCAGGGGCGAGGAAAACGGCAATGTGCCAGCGTATGCGGCGGGTCTGCATGGGAATCTCCGGGGAAAAGGTCCGGACGCGACGCGGTGGCCGCGTCCGGTGTGAGTGGCTTAGGTGTTACTGATGCGGTGCGTACCAGCTGGCCAGACCGTCTTGCAGTTGCTGACCCAGCGCTTCGGGTGTCTCTGCACCCTTGATGGCTGCGACGGATGCCCCCCAAGTCTCGTTTTCGAGGTTCGGCGTGCCGCGCGACAGGATTTGGTAGGTCGAACGGATCGTGCTTTCGCACTCTTCGCGCCAGCCTACGATTTCTTTGGCCAGTGGATCTTCCAGCTCGACCGGAGTGCTGGATAGCGGGAAGAAACCGGGTAGGGCGTTACCGAATATGCTGGCAAACTCGGGGCTCGCGACCCAAGCCAGGAAGGTACGCGCAGCTTCTTGGTTTTCGCTCGCGGCGTTCATACCAATGCCGATATCGGTGTGGTCCGAAATATAGCAGGTATCGCCCGCGTTCTGGACCGGTGGCTTAAAGGCGCCCATTTCAAAATCGGCCTGCGTGTTGAAGCCCGAGATTTCCCAGCTACCTGCTGGATAGACCGCTGCACGACCCAGCGTGAACAGGTTCTGGCTGTCGGGATAGGTTTGCGCCTCATACCCGTCACCCAGATAGTCCGCCCACTTGGCCAGCGTCGCATATGGAGCAACCCACTGTGGGTCGGTCAGCTTCTGCTCGCCCTTGATCAGCGCTTGACGGCCTTCTTCACCTTTCCAGTAATTGGGGCCGATGTTGTTATAGCCCATTGTGGCGGCTTCCCACTGATCATTGGTGCCCATCGCCATCGGGATATAGGTGCCGTCTTCCTTGATCTTGTCGAGCGCGGCAAAGAACTCGGCTTCGGTGGTTGGAACTTCGATGCCCAGCTCGTTGAACGCATCCTTGTTGTAGATGAAGCCGTGAATCACCGACGCCATCGGGACGCAGAAGCTGGCTGATCCATCATCAGTTTGCCAGGCAGATTTGGCGACGTCGGAGAAATTGCCCATAGCGTCAAGATCGGACAAATCCGTCAGGTGGCCGTCTTCATACAGCGCGAGCGACGCATCAAACGGACGGCAGGTAATCAGATCGCCGGCCGATCCGGCCTCGAGCTTCGAATTCAGAACAGCGTTGTATTCCGCCGGGGCAGATGGCGAGAAAATCACCTTGATGTCTGGGTGCTCGGCTTCAAAAGCCGGAATGATTTTTTCCTGCCACAGAGCCAGATCGTCATTGCGCCAGCTTTCGATTGTCAGGGTGGCTTCCTGCGCATAGGCGCTTGTGACCAACGCCGTACTCATCAGAGCAAGGCTCAGAACGTTGCGTGTCATTTGGTTTCTCCCAGGTTGATGGTTTCTTGGTTTTGCTTAATCCGCTCCAGGGCGGGGCGGAGGTGATCATTCGCGTCGTGCAACATGGCCTGTGCCTCGCTCAGTGTCGGAACCCCTGCTGCAAGCAAGGCGGCGCATTTCAGATTGCCTCTGGCCGTCATCAATGCTGTTTCGGCTTGTTCGGGGTCAACTCCGGCCAGTTGACAAACAATCCCTTTGGCGCGGGCGCGGAGCTTATCATTATCAGCACGCAGATTGATCATCATGCCGTCCTGAATATGCCCCAACTCCATTGCCATCAGGGTCGACAGCATGTTCAGCGCGATTTTTTGTGCCGTGCCTGCCCCCATGCGGGTTGAACCCGATACCAACTCAGGCGGTGTGGAAAGCAGAATGGGGTGATCAGACAGCCGCAACAGTTCGGTATCGCCGTTATTCGCGATCCCGACGATTGGGGCACCCTTGTCGCGCGCGATCTGGGCTGCGGCAACGGTATACGGCGTCGTACCGCTGGCAGAAACAGTGATCAAAGTGTCTTTGGGGGACAGATCCACAAGATCACGAGCAAGAGTGCTGGTCGCATCTTCCGTATCTCCGGGCATCTCGACACCCGTTGGCATACCACCTGCCATATGAATGCGTATTTGGCTTGGAGGTATTGAATAAGTTCCGCCGAGTTCCAGCGCATCCGAAGCGGCCATCAGGCCAGATGACCCCGCCGCGAGATAATGCAAGACCCCGCCCGTGCGGATCGTTTGCGCCATTGCCTTTGCTCCGGTGCAAATGGGGGTGAGCGAGGTGAGCGGGGTTGTCGCGGCCTCAGACTGGGATTGGGCCAGCAACTCGGCAACTTCGGTCAAAGGGCGCGCGTCTAGCCCGATCGCATCCTTGTGCAGTTGTTCCGTTACTGGCGTGGCCACGTGATTCTCCCCTCAGTTCTGGATATCATACCTTTTAGATACCATTAGTCTACCATTTTCTTTTTGTGTCGATATGTTTCAGAATTTTAGCCGTAATTCTGTAATTTGGTCGCAATTGGATCTTCAAAAACTTCAATAGGTATTATAAAGGTATTTTCATGAGTCGTCTTGCTGATACCATAGTGCTCGCTGTAGATGGCGGTGGTACGCGTTGTCGTATCGCTGTTTCTGATGGTTCCTTTGCTCGCCAAGTTGAGGTGGGGGCTGCGAACGTCTCGACCGATTTCGAAGCAGCTTGTGCCGAGCTGAATCGCGGTATTGCGGATCTGGCCAAGCAAGCCGGATTAAATGGCGCACAGATTGCAGGGACGTCGGCCTATTTGGGGTTGGCTGGGATCACTGGCAAAACGCTGGCAGGGCGTCTTGCGGCGAGGCTGCCGTTCGAACGCGCCCGAATTGAAGATGACAGGCCCTCCGCATTGAGGGGTGCGCTTGGGTCGAAAGATGGTTTCGTGGCGCATTGTGGTACTGGGTCGTTTCTCGCGTCACAGAGAGATGGTCAGAGTCGCTTGGCCGGTGGCTGGGGGCCGGTATTAGGGGATCAAGCTTCTGCGCAATGGGTTGGCCGGCAGGCTTTGGCGCGCACTCTCGATTGTGTCGATGGCATCGCGCCGACCTCCGAGATGGCGAATGGTCTTTTGGCACGCTTTGATGGTGCCGCCGGGATTGTAGGGGCTGCATCCATGATGACGCCCACCGAGTTCGGTGCGCTGGCCCCTGTAGTCACGCTTAGCGCTGAGCAGGGGGATGCGCTTGCGCGCGCTATCATGGAGGCCGGTGCACGATATCTGGCGGATCAGATCGAGGCGATGGGCTGGAAGCCCGGTCTATCGATTTGTCTGACCGGAGGGATCGGTCCGCAATACGCGCCTTACCTCTCGGAGATCATGCAGCAGGACCTGACTGAACCACTGGGCGATCCATTGGCCGGTGCAATCGCGCTGGCCCGTGCGTTTCATGAGGAGATCGAACATGAGCGTTGCTGACTTCCTGAAACCCGAAGGATGGCTGGGCCAGACCGCTGGTCCGCGTTATGTGCAATTGCGCCATCGGTTGGAGCAGGGGATAGAAGAGGGCATTCTAGCCCCGAACAGTTCACTTCCACCCGAACGCGAGATCGCTGAGCTCACGGATCTGTCGCGCGTCACGGTGCGAAAGGCGATTCAGGAATTGGTGCGCAAAGGTGCGATTGAACAGAGGCAGGGTTCAGGCTCATTCGTGCGTCAGCCCGTTGCACGGGTTGAGCAATCATTGTCTCACCTGACCTCGTTTACCGAGGATATGGAACGACGTGGTTTTGAAACAACATCAACCTGGTTGGAGCGCGGGGTGTTTCTGCCTTCTCCGGACGAGATGTTGGCACTAGGGCTATCGACCAATGATCAGGTCGCCCGAATTCATCGTTTGCGCGCTGCCGGAGGACGGCCAATGGCGTTAGAGCGCGCAGCTTTGCCGCTGGATATCCTGCCCAACCCGACCGAAGTCACTGGGTCCTTGTATGCCTTCCTGGAAAGATCCGGGAACCGTCCGGTGCGCGCGATCCAAAAGATCTCGGCCATCAATCTTGAAGCCACCGAGGCACGCTTGCTTGATGTGGCAGAGGGCACAGCGGGGCTGCGCATTCAGCGTACCTCATACCTCGAAAGCGGGCGCGTCGCCGAACTCACCCGATCCATCTATCACGGCGATGCCTACGATTTTGTGGCAGAGCTGCGTTTATCAACCTGAAAGGCGGGACATATGTCCACCGAAAAAACTCAAATGCGGCGGGAAATCAACGAGATACCCTTTGCCGTTGATCGACTTTTAACCGAAGGTGCCAGGGCGATCTCCGCCACTGCTGGCGCGATCCGCGAGCATGATCCTAATTTCCTGATCTCAGTCGCACGCGGATCGTCGGATCATGCCTGCAGCTATCTGAAATACGCGTCTGAACTGCTGCTGGGCCTGCCCATGGCGTCGGTCGGGCCGAGCGTCAAATCGATTTACGGGGTAGACATGCGCTGCCCCGGCGCTCTGTGTATCTCGGTGTCACAATCGGGCCAAAGCCCAGACATCGTTCAATTGACGCAATCTCTGACTGAAGGCGGATCATACTCGGTTGCAATTACCAATGATACGGGATCGGCCCTGGCCAAGGTCGCCTCTTCGGCTCTTTCGATCCACGCAGGCGCTGAACTGAGCGTGGCTGCCACCAAGACTTTCGTCACCTCTCTGGTTACCGGGCTTTGGTTGTTGGCCGAGGTCAAGGGCGATGAGGAATTGCTGTCTTCGATCCACAAACTGCCGGACGTTTTGTCGCGCGCGATCACATGCGATTGGGGCGCTGTCGTAGACGCCGTTGATGGCCAATCACTGTTCACGCTTGGGCGTGGCATGTCCTGGGCAATTTCGAATGAGGCGGCTCTGAAATTCAAGGAAACCTGTCAGATCCACGCGGAAAGCTATTCCTCGGCCGAGGTATTGCATGGTCCGGTTTCGATTGTCGATCAGGGGTTTCCAGTAATTGCCTTCGCCTCAGGTGATGCGGCCGAGGCCAATATTGCCGAGGTTGCGGATGCGCTTGCGGGCAAAGGGGCAAAGGTCTTTGCGACAACCAACAAGGTGGCTGATGCTGTGTCGCTGCCGCATGTGCGCACATCGCACTGGATGACGGATCCGGTTGCCTCGATTGCGTCTTTCTACGGTATGGTCGAGGCAGTAGCCACGCGGCGCGGTATCAACCCTGATGCACCACGCCACCTGCGGAAAGTGACGGAAACGGTATGACGGCTGCGACGATCACCTTCGCCGGAGGGCCGATTTTCGACGGCGAAATGCTGGTAGAAGGGCATGCGGCCCGCTTCGTCGACGGGAGGTTGGATTGCTTCTTGCCCGAATCTCAGCTGTCTGCGGGTGAAGTGATCGAGAATCTGTCGGGTGACATTCTCAGCCCTGGTTACGTAGATTTGCAGGTCAATGGCGGCGGAGGTGTCATGTTCAATGATGATCCGTCAGTCGAAACACTGCGGCGTATCGCAGGGGCACATCGCCAACTTGGGGCGACATCGATCTTGCCGACGTTGATTACGGATACACCTGAAAAGACCAGAGCCGCGATTGCGGCCGCAACGCAGGCCATCAAACAGGGGGTGCACGGGATTGCAGGACTGCACCTCGAGGGCCCGCACCTGTCCGTGCGTCGCAAAGGCGCGCATGACGCTGCACTGATCAGGCCCATGGAAGGTGCCGATCTTCAGCAACTGTTAGATGCGGCAAAGGTGCTGCCTGCGCTTATGGTCACGATTGCACCCGAAAGTGTCACGACGGCTCAGGTCGAAACGCTCACCAAAGCGGGAGTCATCGTTTCAATGGGGCACAGTGATGCTGCGTTTGAAACCTGTGTGGCGTACGTTAAGGCAGGCGCGCATTGTGCGACGCATCTGTTCAACGCCATGAGCCAATTGGGCAACCGCGAGCCCGGCCTCGTTGGCGCTGTCCTTTCCCAAGGCGCAATATCCGCAGGTCTGATCGCAGACGCGATTCATGTTCACCCAGAGACAATGCGCGCGGCCTTCGCCGCCAAGCAGGGGCCGGGCCGCCTGTTTCTGGTCAGTGATGCGATGGCCGTCGCCGGGACAGACTTGACCGAGTTCAAGTTGGAAGGGCGTATCATCCAACGAGAAAACGGCAGGCTAACCTTGCAGGACGGAACACTGGCTGGGGCTGATCTTGATCTGACCACTGCCTTGCGTGTGTTGACGACAAAAGTTGGCATATCACTGCCCGATGCCTTGGCAGCGGCAACGCGCATTCCCGGAGATATCATCTCGCAAAGAGCCATCTCTGATCTGAGCACGCTCACGCAGGCCATTCGAATTTCCCCGGATATGTCACAGGCTCGACCGGTTGTTGCAGGTTGAACGCCATTTTTGGCGAAACTCATGACACCACAGATTTCGCATCTCGCCGCAGCCGCTGCGGTTGTGTAAGACGTTAGGCAAACACAGTTTGGGAATGTCCTAATGTTTCAAGATATTGGCAAAATCGACATGAGGGCGGTTGCCCAGATTTTGCCATGACCCAGAAGCGAGGCGTTTTCATTGGGCAGCGCAAGGATCGTATGGGCGCGCGCCTGTTAATGATCCTGACCTGTATTCGTCTGGCTGAAGATTTTGAGACCGACTACCGCGTGAACTGGTTCCCACAGGGCGCGGACGCACCGGAACTGGATCAGCCCGAGGAGCTGTTCACTACTGATTGGATGGATGCGCATTTTCTTAATCAGCCAGAGTTCGACGCACTGAATGAGACCGCTCAGCCGATTTGGGCTTTCCAGAACGACCCATCGCCAGAGCGGTTGATGGACCATTTAGCCTCGGGCCGTTCGGTACTGGTCGAAGAAGGGTTCGAGGTGCTGGCGTTCCCTTGGGAGGATATCGAAGCCATCCGCCCCCGTTATCGTGATTTCATCCGCGGTGTTGGGTTCGTCGATAAGGTTCGTCAGATCATGGATCGGGCGGATGAAAAACTTTCAGGGCAGGGGGTTTCTGCCTATCACATACGTCGTGGCGATATCTTGAATGGATTGCCGTGGAAACACTCAACCTGGCCCGCCAAGATCGAGCCCGAAGAGTTTTATGAGGTCCATCTGGAAAAATCCAGGGGCCAGACGGCGATCATGTTCTCAGATCAGCCCGAGTTGATCGTACGGTTTAAGCAGCGGTTTCCGCAGCTTATGCAAATGTCGGACATTGCCGATCTGTCGGGTCTGACTCGAGCGCAACGAGACTTTCTGGAACTCTACGCAATGTCGCGGGCGGATCAGGTGATTGCACCATATATTTCGGCCTTTTCGATGGCAGCGGCGCGGATATCGGGACAGCAGCGCAAGGTGTTTCGCGATGTATTGACTGAGGAGGAATTGCAAGGGGCGAATGAGCGCGTCATCGAGCGGGTCGCGCAAGGACCAGCAGAGTTTCTGAATCCTTCGGAGGCTGCGCATATCTATGCAAAAGCGGCGCAATATCTATCGGCTCAGGATCGCTGTGAAGAGGCGTATGAAAGTGCGAAACCCATCCTGGACACCGGGGCTGACAATGCCTTTATGCCGTTGCTGCAATCACTGAATTGTTTTTACCTGTCCAAGTGGCAGGAAAGCGAGACGCTTGCCCGTGAGGGTTTGGAGAATCCGCATCTCTGGCCCGAAGATTATGCCGTCATGTGCGCTTTGCGTGGCGCCATTCTGGGTGTGCAGGGCAAACGCTGGGCGGCGACACGGCATTTCGCAAAAGCGTTCTGGGCCAAGCCATTACGGCCGGATGTTGTAGTGCTGGGTTCCAGAATGTTGTACCGGTCACATCTGGCACATCGACTGCTGCCGCCGGTTGACTGGTCGTTACAGCGCACGGTGCGTCAGCGCCGTTTTCCACCGTTCAACAACCTGTATCTGGTTCAGCACAAGGTGGTATCATGGCGGCCGTGCAACTTTGATTTCGTTCTGCTGGATTGGGCGGATCTGGCGCTGGATCAACGCGCAAGACGTCTGTTTGATCAGCGTAAGAGGCTGGAAGCATTGAGCTCAGCCTTGGACGATCTGCCTGACGTGCCAGCAGACGACCCGCGATTGCAGAGCGCGCAGGTGGTACTGCAAAAGCATCTGGGCGAGGTCTCCGGCGCCCAGGCCATCGACAGAACACGTCGGATAGTAGCCGAAGTGCCGGAAAATACACTGTATCAGAAACGACTAGCCGAGCTTTATGAAGCGGAGGGTGATACCGACGCCGCCCAAAAAACAATGGCCGAGGCGCTGGCCTGCGACCCCGAAAGCCCATTTCTTCTGTACGCAATGGGCCTCTTGTTGGAGCGGACGGGCCAGATCGGGCAGGGCGAGAAGCTGATCTTGCAAGCCGCTGATCAGGATGAAGTTAGTGTCGCTATTCAGGGTATGGCGGGGCAGATCCACATGCGACGTGGAAACAAGAAAAAGGCGCGGCCGTATCTTGAGAAAGCGCGCGATCTTTATCCGCCCTACAAGCGGTTTACCAATCAGTTGAACAGGCTTTCGGGGTAGACGCGGCCCTAATCCAGTGCAATCTCTTGCCGCAGTTTTCCGGTTGTCTTGTCAAAGATCAAAATACGGTTTTCTTCGGTCACGACCGCATACCAGTTGCTGCCGATGGTCAATGCTTGGGCCTTTGCTCCGCCAGGTAACTCGATCTGATCGGGCAGCTTGGGTGTGCGGTCGGATAGGCGGATGACAATCAGGGCGAATGTCACTAGAACCCCGCCAATCATAACCGCGGTCAACAGCATGACCATGCGCCGCAGTAGTCTAAGTTGCGGTGTTTCCTGCGGTTCCTGAGGTTCGGAAGGGACAGTCATGGGCACCCGCCTGATAGAGTTTCAAATCGCGGCCGCTCCGCCGCCCCGCCTTGAT
Source organism: Ruegeria sp. AN6 (assembly GCF_056540425.1). NCBI lineage: Bacteria > Pseudomonadati > Pseudomonadota > Alphaproteobacteria > Rhodobacterales > Roseobacteraceae > Ruegeria > Ruegeria sp. AN6. The sequence continues at coordinate 140,103 of NZ_JBQFWR010000001.1, forward strand.
AAGGCGCTTGCGCGGGATGTGCCAGCGGAAGAGAACCTGTCGCGTACCCGACTGACACGATTGATCAGCGAGGGGGCAGTCACCGTCGATGGAGCGGTCATAAAAGACCCCAAGGCCAAAATTTCCGAAGATGCACAGATCGGGATTACAGTGGCTGAGGCCGCAGACAGCCATATCGGCCCCGAGGATATTCCTTTGGAAGTTGTCTATGAGGATGACGATCTGATCGTGATCAACAAGCCTGCCGGGATGGTGGTGCATCCGGCACCGGGCTCTCCGAACGGTACGCTGGTCAATGCGCTGCTTCATCATTGCGGCGAAGATCTTTCAGGAGTCGGCGGTGTCAAACGTCCAGGAATCGTACATCGGATCGACAAGGAAACCAGTGGCCTGTTGGTCGTGGCCAAATCGGATGTGGCGCATCATGGGCTGGCGACCCAGTTCGAGGCGCATAGCGTCGAGCGCTACTACCGCGCCATTTGTTATGGCGTGCCCGACGCCAACGATCCCCGATTGCGTGGGATAAAGGGCGTTAGCTTTGAGCCCGGCAACATTATGCGTCTGACGACTCAGCTGGCGCGACACAAAACGGATCGGCAAAAGCAGGCCGTGCTGTTTCACGGTGGTCGGCATGCGGTGACACGAGCGCGGATTGTCGAGGTATTCGGGTCGCCCGGTGGCCTATCGTTAGTCGAATGCTGGCTCGAGACGGGCAGGACACATCAAATCCGTGTCCATATGGCACACGCTGGCCATGGCCTTGTCGGAGACCCGGTTTATGGTGGCAAACGCAAACTGGCAGCGCGTGCGTTCGCACCTGAGGCGATTGAAGCTGTGCGTGCATTCCCACGTCAAGCGCTGCACGCAGCGGTGCTTGGGTTCAAACATCCAGTTTCCGGAGAAATACTGCGATTTGAGGCGCCGTTGCCGCAGGATATGTCATTGCTGTTGGAAAACCTGAGAAAGCCGCTGAAATAATCTGCAAAGGCTTGTGAAAATCGCAATTTCAGCTTTCCTTTACATAGGGTTAATTCCAGACTTGTATCAGATCCTCTTGAATGTACCGGGTCTGGTACCCATATCCCATGTTAAGGGCTTAAACATTTGTCCAAGGGGCAGAAATAAATGGCAAATTATTCAAATCTTCCAGCACCGACACCTGAAGGTGGACTGAACCGCTATATGCAGGAGATTCGTAAGTTTCCTCTGCTTGAGCCAGAGGAAGAGTACATGCTGGCCAAGCGCTGGGTCGAGGAGCAGGATACCGAGGCTGCACATAAGATGGTCACGTCACACCTGCGTTTGGCGGCCAAGATTGCTATGGGATATCGTGGCTATGGTTTGCCGCAGGCCGAGGTGATTTCCGAGGCCAATGTGGGCCTGATGCAGGCGGTCAAGAAATTCGACCCCGAAAAGGGCTTTCGTCTGGCGACTTATGCCATGTGGTGGATCCGCGCTTCGATTCAGGAATACGTCCTGCGGTCGTGGTCGATGGTAAAACTGGGGACGACCTCGGCGCAGAAAAAGCTGTTCTTTAACCTGCGTAAAGCGAAGGCCCGCATAGGCGCGTTGGAAGAAGGCGATCTGCGTCCTGAAAACGTGGCCAAGATCGCCGAAGACCTCGGCGTAACCGAAGAAGAAGTCATCAGCATGAACCGCCGGATGTCCGGTGGTGATGCCTCGCTGAACGCGACCGTCGGGTCCGAAGGCGAAGGCACAATGCAATGGCAGGATTGGCTAGAGGATGAAGATGCTGATCAGGCTGGCGACTATGAGGCGCGCGATGAACTGGAAGCCCGGCGCGAGCTGCTTGCCGCTGCGTTGGATGTCTTGAATGATCGTGAAAAAGATATTCTGACCCAGCGCCGTCTGATGGATCAGGCCGTCACGCTCGAAGAATTGAGCACTCAGTACAATGTAAGCCGCGAACGGATTCGTCAGATTGAAGTGCGCGCGTTTGAGAAGTTGCAGAAGAAGATGCGAGAGCTTGCGCGCGAGAAGGGCATGTTGAGTTCGAGCTGAACCGCTCGCATTCGAAGCGCCAACCGGTCTGATCCACGTCAGGCCGGTTTTTTTCTTGCCCAAGGGGTATGACAGTCCTGTCCTTCGCTGCTAATGCTTGGTGGCGCTAACATCGCGAGGAGATGGTGATCATGCAAAAGCCGGTTCAATGGGGTATATTAGGGGCTTCGAAATTTGCGCTTCAGCACATGGGGCCAGCTATCCACGCCGCTGATGGTGCTCGCCTTGCTGGGCTGGCCACGTCCGATCCGACCAAAGCAGCGCCATTTCAACAGTTTTGCCCTGATATCAGCGTTTTCCATAGCTATGACGCGCTGCTGGCTGATCCGGGGATCGAAGCTGTCTACATCCCATTACCAAATCATCTGCATGTCGAATGGAGCCTGAGGGCGCTGGATGCGGGCAAGCATGTTTTATGCGAAAAGCCGATGACCATGCGGGCTGATGAGTTTGAAACTCTGATTGCCAAGCGGGATCAAACCGGATTGCTGGCCGCCGAAGCTTACATGATCGTGCATCATCCGCAGTGGCAATTAACCCGCAATATGATCGCCGACGGAGCAATCGGGAAGCTGGTCCATGTCACCGGCGCGTTCAGCTATGACAACCGGGCGGATACTGCCAACATTCGCAACCGCGCAGAAACCGGCGGGGGTGGGCTGCGCGATATCGGGGTGTATGTGATCGGCAGCGCTCGCTATGCGACGGGTCAAGAGCCGACCTCGGTCAGCGCTGCGATCCGCTGGGAGAATGACGTGGACGTCTTCACCGAAATTCGCGCGCAGTTTACCGACTTTACCTACTCCGCCTACGTCTCGACCCGAATGCATCCGCATCAGGAGATGGTGTTTCACGGCGAATGCGGTGTGATCCGCCTGACCGCGCCTTTCAATGCGCGTGTATTTGGTGAAGCAAGGGTCGAGTTGCACCGCCCTGGGCTTGAGGTACAGGTGACGCGCTTTCCAGGGGACGATCACTATAAGCTGCAGGTCGAGGCATTCTGCCGCTCAGTCCGCGATCGGGCTGACTACCCCTGTCCGTTGGAATTCGTGCGGGGCACGCAAGAGGTTATCGATCAGGTCTTTGATACAGCTGTATCGCTCTAGCTTGCCACGCCCTTGGTGTCTCGCGTATCCTGTCCCGACCGGATCAGGAGGGTCAAATGGCGGGCGGTTGGGCGCGCGATGGCGCGGTGAGTGAACAGATCGAAGCGTCGATTTCGGATGAGCTGGCGCGGATGCAGGCGCAAAAGCGACCTGTGGGCGAAAGCCTGACCCATTGCGCCGAATGCGAGGAACCGATCCCCGAAAAACGCCGCCTTGCTTTGCCCGGCGTAAAGCTGTGCCTGGACTGCCAGCAAGAGCGTGACAGCAGCTTCAAGACCCGTGGCGGGATCAATCGGCGGGGTTCGAAAGACAGTCAGCTGAAATAACGCGAGGAGCACCCGGTGAAGGATCAGCCGCAGAGATCATTGCTGCAAAACGGGTTGGTTCTTGGGTTCCTCGCCGCGTTTCTATGGGGCACGCACAGCGTTATCGTGCGGTACCTGACCAGTGATCTCGGCGGGTTACAGATTGCCGTATCGCGCTTGTTCATAGCCGCATTTGCGATCTTCTGCATGTTGCGGTTTATAGGCGCACGGGTCTCGGTCCAGTACAGGGATTGGAACTTCCGGCTGGCGGTGTTGTCGACGTTGGTGAACTATATTCTGTTCCACATAGGCTTGGAACATACAGGTGCTGCTAATGCGATGGTGCTTGAGAATACCGCGCCGTTCTTCGTGTTGATTTTCCTATATTTCTTCGCGGATACCGCCGTTGGCCGCGCCGATGTATTGGCGACGCTGCTGGCGATCCTCGGTGTGTTTCTGACCGTCTACCGGGATTTTCAGGGCGGGGGAGAGCCCCTGTTGGGCGATCTGATGGAAATCGGGGCGGGGTTCAGCTGGGCGGTGTTCCTGATTTCCAGCAGCCGCGCGATGCAGACCTCGGAAACTACCGCCGAAAGGTTGAACTTCCTGTTTGGCATCTTTTTGTGTTCGGGCGTCTTGTTGATGCCACTGGCGGCTTTCTCGTTCCAGATGCCAACCGCAAATGATGTGATCTTCTTGATCCTTTTGGGCGTTTTGCCCACCGCGCTTGCCTATTATCTTTGGTACGAAGCCGCCGCGCGCGTGTCGACATTGACGGCGACGCTGCTATTCGCCGCGTCGGTTGTGTTTACCTTTGTCAATTCGGCGCTGTTTCTGGGCGCAACGATCACACCGCTTGCGATTGTCGGCGCGTTTTTGATCGTGACGGCCATTTTCGTGACGACGATGAAATCAACCAAAGAGAAATGAGGCAGCCCTTGCAAGCTGCCCCTTAGATTTAGCTTTCCATCGCTTCCAGTTCGTCAATAAAGCTTGAGATCATCGACAGGCCTTTGTCCCAGAACTCGGGATCGCTGGCGTCCAGTCCGAACGGGGCAAGAAGCTCTTTATGGTGCTTCGAGCCACCGGCTCGTAGCATCTCGAAATATTTGTCTTCGAACCCGTCCGCACCGCTTTCGTAGACCGAATAGAGCGCGTTCACGAGGCCGTCGCCGAAGGCATAGGCATAGACATAAAACGGCGAGTGGACGAAGTGAGGGATGTAGGCCCAGAAGGTCTCGTACCCGTCCATGAATTCAAATGCGGGGCCAAGGCTTTCGGCCTGAACGCTCATCCACAGGGCGTTGATATCGTCCGGGGTCAGCTCGCCTTCGCGGCGTGCGGCGTGCAGTTTGCATTCGAAATCGTAGAAGGCGATCTGACGGACGACCGTGTTGATCATGTCTTCGACTTTACCGGCCAGCAGCACTTTGCGCTGTTCTGGGGTCTCGGCTTGATCCAGCATCTTGCGGAAAGTGAGCATTTCACCAAAGACCGAGGCGGTTTCGGCCAAGGTCAGTGGAGTCGAAGACAGCATCTCACCCTGATCGGCGGCCAATACCTGATGTACGCCGTGGCCCAATTCATGCGCCAAGGTCATCACATCGCGCGGTTTGCCCAGATAGTTGAGCATCACGTAGGGATGAACCTCGGTCACGGTGGGATGCGCAAAGGCGCCGGGCGCTTTGCCGGGCTTCACCGCCGCGTCGATCCAACCCTTCGAGAAGAAGGGGGCTGCGATCTCACCCATCCGAGGATCAAAGGCGTTATAGGCATCCATCACCGTCTTCTCGGCCTCGGCCCAGTCAACGATCCGGGTGTCTTCCATCGGCAGCGGTGCGTTGCGATCCCAGACCTGCATGACGTCCAGACCCAGCCATTTGCGTTTCAACTCATAATACCGATGGCTCAGCTTGGGGTACGCGGCCACAACGGCCTCGCGCAGGGCTTCGACCACTTCGGGCTCAACGTCGTTTGACAGATGGCGACCAGTCTGGGCGGTTGGCATTTTGCGCCAGCGATCAACGATCTCTTTTTCCTTGGCTTGCGTGTTATGAACGCGCGCGAAGGTTTTGATGTTGCTTTGGAAAACACTCGCGAGCTCACGCGCAGCGGCCTCACGCTTGGTGCGATCCTGTTCGGTCAGCAAGTTCAGCGTGCCTTCGATATTCAGCTCTTCACCATCAACGGTAAAGGTCAGGCCCGCGATTGTTTCGTCGAACAGCCGTTCCCACGCGTCACCGACAACGCCGAGGTCGTGCAGAAATTTCTCAAGCTCGTCGGACAGCTGATACGGTTTCATCGCACGAATGCGACGGAACACAGGTTCGTACCGTGCCAGATCGGCATTGGCGGCAAAATGCGCAGCCAGCGCGTCATCGTCGATGCGGTTCAGTTCCAACGTGAAAAACACCAGTGGAGTGGTGAATACGGTGATCTTTTCCTGCATGTCCGAAAGGAACTTGGCGCGATCCGCGTCGGTGGTGAGCTGGTAATAGCGCAGACCAGCAAACGACATGATCCGCCCGGCGATGGTGTTGATCTTTTCGTTGCACAGCACGCAGGTCAACAGGCCAGCGGCGTCCAGATCGGCCAGCTTGCCCTCATAATCTGCGGCAAAGGACGCACATTCGCCTTCCAACCAGTCCAGATCGCGGGACAGTTCAGGCGCATCTTCCGAGGCGTAGAGGTCCGTCAGATCCCATTCCGGCAAATTGCCCAGATCATCGGCACCGCCGCCTGCATGTGCGTCACGGACGGGAAAGGGAAGGTCGCGCATGGATCACCTCGAATAAACTGCGTTGGCAAACATTTAGGCGCGGCGTGTCCGGATCACAAGCAACCTGTCGGCTTAGGCCTTAATGACAGGGCTCGGGTTTTGGTTTCGCCGCGGCTGCCGAGAAATGTGCAGCCAGTTGATCAAAGACCGGCCCGCGCACCTCGGGTGCCTCCATCAGAACTTCGTGTTCGCCGTTGGGAATTTCGACCAGAGTACCACTGGGCCAGTCGGCCATGCGGGTGCGGATCGCTTTGCGGTCCACAATCTGTTCGTGACTGCCCAGATAAGTCAGGGCAGGGATGTCGGGCGCGGTCTGTTCCATCAGCCAGGTGCATTCATCCAGCGCCTCGCGCAGCCAGATGGTGGAGGGGGCACCCAAAGCCAGCTCGGGATGCGCGGCCAGCTGGTCCTGCATCATTCGGTACATCGCCGGATCGCGCGTCAGCACGTTTCCTTCGAAAGGTTGCGACACCACATAGCTTTCCAGCGAAGTTGTGGGCGGCTTTTTCTCTCCCAACCCCAGACGCGGCCCCCAATAGGCGGTCAGCTGGCTGAGCGGTTTCATGATCGGAGTAAAGAAAATACCCCACATCGGTCCCGTGAAGGCGCAGGTCGTAAAATCAGCTCCTTCCAGTACGGCGCGCAGCCCGATAGCTCCGCCCATGGAATGGCCGACCACGTGCCAGGGTTTGGGCAGTTCCAACTGTTCGGCCAGCTCTAATGTCGAGCGTACGTCATGCTGGTAATCGGTGAATTGTTCGACATGGCCGATTCTCGGATCATCAAGCAAACGATCCGCCAGACCTTGCCCGCGCCAGTCAACGGAAAAGCAGGCAAAGCCCCGGCTCACGAATTCAAGGGCCGCGTCGCCGTATTTCTCAATATATTCCGTTCGACCGGGGAACAGCATCACCGTGCCGCGAGCATCACCTTCGGGCAGCCAATGTGCCACGCGGATGCGTTTGCCATCTTCGGTAGTCAGCCAATGGGCCACTCCACCAGCAGGGCCGCCGGCCACGTCTTCGAATAAGGGGGCCGGCGAAAACTCCATCAGGCCAGCACCGAGGCGAGTTTCATGGCGATTCCCATGTCTCCGTCAACGCTCAGCTTGCCGGACATGAATGCACCGGTTGGGTTCAGGTCGCCGCTGAGGATTTGTTCAAAGGTGTCCGCATCGGCGCTGAGGGTCACATCAGCCTCGTCGTCGCTGACGCGCGCACCGCTTGCATCAAGGATGATAGATCCCAGATCGGCGATGGCAAACTTGGCTGACGCGTCGAAATCGCCGCCCGACAGTTTCTCATTCAATGCTGCCGCGGCTTTTTCCAGAATATCGCTCATGGTCTTCCTCATATTGTTCATGCGCCGTGAATGGACATCCCCGGTCGCAACGCTACACTGACCATTGTTATGGGTATTGCAATCACCAATCTCAAACGTACCGTCGCGGCACTTGCCGTCATAGTCACGTTTTCCACCACTTGTACTGCGCAAGAGGCGGATTCGCGCGACGAGGCGGAGCTGTTGCAGCAACTGGCGCAATCGACGCCCGAGCAGGCCATTGGTTTGGATCGGCAATTGCAGGCGCTGTGGTCACAATCCGGTTCGGCCTCGGCTGATTTGCTGCTTGAGCGCGGGCGAGAGGCGTTGGATGATGGCGATGTCGAGGCTGCTCTGGACCATCTGACAGCGCTCACTGATCATGCACCTGAATTCGCCGAAGGCTGGCACGTGCGTGCATCGGCTTTTTTCGGCATAGAGCGGTTTGGTATGGCAGCTGCGGATCTTGAACACGCTTTGACCCTTAACCCAAACAATTATGAGGCTATCTATGGCCTTGGGCTGATCTTCGAGATTGTAGGTAAGCCCGAGCAGGCGTTCGAGGCCTATTCGCGCGCATTGGCTATACATCCCCATCATGAAGAAGTAACCAATGCCGTGAATCGGCTGAAGCCTCAGGTTGAAGGCAAGGCGCTGTAAGTCTCAGGGCGCAGGGGGCGAAGGTGAGCGGGTCATCCCGAATCGTGGCCGTACTTGGCCCAACGAACACAGGTAAAACCCATTACGCGATTGAACGTATGCTGGGGTACCGGACAGGTGTGATCGGCTTGCCCCTGCGTCTGTTGGCGCGCGAGGTTTATGACAAGATCGTTGCCATTCGCGGTCATTCGGTCGTGGCGCTGGTGACGGGCGAGGAACGTATCGTGCCGCCGCGGGCGCAATATTGGGTCTGCACGGTCGAGGCGATGCCCGAAGGGATGGGCGCCGATTTCGTTGCTATCGACGAAATCCAGCTCTGTGCCGACCCTGAACGCGGTCATGTTTTTACCGACCGTCTGCTGCGCTCGCGTGGAACTAATGAGACGTTGTTCCTTGGCTCTGACACCATGCGGGGTGCGATTGCCGCGCTTGTTCCCGAGGCGCAGTTTGTCCGGCGCGAACGGATGTCTCAACTGGTCTATTCTGGAAGCAAAAAGATCAGCCGAATGCCCTCGCGCAGCGCGATTGTCGGGTTCTCGGTCGACAATGTCTACGCCATCGCGGAATTGCTGCGTCGTCAGAAGGGCGGGGCGGCGGTGGTCATGGGGGCGCTCAGCCCTCGCACGCGGAATGCGCAAGTTGACCTCTACCAGAACGGCGAGGTTGATTATCTGGTGGCCACCGATGCCATCGGCATGGGGTTGAACTTGGATGTGAACCATGTGGCGTTCTCATCCCTGACCAAGTTCGATGGCCGCCGAATGCGGCCTTTGGCGCCCAATGAACTGGCCCAGATCGCAGGGCGGGCCGGGCGTGGAATGTCAGATGGCACTTTTGGCGTGACCGGTGAGGCTCCTCCGCTTGATGAAGGCGTGGCCCAAGCCATTATGGACAGCCGGTTCACGCCGATGAAGAAGCTGAACTGGCGGAATGCCGCCTTGCGGTTTGGCACGTTCGAGGCATTGATCGACTCGCTTGAGGTCAGCCCCGACAATGAGCACCTGATCAAGGCGCGGCCCGCCGACGACCTGAACGTTCTGAAATCTTTGTCCCAAGTCACCGAAGTTGTCGCCCGTGCCAGCGATGGACCATCGGTACGCTTGTTGTGGGATGTATGCCGAATTCCTGATTTTCGCGGTATCAGCCATGCGGAACACGCCAGCCTGCTCGAGGTGATCTATGGCCACCTGCATGAGCGCGGATCCATCCCTGACGATTTCATGGCGCGGCAAATCCGCCGCATCGACCGCACGGACGGAGATATTGATGCGCTCTCCAAAAGGTTGGCATATATTCGCACTTGGACATATGTTGCGCAACGAAACGGTTGGGTGCGTGACGAATCCCATTGGCGCGAGGAAACGCGCACTGTAGAAGACAGGCTGTCGGACGCTCTGCATGACCGACTGACTCAGCGATTTGTGGACCGGCGCACATCCGTTTTGCTGCGCCGGCTCAAACAGAAGGAGGCCCTTTTGGCCGAAGTAAATGACAAGGGTGAAGTGACTGTCGAAGGCGAATTCGTCGGTCGTCTGGAAGGGTTCCGGTTTTCGCCGGACAAAAGCGCGCAAGGAACCGAGGCGAAGGCCCTGAAATCGGCGTCCCTGCAAGCACTCGCGCCGCAATTCCATCTGCGCGCCGACCGCTTCTACAATGCGCCCGATACCGAGATTGATTTTACCGATCAGGGCGGCCTGATGTGGGGCGAATATGCTGTTGGCAAGTTGGTTGCCGGGGCCGAGCCGCTCAAGCCCGTGGTCGAGGTGTTTGTTGACGAAGCCGCTGGCCCGGATGTCGAGCAGAAAGTGCAACGCCGGTTGCAGCACTTCATCGACCGCAAGGTCGCGGCGCTGTTCGAGCCGCTGCTGAATCTGTCGCGGGACGAGGAACTGTCGGGTCTGGCCAAAGGGTTCGCCTTCCGCATGGTCGAGGCGCTGGGCGTGCTGCCCCGCGCTGGCGTTGCGCAGGAGGTCAAGGATCTGGATCAGGACGCCCGTGGTGCGCTGCGCAAACACGGTATCCGGTTCGGCCAGTTCACCATCTTCATGCCGTTGCTGCTGAAACCCGCGCCAACGCGACTGCGTCTGGTTCTGTGGGCGCTCGCCGGCGGTCTGCAGGAATTCCCCGAAGCACCGCCTCCGGGTCTGGTCACCGTGCCGGTCGCGAAGGATGCACCGCAGGGTTATGACACCATGTGCGGTTATCGCGATGCGGGCGAACGCTCGATCCGGATCGACATGCTCGAACGTCTGGCCGACATGTTGCGGTCCGAGGACAGCCGGGGTGGTTTCGAAGCCAAGCCTGATATGCTGTCGATCACTGGTATGACGTTGGATCAGTTTGCCGACCTGATGCAGGGGCTGGGCTACAAGGCTGAACGTGGCGAACGTGAGAAAGTGAAGCCAGTACCGGTCGAAACCGCACCCGAAACTACGACAGACGCGCCCGAGCAACCTGTCGCTGAAGATAACTCTGCGCCAGATGCGCCGACCGAAGAAGTCGCGACACCCGCCGAGGCGTCAGCCGAGGCCACCGACAGCACCGAGACGGCAGACGAGGCACCTGCTGTGGACGAACCCGAGGTCGAGGTGTTCTATACCTTCACCTGGGGTCGCCAGCGCCAGCAAAACCGTGGCCCACGTCGCGAGCAGGGGCAGGGTAAAGGCAAGCCGCGTGGTAAGCCGCAAGATGGTCGCAAGCCGCATGGTAAGAAAGGTGGCAAACCGCAGGGTGCCAAGTCCTTCTCGTCTCGGCCGCCCAAGAAGGAAAAGGCCATCGATCCCGACAACCCGTTCGCAGCAGCGCTGATGGGTCTGAAGGACGGTAACTGATCCGCGATGGCCGAGGCCAAGCTGCGGATCGACAAATGGTTGTGGCAGGCGCGGTTCTTCAAGACCCGCAGCTTGGCCGCTAAACAGGTCAGCGGCGGCCATGTCAGACTAAACGGAAACCGGGTGCTGAAACCGGCGCAAGCTGTGGCACCTGGAGACGTCCTGACCTTTCCCCAGGGGCGGATCGTCCGCGTTGTGCGTATCGAGGCGCTCGGGGCGCGTCGTGGCCCGGCCCCCGAGGCGCAAGGTTTGTACTTCGATATGACCGAAAAGCAGGATGTACCGCCCAAGAATCCCGGATTTGAAGGAAAAGGTCGTCCAACCAAGAAGGAAAGGCGCGCGCTTGATCTTTCTCGCACCCCAAAGGGGTGATCTGACCTTGAAGAGGCGGGCAGACTGGATTAGCTAGTCGCCAAAGCGCAAACGGGAATTCCAAAATGACCTACGTTGTCACCGAAAACTGCATTGGCTGCAAATACACCGACTGTGTCGAGGTATGTCCGGTGGATTGTTTCTACGAAGGTGAGAATACACTGGTCATTCACCCCGACGAATGCATCGACTGCGGTGTTTGCGAACCCGAATGCCCCGCCGACGCAATTCGCCCCGATACCGAGCCGGGGATGGAGCAGTGGGTCGAGTTCAACCGGAAATACTCGGAAATGTGGCCGGTGATTGTGACTAAGAAAGACCCCTTGCCCGAGGCCGAGGAACGCGACGGCGAAGAAGGCAAGATGGAGAAATATTTCTCGGAAGCACCCGGCGAAGGTGGTTAACCGATTCGGCGGCCCCTAACCGTACGTTAGACAACAATCTGCGCTATAATACATTGAGGTAAAAAGGGAATCTCCCATTTGCCTCAGGTCGGTCTTTTGAGTGTCGCAATTTTGTGATATACTTGGGGTCAAATGATGACTGTGATTGGGATTTGCTCCGTAAGTATGCTCGCTTTGGAGTTCTGATTTTATGACAAATAAGCCGCCTGACGGGGCCGTTTAGGGCCTCGGCTGTGGTCTTTTTGTCGTTTCATATCCCAATCAGTAATGAAGGATAAATCTGAATGTCGAAATCGAAAAAGCTTGAGTTCCGCCCGAACGATTATGTCGTCTACCCGGCTCACGGTGTAGGTCAGATCGTATCGATCGAAGAGCAGGAGGTTGCAGGCTTCTCGCTTGAGCTGTTCGTAATCTCCTTTGAAAAAGACAAGATGACGCTGCGCGTGCCAACCAACAAGGTCACCGAATCCGGCCTGCGCTCGCTCAGCTCACCTGATGTGATCAGTCAGGCCATGAAAACGCTTAAAGGCAAGGCCAAGGTCAAGCGCGCCATGTGGTCGCGTCGGGCGCAGGAGTATGAGCAAAAGATCAACTCAGGTGATCTGATCTCGATCGCTGAGGTGGTCCGTGACCTGCACCGCACCGACGACCAACGCGAGCAGAGCTATTCCGAACGTCAGCTTTATGAGGCCGCGCTTGAGCGTCTGACCCGCGAAGTTGCTGCAGTGTCTGGTGCAGATGAAATCTCGGCCGCCAAGCAGGTGGATGAGGTGCTGACCTCGCGCGCTGCCTGATCAAAGGCACCACCCATTTCAAAGCCGCTCCGGTATCGGGGCGGCTTTTTTTTGAACCGTCGCTTGGTGCTGTAGTCGTTTCAGGGTATTTTTCTCTGAATATTAGGCTGATACGGGGTAAAGATGAAGCAGGCTGTGAAGTTTCTATACATCAGCCACGACCCGATTTCGGTCTGGTTTCGATATGGTCTGATCCTGTTCGACATCGCAACGATCGTGTTTTTTGTTGCGACCGCGCATATTCCGCACGGTCCAGGTATTACCGCAGCCAGTATTGGGGTCGGTGTGCTCATTCTCATGGATTTTTCAGCCCGGCTTTGGATATCGAAAGATCGTTGGAAGCTACTGCGTCAGATTTACACGCTGGCGGATATTGTTGTTATCGTTTCGCTTTTCCTTGATCCGTTTCTGACCGGCAACCTGGCATTTCTGCGCATTCTGCGCGCCTTGCGTCTGATTCATTCATACCATTTGCTCAGGGATTTGCGGCGTGACAGCAGGTTTTTCCGAACCCATGAAGACGCGGTGATCGCTGCAATCAATTTGCTGGTCTTTGTCTTTGCGACTTCGACCGCTGTATTGGTCTTTTTTGTGCCGGAAGACACCCAGACGCCCTATATCGACGCGCTATATTTCACGATGGCCACACTGACGACAACTGGGTTTGGTGACATCACTTTGTCGACGCCGGGTGGTAAGCTGTTTTCGGTTTTCATCATGGTTGTTGGTGTGGCCCTGTTCGTGCGTCTGGCGCAGGCGATCTTCATGCCGCAGAAAGTGCGTTACAAATGCCCCAGCTGTGGTCTGTTTCGCCACGACCCGGACGCTGTGCATTGCAAGCACTGCGGCGCGACGCTGCGGATCGCGACGGGGGGTGCCAGTTAGATCAAAGCGATCAACGTCAGCAGGAATGTGATCTCGGTTATCTGCTGCGTTGCCCCCAGAATGTCGCCGGTCTGACCTCCGATCTTGGCCTTGGCGATCTTCGCAACAATCAGGCTGGCGATCATCGCAAAAAGCATTGGGATCAACGCCAGAACCCCCAACAAGCCCAAAGCCAACAGAGCGGCCACTACCAACCCGGCTAAAACCGCAGATACCGGCAGTGCGCCGATCGAATGGCTTAGCCCTGAGTGTCGTGCATTTCTTAGAAAAGTCATCAAGACGGGCATAAGAGATCGGGAAAACACACATGCAGCCAGCACACCTGTTATCACCTCGGCACCAACAAGAGCTGCAATGGCTGTGATACGTAGAATCTGAATTAGCAGCAGTGCCAGCACACCGTAGGTGCCGATATGGCTGTCCTTCATTATCTCGAGCCGCCGCTCGGGCGTGAACCCTCCCCAAAGGCCATCGAACGTATCGGCCAACCCGTCTTCATGCATTGCACCAGTGGTTGCGATCAGCGCGGCAACGATCAGGCCTGCGACTGCGAAAACGGGCAACTGCGCCCAGATTGCGATCCAACCGATACCACACGCCAGGGCACCAACGATCAGCCCTGCAAGGGGAAATGCCCAGACGGCGCGCGACTGGCGAGTAAACGCCTCTTCCGGCAAGCGTGGCAGTGGCAAGCGTGTCAGCAAGACCAGCGCAAGCGGAATATCCCACATGGAAAATGGGGCAGTGTCGTTTTTGGTCACTCCCAGGCCTTTCAGGGTCTTGTTGCTTTGTCAGGTTTGGTTAAACACACAGCACCACTCTGATGCAACGAGGCTTTCAATGCTGCCTGAACTCGACGATTTGAACAGTTTCCGCGACGCGCTGACCGGTGCGGCCGGTCCGGATACTTCTGCCGTGCAGGGCGCGCAAGAGCGCAACAGCCAACTAACCAAACCACCCGGAGCCTTGGGACGGCTTGAGGATTTGGCGATATGGTATGCGGGCTGGCGTGGGGATGCGCAGCCACAGATCAACGCGCCTCAGGTCATCGTGTTTGCTGGCAACCACGGCGTGACGGCGCAGGGTGTTTCAGCGTTTCCATCTGAGGTCACTGTTCAGATGGTCATGAATTTCGAACACGGCGGTGCTGCGATTAATCAACTGGCCAAGGCTGCGGGCGCCAAGATGGATGTGCATGCATTGGATCTGGACTGTCCGACCGCAGATTTTACCCAAGCCCCTGCGATGAGCGAAGATGAATTTCTGCGCGCACTGCGTACAGGCTGGCAGGCGGTTGATCCGCAGGCGGATTTACTCGTCGTTGGAGAGATGGGTATCGGCAACACCACCCCTGCAGCCGCCATCGCCTGCGCGCTGTTTGGCGGAGATGCATCTGACTGGACCGGGCGCGGCACAGGCGTAGATGATGCAGGGTTGGCGAACAAAACACGCGTTGTTGCCGAAGGCGTCGCCCTGCACGGTCATGGCGACAGTCTGCATATCCTTCAGTGCCTAGGCGGGCGCGAGATTGCAGCCATGGCAGGGGCGATTGCAGCTGCACGTGTATTGCGCATTCCAGTCATTCTGGACGGATTCATCTGTACGGCAGCAGCGGCCTGTTTGGCGCAACTTTCGGACACTGCGCTGGATCACACTGTTGCGGGCCATCAAAGTGCCGAAGGTGCACATTCCGCAATGCTGAAAAATCTAGGTAAGGAACCGTTGCTAAGCCTTGGCTTGCGCTTGGGCGAAGGTTCGGGCGGGGCGCTGGCGATCAACATTCTTAAAAGCGCCGTGGCCTGTCATTCCGGCATGGCAACGTTTGCCGAGGCCGGAGTTACAGACGGTTAAGCCGACTTCTTGGCGTGTTCCTCCGCCAGTTCCAGCAGCGCGGTTTCCAGATCTTTTTCAAGTTGCCGCGCCCGCTCGATATACTTTTTGTTTTCTGCAGTAGGCATGCCGGGTATCCACAGCTCGGCCAACTCACGCACCGATCCTCGGTCGTGGTGATAGAAAGTTTGTTCTGCTTGCGCGGCTTCATATTCACTAAGGCCGATATTCTCGAGAACATAGCGACCCGCACGTAGTGACCCATCGAACATTTCGCGTACGATGTCATTGGCCCCGGCCTGATAGAGTTCGTAAACATGAGTGCGATCGCGCGCCCGAGCGATGATGTGCAGGTCAGGCCGCTGGCGGCGCGCATATCCGACCAGACGAGTGACCTGTTTGTAATCATCCATGGCCGCGACCAAAACCGAGGCTTTTTCAATCCCGGCGGCGCGCAGCAGTTCGGGACGCGTCGGATCACCCAAGAATCCTTTGACGCCAAACCGGCGCATAAGCTGGATGGTTTCAATGTCGTGATCCAGAACCACGGTCTTGAATCCGCTTGCCTGTACCAGGCGATTCACGATCTGACCAAAGCGACCGATCCCGGCAATTATGACAGGCCCTCTCTCATCAATCTCATCTGGTTCGACCTTTGGCTTGCTCTCGCCGATATAGCGAGAAAGCAGATCGTAGAGGATAAACAGGAGAGGGGTGATCAGCATGGTCAGCGCGATGATCATAAGCAGTTTTTGCGAGAGGCCTGGAGGGATCACGTTTTGCTGTGTCGAGAATGCCAGCAGTACAAACCCAAACTCGCCAGCCTGAGCCAATCCCAAAGTAAACAGCCAGTGATCACGTCCACGTAGTTTGAAAGCACGCCCAACGATGAACAGGATGATACCTTTGGCCAAGATCACAAGTAGCGCCAGCCCGATCAGATCAAATGGATCGGCGAAGAAATAGCCCACATCGATCCCGGCACCAACGGTGATGAAGAACAGACCCAGCAGCAGACCTTTGAAGGGCTCAAGGTCGCTTTCCATCTCATGCCGGAATTCCGAACTGGCCAGAACAACGCCCGCAAGAAACGCGCCAAGGGCGGGGGAAAGGCCCACCAGAGTCATCAAGAACGAGATGCCAACCACGATCATCAACGCCAGTGCCGTGTACATCTCGCGCAGGCGGGTGGCGTGGATGAAACGGAAAAGGGGGCGGGTCAGGTAGATTCCCGCCAACACGACAAAGGCGACCACTCCGATTGTAACCAGCGTGACGGCCCAACCGGGCAAACCCTCGACCAGCGAAAGTGTGGCGTGATGATCGGCTCCGTGGGCGGAATCCACACCTCGATTGATCGAGCCATCGTCTTCTATGTGGACGCTGGCAGGCAGTGCAAGAAGGGGCAGAAAGGCCAGAATAGGTATGACGGCGATATCTTGCGTCAACAGAACTGAAAATGTGGCTCGCCCGCCATTGGTCTGCATCAACCCCTTTTCGGACAAGGTTTGCAGAACGATAGCGGTGGAAGACAGTGACAACGTAAGGCCTACAGCCAGCGCCACCGACCATTGATGGCCCGCGTAGAACGCCACAGCTGCGATCGCGGCGGTGGACAGGCCAACCTGCAGCCCGCCCAGCCCCAACAACTTGTCGCGCATGTCCCATAGGGCGCGGGGCTCAAGCTCTAGCCCGATCAGGAACAGCATCATGACAACGCCAAACTCAGCGACGTGTTGAAGGCTTTCTGTTTCCGCGCCTACAAGGCCCAGAATCGGTCCGATTGCAATTCCGGCGGCCAGATATCCCAGCACCGAACCCAGGCCCAGACGTGCGGATAACGGAACGGCGATCACCGCTGCTGCCAAATAGATCGATGCCTGATAAAGGAACTCGTTCATTATATTCCTCTTACATCCGCTCAGGTCGGGAGCGGCGCGTCGCGTTTCAATTGGTCCATCACGATCTGGCTTTGCACACGTGCCACTGCAGGATGCGGCAGGATGACTTCGTGAAGCAAGCTATTGAGTGCGGATAAGTCGTCACAATAGACGTGAAGCAGGTAATCTGCCTCACCCGTCATCGTCCAGGCACTCGTGATCTCGGGGCGCGTGTCGACCATGCGGGCGAAGCTGGCGGATTGTTCGGGGCCATGTGTGCCCAGATGCACCTGAATGAACCCTTGAACCTGCAATCCCAGCATCAGCGGATCCAGCCGTGCCGTATATCCGGTAATATAGCCCTCAGCCTCAAGGCGCTGTCGGCGGCGGCCCGCCTGACTGGCCGACAGGTTTAACATCTCACCCAATTGATGTGCCGTCAGGTGCGCATCTTTCTGCAAAGCTGACAACAGTCGTGTGTCTGTTGCATCCAGCATGTGCGGTGATTCTCCGGTATTTGTGCGTTTCGTGCGGATGTTCCGCGTTAAAATTCAGTCTACATGAAAACAATGCGCAGAAACAGCACCGAATAAGGCGTATTTTTGAATCAGCAAAGAAATTCCTGTTTTCCAAGGAGACGCGCCATGGGTCCTTTCCCGCATAACGCCCCGAAATCTGTCATCAGCGAAGAAAACCCCGCCGGCACCGATGGGTTTGAGTTCGTTGAATTCGCCCATCCCGAACCGCAGGAACTACGCGATCTGTTTGCGCGGATGGGGTTCGAATATGTCGGCTACCACCGCGACACCCCCAAGGTCGAGCTGTGGCAACAGGGTGATGTGACCTACATCCTGAATGCTGATCCGGACAGCTTTGCCGCGAAATTCGTCGCCGAGCATGGTCCTTGCGCCCCTGCGATGGGCTGGCGCGTCGTGGATGCGCAGAAGGCTTATGATCACGCGATTGCCAAAGGGGCCGAGCCCTATGACGGTGCCGACAAGACCATGAATGTCCCGGCGATCAAGGGTATCGGTGGCTCACTGATCTATTTCATCGATCAGTATTATGACACCTCGCCTTATAACGAGGAGTTTGAGTGGCTGGAGCAATCGAAACCGCGCGGTGATGGGTTCTATTACCTCGATCACCTGACCCACAACGTATTCAAGGGTAACATGGACAAGTGGTTCAAATTCTACGGCGACCTGTTCAACTTCCGCGAAATTCGCTTCTTTGACATTCAGGGCAAACATACAGGTCTTTTCAGCCGAGCGCTGACTTCTCCTTGCGGTCGCATCCGCATACCGATCAATGAGGACCGGGGTGAAACCGGGCAGATCGTCTCTTACCTAAAGAAATACAATGGCGAGGGTATCCAGCATATCGCGGTGGGTAGCGATGATATCTATGGCTCGACCGATGCGATTGCCGAGAAGGGGTTGAAGTTCATGCCTGGCCCGAACGAGACATATTATGACATGTCTTACGACCGTGTGTCTGGCCATGATGAGCCCAAGCATCGAATGATGAAGCACGGTATTCTGATCGACGGCGAAGGCGTTGTTGATGGGGGTGAGACCAAGATCCTGCTTCAGATCTTCTCTAAAACCGTAATCGGCCCGATCTTCTTTGAATTCATTCAGCGCAAGGGTGACGACGGGTTTGGTGAGGGTAACTTCAAAGCCCTGTTTGAATCGATCGAACGCGAACAGATTGAATCGGGTGAAATCTCGGCGGCCTGATCTGACATCAATGAAAATAACTGAGCGCACTGTTTACCAAACAGGGCGCTCTTCTTTTATCCGCGTGGCATCTTGAGGGTGATGTTCTTACCGCGTTTCTGATAGCGCAATTCGCTATCTCCGATGGCCACGACATTCCCACCATCGATACGATCACCCACTTTCAGCTTCTTATAGCGTCCGCTGGGCAGGCGTACCAAGGCACGGCGATTGGCCGGGGTGCCATATACACCGATCAGGTTGAGCTTGCGTAGGTTGATGGCATTATCGATGGTCGCCTGTCGCGCAACCGAGGCGGTTGTCGGTATCTTGGGTTTTACAGCCCTGGGCTGGAATGAACCGGCCTCATCACTGCTGGTTGCAACATTCGCGGTCGATCCCAGCGAAGCACTTTGGGTGCTGGGTTTCTTGGCAACCAATGCGGCGATATTCGCAGGGCGTGGCTTGGGGCGTGGAACGCGAACCACCGCCAGAGCGGTTGGTGTTTCGTCAACCTCGGGCTTGGATTGCAGGCTTTCCGGACGCAGTTTTGGTCGCACCGAAGCCAATTCCTGGCGAGACCGGCCACCCAATTGTTGTCTTTCGAACTGATCAACAAGGTTGTCGGGCCTTGGGCGGGGTCGGATTGATGCGAGCCTTTCGTCAACCTCTTCAACAACAACGGGCTCTGTCTCAAACCGTGTTGGGGATTCCGGAGGCACCGATGAAGGGCGGCCCAGGTAGACCATCACACCGGCTGGATTCAGAGTGCCCTCTGCGGTCGGCGTCACCAGACCACGTTCGTCCAACTCAAACCTCTGACCCGCGGCGCCGGGCAGGGCGGTCAACTCAAAAGCTTCGTCAGTTTCGAGGCTTTCATGCGGTGGCAGGGCAACGGTGTCGGTCGACAGATCAGCGCGATCAACCGAGGTTAGATAGACATCAGCAAGCTGTTCCAGCGGTGGTTCGGCCAACGGGTTCGGTTCAACAGGCGCGGTCCCGGTGAAGTCATGAAACTCTGCCCCGAAGTCTGGCAGGCCAGCAATTTCTTCAACCGGTTCAGGAGCAACCTTCAAAGCTTCGAGAATGGCCTCATCAGTTGCAGACAGATCAGTTTCGTCACCGGTGTTCGGCTCGGCGGGTTCAGGTTCAATTGCGAGTTCCGCAACATCTGGTGCGCTGGGTTCAACGGCTGTCGGGACATCTTGCTGTGGCTCTGGAACTAAAACGGGCGCCTCTGCCACGACTGGTTCTGGGGCATCGACCGTAGGTTCATCGCTGTTCAGTGACCAGAGACCAAGTACCATGCCCAATAGAACGGATGCAGCAACCGCCGGAATAACATATTTTTTCACCTCTACCGACGAAGATATCGTGGGCGATTCAGCGCTTTGAGCGGAACGGAAAGCGGTCGGATCAGCGGTATCCGCGATGGGATGGATGGGAATACTCGATGCCTCATCAGGCGTGGCTTCCGGCGATTTTGCCACGAGCGCAGAGCTGATTTCATTTGACTGGGAGTCCACCTCAGACGCAGGCACGTCGTAAACGGACCCTAATAGAGCGTCTTCACCATCGGCACTAAGCCAGAACCCTTCAGGGATAAATCCATGTTCCACCGCAAATGAGTGCGCTTCTTTCAAAGTTTGCTGCGCGACTGCCGCGACGTGAATGTCCGAGCCGTTCGGAGTTGCGACAAAGGTCAGCTCGGACAACTGGTATGGCGTTGCTGAGGCTAAAGTTTCTTCAACTTTCTGCGTTGCCGCTTCGCTATCCATTCCATCGGTATCGACCGTCAAAAGACGTACCTGATCCGAAGGAATCACGAGCTTGCAGCTTAGGTTGTTTTCTAGCGCGAATCCCTGATCGCGCAGGGTCCGGATCTGATCAGAGAAATCCGGTGCATCCAACGGGATAGTGCCAATGCAGTACCAGTCTCCATCCGACTGGTGATGCAAGGAAATTCCGTTTTCAGAAAATGACAGCGCAAAGGCGGGTTTCATGATCGCGATGAACCATAATTGTCAGCTTCAATGCAAACGCTTGGATGTCTGCCCGACGAGATTAGAGCAGGAACTCGCCGAGGGAAAGAAAAAGGCGCGTTTCCCCCTTGCCGTGTAAGGAGTATGACACCCATCTTAGCGACAAGTCATAAGGAGAGATCACCTTGAAGACACTTGCTTTTCTGGCTGCCATGACCGCAGCCGTCGCGGCGTTGCCTGCCCATGCGGAAGAACGTCGCATCACCGTCAGTGGAACCGGAACGGCCCTGGCTGCGCCGGATATGGCAACCATAACGCTTGGCGTGACGAACCAGGACGCGCAGGCATCGGTTGCGATGCAGGCGACCTCTGACGCTGTGACACAGATTCTAAAACGGTTAGATGAGATGGGCTTGGAATCACGGGATGTGCAGACCCGCGATCTGTCGTTGTCACCAGTCTGGTCTGGGCACAGAAACTCAAGCGACGAAGCACCCAGGATCACCGGATTTACAGCCTCAAACCGCGTTTCTGTTCGGGTTCGGGATTTGGATAAACTGGGTCAGATTATGGATGCCGTCATCAAGGACGGGGCCAATGATTTTGGCGGCTTGAGCTTCAGTGTACAGGAGCCTAAGCCGCTTGAGGCCGAAGCGCGCGCGAAAGCGGTCGCAGACGCAACCGATAAGGCGCAACAATTGGCCGAGGCCTCAGGCGTGACTTTGGGTCCGGTGATTTCGATAAACGATCACGGTGGGGGCGTTCGCCCGATGGCCCAGATGCGCGAAATGGTGATGTCCGACGCCGGTGGCGTTCCGGTTGCGGGCGGTGAGATTTCTGTATCGGTCAATATCGCTATGGAGTTCGAAATCGCGGACTAAGCTACGCTCCAACGCGGGCTTGCAGCGGTTGTCGCTGCTGGCCCGCCGCATCGAAATTCCCCGGTGCAAGCCAATTCTCGAATGCTGCGCGAATGCGCGGCCATTCGCTGTCGATAATCGAGAACCAAGCGGTATCCCGGTTACGCCCTTTGTAATGGGTCGCTTGTCGGAAAATACCTTCGAACGTAAATCCCAAGCGTTCGGCCGCGCGCTTTGAGGGTGCGTTCAAAGCGTCGCATTTCCATTCGTAACGGCGATAGCCAAGCTCATCGAATACGCGTCGCATCATCAGATACATCACTTCGGTTGATTGCGGTTTGCGTTGGAGCAGGGGTGAGAAATGGATATGGCCCACCTCGATTGCACCCGCTGCTGGTTCGACACGCAAATACGAGGCCATACCCACCGGCGTTTCGTCGGCATCCAACACCGTATGGAACATGGGATCGGCGTCCATGCAGTTGTTCTGCGCCCATGTGGTGAAATCAGCTTCAGAGGCGAAGGGGCCATAGGGCAGATAGGTCCAGTTATGGCCATCCGTGTCACTGGCAAACGCCCGGTACAATCCGGGCGCATGCCGGTTCACATCTAGCGGCACAACGGAACAGAACCGGCCTCGCATCGGTGTGTAAGGCGGGGTGGGGCGAGGAAACTCGCCCGTGACCGGCAAGCCAATAGGCTGGCCCAATTCATTTGTGTTGTGCCCTGCCATCTGTTCAGGCGCTCGCCTTGGACAGCGCTTGATCCAGATCGGCGATCAGATCGTCTGCGTCTTCGATGCCGATGGAGACGCGCACGACTCCCGGGCCCGCGCCTGCAGCTTCCTGCTGCTCAGGCGTCAACTGACGGTGGGTCGTCGAGGCAGAGTGGATGATCAGCGAGCGCGCATCGCCCAAGTTGGCCACATGACTGAAGATTTCCAACGCGTTGACCAGCTTGATGCAGGCGTCATATCCGCCCTTGACCGCAAATGTGAATAGCGCACCGGCCCCGCGCGGGTAATGCGCTTTGACCCGATCATGATAAGGCGACGAGGGAAGGCCTGCATAGGTCACGTAGTCCACGCGATCATCCGCTTCCAGCCAGGCGGCGATCTTCTGGGCGTTTTCGACATGTCGCTCCATCCGCAGTGAGAGTGTCTCGATCCCCATAAGGGTATAATGTGCTGCCTGCGGGTTCATGGTCATACCCAGATCGCGCAGACCGATTGCAATGCCGTGGAAGGTGAAGGCCAGCGGGCCGAAAGTCTCGTGGAATTTCAGTCCGTGATACGCAGTCTCGGGCTCGCTGAGCGAGGGGAATTTGTCATTCGCAGACCAGTCAAACTTACCCGAATCCACAATGCAGCCGCCGGTGACTGTGCCGTTGCCGGTCAGGTACTTGGTGGTTGAATGCACGACCAGGGTCGCGCCATGCTCGATCGGACGGCACAGGTAGGGCGTGGCCGAGGTGTTGTCGACGATCAGCGGGATGCCAGCCGCGTCTGCGACGTCCGCCAGCGCGCGGATGTCAGTGACATAACCGCCAGGGTTGGCGATGGATTCGCAGAACACCGCCCGGGTGTTTTCGTCGATGGCGGCTTTTACGGCGTCCAGATCGTCGGTGTCGACGAATGTGGCTGACCAGCCGAAACGTTTGATGGTCTGGCTAAACTGCGTGACCGTACCCCCGTACAGGCGGGTTGAGGCGACCACGTTGCAGCCCGGACCCATCAGTGGGAATAGCGCCATGATCTGCGCCGCGTGACCCGAGGAACAGCAGACAGCGCCGACGCCGCCCTCAAGCGTTGCCACGCGTTCCTGCAAAACAGCGACGGTCGGGTTGGTCAGACGCGAATAGATGAACCCAACTTCTTGCAAGTTGAACAACGCAGCAGCATGGTCGGCATCGCGAAACACATAGGCCGTAGTCTGGTAGATCGGTGTCTGACGCGCGCCGGTAGCAGGGTCGGGGCGGGCCCCAGCGTGAATCTGCAGCGTGTCAAAACCATAGGTGGGGCCATCAGACATCTTCGAAATCTCCTGTTGGAATGTGCGTTAGTAAATCTCTAGGACATTGCTTTGCACCACACAATGTCCACGTCACCGCAGCCAAAGTCCCTTGGCCTTGATGGTCTTGCGTATGACCTGTTCGCGTGCTGGCAGGTTGTTCCTGTCGAACATTGCCCGGATTTTTGCGCCTTTGCGCTGGATCACCAATTTCTTCATCGGATCATAGCCTTTGAGCACCTTCTTGATCTTGTTGGGAGCCACAACGGTCTCTAGCACCTCGACCACATGATCGCTTTCTCGTGCATAGAGCATCGGAAACAGGTGATAATGGCAGCTGACTGACCCATCCAGCAGACCTTTTGGCAGCGCATCCCGACCACCGCCGAACGAGTGGATGACCAGCGGCAATGCCACCTGATCCAGCCAGGGGTCTAGGACCTGCCCGGTGAGTTCGGGGATACCTTCGTCCCGAATGGTACGGGCGTAATCAAG
Organism: Ruegeria sp. AN6; assembly: GCF_056540425.1. Lineage (NCBI taxonomy): Bacteria > Pseudomonadati > Pseudomonadota > Alphaproteobacteria > Rhodobacterales > Roseobacteraceae > Ruegeria > Ruegeria sp. AN6. The sequence continues at coordinate 164,358 of NZ_JBQFWR010000001.1, forward strand.
ATACCGCCGACCAAACTGGTGAGGGCATTTGTAGAAGAAGTATCCCGCATTGAAATACAGGTAGTGTCGCCAATATCCCGGTGGCTGTCTGGAATCGAGCGAGCTTTCGAAATCCAGCCCAAAGCGGTTATAAAGCGCGCGCCAGATGCCGTCATAACCGGGGCCATAAAGTGTGGGCTTCGGCCATGTGCCTTCGACACGGAGCGAAGCGCCGGGCCGGTTGAAATCAAATGGCACATCGGCAATTTCACCGGTGATCAATGTATCGGTGTCGAAGAAGACAAATGGCTCGCCTTCCGGCATCGCCAGTAGCGCTTCAATCTTGTTGCCGTGGGGATAGCTTGCTCCAAAGATTTGCGATTCGAAGGGCAGGATCTCAGCACCCAATTGCCGCAAGGCTTGCAACACGTCCTCATCCCGAATGCTCGGGTCTTGGGACCACAAGGGGCCTTTCTGAGGAACGCCAACAAATAAACGTCCGGTAAATCCGGGTGAGCTATGGCGCAGCGATGCCGCGAACAATAGTGCCTCGTATTGCAGACGGTTGTTTTGCCCGATGATGAGGATGTTGAACGTCGTTGGGCTTGCCTGCATCTTTTCGCGCTTTCTAAACGGGCCGGAATTGGGCACCGGTCTCGACCGGAAGTACAACAAGCTGTGAAGGGCGTCAAAACCCCAGACGTGCCCGGTTTGAAATTCCGTGTCATGCTCCCATCTATTGTGACAGCAACGCAGGAGGATTGCAGATGCGCGTCAATGCAGATTTCACACAGCGGGTCGCTGTCCACTTTGATCAAACCGCATGGGTCGCGTCACCGGCTGCCGGCGTTGAACGCAAGATGCTGGACCGCATTGGCGAGGAAGTGGCGCGGGCCACAACCATCGTGCGTTTTGCCCCTGGCAGCGCATTTTCGGCTCACACCCATGACGGAGGCGAGGAATATCTGGTGCTGGATGGTGTGTTTCAGGATGAAACCGGAGATTTTCCGGTCGGCAGCTATGTGCGTAATCCTCCGACTTCATCTCACACTCCTTCGGCCAACGAAGGCGCGACGATCCTCGTCAAGCTTCACCAGTTCGACCCCAAAGACCGCACCGAAGTGCGTCGTTCCATCAACGGGGGCGGAGATATCGATTTGTTCAAGGATGCGCATGAGGATGTTCAGGTGCAATGCTGGGCTGCTGGTGAGCAAATTGAACTGGACTCTGGCAAGGGGCTTGAGGTCTTCGTTCTCGAAGGCAGCTTTATCGAGACAGGCGAAGAATTTGGTGTTTGGGATTGGCTGCGATTACCACCTGGATCACGCTCGACAGCCATCGCAGGAGAGAGTGGAGCCCGTGTTTGGATCAAATCCGGCCACCTAAGTGGGATGATCTGACACCAAACGTGCTAACAATGTGGGCAATTATTAAGGAAATCCGGGTCATTTTTCCCGGATTTCTATTTTTTTGACCATTTGGTAAATTTACTAATTGATAAAAAATCAGAATGTGGCAAGCTGAAGCTCATAACAAACATATCTACAGGGAGTAGAGTGATGGCACAGGGCCAGATGGCACCCGGGATCGTCTCCGGGCGGCTTTCCAGCGATGAGCTGACCTCGAATTTCACCGATCTGCATCCGCCTCTGGCTCCGCATGAGGCAGCCGTGGCAGCAGATCGTTGCTATTTCTGCTATGACGCACCATGTGTGACGGCCTGTCCGACGGATATCGATATTCCGTTGTTCATCCGCCAAATTCAGGCCGGACAACCAGCTGCGGCCGGACAGACCATTCTGGAACAGAATATCCTAGGCGGCATGTGTGCTCGGGTTTGTCCGACCGAGTCTCTTTGTGAAGAGGCTTGCGTGCGTGAGACGGCCGAAGGCAAGCCAGTCGAGATTGGACGCCTGCAGCGTTATGCAACCGACGATGTGATGGCCTCGGGCGTTCATCCGTTCGCGCGTGCAGAACCAACGGGCAAGACGGTCGCCGTGGTCGGGGCAGGGCCCGCTGGTCTGGCCTGTGCCCACCGTCTGGCGATGCTGGGGCATGATGTGGTGATCCACGAAGGCAAGCCCAAGCCGGGCGGGCTGAACGAATACGGCATTGCGGCGTACAAATCGACCAACGACTTTGCGCAGGCCGAGGTCGACTGGCTGCTGAAAATCGGTGGGATCGCGATTGAGACCGACTCAGTTCTGGGTGAGACGATTTCACTAGAAGGGCTGCAACAGAACTATGACGCTGTGTTCCTGTCGATCGGACTGGCAGGGGTGAATGCGCTACGTGCAGATGGGGTAGATAAAGACGGGGTGCGCCCGGCGGTCGACTTTATCTCAGATGTGCGGCAGGCCAGCGACCTGGCTGATCTCCCAGTCGGTCGGAATGTCGTTGTGATTGGCGGCGGCATGACAGCAGTAGACGCGGCAGTGAAATCGAAGCTGCTGGGGGCAGAGCATGTCACCATCGCTTATCGCCGAGGTCGCGACGCAATGGGTGCCAGCCGGTACGAACAGGATTTGGCGGCGTCGCACGGTGTTCGTATTCTGTGCAACGTTCAACCTGTGGCCATTCACGGAAATGGAGCCGCGGCTGAGATCGAATTGGAGTATACTGCTAGTCATGATGGTCGACTGACCGGTACAGGAGAAACCGTTCGTGTGCCTGCCGATCAGGTTTTTAAGGCCATCGGTCAGACGCTTGACGGTGCGCCGGAAGGGCTAACGCTGGATGGCAGTAAGATTGCTGTGACCGGGGCAGGACGCACCTCGATGACCGGTGTGTGGGCTGGCGGAGACTGTGCAGCAGGTGGCGAAGACCTGACCGTGACCGCCGTGGCCGAAGGCCGCGATGCCGCGATGGACATCCACGCAAGTCTGGGCGCGTGAAACTCAAAGACAAAGATGCAAACCTGCATCAGGGAGGCCGGATAAATGGCTGATTTAACAACAAACTTTCTGGGAATTTCAAGTCCAAACCCTTATTGGCTGGCCTCCGCGCCACCGACGGATAAGGAATACAATGTTCGCCGCGCCTTTGAGGCCGGTTGGGGTGGCGTAGTGTGGAAGACTTTGGGGTCCGAAGGCCCTCCGGTCGTGAACGTAAATGGACCGCGTTATGGCGCGATCTACGGGGCGGACCGCCGGTTGTTGGGGCTCAACAACATTGAACTGATCACCGACCGGCCACTTGAGGTGAACCTTGAGGAAATGGCCCGTGTTAAGGCCGACTACCCAGATCGCGCCCTGATCGCCTCGATCATGGTGCCCTGTGAAGAGGCCGCTTGGAAGGCCATTCTGCCGCGCGTGGCTGAAACTGGCGCGGATGGGATCGAGCTGAATTTCGGTTGCCCGCATGGGATGAGCGAGCGCGGCATGGGTTCGGCCGTAGGACAGGTGCCGGAATATATCGAAATGGTGACCCGGTGGTGCAAACAGTATTACGACCGCCCGGTTATCGTGAAACTGACGCCGAACATAACCGATATCCGCAAACCCGCAGCGGCAGCTAGGAACGGCGGTGCGGATGCGGTGTCGCTGATCAACACGATCAACTCGATTACCAGTGTAGATCTGGATACGTTCAGCCCCGAACCATCGATTGACGGCAAAGGCAGCCATGGTGGCTATTGTGGTCCGGCGGTGAAGCCGATTGCCTTGTCCATGGTGTCCGAGATTGCGCGTGCCGAAGCCACGCGTGGCCTGCCGATCTCGGGCATCGGCGGCGTGACCACTTGGCGCGACGCTGCCGAGTTTATCTCGCTTGGTTGTGGTAATGTTCAGGTCTGCACCGCAGCAATGACCTATGGCTTTAAGATCATCGACGAACTGACTGCAGGCTTGTCAGAATGGATGGACGAGAAAGGCTATACCAGCATCGATCAGGTGATCGGCCGCGCGGTGCCCAATGTCACTGACTGGCAATATTTGAATCTCAACTACATCGCAAAAGCGAAAATTGATCAGGACCAGTGTATAAAGTGTGGCCGCTGCTATGCCGCCTGCGAAGACACCAGCCATCAGGCGATTTCGATGTCGGCAGATCGGGTATTCGAAGTCATCGATGAAGAATGCGTTGCCTGCAATTTGTGTGTAGATGTCTGCCCGGTCGAAGGCTGTATCTCGATGGAGCCAATGGCGGCCGGAGAGGTTGATCCGCGCACGGGCAAAGTGGTTAATCCCGAATATGCCAACTGGACAACGCATCCGAACAATCCGATGGCCAAGGCCGCCGAGTAAGAGATACCGGAATCCCGCTACAACCGGTTCGGTGATACACTGCCGCTGACGGACAGGATCAAAGGAGCATGTCATGTCAGCGGCACCAATGGGTCGGAACAAGGGTGGCAACCGGGTCACAAAGCTTGATCGGGATACATCCAAGAAGAATGTCGCCCTTTCCAAAGCGAAACAGCGCGACGCGCTTGCGGCAAAAAATTTCGTGAAACATCAAAAGCAGCTCAAAAAGGATCTGGAGCAACTGATCAAACTTCGGCGCTCGATCGAAGAGATGCTCAAGAAGTTGAAAGAGGACCGGCAACTGGATCAGAGATTTCTGAACCAAGTTACGAAAAAGGTTAAATCTCTTAAGGACTTTAGCACATTCATCAAAGCATCCGAACGTGAGCATTCGGTAGGTGTTCAGCAGCCCAAGATGTACACCGCAATTGTACGGGATGCCGGAAAAGTACCCAAAATCAATACAGTCAATACAATGGGCGACTTGACCATAATTCTGGCCATGACCATCGTGATTTTGAAGCGTATTCTGGCACTAAAACCGGCGAAGTAACGTCTACGGCGTTAGAAGTCTGCGATAGAGTGTATCAACGAAAGTCTCAGCGCCTTCAAAAGGATCTTCGTCACCCAAGATTGCACGAACCTGCACGTCAAAATCTGCATAATGCTGGGTCAGCGCCCAGATTGAGAAAATCAAATGATAGGGATGCAGGCGCGCAATCTTTCCCTGATCCATCCAACGGGTAAGGATGGCGGTTTTTTCATCGACCAGCTTCTTGAGATCGCTGGATAAAGCATTGTGAATGCGGGGCGCTCCCTGAACCAGTTCATTTGCAAACAGGCGGCTTTCGCGGGGGAGGTCGCGACTCATCTCAAGCTTTCGGCGGACGTAAGATAAGATCTCTTCAAGCGGCTCTCCGTTTTCGTCAAGCTCGTACAAAGGTGCCAACCATACCTCAAGTAAGCCAGTTAGAAGGGCGGTGTGAATCGCTTCTTTTGACGGGAAGTAATAGAGCAGATTGGGTTTGCTCAATCCCGCCTCGGCGGCGATTTGGTCAACGGTGGCCCCGCGATATCCATGTGCAGAGAACACATTCAGGGCAGCGTCCAGAATCGCTGCTCGGTTTTTTTGCTGAATCCGTGTTGGCGCGCGGTCCTTGGGCATGTTTCCCTGTGCCTATTTTTGGTTTTCTGCGTGGCGGATATGTCGAAAATTTCGGCAACACCATGCATTTTCTTGACTGATGTCGAACCCGTGATAGCGTGAGTTTGACCAGATGGTCAAATCAAGACACCAAAAGCGAGCTAAATCGCAAGCAACAGGGAAGAACAAGATGGCAGCTCCGGCGCAGAATCTCAGGATCAATGGCGACAGGCTATGGGACAGCCTGATGGAGATGGCCAAGATCGGGCCCGGTGTGGCGGGTGGCAATAATCGCCAGACGTTGACTGATGAGGATGCCGAAGGGCGCGCATTGTTTCAAAAGTGGTGCGAAGACGCGGGTTGCACCATGGGATTGGATCAGATGGGTAACATGTTCGCCCGTCGAGAAGGCGCTGATCCTGAAGCGTTGCCGGTATATGTTGGGTCGCATCTGGATACGCAGCCGACTGGCGGCAAGTATGATGGTGTTTTGGGCGTGCTTGGCGGGTTGGAGATCATTCGAACCCTGAACGATCTAGGCATCAAGACCAAGCACCCCATTGTCGCGACCAACTGGACCAACGAAGAGGGGACGCGATACGCGCCTGCGATGTTGTCTTCGGGCGTATTCGCCGGAATGCACACGCAGGATTGGGCCTATGATCGTGAGGATGCCGAGGGCAAAAAATTCGGGGATGAGTTGAACCGCATCGGCTGGCGCGGTGATGAAGAGGTGGGTGCGCGCAAGATGCACGCGTTCTTTGAGCTGCACATCGAACAGGGCCCCATACTGGAAGCTGAGGGCAAGGATATCGGCGTTGTCACGCATGGCCAGGGGCTAAGCTGGACCCAAGTCACAGTGACTGGCAAGGATGCGCATACCGGGTCTACTCCGATGCCGATGCGTAAGAATGCCGGGCTGGCAATGGCACGTATTCTTGAGAAAGTGGATGAGATTGCGTGGTCACATGCGCCTCATGCCGTTGGTGCGGCGGGTCATATCGACGTGTACCCGAACTCGCGCAATGTGATCCCGGGAAAGGCGGTGTTTACGGTCGATTTCAGATCACCCGAATTGGATGTAATCACTGATATGGAGAACCGGCTGCGTGTCGCGGCAGAGGATATCGTCAATGAGATGGGACTGCAGATCGAATTCGAGAAGGTTGGCGGCTTTGATCCAGTAAAATTCGATGAAGGCTGCGTGGCGGCGGTGCGCGACGCTGCTGAACGGTTGGGTTATTCCCATACGGATATCATTTCAGGCGCGGGACATGATGCCTGTTGGATCAATCGAGTTGCCCCGACGGCGATGGTGATGTGCCCATGCGTTGATGGACTAAGCCATAATGAAGCTGAGGAGATCAGCAAGGATTGGGCTGCAGCCGGGGCGGATGTTTTGCTGCACGCTGTCGTTGAGACGGCCGTGATCGTGGAATAGGGGGCTTTGCCCCCGTCGCCCGATGGGCGATTCCCCCGGGGATATTTTTAGCCAGATGAAGCAAGCGGCGCAGACCGCATCAGGGAGTTTAACATGAGCACTGTGATCAAGAACGGAACCATTGTGACCGCTGATCTGACCTATAAGGCGGACGTGAAGGTTGAAGGTGGCGTGATTACCGAAATTGGGCCGGACCTGCGTGGTGACAAGGAACTTGATGCGTCGGGCTGTTATGTCATGCCCGGTGGAATCGACCCGCATACGCATTTGGAAATGCCGTTTATGGGCACCTATTCCAGTGATGATTTTGAAAGCGGGACGCGGGCGGCGCTGGCCGGCGGGACCACGATGGTGGTGGATTTTGCGCTGCCCAATCCGGGTGAAAGCTTGTTGGACGCGCTGAAACGCTGGGACAACAAGTCAACGCGTGCAAACTGTGATTATTCGTTCCACATGGCGGTGACCTGGTGGGGTGAGCAGGTGTTTGATGACATCAAAACTGTCATCGAGACCCGCGGCATCAACACCTTCAAGCACTTTATGGCCTATAAAGGCGCGCTGATGGTGAACGATGATGAACTTTTTGCCTCGTTCAAACGTCTTGCGGAGCTAGGTGGCACCGCGATGGTCCATGCCGAGAATGGAGATGTGGTTGCTGAGCTGAGTGCGAAACTGCTCGCCGAAGGCAATACTGGGCCGGAGGCGCATGCTTATTCCCGCCCACCGCAGGTTGAAGGTGAGGCTACCAACCGAGCGATCATGATCGCAGATATGGCAGGTGTGCCACTCTATGTGGTGCATACATCCTGTGAAGAGGCACACGAGGCCATCCGGCGCGCCAAGATGCAGGGCAAGCGTGTATGGGGCGAGCCATTGATCCAACACCTGACCTTGGATGAAAGCGAGTACTTCCACCACGATTGGGAACACGCGGCACGTCGGGTTATGAGCCCTCCGTTCCGGAACAAGCAGCATCAGGACAGCCTTTGGAATGGTCTACAGTCTGGAACGTTGAGCGTTGTGGCCACAGACCATTGTGCGTTTACGACGGAGCAGAAACGGTATGGCTTGGGTGATTTCACCAAGATTCCGAACGGGACCGGAGGGTTGGAAGATCGGTTGCCGATGCTATGGACCCATGGGGTGAATACCGGTCGTCTGACGCCGAATGAGTTCGTGGCTGTTACTTCAACTAACATCGCCAAGATATTGAATTGCTATCCGAAAAAGGGCGCAATTCTTGTGGGCGCGGATGCTGATTTGGTTGTTTGGGACCCGGACAAGGCCAAGGTAATCTCGGCCGAGACACAGCAATCCTCCATCGACTACAACGTCTTTGAGGGCAAAGAGGTGCGCGGGTTGCCGCGGTTCACGCTGACCCGCGGTGCGGTGGCCGTGCATGATGGTGAGATTCAGACTCAGGAAGGGCACGGGAAGTTCGTGGCGCGTGAGGCCAATACCCATGTGAACAAGGCGCTGAGCACCTGGAAAGAGTTGACAGCGCCCCGGCCTGTTGAGCGGACAGGTATACCGGCAACGGGTGTGTAAACCCCTTGGGTCGCCTTTCCGGCGACCCGGGTCTGAGCTTCTTCAAGGCAATGGAATGAATACAGAAAATACTACTCAGCCCGTTATTGAGGCAAGGCAGCTGGATCTTACATTTCAGACGAATGATGGGCCTATTCATGCGCTGAAAGATGTGAACTTGTCGATTGGCAAGGGGGAGTTTGTCAGTTTCATCGGCCCTTCCGGCTGTGGCAAAACCACTTTCCTGCGCTGCATCGCGGCGCTTGAGACACCGACGGGCGGGTCTTTGACCGTAAATGGTATGGCCCCGGATGAGGCGCGGAGAAACCGGGCCTACGGGTATGTGTTTCAGGCGGCGGGGCTGTATCCATGGCGAACGATTGCGAAGAATATCAAGCTGCCACTTGAGATTATGGGTTATTCGTCTGTTGAGCAGGATGAACGGGTTAAAAAGGTCTTGGAACTTGTTGATCTTGAAGGGTTCGGTGGTAAATTCCCCTGGCAACTATCAGGCGGCATGCAGCAGCGGGCCAGCATTGCGCGAGCCCTGGCCTTTGATGCAGACATCTTGCTGATGGATGAACCGTTCGGTGCTTTGGATGAGATTGTGCGCGACCATCTGAACGAACAGCTCTTGGCGCTGTGGGCTCGGACCGAGAAGACTATCGGCTTCGTGACCCACTCGATCCCCGAGGCGGTGTATCTCAGCACCAAGATCGTGGTTATGAGCCCGCGGCCTGGTCGGATCACGGATGTGATCGATAGTCCTCTGCCGAAAGAGCGGCCATTGGATATCCGCGATACGCCCGAGTTTATCGAAGTTGCTCATCGCGTGCGCGAGGGGTTGAGGGCCGGTCATGGGGATGATGTTTGATGGCGGGTGACGGCATCAGACGGGCATCTTTGGATGATGTGAAAGATTGCGCGCGGATCATTTGGACCTGGGCGAAGCAGACGGGCTGGATGCCCGATGAAATGCCGCAAGAGGAACTGGCGGGCCTGATCCGTGAGGCGTTTCCCAACCGGGACGTCTGGGTCGCCGGAGATCCGCCTGATTGTTACATGTCGGTTGATCCGGTCGAGAACAAAGTGGGCGCGCTTTATTGTCTGCGGACGGGACGGGGTGTCGGCAAACGGTTGTTGGATAAGGCGAAGGAAGGGCGCGACCATCTTTGGCTAACGACGCATGAGCCCAATGTGGACGCGCAGCGGTTCTATCGTCGCGAAGGGTTTATCGAGACGGGACGGGAGCCTCCGGTGCCGCCTGACATGGTACCTGTCATTCGGATGGAGTGGCAGGCATGAAGCAAATTATTGCAGTCCTCACTGTCCTCGCCGCCATTGTTATCGTGTGGTACGCGGCCTGTATCCCGATGAATATCAAAGGGGTTCTGACTGAGCAGGAGCGTGCGGGGGCCGAAGTCCAGCCGCCCTCAGCCAAAGATCGCCGAGACATGGGTGAGATCGGTCTGGCCTTGAATAACTCTTTCGCCATACCAGCGACATGGGAGCAAGAGCGTCCGCGCCTTCCAGCGCCCCATCAGGTTGCGATTGAAATGTGGGAGACCACGGTTCAGAAGAAAATCACCTCAAAACGCTCGCTGATCTATCATGGTTGGGTCACGTTAAGTGCCACAATGTTGGGTTTCGTTATCGGGACCGGGCTGGGCATTCTGCTGGCCGTTGGAATTGTGCACAGCCGGGTGATGGACTTGTCGGTGATGCCCTGGGCGATTGTTAGCCAGACCATCCCGATTATCGCGTTGGCGCCGATGATCATTGTTGTCCTGTATTCGGTTGGCGTTCAGGGGATCATTCCCAAGGCCATTATTTCGGCTTACCTGAGTTTCTTCCCTGTCGTCGTCGGCATGGTGAAAGGGCTGCGTAGCCCTGATGCCATGCAGTTGGATTTGCTGCGAACCTACAATGCCAGCCGCTCGCAGGGGTTCTGGAAACTGCGTCTGCCGGCCTCGATGCCCTATCTGTTTACATCGCTGAAGATTGGCGTCGCTGCGTCTTTGGTAGGGGCCATTGTTGGGGAACTGCCTACAGGTGCTGTGGCGGGGTTGGGCGCTCGATTGCTCGCAGGCAGCTATTACGGCCAGACCGTGCAGATCTGGTCGGCGCTATTTGCAGCGGCCATTCTTGCCGCTTGTCTTGTAGGGTTGTTAGGGCTGATTGAGCGGACGGTTCTGAAACGGATGGGGATGGCACAATGATACCTATTCTTGGTGCAATAGCTGTCTGGTTATTGGGCTGGTGGTTGAACAGCCGTCTGGCCAGCGGACCCTATTCCGACACACGGATTGTGCGGTTTCTTGCGCCTTTGATCTTCGGTCTAACCGTCATTGGCATCTGGGAGCTGGTCGTGCGCGGCCTCGAGGTGCCATTGGTCATCCTGCCGGCACCATCTGTCATCTGGGTTCGTTTCTGGGACAGCTTGCCGACTCTTTGGGCGGACTTTGTACAAACGATCATCAAGGGCGCTTTGAGTGGCTATCTCATCGGCTGCGGTTCGGCCTTCCTGATGGCGATTGCCGTGGATCGATGGGATTTCCTGCGGCTCGGGCTTCTTCCCGTCGGCAACTTCGTCGCAGCGCTGCCGATCGTGGGCACAGCGCCTATTCTGGTAATGTGGTTCGGCTTCGACTGGCATTCGAAGGCGGCGGTTGTCGTGGTGATGGTGTTCTTCCCGATGCTGGTGAACACGGTGGCGGGGCTGCGCGAAGCCACTGCGATGCAGAGGGATTTGATGGAGACCTATGCGGCCACTTATTGGCAAAGCTTCCTTAAACTGCGCTTGCCTGCCGCGATGCCATTCATATTCAACGGATTAAAGATTTCTACCACTCTCGCCCTGATCGGCGCTATCGTGGCTGAGTTCTTTGGTTCTCCCACCTTGGGCATGGGCTTCCGGATATCTACCAGCGTCGGGCAATTGTCGCTGGATATGGTGTGGGCCGAGATCGTGGTCGCAGCGCTGGCGGGGACGGCCTTTTATGGCCTTGTGGCGATGATCGAAAAGGCGGTGACCTTCTGGCATCCGTCTCAGCGAGGATAAATGGAATAATTCAACAGACCCCACAAACGGGGCAAACATAAGCAACTAGGAGATATGATGATGAAGAAGCTACTCAGCGGGGCGGTTGCCGCCTTTAGCCTGGCAGCCAGCGCGGCACTTGCTGCGGATGAGGTGACGCTGCAATTGAAGTGGGTCACGCAGGCCCAGTTTGCAGGCTACTATGTGGCGAAGGACAAGGGGTTCTATGAAGAAGAGGGGCTGGACGTTACAATTCTACCCGGTGGCCCCGACATTGCACCCACTCAGGTGATTGCAGGCGGTGGTGCAGACGTGACGGTTGAATGGATGCCAGCCGCGTTGGCCGCGCGTGAAAAGGGTTTGCCTCTGGTAAACATCGCACAGCCCTTCAAAAGCTCAGGCATGATGCTCACTTGCTGGAAGGATGCTGGAATTGCTGCACCCGAGGACCTGAAGAACCGTACTTTGGGTGTTTGGTTCTTTGGCAACGAATTCCCGTTCATGAGCTGGATGAGCCAGCTGGGTATCAGCACCGATGGCAAAAGCGACAGCGGTGTCGAGGTTCTTAAGCAGGGTTTCAACGTTGACCCGCTACTGCAGCGCCAAGCCGATTGCATTAGCACTATGACCTATAATGAATACTGGCAAGTCATCGATGCCGGTGTCACGCCCGAGGAACTGGTGACCTTCAAATACGAAGATCAAGGCGTCGCCACGCTTGAGGATGGCCTCTATGTGCTTGAGGAAAACCTGAGCGATGCGGCCTTTGCCGACAAGATGGAGCGTTTTGTCCGTGCCTCGATGAAAGGCTGGAAATACGCCGAAGAGAATCCGGATGAGGCCGCTGAGATCGTGCTTGAAAATGATGCAACCGGTGCCCAGACCGAAGAGCATCAGAAACGCATGATGGGTGAGATTGCCAAGCTGACCGCAGGGTCGAATGGTGCTCTGGACCCGGCTGATTTCAATCGTACGGTTGAGACTCTGCTGGCCGGTGGTTCCGATCCAGTTATCACCAAGCAGCCTGATGGTGCTTGGACACACCAAATCACGGATGCTGCGCTGAACTAAGTTCAGCAAAACGCGCAATTCTAAACGCGGTCCCATTGGGGCCGCGTTTTCTGTTGTGGATGCCGGATTCGTGCCTGTACTTGCTGGTTGAAAGGTATAGTATTTCACTGAAATTAGCGGCATTTAATAACGTCATGGCATCTGTTGGGTAGAGAATGCAGAGTTTTGCATCAGAATTCAATCAAGCGATCTCGTTGATCCTGAATGGGGATGCCGAGTTGTGGGCGATTGTTCTGTTGTCGCTGCGTGTTTCGGTGTTTGCGGTGCTGATTTCGGCAGTCATTGGAATGCCTGTCGGGGCAGCATTGGCGGTCGCCCGATTTCCAGGGCGGCGCGCGCTTATCATATTGATGAACGCTCTGATGGGATTGCCACCGGTTGTGGTCGGATTGCTGGTTTACCTGATGTTATCCCGATCTGGCCCATTGGGTGTGCTGGAGCTGCTCTACACACCTGCTGCCATGATCATAGCGCAGGTGGTTCTGGTGACACCGATCATGGCCGCGCTTACCCGCCAGGTGGTTGAAATGCTGGCCGAGGAATATTCCGAACAGCTCCGCTCGCTTGGGGTATCGCGGTTGGCGTCGGTACCGGTGCTGTTGTGGGACGCGCGGTTGGCGCTGGTTACCGCCTTGTTGGCTGGGTTTGGCCGGGCGATTGCCGAGGTTGGTGCGGTGATCATTGTGGGTGGAAACATCAATCACGTCACACGCGTGATGACGACCACGATCGCTCTTGAAACCTCCAAAGGTAACCTTGCGATGGCGCTGGCCTTGGGGGTGATCCTGATCGGCTTGGCCGTGGCGGTAAACGCGATGGTCAGTGCGCTGACACTTCGTGCCGAGCGGGAAGGGCTGCGCCATGCGTGATGTCGTGACCGGGGCGCCGGGTATTCTGGACGTGAGCGGCCTGAGTATTGCACGTAATGGCAAGGCATTGCTGGACGTCCCGCACCTTTGTCTGGATGGTCCGGGCCCGACCCTTATTCTTGGACCGAATGGGGCGGGTAAAAGTCTGCTGCTGCGTTGCCTGCACGGACTGATACAACCAGATCGGGGACGGGTTTGTCAGAACGGTGCTGTGTTGAATGCCCGCCACAAGGCACGACAGGCGATGGTATTTCAAAGCCCTGTTTTGCTGCGCCGTTCTGTTGCTGCCAATCTGGACTTTGTTCTGAAGCGGGGATCCATGCCGCGCGCGGAAAGGAAGCATCGTATCGAATCCTTGCTGGATGAGGGCGGGCTAGGTGGCAAGGCGCGTCAACCCGCGCGTTCGCTTTCCGGTGGTGAGGCGCAAAGGCTCGCAATATTGCGCGCATTGGCCTTGGACCCCGAGACGTTGTTTTTGGATGAACCCACCAGCGCACTGGATCCCAGCGCAACGCAGATGATCGAAAGGATGATCCTGCGCGCCTCTGAGCGGGGCGTACGCATCGTTATGGTGACGCATGACATTGGACAAGCACGCCGGTTGGCATCTGACATAGTGATGATGCAAGCAGGGCGAGTTGTTGAACACGGTAAAGCAATGCAGGTTCTGGAAGCACCAGAAAGCGACGAGTCGCGCCGGTATCTGGCCGGTGGCCTCGTTACCTGATTTATACAGATGGAGAAATGGGATGATCCCTGATTTCATTCGGGCATCAATTGTTGCGCTTGGGCTAACCGCTGGCGCAAGTTTGGCGGAAGAACCCTTTATTATCGTGCAGTCTACGACCTCTACTCAAAACTCGGGTTTGCTTGATTATATCTTGCCCGGGTTTGAGGCCGAAACCGGTATTGACGTGCGGGTTGTGGCTGTTGGAACTGGTCAAGCGATCCGAAATGCAATCAACGGGGATGGTGATGTCCTGTTGGTTCATTCCAAAACAGCCGAAGAGCAGTTCGTTGCTGATGGTTGGGGGGTTGAGAGGTTCGATGTCATGTATAATGACTTTGTTCTCGTCGGCCCGAAATCTGACCCGGCCGAGGTCAAGGGCGATACCGATATCATCGCAGCCCTTGCGGCAGTGGCCAGCTCAAAGGCGCCCTTCGTTTCGCGCGGCGACGACAGCGGAACCCACAAGGCCGAGATGCGTTATTGGCAGGTGACAGATGTCGACCCGACAGTTGCGTCGGGAACATGGTATCGCGAGGCTGGAGCGGGCATGGGCGCATCGCTGAATATCGCTAGCGGAATGGGCGCTTATATCCTGACGGATCGCGCAACATGGCTTTCGTTTGGAAATCGAGGTGATTTGGAAATCCTGGTTGAAGGCGATCCTCGAATGTTCAACCAATATGGTGTGATTCTGGTGAACCCAGAGAAGCACTCGAAAGTTCGTGCAACTTCGGGGCAGAGGTTCATTGATTGGTTGATTGGCCCTGATGGTCAGGCGGCGATTGAATCCTACGAGTTGGATGGGCAGCAGATGTTCTTTCCGAACGCAAAATGAATTTCATCTTTGGCAATTGTCATTGGAAAAATGGAAAGATCAGCCACTTGCGCCGTTGTGGTGAATCTGGCCCAGATACCTGAGGTCATATCCGCCCAGGTCGGTAGCGCGTTCAGAGAAACGCTCGGATTGCAGGAACTGGATTAAAGTCTGCATCGGCGCCTCAAAGAAAGCGCGTCGCCAGATGGCAAGATCTAACCGTTCAGAGTGAGTGGGCACAAAGCTCAGCCCATAAGGGCTCGCAAGTGCACCGAGGCCGAACCCGGCTTCTGCTTTGCCATCCCGTACGGCAATCGCTAGTTCTTCTTCAGTGCGGGCGCAGATCGGAAGGGCATTCAGATCCTCTCGGCCGAGCCCATGCTTGCCAAGCTCTGCATCGAACAGGTGCTGACTGGCGGCACTGTCCTGTCGCAGGATGACGCGACGGCCTTTCAAGTCCTTTATACCAGAGATTTCAGGTGTGCCAGTCGCAAGCAACAGGCCGCGCTGCCGATGCGCGATTTGGTAGAGGATCACCGGGGCGTTGCCCATTTTGTCGCGCAAAGACTGGGTGTTAAAGCCTTCGGGTTCATGGATATGCAACGCAGCCGCTTGTGCTGTGCGGTCAGATAGGCGGTTCAGCCCGTCGAATGAACCGTCATAATAGGTGGCCAGCCCCGAGCCACTTTCCCTCAGCGCCCAATCCAGCAGCGGATCATGGCTGCCGGCGACAATGGGAGGCAGGGGCGGTTCAGCCACCTGCGGACCAGAGCGCGAGGCATTGAGCCATGCGATGATCTCAGCCTTCGGGAAAAGCAGTTTTCCCATTGCCCGCACGCAAGGGATTTCACCAGAGGACGCGAGATCATAGGCTTTCCGCTCACCTATGCGCAGCAGATCCGCCAATTCGCGGGTTGTCAGGTATTGCGACATTCAGTCTAGACGCACCGAAGAGCCGGAACCCGACGCTGCAGCGCTGAATCCGATCTTGTCCAGCACGATCGGCGCGGCAGCGGTAATAACGACCATCGCAACGACGGCGGAAAGGAAGGCTTTCATTGTCTCCTCCGGCTCAGTTTTCGGGTGCCGTGGCGTGTCGTAGAAAGGTGACCAGATCAATGCGGTCTTGCGACCCGCTAATCCGCTGCATTGGCATCTTTGATCCCGGAATGTAATGATCCGGGCCCTTGTCGAAAAGAGCGTTTATCGTCTCTTCATCCCAAATAATATCAGAAGATTGCAGTGTATCTGAATAAAGATAGTCCGGTACTGTCCCTGCTTTGCGTCCAAACACCCCATACAGGGTTGGACCCGCGCGCCGCTGGTCATCCGGTGAAAGGCTATGACAGATTGAGCATTTGCGGGCAAATTGGCGTTCCCCATTTCCCATCTCGTTCGGGTTCTTCAGGAAACTGGGTTCGGCCGCCGCCATCTGCTCGCGGTCTCCCGAGGCCGCGACCGGCCAGCTATACATCGCTTCGTCAATTCCGCCAGCATGAATATTTTGCCCATCGTTCGAAAAAGCCAGAGCCCAGACAGGCCCGCGTAGCGTAGCCCTGAAATCCTGCGAGATACGCCAGTTCAGGGTGTCGATGACCATGATAAAACCTTCACCATCACCGACTGCGAGAAGGCTTCGATCAGGGCTGAGGGCAAGCGCCAGTATCGGCCTTCGGTCCAGGGTGAAATCGCGTTCGTCGCCGGTTGCTAGGTCAAGGATGCGGGTGACACCATCGACGGCACCGTAGGCGATCCAGTTGTCGATAGAATTCAAGACCAACCTGTTCACGCCGAACCCGTGCTCGATAAGGCGATCCACCTCCTGACCGCTCGCGACATCCCAGAGGCGGACCGAACCATCGACACCCGCCGAATAAAGCTGTGACCCATTAGCAGTGAATTCCACGGCATTTACCCCGCTGCCCGTTGGCCCGAGCAACATAGGTTCTGACCCATCGACCGGCCAAAGCCCGATCATTCCGTCCCAGCTTGCCGTAGCGACATGAGTTTTTGATGCAGCGAGCCCGACGATCTTTCCTTTGTGTTGTCCAACGATTTCGCCTCCGGGCCAACGGCGTAGCGTGAAATCATCACCAGCTGAATAGATTGCGGTACCGTTGAACACGACAGTGTTGACGGCAGCTTCATGGCCTTCCAGCCATTCCGGGGTCTGTCCGGTCCACAGGCCAACCGAATTATCAAAACTCGCCGTTGCGATGCGCCCGTCTTGTGCGATTGCGATCCCCATGATCGGCCCGCCATGGCCTTTGAGCGTGAAGAACTCGGACCAAGCGGGCAGGGGGAACAAGCCAAGCGTCAGAACCAGCCAGCGCATTTATTCAGCGGGTGAGGCCGCCGCTTTGCTGGCCTCTTTTTCCTGCACCTCTTCCAGCCACAGCGAGTGATGCTCGCGCGCCCATTGCTCTTCGACTTCACCAGTGCCCATGGCGTCAAAAGCACCTTCCATGCCGACTGAGCCGAGGTAGATATGAGCTATGATGATTGCAATGAATACGTAGGCCACCATGACGTGCCAAACCTGAGCATATTGCATCTCTTCTTGTGGCGACATCTGCACGGGCAGGTTCAAACCCAGCATCTGCGGAATGCCGGTTGCGTTGGCGATTTGGAATGTCTTTGCGAACATCGGCAGCTCAAACGGGAACAGCAAGGAAAGGCCCGACAAGCTGATCGAGGCGCCGAGTAGTATACAGGCCCAGAAAATCACTTTTTGACCTGCGTTGAACTTCTTTGCGGGCGGGTGGCTGTTTTTGGTGAACAAACCACCTCCGGCTGCGAGCCACTTCAGGTCTGTCTTGTTGGGTATGTTATGTGAAATCCAGTTCACGGTGACGATGATCAAACCAAGCATGAAGGCCCAGGCGAGATTGTTATGTAGCCATTTACCCCCCTGCGCGATGGTTGCGAACCCTTCCTTGCCGAAAATCGGGATCAGGAAGTCACGACCATAAAGCGCCAGCAGGCCGGTGATGCCAAGGATCAGGAATGAACCGGCAAATAACCAATGTCCGAACCGTTCGAAACTATTGAACCGCAGGACCTTGCGCCCGGTCTTTTCGCCATCAATGCGGATTTTTCCGCGGATCAGGAAGAACAGAACGATGACCGCAATCATTCCCGCGATGATGTATGTACCGTATTCGCGCAGTGGCCCGGTACGGAAACTCAGCCACCACATACCGCCATCTTGAATCAAAACGCTGTCTGCTGGTCCATGGGATGAAACGGTGACATCTGCCGATCCATAGCGCAGCGCGCGATAGACATCGCTGTCTGAGGCGACGCCGCGTGTGCCGATTTGCCCGAGCAGGCCTTCCACATTGCCCTGTCCGGTATTTTCCGACCGATAGCTGTTGTCGACCTTCTCGCCGCGCTGTCGGGCCAGAATGTCCTCAAGCGTTGTCGCTCCGCCAGTCGAAGCGCGTTCATTCGTGGTTGCGGGTGCCTCAGCATCGTTGGTTTGGGCAACGGAAGCGTGGACCAGCCCGATGGTGAACAGCAATGCGAAGAGTAAGCGGAACATCTGAACCTCGGTCAAAATCCCTGATCAGGCGACCCACGGATGCGGGTCGCCTGTTTGGTTCATGAAAGCGGAGTTATCCGTCTTTCTGGTCGTAGGCTGTACCCCAACCCCAAGCGCCCGAGCCGAATCCGCGCGCCACGACGCGTTCGCGGTAAACGGCAGACACTACGTCGCCGTCACCGGCAAGCAGGGCTTTGGTGGAACACATCTCGGCGCAGATCGGCAGTTTGCCTTCGGCGATCCGGTTGCGACCGTATTTGGCGAACTCCGCGGTCGAGTGCGTTTCCTCGGGGCCGCCAGCGCAGAAGGTACATTTGTCCATCTTGCCGCGCGATCCGAAGTTGCCCGCCTGCGGATATTGCGGCGCGCCGAAGGGGCACGCGTAGAAGCAATAGCCGCAGCCAATGCACAGGTCCTTGGAGTGCAGGACGACCCCTTCTTCGTTCTGATAGAAGCAGTCGACCGGGCACACCGCCATGCAAGGCGCATCCGAACAATGCATACAGGCCACCGAGATCGAGCGTTCGCCCGGGTTACCATCATTGATCGTTACCACCCTGCGGCGGTTGATACCCCATGGCACTTCGTGCTCGTTCTTACACGCGGTTACGCAGGCGTTGCACTCGATGCAGCGTTCAGCGTCGCAGAGAAACTTTGCTCTAGCCATTATCGTCCTCCTTACGCTGCCCAGATTTTGCAGAGAGTACACTTGGTCTCTTGCATCTGGGTCACTGAATCATAGCCATAGGTCTGGGCGGTGTTGGTACTTTCACCCAGCACATAGGGGTCTGCACCGGCGGGATATTTGTGCCGCTGGTCTTCGCCCTGGAAATGGCCGCCAAAGTGGAATGGCATGAAGGCGACACCGGCACCAACCCTGTTGGTAAGCATCGCCATCACCTTGACCTTGCCACCCTCAGGACCTTCGACCCAGACCTGTGATCCGTCCCGAATACCAAGGTTGTTGGCATCGCGCGGATTGATCTCGACGAACATGTCCTGCTGAAGCTCGGCCAGCCACGGGTTCGACCGCGTCTCATCACCGCCGCCTTCATATTCGACCAGACGACCTGACGTTAGGATTATCGGGTAATCCTTTGAAAAGTCGTTCTTTTGGATCGAAGCATAAAGGGTGGGCAGGCGATAGGCTTGACGGTCCTCGTAGGTCGGATAATCCGCCACCAGATCGCGACGCGGCGTGTAAAGCGGCTCGCGATGCAGTGGGATCGGATCCGGGAAGGTCCAGACAACCGCGCGGGCTTTGGCGTTCCCGAAGGGCGCACAGCCATGGGCGATTGCAACCCGCTGGATACCGCCGCTAAGGTCGGTCTTCCAGTTGGTTTTCTCGCCCGCAACAGCGTCAATGGCCGCGCGTTCTTCTGCGGTTAGATCGCCGTCCCAGCCAAGATCCATCAGCATCTGCATCGTAAATTCGGGATAGCCATCCTGAATTTCCGATCCAACGCTATAGACCCCTTCGGCCAGCAGGTTGTCGCCGTCACGTTCCACGCCGAATCTGGCGCGGAAGGTCAGGCCGCCTTCGGCCACCGGTTTGGACATGTCATAGAGGTTTGGTGTCCCTGTATGACCCATCTCAGCGGTACCCCAGCAGGGCCACGGTAGACCGTAATACTCGCCGTCGTTTGGTCCACCAATGGCTTGCAGCGTGGTTCTGTCGAAGGTGTGCTGGTTGGCCATATGGCTTTTCAGACGTTCCGGCGACTGACCGGTATAGCCGATGGTCCAGAGACCCGAGTTGAACTCACGCGTGATGCTTTCAACATTCGGGGTTTCGGGATCTTCCATCTCGATATTGCGGAAGAACCGGTCTGCCCAGCCAAACTTGTTGGCGAACTTGGCCATGATGACCTCGTCCGGCAGGCTTTCGAACAACGGATCAACCACCTTGTCGCGCCACTGCAACGACCGGTTCGATGCCGTGACCGAGCCACGGGTTTCGAACTGCGTACAAGCAGGCAACAGATAGACGCCGTCAGTACGGTCGTGCAGAACGGCCGAAACTGTTGGATACGGGTCGATCACGACCAGCATGTCCAGCTTCTCCATCGCCGTCTTCATTTCCGTCATCCGGGTCTGTGAATTGGGCGCGTGTCCCCACAGAACCATGGCGCGGACATTGTTGTCCTGGTCCATGTTGGCCGGGTCTTCCAGAACGCCGTCGATCCAACGAGAGACCGGGATGCCGCGCTCATTCTGAAGCGGTTTATCCTTGCCTTCCTTGTCCTTGATCGTGGCGAATTGGCCTGCGAGCCATTCGGGCTCTTCACCCCAAACGCGCGCCCAGTGACCCCATGCGCCTTTCGACAGACCATAGTAGCCGGGCAGGGTGTGGGACAGAACACCAAGGTCCGTTGCGCCTTGCACGTTGTCATGGCCACGGAAGATGTTGGTGCCACCACCCGTGGTGCCCATGTTTCCAAGTGCCAGCTGAAGCACACAGTAGGCGCGGGTGTTGTTGTTGCCGTTGGTATGCTGAGTACCACCCATGCACCAGACGACTGTACCTGGACGGTTGTTCGCCATTGTGCGGGCAACGCGCTTCAATTGCGATCCCGGAGTTCCAGTAACGCGTTCCACCTCATCCGGGTTCCAATTAGCGACCTCTTCGCGGATCTGGTCCATGCCCCAGACACGGGTGCGGATGAACTCTTTGTCTTCCCAACCGTTGTCGAAGATGTGCCACAGGATTCCCCAGATCAGCGCAACGTCTGTACCGGGGCGGAAGCGGACATACTCATCCGCATGCGCTGCCGTGCGTGTAAAGCGCGGATCGCAGACGATCAGAGGGGCGTTATTCTGCTCTTTCGCGCGCAGAATATGCAGCAGTGAGACAGGGTGTGCCTCGGCCGGGTTGCCGCCGATGATGAAGATCGCCTTGCTGTTGTGCATGTCATTGTACGAATTGGTCATGGCGCCGTAGCCCCATGTATTCGCAACACCCGCAACAGTGGTTGAGTGGCAGATACGGGCCTGGTGATCCACGTTGTTCGTGCCCCAGTAGGCAGCAAACTTGCGGAACAGATAGGCCTGTTCGTTGTTATGCTTCGCAGAACCCAACCAGTATACGCTATCCGGTCCGGATTCTTCGCGGATGCTCATCATGCCGTCGCCGATCTCGTTGATCGCCTCTTCCCAGCTGATGCGCTTCCACTCGCCGCCTTCCTTTTTCATCGGATACTTGAGGCGGCGCTCGCCATGGGCGTGCTCGCGGACCGCGGCCCCCTTGGCGCAGTGTGCGCCCAGATTGAACGGGCTGTCCCAGCCGGGTTCCTGCCCGATCCAGACGCCGTTCTGTACCTCGGCTACGACCGTGCAGCCCACCGAGCAGTGAGTGCATACGGATTTGATATTCTCCACGGCGGTGTTTGCCGCTGTCTGGGCGCTGGCGGGCGTCACGGTTCCACCCGTGGCGCTGATCGCGGCAAGGCCGCCGATCGTCAGGCCCGAGCCACGCAGGAATGCGCGGCGATCGACGGTTTTCTCGCCGACCTGGGACAGGATACTTGTCCGCTGGGGGCGTCTCGCAACCCCGTTGGTCTTTTTCCTAAGCATTTCTTTCCTCCCTTGCGCGCCGTGTAAGCCACGGCTGGCTTGGTACTGCTGATCCCGACGTCAGGGCCAATCGCAACCGTCTGTCAGGTATGAAAACGTCCAGTCCTAGAACCGGGTGCTTTCGATGTATGCGCGCGTATGCGCGGTATCCTGCATCCGGGTTTCGTCCGTCGGCAGCTCGGCTGCTTCGGCCTGTCCAGTCAGGCTGGCTGCGGCAACAGCAGCAGGGGCTGCGGTTCCGGCCAGTTTCAGGAAGTCGCGGCGGGTTGCGCCTTCTTCCTTTGTCTTGCTCATGGGCTCCTCCTGTCCCAATTGCGGTTTGGCGCTGCAAAGCACCGGCGATTGGCGGATTAATCCGCCGTCATTCGGAAGGCTTCGCGCTCGATCTCCATGAACACCCGACCGGCGGTGCCGACCGAGGCATAGAGAACCGAATTCTCAGCGCCTTCCAAATCTGAATAGAAATGTGCGGCCCAGGGGCCGATGTGTTTACTCCAGAACGCCTTCTGGTCTTCCAGCGAGGCAGGCGCGCCGAAACGCCCGACGATCATGCCCGCCATCATCTCCATCAGAGAGGCAATGTTGTCTTCGGGTTCGTAAACATTTTGCGCCCTCGTGATACCGCGTGCTGCCATATCATTGCGAAGCTGGGCCAGCGGTTTTTCGTTCAGAAAACCGGTCAGATAGAAGCTGGCATAAGGCAACAATTCACCACGCCCCAATCCGATGAATAGCGCATTGAACTCACGCTCGGCAGCGGCGGGCTTAGTGACCTTTGCCACGCGCGCCATCGCCTCTATGGCCTGACCCAGATCAGAGGCGTCACCGCTTAGCCCTGCCATCTGGTCCAGCAGCAACTGATCGGGCGGACCGGCCAGAAGCAAACCCAGAAAATTGTAGAAATCCGCGCGCAGACGATCCTCGGCCGAGATATCAATGGTTTGCGCGTTGTCTGCGGTCATAGAGTTATCCTTCGAATTCAAATTTCATGCGGCGCGGAGCAGGGGGGACTTCAAGCTCCTCTGGTTCTTCCACATTAGCCACGATCATGGGTTCCGGCGCAGGTTCTTCGGCCTTGGCCGGTTCTTCACGCGCCTCGATCACATCAAGCGTATCTGTCTCTGGATCGCATTCTTGCTCTTCAACCTCGGCAGCGAGCGCTTCGACATGAGCCAACATGCCCTTGCCTACCTGATACGCGGTCTGAAGGTTCTCAATCACGCAGGCTGCGTCGGTGTAGTCCTCGCCGTAGTCGACCAGCCCGTCGACATTGGCCAGAATAGGGTTCAGCCGCCATAGGCGCCGCAAAGCGCGGCGGCGCAGGCGGTCAGGCACGGCTTTGGCCATGAAGCCCGAGACATCATCGCCTGCTTGCAGCGTATCGGGATCGGGCAGATCAAACTCGGACAGAATTTCGGCGTCGCTTTTTTCTTCCAGCTTAGCTTGCCGCGTCGTGATGATCTGTTCCTCTGCGACCAAAGCTTCTGCTTCGGTCTCGGCCTGAACGGCGGCCTTGCGGCGGGACCAGAAATCGCGCGCTTGGGTCATTGCAGCACCCGACGCGGTGCGCGGTAGACATCTGTGTCCTGACGGATGCGAGCGTCGCCTTTTCCGTCCTCAACCAAATCTATGCGCTTCTTATCCCGACGGCGCTTTACGAACACTTCGTCCCGATGATGCTGCAGCGTGAAATCGCGCACCCAAGCGATTAGACCTTCTGTCATCGGGATCTTCTCGACAATCTCCTCGCCGGTATCAGCGTAGTCCTGACCTTCAAACGGAGAGGCCGTGATCAGCACTGCATTCAAGGGAGTTTCACCTTTCAACTCATCCCGAAGCACCAGGTAAAGCGAGGGCTGTCCGTCCGACAGGTTCACCATATAGGCCTCTGTCTCGTCAGGCCATAGTGATAGGGGCAGTGTGGCAGCGTGATATTCGACGGTTTCACCTTCGCGGCGCAGCTCTTGCCAATCCGCAGGTCCGGCGCCAGGCAACAAAGCGACTGCGCGCCAGCTCCAGCGGGCCCAACGAGTGACCCCGGGTGTTTTGCGCACGATGACGCCAACCGGCATTTCAATCTGGCTTGCGGCCTTGGCCACTGGCTCCTCCCCGGAAGGCTCTCCCCTGCCTTCCCTATGATGTACTATGGTACATAAATCGGCGCTGTGCCAAGTCCACTTGCATTGATCAGGTCGTTTTCTTCGATAATTTATTCGTTATTGACCTCAGCGGTTCGTGTATCGCTTGGGGGTCGATGAAAAATAGTGCACAAATCTACCATTCTGCCCGGTATCGCATTGCCACGGTGCGGATTAGGTCTAGTGTGAATTGGGGCGGCAAACAATCCGGGAGAAGATATGACCAGCAAGCTTTTGTTGTGTGATTGCGAGGGGACGCAATCAATTGACGCAGATCGCATATCTTCGGCCTGTGAACTGTGCTGTTCAAAGGTCCATACTGCGCTTTGTACCCGACAACTTGGCGTGGTGGCTGAAATGCTTCAGACCGACGATCAGGTCGTGATTGCCTGCGGGCAAGAGACTGTCGTGTTTTCTGACCTTGCAGATGATCTGGGTGTGGATCAGCCGGGATGCGTTGACCTCAGAGACCGTGCTGGCTGGTCGGAACAGGGCCAAAATGCAGCGCCTAAAATGGCAGCGTTGGCAGCTGAAGCGATGTTGCCGCAGCCGATCACTTCTGCAGTTGATGTTATCAGCGAAGGCACTTGTTGTATCATCGGGTCGGGCGAAATCGCTTATGATCTGGCTGAACAATTATCGGACAGCTTGGCCGTAACGGTTTTAGTCACAGATGAGATTCAACCGCTGAGCCGTGCTTTTGATGTTATTCGTGCCAAGGTGCGGAACCTGTCGGGCGCACTGGGCGGGTTCACGTGGCATCTGGATCAAGTGCAACAACTAGAACCCGGCGGGCGTGGTGACTTTGCGTGGAGCGCGCCGAGGGATCGGGCCACATCGCGCTGTGATATTGTCGTTGATCTGACTGGAGGTACGGCTTTGGTTGCGGCCCCGGATAAGCGCGAAGGCTACCTGCGCGCCGATCCTCGTGATGCGGTGGCAGTTGCGCGCCTAGCCTTCGATGCGGTGCAACTGGTCGGTACCTTTGAAAAACCGCTTTACGTGCGACTGGATGAAGCGCTTTGTGCCCATTCACGCGCAGGACAGACCGGGTGTTCGAACTGTTTGGACATATGTCCGACCGGTGCCATCACATCAGCGACAGATCATGTGGCAATCGACCCTATGATTTGCGCCGGGTGTGGTGAGTGTTCTGCCTTATGCCCGTCTACAGCCATCACTTACGAGGATCCGCCGGTATCTGCCATTCTCTCTAGGATGCACATATTAGCGCGAACTTTTCGTTGGGCAGGGGGTACAGCGCCGCGTTTGCTGGTGCATGATGCCCACGGGGCGCAGATGATCCGAATGGTTGCCCGGTTTGGCCGAGGTCTTCCAGCGGATGTCATTCCACTAGAATTGCACGTGGTTTCAGGTTTTGGTCATGCCGAGATGCTGGCCGGGTTGGCACACGGCTTCGCCCGGGTCGACGTCCTGTTGGGGCCCAAAGTCGAACGGGACGCTCTGGATCGGGAGCTGGACTTGGCGCAGGCCATCGCGGGGCAGGGTGCCCTGAGCCTGATTGACGAAGTTGACCCAGATGCGTTTGCTGATCTGCTTTATGCGCAAGAGGTGCCGCTACCATTGACCGATCCGGTTCTTCCATTGGGGAACCGGCGACAAATCACCCGACTGGCGGCACAAGCGCTGAATACCAAGACCGAATCACCGTTGGCCTTGCCCGATGGCGCGCCATATGGCGCCGTCGTAGTAAACACTGGCACCTGCACTTTGTGCCTCAGTTGTGTATCTTTGTGCCCCTCAGGTGCGCTGATCGACAATCCAGACAAGCCGCAGTTGAACTTTCAGCAGGATGCCTGCCTGCAATGCGGTATCTGTCGCACGATCTGTCCTGAGCACGCCATTGATCTGGTGCCGCAGCTTGACCTAAGCGACAAGGCCCTGTCGCAGCAGGTTCTTAACGAGGAAGAGCCGTTCGAATGCATCGAATGTGGTGCGGCCTTTGGCGTCAGATCGACGATCGAGCGCATAATGGACAAACTGTCGGGAACACATCCGATGTTTGCAACTTCGGATCAGGCAAGGCTGATCCAGATGTGTGATGATTGCAGGGTAAATGCTCAGTTCCACAGCACCGACAATCCGTTCCGGTCATCTCCCAGACCCCGTGTCGTGACGACGGACGATTATTTTTCAAAGCGTAAGGATCACTGAAGTTGCAGCGGTGCGCCCAGATCGGCGGCGCTGATGGCGGCGACAAAGGCCAAAATGGCTTCGAGATCATCCAGACTTATTTCCACCGGATGGATCGGCGATGGACGCTCGGGCGGGAAGGGCTCGGTTACGCCTTCAATCTGGGTGAAGGCGGGATGTGGGTTCAGGGCAAAAAAGGCCTGAAACCGCTCGGACCAATCAGGCATCGCGCGCAGGACGGCGAAAGACGGCGTGGAACCCAATCCGTTCATGCGGTTTTGCGGCCCGATCACATGGCACCGGCCACAGTGAGTAAACGACAAATCCTGACCCAATGCAGCATCTCCGTCGATTTTAGCGTCTTCGACAACATCTGCGATTTCGAAGTTCGCGCTAAAAGGCCCACCTTCAGCGGGAACAAAGCTTTCGACGGTACGTTTGCCAATGTCGGACAACAGCCAGTCTCGGAACTTGATTTCCTTTGCGCTGGCATTAATGCGCAGGTGATAGACTGTTTCGTCACGGGCAAAAACCGGATCGCCAGGAGGTGCCGGAGCAAGAGCCATTACACCATCATCGTCTGCGACAACGCGAACCCCGGTCTTGAGAGAGAAGCGCGGAAGGATATGTTGCAGAAGACCCGAGTTTGAAATCTCATCTGGCGCTGCGAGTCCAATTGCCTCTTGTGACCAAGAGGGGGTGGCGGTGAGCGTCAGGCTCAGGCACAACAGGACAAAGCGCATGGCCAAACTTAGCGGTGTCAGGCCAATTGCGTCAAATGAACGAAAAGAGACGGAGTATCATGCAATGAGCGGCGACCGCAATCAGTCGACACGCAAGGCCCTAATCGAAGGGTGGATAATGGAGGTGGTCGCATGAGCATCCGTGACGCCGTACTGGCGAACCTAAAGAAGATCACTGATCCTGTTTCCGGGCAGGATATTGTCAGCGCAGGTATTGTGCGCGCACTGAATGTCGAGGGGGATACGGTGCGCTTTGTACTTGAGATCGATCCCAAACAGGCCGAGAAAATGGAGCCCGTGCGCGCCACAGCCGAGAAAGCGGCGCAGATGGTGGACGGCGTGTCCAACGTCTCGGCCATGATGACCGCGCATTCGGACAAGGCCCCACCCGATTTGAAGCCCAAGCCTAAGCCTTCGCAAACCGGACCGCAGGCGGTTCCGGGTGTGGATCGGATCATCGCGGTGGCGTCTGGCAAAGGGGGTGTCGGCAAGTCCACTGTGTCGGCCAACCTTGCCTGCGCGCTAGCCGCAGAAGGGCGCCGCGTGGGTCTTTTGGATGCAGATGTCTACGGTCCGTCGCAACCCCGGATGCTGGGCGTCTCGGGCCGTCCGGCCAGCCCTGATGGCAAGACGATTCTGCCTTTGCGCAATCACGGTGTTACCATGATGTCGATGGGACTGATGACCAACGAAGGACAGGCGGTTGTCTGGCGTGGCCCGATGCTGATGGGCGCATTGCAGCAGATGATGGGGCAGGTGCAATGGGGCGCGCTGGATGTGCTGATCGTTGACCTGCCTCCTGGCACGGGTGATGTGCAACTTACGTTGAGCCAAAAGTTTCAGGTGGATGGCGCCATCGTTGTTTCAACCCCACAAGACGTGGCTTTGATCGATGCTCGCAAGGGGATCGACATGTTTAATCAGCTCAAAACACCCATCTTTGGGATGATTGAAAATATGTCGACTCATATCTGTTCGAATTGTGGACACGAAGAACACGTGTTCGGTCATGGCGGTGTGGCGTCAGAAGCCGAGGCATTGGGCGTGCCGCTGCTGGGTGAGATACCACTGCATCTGGATATCCGCGTGGCAGCAGACGGGGGTGCTCCGATCGTGGTCAGCAAACCCGACAGCCCACAGGCAGAAGCCTTCCGCAAGATCGCTCGCGACATGATTGCCAAGGGGAATGCATGAGCCACCCGGTCTTTCCCCCATTGCTCAGCGGGCATCCTGCCAAGGCCGGAGAGGATCCGTTCGAAAAGGCTCAGGCCATGGCGGCGCTAGGCTGTGATGGGGGAACCGTGGTCTATAGTATTCAGGCGGATCGTTTGCGCGTTGCCATCGTCTTTGCCCCCGAGGTGCCGCTGCAGGATGCAATAGCAATGTTGCCGCTATGTGCCGTCGGTTTCCAGAACGCCCTGGGCGCATTGGCTCCTCCAGAAGTTGCTGTGCATCTAGGCTGGGACGGAGTGATCTGCGTGAATGGCGCAAAATGCGGGACGATGAAGGTTGCAGCCTCGTCTGCCGAGGCTGGCGAGATTCCTGATTGGCTTGTCGTCGGTTGGGAGCTTGCATTGCTGCCGACCAGCGACGCCCCCGGGGAAACGCCGGATGTAACTGCGCTTTATGATGAAGGTTGTGCTGACGTTTCGGCGACGCAACTGGTCGAAAGCTGGTCGCGCCACATGCTGACATGGCTCAACCGCTGGCAAGAAGAGGGCAACGCGCCGCTCCATGCCGAATGGATGGGGTTACTGCGAGGGGTTGGAGAACCGATCGCGGGCTCCGGTGTATTTCTCGGCACCGACGAACGGTTTGGCATGCTGATCCGCGAGGGCGCAGACACCCAAATACGCCCGCTGACAGAACTGTTGGAGACCGTCTGATGAATCTCGCCCGCGCAATCCATTTTGATGAAAGCGACATGAACGTGTTCCATTCACCTGCACGAACCGGTGAGTGGTGCATCCCGGGTGGTTTCGAGTTTTCGAATTGGGGAGAGGCCGACTTGGAAGGCAAGGCACGTCAGGCCTTTGCCAACGGTTGGCTGGGGCTTGAGACGTTTGGGCGCGTGACATTCGTTGCGGTTACGCAAATTGAGCAGGCTGAAATTGACCAACTGACACAGAATCTGGCTGAGCATTTTGTGCAGTTATACGGCGCACCATCGGTCGAGGCGGCGATGGATGTCGCGCAGACCGAAATCGCGCACATGACCGAGATGTGCGAGGATCATGCCCCGAACACGTTGCTGACTGTGGCCCGGGAATTGACAGGGGCAGGGGTGCACGAGGCGTTTCGTGTGATCACGCCGCAAGAAACGCAGCTTGAAGCATTGGCCGTCCACGGATCGCTGGACGACTAGATCAAATCTGCGAAACCACCAAACTGGCCGCGTTTAAAGATCAATCCTTGACCGGGGCGGTGCATGACTTTCTCGACATGGCCAACAAGAATCAGGTGATCACCTGCCGCGTGACGCGCCGACAAGCGACAGTCGAAGCGGGCTAGACATTCAGCAAGACGGGGACGCCCTGCATCATCTTCCTGCCAGTCGGCATGAGAAAAATCGAACCCGTTACGCGCAAATTGTAGGGCCTGATCGTGCTGGTCCTGCGCCATCACATGTATCGCGTAATGCTCGCAGGTGCTGAAGGCGTCATACCGGTTCGAGTTCCGGTCGAGGCACCATAAAACCAAAGGTGGGTCCAGAGATACGGATGCGAACGAGTTCACCGTGATCGCGGCGGGTCCTTCGGCGGTGCTGGTAGTGACAACGGTGACTCCGGTGCCGAAACAGCCCAACGCCTCGCGAAAGGCAAGATTGTCCTCAGGGCCAGGAATGAATGTTTTTTCCGTCATCACGCGCTCGTTCAAGGGGCCTGTCTCAGGTGCCATGTGGCGCAGGGATTGTCCACGAAAAGCTGCGGTGAATTGAGGATTTTCCGGCTAGTTCAGATCCTCCAGCAACCGCCCGTGTTTACGGGTTTCCGCGATTACGTCGCCAAAGGTTGTCATGCCGCGTGCCTTAAGCATTGGCAACATTCGGACCAGAGCCTCGGCAGTGGCAACCGCATCGCCCAGAGCAGTATGGCGTAGGGTTTCAGGTATGGTTACACCCAGCCGATCACAAACCGCATCCAGTGTGTGGGTTTCGCTTGCTCCGAAAAGAACAGCCGACAGCAAAACAGTGTCAAGAATGGGGTGGGACCAGTCTACCTCCATACGGTCGGCATGACGGCGCAGGAAAGCCATGTCGAATGGTGCGTTATGGGCGACAATCACAGCGTCACGGGCGAATTGGTGAAAGCTTTGCCCGGCCCCGGCGATGTCGGGCGCACCCTGCACCATCCTGTCGTTAACCTTATGGACTTTGGTCGAGGCTGGCGGGATCGGTATACCCGGATCGACAAGTGTGTCGAACTTCTCACCCTCGACAATCTTGCCCTTTACCACCCGCACAGCTCCTATCTGAACGATCTCGTCTTTATGAGGCAACAAGCCGGTCGTTTCAGTGTCAAAGACCACGAAACACAGGTCCGACAGGCTGCGTTCCTCAAAGACGTCATCCCCGGGTGTGTCGAGCAGCTCGAAATCATAGACCAGAGGGCGGGCATCCTCGGGCGGAATGCGGGCAACGCTGCCTTCAAAGACCAGCATATAACCCGGAGCGTCACCCAGCGGTTTCATCCGCGCGGTATAGGTTTGCCGCCCATCAACGCTGGACAAAGTGCAATAGACATCCATGCCGGTCTTGCACATCTCTTTGTAGGCATCGGTGAGGCCAGTGCTTTCAAGATAGTCAAACAAAGATGCGTTCAGGCGGGGGTGGGCGATCTGGGCCAGTACCCCGGCGGCCTGCGCGTCATACAGAACGATCTGATGCTTGGGGCTTGCCAGAAGCATGGCGACGGGTATCTCGGTCAGCAGGGCGGTGAGGCGTTTTTTCTCAGCCGCCAGATGGGCGGTTTCCGCTGCGACGGCCTGGGCGGTGGTCATGGCGTTTTCGGCCAGCTGTTCTGCTAGCCCCGCGGCCGCTGGGGCAAGATCACCCAGATACCGCGCAGCTTCCAAATCGAGATCTGTGCTGACCCCTGCATGGGCGCGGGCCCGAAGTTGCGCGGAAAGACGTTCGATCGGTTTAGCCACGTTATCATCGAACAACAGCCAGACACCTGCGACCAGTCCGAGCAAACCGAAGGCGATCAACGCATCCGCGAAGATAAATGCATTGATCAGTGCCGGGTCGGCCGCACGTTCATAGCTAATCCACAAGACCACTGTGCTAACAAGTATCCCGCCCAAGGCCAGCAGACAAAAAAACAGGAAGATGCGCAGGCGTAGGCTTAGCTTGTGCAACATGGTCAGACTCCGCAAGTCGCCTCGATGATCGGATCTCCGGTCTCGGCCTTGAACCATGTTGCGTTCGTCAGGCTGCCATCGGTTGCAAATTCTGCACCGTCAACCAAATTGGCGCGACTATTCTCGGCACAATTGACTGCAATCGGCAGTTTTGAAACCGGTGCCCAGCGGCCGAAGAAGTAGAGATCCACAAGACGTTGATCAGGGACACTTTCGTTTGTGCGAACAGATACGGTATCGATAGCGGCGAAGCGATCGACGAAGGGCACAGCATATGTCCAAGGTCTATAAATCGCGCGGCTTTCGATCTCTTCGACAATTGCCAGCCCATCAGGCAGTTGACCACGCGTGCGATCATACCAGGAATATTCGCTTGAGATCGTCATGGCGATCATCCCAACGCCTGCCGCGACCGGCGCGGCCCATTTTGGCAACCGGCCACCGGTTAGTTTGTTCAGCACCATGACAATGCCGGCAAAGGCAAAACCTGCAAAGACCGTGCCTATCAATTCCAGAAACATATTGTCTCTCCGTTATTCAGGCCTGAATTAGCCCAGCATACCTTTGCCATGACCAACCGCCGATTGCATCGTTTTTACCACGACGAAGGCATCGCGAAGATGACTTCGCTCAAAGTCCGAAAGGGCGGTTGGGGGCAGATAATTGTCCGGCGCGTCACCGGATTTCACTAATCTGACCTGATGTTCCAGCCGCGTCTCGGCAATCAGATCATAGGCGTCCAAAAGATCGCGCGCACCGGATGCACTCAGGACATCTGCTGCCTGGGCAGCGGTCAGACGGGCGCGCGTGTTGGCCTCGGTTAACTGACCCTGAAGGCTGTAGATGCGTGCCAGATCAACCACAGGCACGACGCCATTGTGCTTGAGGTCCAGCGTATTGCGGTGCTCACCCGACCGGATCGTTGCAAAACCGCGCAGCAGCCCCAATGGTGGTGTGTGTTTCAGCGAATTCGAGATCATGTGCGCCACGAAGATCGAGTTTGCGCTGGCATTGGCCAAAGTCTCGGACTGCAGGTCAGTGAACAGGTCGAAATTGCCCCCGATCGGACGCAGATCGAACATGACCGAGGCCAGCATCTGTGCCTCAGGGTTTGGCCTGTCGATCCATCCTTTGAAGTAATCGCGCCAGACCCTGACTGGTTGGCACCAACGTGGATTTGTCGCCATCATGTCGCCGGGGCAATAGAAATACCCGCAGGCGTCCAGCCCGTCCGATACGAACTTGGCCAGATCTGCGAAGTACGCCATGTCGTCTTCGGTTACGCTGTCATCCAGCATCAGGCAATTGTCCTGATCTGAAACACCGGTCTGCTCTTGCCGTCCTTGCGAGCCGCAGGCCAGCCACAGGTATGGCACCGGAGGTGCCCCAAGCTCGGCCTCGGCCAGTGCCAGCAAGCGCCGTGTTGCGGTGTCTGCAATGTCGGTGATCAGTCGTGTCACGATCTCGTGCCGGTTGCCGCCTGCAACGAGTTGAACCAGCAGTTGGGGTATCTCGGCAGTGACTGTAGCCATCTCATCGGCAGTATTGGCGCGGGCGATCCGGCCCACCAACTCGGCAGAATTGACCGCCTGATAACGGGTGAGGTCGGTTTGAGTGACGATGCCAACCAACCGCCCGGCCTCGGAAATTGGGATATGCCCGATGCCGCGCTCCATCATCACATGCAGCACGTCCGAGCCGATATCGGTGGGGGACAGCGTGATCGGGTTGGTGGTCATGATGGCTGAAACCGCAGTGTCTGCTGGCATCGACTCGGCGACGAATTTGCCCGAGATATCGCGCAGGGTCGCGATGCCCAGCAACTTTTCACCCTCGGTCACGCAGAGTGATGAGATATGTCGGTCGCGCATGATCTGCGCGGTGTTTTGAACCGGAGTATCGGGCGGGCAAGTGGCAGGGTCGCGCGCCATCAAAATGTCAATTGCACTGGTGGCCAGGCTTTGCGGCCCGCTGCGTCCACCGCGTGTGCGGTTGAAGAATTTGGACACCACGTCGTGCCCGTCGATCAGGTTTTTCACCAAATCCAGTGGCAGCACGATCAGCACCGTCGGCGTGTGGGCCCGCGCATGGGTTGCGGCCTTGCCGTCCTTCAGCAATCCGCGTTCACCAAACGAATTGCGCAATCCCAGATGCGAGACGACAGCGCCGTTCTCATCGGTAATCTCCACCTGTCCTTCGTAAATCACAAAGACGCCGGGCAAGGCGTTGCCCACCTGGTAAATGCTGCCATCGGCATCGACCTCACGCACTTCGATCTGCTGGGCCAGCTCGTCCAAAGCATCTTGGGGCAAGGCGTCATAGGGGTGCACAGATTTCAGAAACCGGGTGATTTCGTCATGGGACAGGGGCATTTACGCTCTCCGGAGTTCCGAATAAAAATCCCGCCCGGTGGTGTGCCGGGCGGGAACAGTAAGTCGAAAGACGCGATCGAAGACAAGAGCCACCGACCGCATCACACTCAGTGATCCTGAGCTGCGCCCGCACCACGGGGAATGCGAATGCTTTCGACCATATCTTTGATCTCCTGCGGAGTCTCTTTGGTTGCGCCTGCTACAAAATAGGCGACCGCAAAGTTGATCATCGCACCGATGGCGCCGAACGAGGTCGACTTGATCGGACCCAGAAGCGGGTCAGCATCGGTGAACGAGTTGGTGCCCGGAATAAACAGCCAGCCCTTATGCAGGAAGATGTAGACCAGAGTTACGGTCAGACCAGCCAGCATACCTGCGACCGCACCGGTGTTGTTGATGCGGGTCGAGAAGATCCCCATCATCAGCGCCGGGAAGATAGAGGCAGCCGCCAGACCGAAGGCCAATGCAACCGTCTGCGCCGCAAAGCCCGGAGGGTTGAGACCCAGATAGGTTGCAACAACGATGGCTACAGCCATGGCAATCCGCGCCGCTAGAAGTTCACCCTTTTCAGAGATCGACGGATTGATTGCACCTTTGACAAGGTCGTGGGACACGGCCGACGAAATTGCCAGCAGTAGACCCGCAGCGGTAGACAGAGCAGCCGCAAGACCACCGGCTGCGACCAGACCGATTACCCAACCAGGCAGGTTGGCAATCTCGGGGTTGGCCAGAACCAGTATGTCGCGGTTGAACTTGGTTAGCTCGTTTCCGACCCAGCCTTTTTCTTCGGCAAGCGCCTGCATGTCGGCATTCTTGTCGTTGTAGTACTGAATCTTGCCGTCGCCGTTCTTGTCTTCCCAATCCAACAGACCGGTTTTCTGCCAAGTAGCCATCCAATCATAGCGCGGATCGTTGTCTATATCTTCGACCGAGACAGCGCCACCTTCGATGCCGCCATTGGGCCACATCATGTCACTGATGTTCAGACGCGCCATGGCACCAACCGCAGGGGCGGTCAGGTACAGCAGTGCGATGAAGACCAGCGCCCAGCCAGCCGACCAACGCGCGTCAGATACCTTGGGAACGGTGAAGAAGCGCATGATGACGTGCGGCAGACCCGCTGTACCGATCATCAGCGATAGTGTGAACAGCACCATGTTCAGCGTGTTCGAGTGGTGGGCCGTGTACTCATTGAAGCCCAGCTCGGTCACGATGGCGTCCAGCTTGGTCAGCAAGGGTTCACCGCTTGCGGTGTCACCAAACAGACCCAGCGCCGGAACCGGCGTACCGGTCAGCTGCAACGAGATGAAGATGGCCGGGATTGTATAGGCGGTGATCAGCACGCAGTACTGAGCGACCTGAGTGTAGGTCACGCCCTTCATCCCGCCAAACACTGCGTAGGCAAACACAACAGCGGCACCGATTAGCAGACCCGAGGTGTTGGACACTTCGAGGAAGCGGCCGAAGGCCACGCCCACGCCAGTCATCTGACCAATCACATAGGTCACCGAGGCAACGATCAGGCAAATCACGGCAACGATGCGGGCTGTCTGGCTGTAGAAGCGGTCGCCGATGAATTCCGACACGGTGTATTTGCCGAACTTACGCAGATAAGGCGCAAGCAGCAGAGCCAGCAGCACGTAGCCACCGGTCCAACCCATCAGAAAGGTTGAGTTGTCATAGCCGGTAAAGGCAATCAGACCCGCCATCGAGATGAACGAGGCCGCCGACATCCAGTCTGCCGCTGTCGCCATACCGTTGGTGACCGGGTGAATGCCGCGACCGGCGGCATAGAATTCCGATGTGGAACCCGCACGGGCCCAGATTGCGATGCCGATGTAAAGCGCAAAGGACGCGCCCACAAACAGCAGGTTGATGGTAAACTGATCCATGGCTCTTACTCCTCGTCCACGCCGTGTTCAGCGTCGAGCTTGTTCATGCGCCAGGCGTAGTTGAAGATCAGCACCAGAAAGACCAGGATCGATCCTTGCTGAGCGAACCAAAAGCCCAGATCTGTACCGCCAACGGCGATGCCAGACAGCAGCGGACGCAGCAGAATGCCGAATCCAAACGACACCAGCGCCCAAATCGCGAGGCTGATGTAGATGAGGCGCAGGTTGGCCTGCCAATAGCCCTTATCGGCTTCGGCAGTCTGCGCGGAGTTTGTTGAATGATCCGCCATCGCGGGTTCCTCCTTCGCTTCCCTCATTGGCGGCCCGTTGCCCAACTCCTCCAGTGCCATGGGCCGCTTCTCGAAATTGCCAGATGCCGGATGGCGTCAGGCATAGCTTCTCCGGTCCGCCGAGGCAGTTCCATTGAAGTATTCTGTTTTTGGATCAAGGCCCTAGGGCTTATCTGCTCCCTTTAGTCCATGACTTCGCCGACAATCCCGTGAAGGTCTTGCGCGATGTCGTCGATCTGACCCATGGCATCGATGCCTTTCAGCACGCCCTGGGCTTGATAGTAGTCAATCAATGGTGCGGTTTGCGTGTGATAGGCGGTGAGCCGCGAAGCGACCGTCTCGGCATTGTCATCAGCGCGGCGCTTGAATTCGGTGTGGCCGCACTTGTCACATTTGCCGTCTTCGACGGGCTGCTTGTACGTGTCGTGATAGCCTTCACCGCATCCGGCGCACGTGTAGCGACCCGAAATCCGCGTAACCATTTCGGCGTCTTCAACCTCAAGGCTGATGGCCGCGTTGATCTTCTGATCTGACGACGCGAGTAAACCATCAAGCGCTTCGGCCTGAACGGTAGTGCGCGGGAATCCATCAAGAATGACGCCCTTGGCGCAGTCCGGTTCCGCCATGCGGTCGCGCAGGATAGCGATGACTATCCCGTCGCTGACAAGATCACCGGCCTCCATTACCGCTTTGGCCGCATTACCGGCATCAGTGCCTGCGGCAACCGCGTCGCGCAGCAGATCACCGGTGCTGAGTTGTACAAGCCCGAACTTCTCTTCCAACATACGGGCCTGCGTGCCCTTCCCGGCGCCCGGAGGGCCGAGAAGGATCAGAACGGCGGGGGATATGGTCGTGGCAGCCTCCATCACATCCTCACTTGTTCGCGCGGTTTTCGATTAGGTCTTCGACCACCGAAGGATCGGCCAGTGTGGAAGTATCCCCAAGCGAGCCAAAGTCGTTCTCGGCAATCTTGCGCAGGATGCGGCGCATGATCTTGCCCGAGCGTGTCTTGGGCAGGCCAGGAGCCCACTGGATCACATCCGGGCTGGCGATCGGGCCGATCTCGGTCCGGACCCAAGTGCGCAACTCCTTCAGTAGATCATCCGAAGGCTCGCGATCATTCATCAATGTGACATAGCAATAGATGCCTTGCCCTTTGATTTCATGTGGATAACCGACAACGGCGGCCTCGGCCACGGCGGCATGTGCCACCAGTGCGCTTTCCACTTCGGCAGTACCCATCCGGTGACCCGAGACGTTGATCACATCATCGACGCGGCCAGTGATCCAGTAATCGCCATCCTCATCGCGACGGCAGCCGTCGCCTGTGAAGTAGTAGCCTTTGTAATCCGAGAAATAGGTCTTTTCGAACCGCTCATGATCGCCCCAAACGGTGCGCATCTGACCGGGCCAGCTGTCCTTGATGCACAGAACGCCTTCGACACCATTGCCTTCGATCTCAACACCGGACTGAGGGTCGAGAACCACGGGCTGAATGCCAAAGAAGGGCTTCATCGCCGAGCCGGGCTTCATCGCGTGAGCACCGGGCAGGGGGGTCATCAAGTGACCGCCAGTTTCGGTCTGCCACCAGGTGTCAACGATCGGACAACGTCCACTGCCAACCACTTCGTTATACCAGTTCCAGGCCTCCGGATTGATAGGCTCGCCGACCGTGCCCAACGTGCGTAGGTCGCTCAGGTCGCACTTCTCGACCCACTCGTTGCCTTGCCCCATCAGAGCGCGCAGCGCAGTTGGGGCGGTATAGAACTGGTTCACCTTGTGCTTTTCACACACCTGCCAGAAGCGCGAGGCATCCGGATAGGTAGGCACACCTTCGAACATCAGCGTGGTCGCACCGTTGGCCAGCGGGCCATAGACGATATAGCTGTGGCCGGTGACCCAGCCCACATCCGCCGTGCACCAGTAAATGTCGCCTTCGTGATAATCGAACGTGATCTCATGCGTCATGGCCGCATAGACCAAATAGCCGCCGGTCGTATGAACAACGCCCTTGGGCTGACCTGTCGAACCGGAGGTATAGAGGATGAACAGCGGGTCTTCAGCGTTCATCTCAGCGGGTGCACAATAGTCGTCCGCCTCAAGCGCCATTTCGTTGTAATCGTAGTCACGACCGTCGATCCACGTGGTTTGCCCGCCAGTGCGTTTAACGACCAAGCATTTTACTGTGTCCTTACAGTGCAGCAGTGCAGCGTCTGCGTTCGACTTCAGCGGGGTCTTGCGGCCACCACGGGGCGCCTCATCGGCAGTGATGACGACTTTGGCGTCGCAGCCGTTGATACGTGCCGCCAACGCGTCGGGTGAAAATCCGGCAAATACAATCGAATGAATCGCTCCGATCCGTGCACAAGCCAGCATCGCGTAAGCAGCTTCGGGGATCATTGGCAGATAGATGACAACGCGGTCGCCTTTGCGTACACCCATCGACTCAAGGATGTTGGCCATCCGGCAAGTGCGGCGATGCAGTTCGGCATAAGTAATATACTGAGCCGTGTCGTTTGGATCATCTGGCTCCCAGATAATGGCCGTCTGATCGCCACGCGTCTTCAAATGACGGTCCAAGCAGTTGGCTGAGACGTTCAGCGTACCGTCCGCATACCAATTTATGCCAACCGAACCAAATTCATAGCTGACGTCTTTGACCTGAGTATAGGGCTTGATCCAGTCAACGCGCTTGCCTTGCTCATCCCAAAATGCCTCAGGGTTGTTGATCGACGCAGCATACATATCTGCGTATTTGTCGGCGTCGACATGCGCGCGGGCGACGGTTTCTGCGGATGGCGGATATGTCTTGGCATCTGCCTGGGCAGCGGTGGTCATTTTTGAGGCTCCTCCCTCTAGACTGGATTGCATGTGACCGATATTGCCAGCCGATCAGACAATGTCGATCCATTTCCTCCCCGAGTCGAATAATACGGAGATCAGAAAAGAAATAAATAAATTGCGATAATCCTTGAACTTCTTTGTAAATAAGTTTCAGAATAATCGCGTTACTTGTAAACAAATATGAAATAAATAGTAATTATATAATAATAACAATAATATAACTGTAACATATATAAAGCTCAACGGATCGGTTCTGGAATATTAGTGTATAGCCCCATTTTGTTGAGCTGAATTGATTGCGGTAACACCGCTTATCCAAGCAGGGGTTGGCAGATTCCAGACTAGGCGCTAGCTTCTCTTTCAAGCGCCTCGATAGGGGGCGCATCTATGGGAGAGATCACAATGAATAAGATACTGAGTGGTGCGGCCTTTGCCGCCCTGAGCGTGGCGTTTGTCACCGAGGCAGCCGCGACCGAATGGAATGCCTCGGTCTGGGGTAAACGTCGTGCTTTTACCGAACATGTTGAAAAACTGGCTGAACTGGTGAACGAGAAAACCGGCGGCGATTTCACCATCAATGTCAGCTATGGTGGCCTGTCGAAGCCCAAGGAAAATCTGGACGGGATCGAGATTGGTGCGTTTGAGATGGCGCAGTTCTGCGCGGGCTACCACCGCGACAAGAACCGCGCGATCACTGTTCTGGAACTGCCCTTCCTGGGTGTGAACACACTGGATGAAGAAGTGGCCGTCAGCCACGCGGTTTATGATCACCCGGCGGTCAAGGATGAGATGGCGCAATGGAACGCGCGTATCATCATGACTTCGCCGATGCCTCAATATAACCTTGTTGGCACCGGTGACCCTCGTGATGAACTTGCCGATTTCGACGGAATGCGCGTCCGCGCCACCGGTGGTTTGGGGCAAGCATTTGAAGCGGTTGGTGGAGTACCTACGTCCGTGCCCGCAACCGAAGCCTACAATGCGATGGAATCGGGCGTGGTCGATACAGTGGCCTTCGCTCAGCATGCGCATCTGTCGTTTGGAACCATCAACGAAGCCGACTGGTGGACGGCGAACCTCAATCCGGGAACCGTGAATTGCCCGGTTGTGGTGAATATAGACGCCTATGAAGCCCTGCCAGCGGAACACCGTGAGGCGCTTGATAGCTCGATTGATGAGGCGATCGCACATTATCTGGCCAACTACGGTGGACTGCTTGAAAAGTGGGACGGCGTTCTGGAAGAAAAGGGCGTTGAAAAGGTCGAGATTGACGGCGCAGTTCTTGAAGAGTTCCGCGCCAAGGCCGCCGATCCAATCCGCGCAAAATGGATTGAAGACATGACGGCTCAGGGTTTGCCAGCGCAGGACCTGTACGATCTAGTGCAGGCAACACTGCAACAGCAACGCGGCGGTAATTAATCGCCCTTCGCCGGGTGTCATTGGGCCCCCGGCCTTTCCTACAATCAAAGGATTGCTGAGATGGCAGGACATGCCACGGTGCTTGAGGATGGCGGTCTTCTAAGTCGGCTGGATCACCGATTGTTGCGACTGGAGCGCTTTATGGCGCTGATCAGTGGATTTGCGGTCTTCGGACTGATGGTGCTGGCTGTTGTGTCAGTCAGCGGCCGAAACGCCTTGAATGCGCCGTTGCCCGGCTATGTTGACTGGATAGAACAGGCGATGCCCCTGATCGCATTTTTGGGCATTTCGTTTGTGCAACGCGATGGCGGGCACATCCGAATGGATATCGTGATCTCGCGCCTGAAAGGGCGGGCGCTGTGGTTGTTTGAACTGATCTCGGTTCTGTTGATCCTGCTGCTGATGCTGGCACTGGTTTGGGGCAGTTGGTCCCATTTCGACCGCTCCTTTGATTTTGGCGCCCCGATGTGGAGCCGCGACAGCTCAATCGATATCGGGATTCCTATTTGGCCAGCCAAGCTGTTGGCGCCCGTTGCTTTTTCGATTCTTTGTGCTCGATTGGTCCTGCAGGTCTGGGGCTATGGTCGCGCGTTCTTGCTGGGGCTCGAAACCCCGGTGGCCGTACCGCTGATACAGGATGCCGCTGCACAGGCTGCAGCCGAGGCCGAACAATTCGAAGGACGTAACTGACCCATGGATACGATTGATATCGGCCTTTGGGTCACCGCCGGGCTGCTGGTTCTTGTCGTCACTGGTATGCGCGTGGCCTTTGCTGCCGGGTTGGCAGGTTTGGTTGGCCTTATTTGGATATTCTGGGCGAAATTTGGGTATGACCCCGAGCGGTTTGGAAAAGCACTGACGGTGGCCGTCAAAACGGCGGGGCAGGTGCCACATTCCAAGGTGGCGTCTCATACGCTCAGCCTGATCCCGACATTTATCCTGATCGGCTATCTGGCCTATTACGCTGGCCTGACCCGCGCCTTGTTTGAGGCAGCAAAACGCTGGGTGGCATGGGTGCCCGGCGGGTTGGCCGTTTCAACGATCTTTGCGACCGCCGGTTTCGCAGCGGTCTCAGGTGCATCGGTCGCCACATCAGCCGTTTTTGCAAGAATCGCCATCCCCGAGATGCTAGCCGTCGGCTACAACAAACGCTTCGCCGCCGGCGTCGTTGCCGCTGGCGGGACCTTGGCTTCGCTCATTCCTCCATCCGCGATTCTTGTGATTTATGCGATCATTGTCGAGCAGGATGTAGGAAAACTGCTGCTTGCGGGATTTATACCCGGTGCGTTCTCGGCGGTGATTTACGGGCTACTGATCGTCGGCATTGCCGTGATCTTCAAATCTGTCGGACCGCCGGTTACCGGGTTCACCTGGAAACAACGATTTGCTGCGCTTCCGGGCGCTTTGCCCATCGTGGCCGTGATCCTCATCATCATTTGTTTCGTTTACAACCCGTTTGGCGACAAGGCCTGGGGCACCCCAACCGAGGGCGGAGCCATCGGTGCCTTCATCGTGTTTTGCTTTGCCCTGATCCACGGCATGCGCTGGCCAGAGTTCAAGTCGGCCCTACTCGAAACCGCCAAACTGACCGCCATGATCTTTGCGATCATCTGGGGCGTTCTGATTTATGTCCGCTTTCTGGGATTCGCTGATCTGCCCGGAGCGTTTTCCGACTGGATCACTTCGCTGGAAATGTCACCCATGCTGATTCTGATCTGCATCCTGCTGGCCTATGCAGTGCTGGGCATGTTCATGGATGCGATCGGCATGCTGCTTTTGACACTGCCTGTCGTGTATCCCGCCGTTATGGCCCTGAATGGGGGCGAGGCCGTCAGCGCCGCAGACAGCGCATTTGGCATGTCTGGGCCAATGTGCGCGATCTGGTTTGGTATTCTTGTGGTGAAAATGGCCGAGTTCTGCCTGATCACACCACCAATTGGCCTGAATTGTTTTGTCGTTGCCGGGGTGCGGCCAGACCTTAGCGTTCAGGATGTGTTCAAGGGTGTGACGCCGTTCTTCATTGCAGATGCGCTGACCATCGCGCTGCTGGTGGCTTTTCCGGGGATCGTTCTATACTTGCCATCGCTGGCCGGATAAGAAAAAGCCCCGGCCAAAGGCCAGGGCACAGTTATTGATGTGCGGGTTCTTTATCCTGCCCGCATCAACATCCCAAACAGGTCCCTTGGGTCGTCAGGGTCTGCGAGCATATCCAATGCTTCATAGAAATCAGTGCCTTCAATTGCACTTTTGATGTATCGTAGTGCCGAAAAATCTTCGATTGCGAAACCTACACTGTCAAACAACGTGATCTGTCGATCATCGGTGCGGCCTTTGGCCTGTCCGGTCATCACTTCCCACATCTCGGTGATCGGGTGATCATCCTCCAGAGCCTGTATTTCACCTTCGATCCGTGTTTGCTCGGGGTATTCTACAAAGATAGCCGAGCGCAGAAGGATATCGCGGTGCAGTTCGGTTTTGCCGGGGCAATCGCCGCCAATCGCGTTGATGTGGACGCCGGGGCCGACCATATTGTCTGTCAGGATGGTGGCGTATTTCTTGTCAGCGGTGCAGGTCGTTATGATCTGGGCGCCTTCGATCGCGTTCTCTGGCGTTTTGCAGGGCACAACCGTCAACCCTTTGCCCTTGAGGTTGGCCGCGCATTTCGCAGTCGCGTTTGCATCGGTGTCATAAAGCCGGACGGTATCGATCCCGCACATGGCCTTGAATGCGAGGCACTGGAACTCGGATTGCGCGCCGTTTCCGATCATCGCCATCGTCGTCGCGGATTTGGGCGCGAGGTATTTGCCAACCAGCGCCGAAGTTGCTGCCGTCCGCAGAGCGGTCAGCATAGTCATTTCCGTCAATAATGTCGGGTAGCCGGTGTAGACATCAGCGAGCAGGCCAAACGCTGTCACGGTTTGCAGGCCCTCAGACGTGTTCTTGGGATGCCCGTTTACGTATTTGAACCCGTAAGCCTCACCATCCGAGGTTGGCATCAGTTCGATTACGCCGTGCGGTGAGTGAGCCGGGATGCGGGGCGTTTTATCAAAACTCTCCCAGCGTTTGAAATCAGCTTCGATCTGCGCAGCAATCTGTGTGATCATCTGTTCGACCCCGACGTGGTGAACCAGACGCATCATGTTGTCGACGGATACAAACGGCACGAGGGCCTTATCAGAGGGTTG
Source organism: Ruegeria sp. AN6 (assembly GCF_056540425.1). NCBI lineage: Bacteria > Pseudomonadati > Pseudomonadota > Alphaproteobacteria > Rhodobacterales > Roseobacteraceae > Ruegeria > Ruegeria sp. AN6. The sequence continues at coordinate 207,733 of NZ_JBQFWR010000001.1, forward strand.
CATCAAAGACTCCTATCGGCGGGAAAGATGGATACCAGCGATCATACAACGTACGGATCCACCGGCTGTTTCAATTGTGGGAACCGAGAGTGGCAGCGGAGTTGCGCTGGCTTCGATAACCGCGACTTGAGCGGGCGTAAGAGCCATTAGCGCACGGCTGGACAGCGCCAAAACAAGACCATCGTTGCCGCTAAGCTCAATCGCGTTTCCTGCAAAATCTGCGATCTGTTCATGAGACAGATCGATGACAGTACGACCAGACTCCTCAAGCCGTGCCCGAACTGTTGCCCGACGTTCTGGGTCGGAAATCATGTCCAAACAGATCAGCGCGTAGTGCGTCCCGATCCCCATCAGAACATTGGTGTGATAGACATCGCGTCCTTCGGCATCCTTTGCATCGAACGCGATCGGCTCATAGTTGAAATGCGTACAGAAACGTTCCAACAACACCGGATCAGCGCGGTTGGATCGAACGGTGTAGGCAATACGGCCCACGTGATCCAAAACCATTGCGCCCGTACCCTCAAGCGCGAGGTCGTCCTGTTCGAGGCCGGAATAATCGATGATGTCCTGAACACGATATTCATGCTTTAGCATCTCAATCACATCTGAGCGTCTTTCGCGTCGGCGCGATGGTACGAACATCGGATATACGGCGACATGACCGCCCGGATGGGTCGAAAACCAGTTGTTTGGGAACACGCTGTCGGGTGTATCGCGCTCACCTTCATCGTCAAACACATGAACGGTCACACCAGCAGCGCGAAGCTGTTCTACTGCTTTGTCGTGCTCATCCCGCGCAGCCGCTGAAGTCGCTGCGGCAGATCGATTTGCCAGCGTTTGAAACGCATTGTCGTCTCGGGTTTCTGGATTCGACGCGAATGCACGGGGGCGCACCATCACTACAGCCGAAGGCGATTGAAGAGATATCATCAGAAACTCCGGGTCGGGCGATCGAAGATGCGACGCCCCATAAGCGAGGCCGCAAGATCGACCATCAGTTTTGCGGTCCGGCCGCGCTCATCAAGGAACGGGTTCAACTCGACGAGGTCCAGCGAACAAACGAGGCCGCTTTCGTGCAGGAGTTCCATGACCAGATGCGCCTCACGCTCGGTCGCGCCTCCGGGGACTGTGGTGCCAACTGCTGGTGCGATCGAGGGGTCAAGGAAATCCACATCCAACGAGACATGCAGGATGCCGTTGGCCTCGCGTACTTTGTCGAGAAAGGCCAGAAGTGGGGTCTTGATGCCGTGTTCATCGATGCTGCGCATATCGGCCAGCATCGCGTCATCCTTTTCCAGCGCCGCGCGTTCGGCTGGATCAACCGAGCGCAATCCTATCATCCCAACGCGATTGGTTGGGATTGGAGTGGTTACAGGAGGAAAGGGCTCAAACCCCGGTTGACCGGTGAAATAGGCGACGGGTGTTCCATGTAAATTGCCGCTATCTGTGCTGCTCGGTGTATGAAAATCACTGTGTGCATCCAACCAAAGAACAAAGAGCGGGCGCCCGATTTCATCCGCGTGTGCCGCCATCCCTGTCACCGTACCCATCGACAGCGCGTGATCGCCGCCCATGAAGATCGGCAAACCTTGCTCTGCGACTTCATTCGCAGTCCGGCTCAACGCCTGTGTCCAGCCCACGCATTCCGGAAGCGAAAACAGATGGGCGTCTTCTGGCACATCTACCTGATCCTGGTGAGTATCGCCAATGTCGGTTACAGTATGGCCCAGGTCAGACAGCGCTTGTTCAAGCCCGGCAACACGGTAGGCGTCGGGGCCCATTCGACAGCCCTGACGATGTTTGCCAGCATCCATCGGAATCCCGGCGAGAATGATGTTCTGTTTGCTCATAAGTCTATCTATCGATACGATATGAGTTGAGAGAAGAGGGCAAATTGATCAAACTGGATCAACAAAATTCTATTTGGTAATTAAGTATGGACGAACTGGATAATAGGTTGCTGAATGCCCTGCATAGGGACGCACGCGCATCGCTGTCAGAATTGGCCGAATTGCTTGGCGTAACACGAACGACTGTGCGCAGCCGACTGCAGCGTCTCAAGCAATCTGGCGAAATCGTAGGGTTCACTGTGGTGACCCGGCAGGGTGTGTCGGAAAGCCCCGTACGTGGATTGATGATGCTTGGAATCGAAGGTCGCGGGACCGAGCGGATCAGGTCCCGGCTGGCTGCGATGCGGCAAGTTCGGGCAGTACACTCGACCAATGGCAGTTGGGATCTGATAGCCGAGATCGGCACAGATACTCTGGACGAGCTTGATGAAGTGTTGTTCCAGATCAGGCGGATGGAAGGCATCACGCGGTCCGAGACAAACCTGTTGCTTTCTACGCGCAAGGGCCGTTCGTGACAGGCTGTTCAAGCCACTTTGACGGATTCGAGAATCGTGCAAAGCTTTGAATTAACACTGATCTGAAGATCATAGGGCAGGGACGTACGGTATGACCACAGAGGCGAGCACCAATGAGACGCGCGTGGAAAATTTGGCCGAGCGCGTAGCAGGGTTGCTGGAAAAGCCATTGGTCAAGATTGCGGTTCCGCTGCTGATCACCGGAATAGCACTCGCGGTTCTGCACGACCTGTCTGCACATGTGAAATGGTCAGATATCCAAAGTGATATCGCGGCGAAGCCTGGGAAGTTCATGTTCTTCGCGCTGTGTTGGACGGCGTTTAGTTTTCTGTCTCTATCATTCTATGATGTCCTTGCCGTGCAGAGTGTGGCTGGTGGAAAGGTGCCTTTGCCCGTTGCCGGAATGGCTGGGGCGAGCGGTTACGCGGTGTCGAATTGCCTTGGATTCTCTTACATCACCGGCACCGCGATCCGATATCGGATCTATGCCTCGCTCGGGCTGGATTTGGGGCGCGTTGCGGGAGTGATCGCGACCTCGTGGGTGGCGTTCTGGATGGGGCTGGTTCTGCTTCTGGGCCTGCTGCTCACCATCCATCCTGACGGTATTTCCAAGGTCCTGCCCATCAGTGAGACAATGGAAACTGTGATAGGCCTCTGCATGCTTGCGGGGCTGATTGTTCTGTTTGTCTGGCTTTCAAGCGGTGGGCGGCGATTGGCGTATGGCGGCTTCGGGTTCAACCTGCCGGGTGGTAAGCTGGCCAGCTTGCTGACAGTCGCTGCAGTTGGCGATCTGTTCGGCGCGTCCATGGCGCTTTGGGTATTGATGCCTGACGATCTGGGTTTTGGCTATCCATATTTCTTCGCGGTCTATATCGGTGCAATCGCGGTGGGCATCCTCAGCCATGCACCGGGTGGAATAGGCGTGTTCGAAGCGACCCTGATTGCAGGCCTCGGGGCATCGGGCCGGTCTGATGTCATTGCTGCACTTCTACTGTACCGGCTGATCTATACTTTTTTGCCATTTGCCATTGCCAGCCTGTCGATTGCGGTCGCATCGGCAATGACTCAGCGCCGACGCATCGGGGGCGCGATGACCTGGGTTTATCGCGCAATCCGCCCCATTGTCCCGATGGTGGCCGCGGGTGTTGCGGCAGTGGCTGGGGTGATCTTGCTGGTCTCGGGTGCCTTACCTTCCAGTTCCCAAAACCTTGGCGTACTGCGTGCGGTGCTGCCCTTGTCGTTTGTCGAGGCCTCACACCTCGCAGGCAGCGCAGTGGGCGTTTTACTACTGTTGGTATCGCGTGGACTATTCCGCAAACTCTATCGCGCATGGGTCGTAGCCATGTTGTTGATGGCGGCTGGTTTCTTTGCCTCGCTCGCCAAGGGGTTGGATACACATGAAGCCCTGTCCTTGCTGTTTACGATTGGCCTTCTGGCGATGTTTCGGGGGGCTTTCTACCGGGTTAGTGGTGCGTCGATCTTTCGGCTGAATATCCCATGGCTGGTCAGCGTAGTCGCATTGCTGGCAGTCATTTTCTGGATCGGGTTGTTCGCTTATTCCCATGTTGAATACGAGAACGCCTTGTGGTGGGATTTTGCCTGGAGCGGCGATGCCTCACGTTTCCTACGCTCAAGCCTTGTTGTCGCTGTGATCCTTGGCATTGTGGCGGTGAACTCTCTGTTTGGGAGAGAAATTCCGGCTCCGGTTCGCACTGAAATTCCCGAAGTCGTTGAACGGCTTGTGATGGAAAGCGAAGACACCGAGTCTCAGATTTCGCTTACGGGCGACAAGCAATTCCTGATTTCACCCGACGAAACCGCATTCCTCGCTTATGCCGATACTGGCAACGCGCTTATCACCAAGGGTGAGCCGGTGGGAGATGAAAAGGCAGGGCAACAACTGATCTGGCAATTGCGAGAAATGGCCGATCGCGAAGGCAAGCTTTGTGCCTTCTACAGTGTATCGACCAAGTATCTGCCAACTTTCCTCGACCTCGGCCTATCTATCTTGAAGATCGGAGAAGTGGCCCGCGTGCCGCTGCAGGATTTCTCTCTGGATGGAAAATCGCGCAAACGGTTTCGTCAGGCCAAGAACCGGGCCGAGCGTGAAGGGTACAAGTTCGAAATCATCCCCAAGGAACAGCTTGCTCCGGTGTTGCCCGAGCTTCATCAGATCTCGGACGACTGGTTGGCGCAAAAGGCGGGTGAGGAAAAAGGTTTTGCACTGGGCGGCTTTGATGATGCCTACCTGTCCTATTTCGACCACGCCGTTCTGCGGGATGAGACAGGCAAGATCATGGCTTTCGCCAACCTGTTTCAAGGCGGAAACAAATCCGAATTGTCTCTGGACCTGATGCGTTACGAACCCGACAGTCCCAGTTTTGTCATGGACGCACTGTTCGCCGAGATGATGGTCTGGGGTTCCGAGCAGGGATTCCACTGGTTCTCGCTGGGCGCTGCTCCGTTCTCAGGGATTGAGAACCGGCAGTTGGCCTCGCTTTGGAATCGGATCGGTGGGTTCGTTTATGAACATGGCGAGCAGTTCTACCACTTCGAAGGCCTGCGCGCCTTCAAGCAGAAATTCGATCCGGAATGGAGCCCCAACTATCTGGCCAGCCCCGGCGGATTGGCGGCGCCACGTATCCTCTACGAAGTTAACATCCTGATCTCGGGTGGCCTGCGCGGGTTGACGAAATAGCGTTTAGTTCAGGCTGGCGCGTGTTGGCGTTTTCTCAAGCAGATCACCCCAATCGGTGCGATAGGCCATTTCGGCCAGAACAGTCTCGGGTAGGAACTCCTGATTCTGACGGATCTGCCAGCCGCCACCCAAACCTTTGTAGATCGCGACCAGATTGGACGAGACTTCTTGCCGCGCCTCGATCAAGTTTGCTTGTGAACGGAGCAGGGCAGTCTGTGTATTCAAGATACGGGAATAACTGGCGATGCCATCGCGGTATTGATCTACGGCTATGTCAGCAGCTTTGCGCGATGCTTCAACGCTACGCTGATAAAAGGTGACCTGTTTGCGCGCCTGTGCATAGGCGACCATCGCACTTTCAACCTCTGAATAGGCGGTCAGCACAGTGTTCTGGTAATTTGCGATCAACGCCTGATAAGCCGCATCCTGAGCGCGGACGTTGTTCTTGATGCGGCCATAGTTCAGGACATTCCAGACAACGCCTGCACTGGCCAATCCCGTGGCACTATTGGTGCTGAACAGATCACGCCCGCCCGAAGCCTGCAATCCGATCGACCCAGACAGGATGAATTGCGGATAGAGATCAGCCAAAGCGATTCCCACCTGCGCCGACTGGGTGGCAGCCGCAAGTTCGGCGGCGCGGACGTCGGGCCGCCGCCGTAGCAATTCGGCAGGGACTCCCACAGCTACGTTGCTGCGCCCTGTTGGAATGCGGCCCGAATTTCCAATCAGGCCCGCCATCTGGGAAGGGGTTTTGCCCAAAAGAACTGCCAGCGCGTTCTTGGCCTGTTGGATATCGCTTTCCAGCTCGGGCACTAGCGCCTTCGTGTTGTTGAGCAGAGCAGTTGATTCCTGCACATCCAGCTCGGTCGTCACGCCGTTGTTAAAGCGTAACTGGGTGAGGTCTGCGGATTCCTGCTGGATCGTGATGTTCTCCCGCGCGATGCGCAGAGCCTCCTGCAACGAACGGATGTTGATATATAGCGCTGCAACGTCCCCGGTAAGCGTGACTAGAGCGTCGTCATAATTGGCGACCTGTAGTGCAAGGTTAGACCGTGCGGCCTGTACGCCGCGACGTTGTTGGCCCCAAACGTCCAGTTCCCATTGCGCATCAAAACCGACTTGCGAGGTTGAGAATTCGGTGTCCAAAGGGATGATACGCCGTATATCCGAAATCGGCCCAAGGTTGTCGCTGATCTGTCGGCGTTGCAGCGAACCGCCCACGGCCTGCGACTGCGGGTACAGCTCTCCAAATGCGATACCAAGTTGCGCACGAGCCTGAAGTACTCGGGCGCCCGCAACCTGCAAGGTCAGGTTTTGCGCATAGGCTTCGGCGATTAGTTTGTTCAGCGTCGGATCGTTGAATGTCTCCCACCAGCGCACAACGGGGGCGCTGCGCGAGGTCAGGCCGCTTTGACCCGCGCTGGGGTTGTTGACCTCCATCCATTGCTTCACCACTGGAGAGTTGGGACGCACGAAATCGGGCCCCACCGGCGTACAGGCGGCGAGAGTGGCAGCGCAAAGGGCGTTGCCCAACAACCGGCGGAGAGTCATCTTACGCATCCTCAGATATCCAGCGGCCGGATGAAGTTGGCAAAGGAATAGAGGCGGATATTGATGCGCCTCAGAAACTCAAAACTTTGACCCATGCCCGTGTAGATTGCTACGGCCGCATGGCCACCAGCGGGGAAGGTGTGCCCCTCAGGCACATCGACTGAGATTTGAACAGCGATCCGACCGGGAAGCTTCGGCAGCTCAAAGCCGGGCAGGCGGCCTGAGGGCAGGTATTGGCCTTGACGTGTGGCCCACCAGACGGCTTCGACCTTGCCGGTCAGAATTTCTCCGGGGTAAAGGTCCAGCGCAACTTCTACCGGTTGGCCGACCTCAACGAATTTCAGGTTCTGCTGGCGGAAGGTGGCTAGAATATAGGGGTCTTCTTCGGTGACAAAGCTGGCAATGGCACCCAGACGAATTTCCCCCACGACCATACCAGGACGCGCCTGTTGTGAAACGATCATGCCATTTTCGGGGGCATAGATCGTTGTGTTGTCCAGAAAATACTCGGCTTCGGCCAGCTGTGCCTCAGCCTCCAAAATGCCGGTATTCACCCCGTCGATCTGTGAATCCAGCGCGAGGTTGGCCTTTTCCAGATTGGCCTGAGCCTCTTTGATTTTGGCCTGATCTTCCGCGACCTGTTCGTTCCAGCGGTCTAGTTCGTCCTGACGTGCCCCACCAGCCGGAACGAGGTTTTCGTAACGCGCCTGTTCCGTTTGGGCATACGCCAATTGCGCATTTGCACGCTCAACCGCTTCGCTTGCAGCGATGACGTCCTGTTCGAGAATTTTCGCGTTTTGCTGTGCCGCCACCAACTGGGCATTTGCCTTGTCTACGGCCAGCGAAAACACCGTATCGTCGAACTTATACAGCGGATCGCCCTTCGTGACCCATGTGTTGGGCTCGACCAGAACCTCGGACAGGATTGTGGGCTGTGTCAGGCGCGGAACGATCTGGATCGTGGACCGCACAACGTGGCTGTCAACTGAGAAGGGCTGAAAGAACCGCAGCGCGACCAAAAAGATCAGCAGCAGATGAGCGCCGACCCAGAACGAGACGATCCCCCACATGATGTTGAATTTCAGCCATTCCATCTTGAAAAAGATGAACCAGACAAAAATGATGTAGAACAGCGTGATGCCAAGGGCGACAAACATGAGTGCTGAATTCCTTTGGCGTTAGGCTTGCTTGGTTTCGTCGGTGTCCAGCGGGTCTTGGTATTCCGGTTTAACGGTGCCGCCCAGACGCTTGATCTCATCCCGGATCGCTTTGCGTTCTTCATCAGGGCCACGGCGCATGTCGACTGTCACCCCGTCATGGAACGCCCAGATAAAGGCATGCACCCACGGGACTATAGCCAAAAAACCCATCCATCCCATGATCTTGACGGCTTCGGCATGCGGGTGATTGCGTTTGATCGCTATTCGCCCCGGCAGACCCATGAGAAACAGAAACAACGCCATCACGGCAGCCAGAAGCAGAATGAGTGCCACAAATGTCAAATAGTCATAGTAGCCTAGCGGCTGCCCCAAAAGTCCCATGCTCGCGCCTCCTGTTGGGAAGGTTGTGCCATCCTCAGTTGTTGTTGCCCAGTTCGTCAATCAATTTGTAACTGGTCGGCGGGTCCGCACAAATGGTTGGGCCGCATTCGATCAGGGTCGAGATCGCGTTTAGCCCCGCCAGAGCCAACAACGTAAAAAATGCAGCTTTTGCCAACCCGCTTCCTCCGAAACGCGGGCCTTGTTGCGCGCCACTGACATATTGCCTGTCAAACATCAGCATGATCGCAGTTCCCAGAAGGACCAGAAAAAAGCAGATGGCGGCCCAGGTGTAGTAGTGCAGCCCTAATACGGGAGAGCCGTAGTGGCCTGTGCCTGGTACGATATGCAGCAGGATTTGACGGATCGAAACGCTGCCTCCGTAAAGTGCGGCAAGCAGCATTAGCGCATAGTGACGCGCACGCGCTCCGTAAAGCAGGTTCAGCCCAAGTCCAACGCCGACGGCGACAAAACCGACCCTCTGCAACAAACAAAGCGGACAGGGCAACTCGTTCAGCGAAAACTGATAGGCGTAGGCCAATACAAGTACGAGGCTGACAGCAAATGCGCCAACGGCATTCAGGGTGCGAGACAGTTCAGGTGTCATTGAAGCGCCCCCTACAGCTGAATGGTCAATGTGCTGGTGGCGTGAAATTTCAGCCAATAGACGCTCAACGCCAGAGTGATCAGAAACAGTGCCATTCCGGCGCTTGTCCGGCCAAAGAAATTTAATCCCATTGTGACTGTAAGTAACGAAAATAAAAGCGCGATCATGGTCCGCTGCCGCCCCCCTTGCGCCAATTGCAATTGATCACGACTTTGTCATCTGGATTGTGGTCTGGCAAGCAGAGACAACCGAAAGGCGCAGTAGAGGGCTATTTGCATTCCATAATTTGCGTTTGCCAGTCATTGCATTTCCGGGCCAGCGTTTCAGGAAAGTCAGAATCTGTATAAACCGTATCAATATCCGCCAGCGACGCTATGCGCGCAGGTGCGGTTCTGCGGAACTTGGAATTGTCAGCGACGAGGCTGATCTGCCGTGCCTGTTCAATGATTGTTTGGCTGACCAGTACTTCCTGTAGGTCAAAATCCATCAAGTCTCCGTCCAAATCTAAGGCCGAGCATCCAATTATGGCGTGATCAAATTTGAATTGTCGGATGGTTGAAACTGCCAGATTGCCTACCAGCCCGCTATCCGATCGGCGCAGAACACCACCTGCAACGACAATCTGACAATCCGGGTTCTCTACAAGGATATTGGCCACGTTCATGTTGTTGGTTACGACCATCAGATTCTTGTGGTCGAGCAACTGTCGTGCGACGGCCTCGGTCGAGGTGCCGATATTCATAAAGATCGAGCTGCCTTCCGGAATATCTGCTGCGCAGCGTTCGGCGATGCGAATCTTGGCCTCATGGTTCAGGGCACGCCGGTCCTCGTAACCAATATTGGACACGCCCGAACGCAGGACGGCCCCTCCGTGCACCCTGTCCAGTTTTCCTGCATCGGATAGCTCGGACAGGTCGCGGCGGATGGTCTGAACCGTCACCTGAAAGCGTTCGGCCAGTCCGTCGACGGTAACGCGACCCTCTTCATTGGCGATTTCAAGAATGTCTGATTGACGGAAGGATAAAGACATAGATCAGCTCTGCGCTTGGGATAGTTCGTTTTTGTTCTATTTTTTGAAACTGGCAAGACTTATTGAGCAGTAATTAAAAAATTTTGCGAATTATGACCGCAAGCGAACATTTGCGAAAAGTTATGTTGACGATACGAAGTGTTGTGATGCTAATGCCATCGAAACTGCCACTTTTGGGGAATCGTTTGGATATGTCATCAGACAGCAGTCAGGTAACCGATCTTTTCATAATCGGTGGCGGCATCAACGGGTGCGGAATTGCAAGGGACGCTGCGGGGCGGGGATTGTCTGTCACTTTGGCAGAGATGAACGATCTGGCATCTGCCACATCCTCGGCGTCGACCAAACTGTTCCATGGTGGGCTAAGGTATTTGGAGTTTTTTGAGTTCCGTCTGGTCCGCGAAGCTCTGATCGAGCGGGAAACGCTGCTGCGCGCGATGCCGCATATCAGTTGGCCGATGCGTTTTGTGTTACCGTATCACGCCGATATGCGCTTTGATTCTGAGACGCCAACCTCGCGATTGCTGAGTACGGTGATGCCATGGATGCGTGGGCGGCGCCCGGCCTGGCTGATCCGGTTGGGCTTGTTTTTGTACGATAATCTTGGCGGCCGCAAAATTCTGCCGGGAACGCGCGCGTTGAACCTGCGCTCTGTGCCTGAGGGCGCGCCTTTGCAAGACAAGTTCGAAACAGCCTACGAATACTCGGATTGCTGGGTCGAAGATTCTCGGCTGGTGGTTCTGAACGCCCGTGACGCTGAGGCAAGGGGCGCGAAGATCAGGGTCCGGACCGAGGTTCTTGCGGCCAGGCGTGTTGATGACTTGTGGCATATCACGATCCGCGATCAGCAGAGCGGTGAGACTGAGACAATTCTGGCAAGGATGTTGATCAATGCAGGTGGCCCGTGGGTGGGCGATATCATTCAGACCAAGATCCACATAAATTCACGCGAAGGGGTCCGGTTGGTGCGGGGCAGTCATATCGTGACACCCAAGCTGTTTGATCACGACAAATGCTACTTCTTTCAGGGTGAGGATGGGCGCATCATCTTTGCCATTCCCTACGAGCAAGACTTCACCCTAATTGGCACCACAGATCAGGATCATTCTGATCCATCGGAGCGGCCAGTTTGCACCGAGGCCGAGCAGGAGTACTTATGCGCATTTGCCACGAAGTATTTTAAGAAACCGGTGACTCGTGCTGATATCGTCTGGACCTATTCTGGCGTGCGTCCACTTTATGACGACGGCGCAAGCAGTGCCACCGCAGCGACCCGAGACTATACGCTGAAGGTTGATGCCACAGGCGGCGCTCCGGTTCTGAATGTCTTTGGCGGCAAAATCACCACATACCGGCGCCTCGCGGAAAGCGCGCTGGAGAAGATCGGAGAGTATTTCCCAGATCTTGCAGGGCCGTGGACTGCCGGAGTATCGCTGCCCGGAGGAGATTTCCCCGTTGATGGTGCGCCGGATTTAGTTCGGCAGGTGCAAACGGACTATCCTTTCCTTACAGAAGCATGGGCGCATAGGCTGGTCCGGGCCTACGGCACCGAAGCTTGGGACATTCTGGGGGCGACCAAAGATCAGACCGATTTGGGCGAGGATTTTGGGGCGACGCTGACCGAGACCGAACTTGTTTGGTTGATGGACAAGGAATACGCGCGCACCGCCGAGGACGTTGTATGGCGCCGCAATAAGTTGGGTCTACGACTAAGCCCCGAGCAGATTGATCGGCTCGAAGACTGGATGACAAATCGGTAACGCAACAACCAGTCGCTTCACACGAAAAAACGCCCCGCTGTTTTGCGGGGCGTTTTCGTTTTGGTGCCGTTTTTACGCGGTTTCCTCCGACGGTCCTGGATCATTCTTGCTCCCTTTGATCCACTCTCGCATGCTTTGCATAACGGCATAAAGGACGGGAACCAGAATGACGCCGAACAGTGTCGCAGCAAGCATACCGCCAAACACGGCCACACCGATGGCCTTCTGGCTGGCCGCTCCGGCACCGTTCGCTGCCAGCAATGGAACCACGCCCAACAGGAAGGACAATGCGGTCATCATCACGGCGCGAAACCGCTGGAAAGCAGCCTCGACCGCGGCGTCTTTGACGGACAGCCCCTTGGCCCTTTGTTCCATCGCAAATTCGACGATGAGAATCCCGTTCTTTGACGCAAGCCCGACCAGCATGATCATCCCGATCTGCGTGTAGAGGTTGATGTCGCTGCCCACGATTGCCACCGCTGCGACGGCACCGAACAAGGCAACGGTCACCGACATCAGGATCGAAACGGGCATCGTCCAACTTTCATATTGGCCGACAAGGAACAGGTACCCAAACAGGATCGCCAACCCAAGGATCACAACGACCAGACCGCCCGAGGCCAGCTGCTGCTGCGCCGTTCCGGTCCATTCATAGGCATAACCGGGGGGCAGGGCGGTCGCCGATTCTTCGGTCATAGCGGTGATGGCGTCACCGGTTGACAGTCCGGCCGCTGGAACTGCGGTCACAGTCGCAGAACGGAACAGATTGTGCCGTTTCAGCAGAACCGGACCCAGTACGTTTTCGACGTCGATCAATGTGCCCAACGGCACCATCTCGCCTTTGGTGGAACGTACATAGAGGTCCGAGATATCCTCGACCTTGTTCCGGTACGAGCCTTCGGCCTGGATCATGACGCGGTAAACACGACCAAACAGGTTGAAGTCGTTTACGTAATATGAACCAAGCTGCGCCTGCATGGTCTGGAAGATCTCGGCCACCGAGACCTGCAGCGTCTTGGCTTTTTCCCGGTCCAGATCAACGAACAGCTGCGGGACGTTTGCGCGGAAAGTGGTGTAGGCCTGTGCGATTTCAGGCCGCTGGTTCGCGGCATAAACATATGAGCCAACAGCCGAGGCCAGATCCTGCGGCGATCCGCCTCCGGTTTGCTGTACCTCCATTTCCACGCCAGCGGACATGCCCAAGCCCTGAATGGGCGGCGGGTTGAAGGCCACAATCGACGCTGCGGATTCCTGGTTTGCAATCGCCAGAACCTTGCCCAGAATGGCATCGGCGCTCAGATCAGGTTCTTGCCGCTCCTCCCAGTTGGTGAGGTTGACGAAAATGGACGCTCCGTTTGTCGTCGTGCCGTTCAGCAGCGAGAACCCGTTCACCAGAACGGTGCTCGCGACACCGGGGATCTCTTGAATCTGCGCATCCAGACGTGCCGAGACAGTTTCGGTGCGTTCCAGCGTTGCCGCGTCGGGCAGTTGGATGTCGACAAACAGATAGCCATTATCCTCAAGCGGAATAAACCCTTTCGAGGTGGTGCCCATGATGGACCCTGTACCGGCAGCGAAGGCCGCGATGATGCCCAGTGAAATCACCGGCAGAATCAGCAATTTTCGTACGATTGCGGTATATCCGTTGCGCATCGTACCGATGAACCCTTCGAACACAGCCAGCAGTCCGGTTGGGGGGCCGGAGCGTGCCTTTAGAACCAACCCACACAAGGCCGGAGACAATGTCAGGGCGTTGATCGATGAGATCACAACAGCGGTCGAGATCGTGACCGCGAACTGAGAATATAGCCGCCCTGAAATACCAGGCATAAAGGTGACGGGTACGAACACTGCCAGCAAAACCAGGGTTGTCGCAATCACCGGACCAGTGATTTGGCCCATCGCCTTGCGCGTCGCTTCGGCAGGGTTCAGCCCTTCATCCGCGATGATACGCTCGACATTTTCAACTACGACAATGGCGTCATCCACCACGATGCCGATGGCTAGGACAAGCGCAAATAGTGATATCGTATTGAGCGACATGCCGAATGCCAGAAGGAAAGCGAATGTTCCAATCAGTGAGACGGGAATTGCCACCGCGGGAATAATAGTCGCGCGCCAACTGCCAAGGAAAATGAACACCACCGTAATCACGAGTATGAATGTCAGGATCAGTGTTGACACCACGTCATTGAGCGATTGTTCCACAAAGTCTGTCGTGTTGAACGGAACGGCATATTCTACATCCGACGGAAAGGCTCGGGACAGACGGTCTAGCTCGGCTTCAACACGTTCGGAAACCGCAAGCGCGTTCGCGCCGGGGGCCTGATAGATGCCGATAACGGTTGCCGGAACGCTTTGAAAGTAACCCGAAGCTGAATAAAACTGCGCACCAAGTTCTGTGCGTGCGATGTCTTTGACACGTACGATCGCGCCTGCATCCCCGGTGCGGATAACGATATCTCCGAACTCATCAGCGGAGGTTAGGCGGCCTTTGGTCTTGATCGTGTATTGAAAGGTTTGCCCTTCTGGAACAGGCGGTGATCCAATCGATCCAGCCGATACTTCGATATTCTGCTCGCGGATTGCGTTTATGACATCACCCGGAGTGATCGACAGCGCGGCCATCTTATCCGGATCCATCCATATCCGCATCGCGTATTCCAGATTGGTCAGAACATCCGCCTTACCTACGCCCTGAACGCGTGCCAGCGCGTCTTTCAGGTTGATCGAGGCATAGTTCGAAAGAAACACGCTGTCATACGTGCCATTGGGCGAGGTCAGCGTGACCAGCAGCAGCATGTTTGTTGACGCTTTTTGGGTTACCACGCCCGATGAGGTCACTTCGCTCGGCAACGAGGCCATGGCCTGCGCGACGCGGTTCTGCACGTTGACCGATGCAATATCGGGATCGGTGCCAACTTCAAACGTTACATTCAGAGAATAAGAACCGTTATCTGACGAAGTTGACGTCATATAGATCATGTCGTCCACGCCGTTGACCTGCGCCTCGATTGGCGCGGCTACAGTGTTCTCGACAGTTTCGGCATTCGCGCCGGTATAGGTGGTCGTTACACTGACAACTGGAGGCGTGATATCAGGGAATTGCGCAACCGGCAGAACCATATAACCGATCCCGCCCAAGATGGTCAGGACCAGCGAAATTACAAGCGCCAGCTTGGGCCGGCTGATGAACAGGGCAGAGAACATCTGTTATTCTCCTGGCTGCTCAGAGGCGACAACGGCATCGACGGCGACGCCGGGACGAACGCGCTGCAGACCTTCGACGATCACACTTTCGCCCTCACGCAGACCATCCGTTACGATAATGGCCGAGTCGACGGGGTCTCCGGTTGTGATGTAGCGCTGCTCTACCATTTGTTTGTCATTGACGACCAAAACGAATTCCCCGCGTTGGTCACGTTGCAGGGCCGCTTGAGGGATCAAGACCTGCAGCGTTGGCTCCAACGCTTCGATCTGGACGTTTACGAACGCGCCATCGACAAGCAGACGTTTGGCATTTTCGAACTGAGCTGTGAGGGTGATCGCACCGGTCAACGGGTCAATGCGGTTATCTACAAAAATGATTTCGCCTGTCTCATCCAGTGCGGTTCCATTCGGCAAGGTCACATGGACGTTTGGACTTTTGTTGCTTTCTGCCAGGGTCGCTGGATCTTCACCAATTTGTTCAAGAACCGAGGTGAACTGTTTCTCGTTCAATGAAAAATTCACGTAGATGGGGGCCTCGCTAACCAGCGTGACGAGGGGCGGATTATTGGGGCCGACGACGTCGCCAACACTAATTTCGACCCGACCGATCCGACCAGAAAATGGCGCGTGAATCTGGGTATAGCTGAGATCAAGCTCGGCCTGCTGGATGGCCGCATTCGCAGCTTTTACTTCGGCTTCCGCAACCAATTCGTTGGCACGTGCGATATCACGTTCGGATTCGGGTGTGGCGTCTCGCTTGTACAGTTCTTCCTTACGTGCCAGATCGACTTTGGCCAGTTCAAGGTTGGCCTGAGCGCGGTCAAGATCAGCTTTGCGCGCCTCCAGAGTTGCTTGGTAAAGGTCTGGTTCGATCGTGAACAGCAGGTCATCTTTAGACACGGGGGCGCCGTCATCTACGTTCTGACTGTCCAGAAATCCGCTGACGCGCGCGACGATGTCGACCTTGTCGATGGCCTCGGCCCGCCCAATAAACGTCGCCTGATCAGTAATCTCTTCTGTATAGGCCGCCGCGATCGAGACCTTTGGCGCGGGGGCGTCTGACTGATCCTGTGCCATAACTGAGTGCGGAAGGATGGACCATGCGATTACACCGAGAGATGCGCCTATTGTCCTGAAATATCCGCGGCGGCGATATGTGGGCTTTTTAAATGCAAAGGACATGATGGCGCCTCGTTCAAACTAAAGATAATGCGCCCGGGCATCAGATATGCGCGGACGAGTCGAGTGATGTTTCAGGCAGGATGGCGGGTTTGGCGCAGTTTCTCAAGCATGTTGAGACTTCCTGCGAAGTTCAGATGGTAAAAAATTTCTTTCCAATTGGCGGACTTAGCTTGCGTCAACAGCAGATTTGCAGAGGAAAGGGCATCTTTTTAGGGCCGGTGGGTCCCCTGAATAAAACACGACAGAGGATTGCTCAGCCCTCTGCCGCTTCATTCACAGATGAAGATTTGTTGTTACTTACGCGTCCCGGCGAAGCGATTCTGCCAGTCTTCACGTTGCTCATCGGTCACCTTGGCGAACAGCACATCGGGAACCGTGAAGTCGTGGCCTGCGGGTAGGGCACGCAGTGCGGCGTCGACGTCATCAGGCCAGCTGGTGTCCAGCGTGTTCATCGCGCTAAGCATTTTTGCCGAAGTTTCAGGAATAAACGGCGCGCTCAGAACCGCATAGAGTCGGATCAAGTTTAGCCCCAGCCTGACTTGAACCGCAGCCAGCGCCGGGTCTTCCTTGAAAGTTGACCAGGGGGCCGCGGCCTGCAGGTATTCGTTGCCTGCGACCCAGATCGCCCGCAACTCCTGCGCAGATTTACGCACTTCCATTGCTTCCATGTGGCCTTCATAGGCGCGGATGCGTCGGGTCAGTTCTGCGATAAGCGTTTGCTCATGCTCACCATATTCACCATCACCCGGAACGGCCTCACCGAACTTGGAGCGGCAGAACTTGGTGATCCGGCTGACAAAGTTGCCCAGAACGTCAGCGAGGTCCTTGTTGACCGATTGCTGGAAGTTTTCCCAGGTGAATTCGCTGTCGCTGCTTTCCGGCGCATGGCTCAAAAGCCACCAGCGCCAGTAGTCGGCAGGCAGAAGCTCCAGCGCCTGATCCATGAACACGCCGCGCCCTTGTGAGGTCGAGAACTGGCCACCGTCATAGTTCAGATAGTTGAAAGATTTCAGGTGATCGACCATCTTCCACGGCTCGCCCGATCCCAGAATGGTAGCAGGGAAGCTGAGCGTGTGGAACGGCACATTGTCTTTGCCCATGAACTGGACGTACCGCACGTCATCCGCGCCTTTGTCGGTGCGCCACCATCGCTCCCACTCGGCATCGGGCTTAAGGTTGGCATCCGCCCATTCCTTTGCGCAGGCGATGTATTCGATGGGCGCGTCGAACCAGACGTAGAAGACCTTGCCTTCCATTCCAGGCCAGTCCTGATCGCCTTTCTTAACCGGCACACCCCAATCCAGATCGCGGGTGATGCCGCGGTCCTGCAGACCGTCGCCATCATGCAACCATTTCTTTGCAATCGAGGTGGTCAGGATCGGCCAGTCAGTCTTGCTGTCAATCCACGCATCCAACTGATCCTTCATAGCGGATTGGCGCAGATACAGGTGCTTGGTCTCGCGCGCCTCTAAATCAGTCGAACCGGAAATCGCTGAGCGGGGCTCGATCAGGTCGGTCGGGTCCAACTGTTTGGTGCAATTCTCGCACTGATCACCACGCGCGCGATCATAGCCGCAATTGGGGCATGTACCCTCGATATAACGGTCAGGTAGAAACCTGCCGTCGGCGTTTGAATAAACCTGCTTCTCGCTGACCTCGCGGATCAGCCCGGCCTCATCCAGTTTGCCTGCGAAGTGCTGGGTCAGGTTACGGTTCTGATCGCTGGATGAACGGCCAAAGTGGTCAAAACTCAGACCAAAGCGTTTGGCGATGTCTGCCTGCACCGCATACATATCGGCGCAGTATTCCGCGACGGGTTTGCCCGCTTTCGCCGCAGCAAGTTCCGCCGGAGTGCCGTGTTCGTCGGTCGCGCACAGGAACATGACCTCATTCCCCCGACCACGCAGATAGCGCGCGTAAAGATCGGCGGGCAACTGCGAGCCGATCAGATTGCCGAGGTGTTTGATCCCGTTGATATAAGGGATCGCCGAGGTGATGAGAATCCGAGCCATTTTGCGTTTCCAGATAACTGTCTGCGCGCCCGTCTACAGTATGTCGGCGGTTAGCAAAAGGCCGGGTTTTGCGACTCTGTGTAATTCACACTGAAATCGCGCTTAGTGCTTCTCACGCGAACCTTTCAGCAATCTGCCAATCGTAAACGAAGTACGCGGCGCATAGACGTAATTTGTCCGTTCGTCGGGCGTTGGGCGCGAGCGCATGCGGGCAAGGCCAAACACGATCAGGAATGTATGACCCAGAGCCACGAAGGCAAATAGGGCGCCAGGGCCGAACTGCTGGATCAACGTGGATGAGATGTATGGTGAGGCAATCGCGCCCAGTGCGTACCAGAACATCAGTGCTGCGGCCAGTTCTACGCGTTGTTCGGTAGTGGCAAAGTCATTCGCATGGGCTGATGAAACCGAGAAGATCGGGAATGTGGTCAGGCCGAAAAAACCGGCTGTCAGCATGACGCCGACAGTGCCGGTTCCGCTGGCCAACATTGTGATGCCGCAACTTAAGACCGCTGCGGCCGATAACCAGATCAACACCCAGCGTCGGTCATATTTGTCGGCCAGCCAGCCCAGCGGGTACTGCGCTAGTGCGCCGCCCAGAACGAATGAGGCCAGAAAGAACGCAATCTGATCGACAGCCAGCCCCACCTCCTGACCGTAAACCGGGCCGACCATTCGAAATGAGGCCGAGCTTAGGGCTGCGACGATCACCCCGGCCACTGCAAGCGGTGAGTTTTGCCACGCCAGCCGGGGCCGTAAGCGTGGTGCGTCCGGGGTTTTGGGTTGGCTCGCGCGTGTTAGCGTCAAAGGCAGTAGCGACGCGCAGCATAAAATGGCCAGAAGATTATATGAAACATAGGATGCCGGAGGCAGAACCGCGATGATCAACTGCGCGCAGAGCGAGGCGCCCAGATCCGCGATGCGATAGCTT
The DNA here is from genome assembly GCF_056540425.1 of Ruegeria sp. AN6. Lineage (NCBI taxonomy): Bacteria > Pseudomonadati > Pseudomonadota > Alphaproteobacteria > Rhodobacterales > Roseobacteraceae > Ruegeria > Ruegeria sp. AN6. The sequence continues at coordinate 226,623 of NZ_JBQFWR010000001.1, forward strand.
CCCATCACACGTCCACGTGATTCATTTGTGACCTTTGCATTTAGCCACGCCTCAATCACCGTGTAGCACCCGGCAACGCAAGTGCCCGACGCGATCCGTAGGATGGCCCAGACATAGGGGTTCTCGGTCAGCGTGTGTCCCAACAGCCCCATGGCACCCAAGGCGGTGCAAACGGCAAATGCGCGCGAGTGTCCGACGCTTCCCATCAGGCGTGGTGCCCACCAGCAGCCAATGAAAAAGCCGAGGAAATGCGAAGACCCCAACAGACCGATCTGTTCTGTCGAAAAGTTCAGTGTCAGGCCCGAGATCGCATCCAATGGCCCAACACCACCGGTCGACAGTTGCAATAGTATGACCGAAAGAAAAAGTGCGGCAAATAAAATGATAGTACGCATGATGGGGGCAGCTTGTCTTTGTTGTCACGAATTGCGCGTGTCTATTCGACACCTTAGCGTCGTTTTTTGGCGTTCCTTGGCTAATCCTGTCGAATGATTTCGGCTCGGATGTTTAAACCAATCATTGGCTGTACCAGATCAGGATAGCCTGAGGCACCAAATTCGTGCCGATTAAGCGCGCCCACCAACTTTATGAACAGGATGTCCAGATCATCCACTGCGCTGCCTGGTCTTCGATAAAGATCAGCCTTCAGCGTTACGGGACGGGTTACATCACGCACTGTCAGATCCCCGGTTACTGTCGCGCCTTCCGAGATGCGACCCGTGGGTCCAAGTTGAATTTTGGTCGTGACGAACCGAATGGTTGGATATCGGGCGGCGTTCAACACGCTGCTGCCTAGCATTGGACCGCGCGCAAAGGGCAATTTCGTACGAGCTCGGGCCACGTCCATCACAACATCGACCCTACTGTTTTGAAGGCGTCTCGTGTCGATTAGAATCTGCGCCGTCTGAACTGGCATCGTACCTGTTTGTGCTGTGCCGGACAGAGTGTAGGTAAATTCAACTGAGCTGCGCGCCGTTGCCAGAACGTACGGGGTGAGTGCTGCATGAGCGTCGCGCGCGAACGGTAGAGCCGCAAGGCCAGCGATGAGTGTGCGGCGCGTGAGGTCGGTCATGCCAATGCTGTGTCGCCGCGTGGCCTTGAGCGTTTCATGAGCATCAGCAGGATGGCGATGTTCATGCCATTCCAAACGATACCGTTGATAAAGGCGAGTTGATAGTTGCCGGTAAGATCGTAGATCCAGCCGGACATCCAGCCGCCCAGCGCCATGCCCAGAATGGTCATCATCATGACAAAACCCACACGCGCTCCGGCCTCTTGTGGCGGCATGTATTCGCGCACAACCAAAGCATAGCTTGGAACGATACCACCCTGCGCCAATCCAAACAGCATGCTGACAACGTACAGTGACACCATACCGTCGTAAGACAGGAACAGGAACAGAGCGATGCACTGAAGGACCGAGCCGATCAAAAGGGTGGTAAGCCCTCCCGATTGGTCCGCGACCAGCCCTGAAATCACCCGGCTGACAACGCCTCCCAGCAGCATCAATGATAACATTTCAGCTCCGACCGCCGGACCGTAGCCAAGGCCGACGCAATAAGACACGATATGGACCTGCGGCATCGACATGGCCACGCAACATCCGATACCAGCCAGCCCGAGGATGTATTGCAGGGTGCGGGGTGAAAAGCCGACGCTTTGTGCTTTGATCTCTGCTGCGGCAGCTGCGGTGCTGTGCGCTTCGACCGGAACTTGGCGTCGTAGGAGCAGGGACAGGGGTATGACAACGACCAATGTGATGAGGGCGAGGCTCAGATAAACCTGTTGCCATCCTTCGCGCTGCAGAATGCCCGTTAACAGCGTAGGCCAGATTGCACCTGAAAGGTAGTTGCCACTGGCCACCAGCGCCACAGCAACCCCGCGCCTGCGCATGAACCAATGCGAGATATCGGCGATCAGTGGGCCAAATCCGATCGATGTTCCAAGACCCAGCAACAGATGCGCGACTGACAGGAAGGCAATGTTCGGTGCAAGCGTGGCCAGCAAATAGCTTAATGCGCTTAATAGGGCGGCCCCGATCAGAGCCTTTGTCACGCCCAGATTATCCACTAGCTTGCCAAGCCACATGTTGCCAAAGGCAAAACCGATCATGGTGAGCGTATAGGGCATCGATGCGGCAGCTCTGCCTGCTCCAAAATCGGCCTCGATGGCGGGCATCACGACGACCACAGCCCACATACCCACATTGACCACCGTTGCGATCGCCAGAGTGATCAGCAGGCGAAGCCAGGAGTATCGGCTGTCATGGATCGGATGTGTCATGCGGGCACGCTAGGGTGCAAGTTCTGCTTTGACCAGTCACAAGTTATGTGAACGTGGGTGCGTCTTCGGTTTTGATCTGTTGTAACTGCAGGCCGAAATGTGGGGCCGTCCGCGTCACGTGCCAACTGGCCGGGGGCAGGGCGCGGGCACGGCGGCGGGTCAGGCGCCAACTGCAGGCCTCGTCCCGATAAGTCGGCTCCATATGCCAGCGCGTCTCGATCCCCTGCGCGCCGCCATCGTCAGGTGTCAGCAACAGTCCCAGAGGGGCCTGACCCGATGTGCCACCCTGTTCGGCGGCCAGATGCAACCGCCGAACAGGGGTCAGACCCGGCGGGCCGGGCAGGTCGCCGATAACCACGGGCGCGGCGCCACTGCGCAAGGCTTCTTCCATGCACCACAATAGGTCTTCGGGTTTATCAGGGCGGATCAGCAGAAACCGGGACGGGTCGGCAAAAGGTAACATGCCTTCGGGATGCAGCTGGACGACCTCCCACGCCGGGGCAATCCACATTGCCGGACCCTGAGTTTGCCCCGCCACCCACAAGGCAAAACTGCGCCGGGCAGGGCCGCAGGCCTCGTGCACACGGGCCAGTTGCAGGCTGATCTGTGGGTGCAGGGCCACCCCGGGCGGGGTGCGCGCGGGCTTGCGGCCAAGAAGATGGGTGGACATGCTTATCAAACTAGCATGTTCCCAATTTGTTCTCAATTGAGGATTGCCGTCAGCGCGACAAAATCAGGCGTCCGTCAGCAAACTGGATATTCGAGAACCGATGCAGATATTCCATCCCCAGCAGGGATTGATCCAGGTCGCCCTCATTGACCGAGGCCGGGATATTGCGATCCGTGATCGGGCCCAGAGACAGGCTGTCCAGCCGAATCGGAGCCGTACGCACGATGCCATTGGCCGTCGAAGCGCGGCCCAGATAGTTCAATTGATCCGTATCGATTCCAATTCGTTCGGCATCTTTCGGACTAATGACGATATTGCTGGCCCCGGTATCGACCAGAAAGGTCACGGCTTTGCCATTCACAAGCATCGGCAAATAGTAGTGTCCATCATACGAGCGGGGCACTTCGATCCTCTGATCGGTCACGGTCAGTTGTGGGGTAGGGCTGACGGTCGAGCGGATGTCATCCCACAGCCCGACTACGGCGATAACGCCGATAAAGATGAACACCCAAGCCGCGACCTGCTGCATGGTTTTGCCCAATGACTGGCGGTTCTGAGTGAAAAACCACATCAACAGGGCGGCTCCCAGCAGAACCAGATAGGTCAATCGCCCAAAATCTTCGCCATCCATTCAATCACCCGAATACAGTTGTCTGATGCCAATATGGTGCCTCAGGAGGCGAAACCAAAGGCTTTAAGGCCATCTAGAATGAACTGAACCGATAGTGCGGCCAGCAGCATACCCAGCAGCCGTGTCAGTACGTTCAACCCGGTTTTGCCCAAGATGCGAGCAATCAGACCTCCGGCCAGAAAGAACACAAAAACAACCAGCATGACGCCCAGCATGACGGCACAGGCGGCTGCGATCCCTTGAATGCCGGGGTTCTGTCCGGCCAACAGAATGATAGTTGCGATCGAGCCTGGTCCGGCGATCAGAGGAATGGCCAATGGGAACACCGACGGGTCAGGATGCTCTTCCTCTTCCGCACGGTTCTCGCGCCGCTTGTTGCGCCGCTCGAACAGCATGTCGAGCGCGGTCAGGAACAACAATGCGCCGCCGGCCACTTTGAACGCAGGCATCGAGATACCAATAAAGCCCAGAACCGCCTCACCAAACGCGGCGAAGACGATCAGGATGAAAACGGCGGTCAAGCAACTGCGAATGGCAATCTTACGGCGCGTTGCGGCATCCATGTCCTGTGTCAAAGCAACAAAGACCGGCGTAGTGCCGAACGGGTCGATCACCACGAACATCGTGGTGAAAGCAGTTATGAAAAAGGCCATGTCGATCATGCTGCGCTCTCTGCCTGTTCCAAGCGTTCTGCGGCGGCAACCCAAAGGGCCTCAGCCTTTTGCATGGCCTCGACCACCTCGGTGAACTTGCGGTTCCAGGTTTCCAGATCGTTGATCCGGTCGTCTTCATAGAGCGCCGGATCCGCCAGCTTGGCCGATAGCTTGTCGTGCATATCCGTGAGTTTTTCGACCCGATCTTCACATTTGCGCAGATCTGCGCGCAGCGCCAATACCGTCTCGCGTGATGCACGTTTGGGTTTGGCGGTCTGTGGCTTCTCTTTGACCGGTTTTTCGCGGGACAACAGAAGGGAGCGATAGGCCTCAAGATCGCCGTCGAAGGGCTTCACGGTGCCATCCGAGACCAGCCATAGCCGGTCAGCGACAAGCGACAGTAGATGCATGTCGTGGCTGACCAAGATAACCGCGCCGGAATAGGCTGTCAGCGCCTCAACCAACGCCTCGCGGCTTTCGATGTCCAAGTGGTTGGTCGGTTCGTCGAGGATCAGCATATGCGGCGCATCTATCGTAGCAATCAGCAGCGACAAACGCGCCTTTTGCCCACCTGACAGACGACCGACCAGCGTTTCCGCCTGATCCGAATTCAACCCGAACCCCGCCAGGCGCGAGCGCCACTTGCCGGGTGCCTCATTCGGGCGCAGGCGGCGCAGGTGATCCAAAGGCGTTTCGTCCACATGAAGCTCATCCACCTGATGCTGCGCAAAATAGCCGATGCGCAGCTTGGAACTGCGGGTCATTTTTCCCGCCATCAGGGGCAGTCGGTCGGACAGCAGTTTCGAAAGGGTCGACTTGCCTTGACCGTTCTTGCCCAGCAAAGCGATGCGATCGTCCTGATCAATGCGCAAGTTCAAGCGGCGCAGAACCTTGGTCTCACCATAACCGGTCACGCCTCCTTCAAGCTGGATGATCGGGGGCGACAGCTCTTCCGGCTCGGGGAAGGAAAAGGCGCGCAAAGCTGCCTCTTGTGGGGTTGAGACCAGCTGGATGCGCTCAATCATTTTGAGGCGAGATTGGGCCTGAACTGCCTTTGACGCTTTGTAACGGAAACGATCCACGAAACTTTGCAGATGTGCGATGCGTGCCTTGGCTTTGGCATTTTCGGATTCGGCTTGCGCCAGACGTTCGGCGCGGCGTTCGGCAAACTTGTCGTAGGGAACCGCGTAATAGGTCAGCTTGCGGTCTTCGAGATGCAGAATTGAGCCCACCGCACGATTTAGAAGCCCACGGTCGTGGCTGATGATGATGACCGTATGCGGGTATTTCGCCAGATAGCTTTCCAGCCACAGCGCACCTTCGAGGTCCAGATAGTTGGTCGGTTCGTCCAGCAGCAGCAGATCGGGCTGTGAAAACAGCACTGCCGCCAGCGCCACGCGCATCCGCCAGCCGCCCGAGAAATCAGAACAGGGCTTCAGCTGATCTTCATCGTCAAAGCCCAGTCCTTTGAGGATCGAGGCCGCGCGCGCCTCAGCCGACCAAGCATCAATATCAGCCAGCCGGGTCTGGATTTCAGCAATCCGGTCCGGATCTGTCGCGCTGTCAGCTTCGGCCATCAGGGTGCTGCGTTCGACATCCGCGGCCAGAACGGTGTTTATCAGCGAGACATCCGACGACGGCACTTCTTGCGCCACGCCCCCAATCCGCGCGCGTTTCGGCAATGAGATATTGCCCGATTCCAGCGACAGCTCACCACGGATCAACCGGAAGAGCGTCGTTTTTCCGGTGCCATTACGCCCGACAAGGCCGACCTTGTGGCCATCGGGAATGGTCGCACTGGCCTCGTCGAACAGAGGACGGCCTTCGACGGCGTATGTGATGTTCTCGATCCGTAGCATGAGGCGCTCTTATCAGAGCATCCAAGACGCCGCCAGAGGTCACCATGTTCAAGCCAGAAGCAATGTGTTAGCGCTGTTCCGGTTCTTCTTCCAAACGGTTTCGATATGCGTGCGGCTCAAACTCCTCCGACCTTGATTACGCTGATCTTTGCAACAGCACTGTCGGTTCTGACGCTGAATATGTTCCTGCCGTCGCTGGCGCATATGAGCGAAGATTTTGGCGTGGATTATGGTCTGATGAACGTGTCCGTGGCCGGGTATCTATGTGTCTCGGCGGTCTTGCAATTGATCGTCGGGCCGCTGTCGGACCGCTACGGGCGCAGGCCGGTTTTGCTGATCGCGATGGCCATATTTGTAGCTGCATCGGTTGGATGTGTACTGGCCGAGTCGATCTGGGCCTTCCTTGCGTTTCGGATGATTCAGGCCGCGGTGGTGGCCGGGCCGGTTCTGTCGAGCGCTTCGATCCGCGACCGATATCCCCCAAATGAAGCAGCCAGCAAACTGGGGTATGTCGCGATGGCGATGGCGCTGGCACCGATGCTTGGACCGATGCTGGGCGGTGCGCTGGACATGCTGTTCGGTTGGCGCGCCGGGTTCGTAATGTATTCGTTGCTTGGGGCAGGGGTACTACTGCTGTTGTGGGTCGACATGGGTGAAACCAATACCAATCGATCCTCAACCTTCGCCGCGCAACTGCACGAATACCCACATCTGTTTCGCGCACGCAGGTTCTGGGGCTATGCCTTATGCGCTGCGTTCTCCATCGGTGGTTTTTTCAGTTTCATCACCGGCGCGCCACTGGTCGCAGCAGCCTGGTTCGATCTGAGCCCCGCAATGCTGGGCCTTGGGATCGGGATCATCACGGGCGGATTTATGGTTGGCAACTTCGTGACGGGGCGCATCGCAAAGCGCACTCAACTCACCACAATGATCCTATTCGGTCGGATCGTGGCGTCGGTCGGGCCGTTTTGCGGCTTGCTGCTATTCATCGGCAACATGGGCTCGGTCTGGGTGTTTTTCGGTTCCGCCGTCTGCGTTGGTTTCGGAAATGGTCTGACCAATGCAAATGCCTCGGCCGGGGTGATGTCGGTGCGCCCGAAACTGGCAGGCAGTGCTGCCGGCCTGTCAGGCGCACTGATCGTGGCACTGGGTGCAGTCTTGACCATGATGACCGGGACTTTTGTGAGCCCCGAAAACGGGCCTTTTCTTGTATTGAGCATGATGTGCGGCAGCAGCTTTGTTGGATTGCTGGCAGTGCTCTATGTCCGACGGTTGGATCGTACCGACCCACTGCCTGAGGCGATCTGAACGATAAACGATCATAACGCTTTTCATGAGGCAAATACCATGCTAGGCGGCGCGCGATGGATTTCGGCGCGGGTCGCGCGCCCTAAAGTTAAGGAGAGGCCACCATGGCACTGGAACGCACATTCTCGATCATCAAGCCCGATGCAACCCGCCGCAATCTGACTGGCAAGATCAATGCCAAGTTCGAAGAAGCTGGCCTGCGCATCGTTGCGCAAAAGCGCATCCACATGACCAAAGCCCAAGCAGGCAAGTTCTACGACGTCCATGCTGAGCGTCCGTTCTATGACGAACTGTGCGAATTCATGTCGTCGGCACCGGTTGTTGTCCAGGTTCTGGAAGGCGAAGGCGCCATTGCGAAGAACCGTGAAGTTATGGGTGCGACCAACCCCGCTGACGCGGCCCCCGGCACCATCCGCGCCGAGTTCGCCGAGTCGGTTGGCGAAAACTCGGTCCACGGTTCGGACGCACCGGAAACTGCTGCGGTTGAGATCGCCTACTTCTTCTCGGGCATCGAACTGGTCGGCTAATCTATCGTCAGATCAAAGTTTTAGGCCGTGCCCTTGTTGGGCGCGGCCTTTTTTGTTGCTTAGACAGGTTTGAGGTCACTTGCCGATACACACACGCCAACGGCATCCAGATCTGAAATCAACTGGCTTTCAGGCGCCCGACTGGTGCTGGCCTTGATCGCATCGAACCGTTCACGCAATGCCTTCTTTTCCTCGCCTTTACAGTCATTCCATGGGCGCCCTTGCAAGCCCATGACTAAGACATAATAGCCGATGAAATGCGGGCGGGTTCCAGCCTGCAACAGGCGAGCATATGCCTCATCAGCACCAAGATCGCGCAACTCCTGAGCTGTCATGATTCCCGCCTGTGCGCAGGCCTGTTCGAACGCTGGGCCAAGATTGCGGATTGATGAAATCGGGTCAGACATGCCTTGTCTTATCCGGTCCGACGTGGCCTGTCATCCGACAAGGTTGTTTGCTGTAGTCTATTCCGCTACCCAAACGTCAGGGGAGCGAAGCATGAACGACATAAGCCTAAAGAATCTTGCGCAAAATCTGGACCTGACAAACCCGCCCGAGGGGTTTGTCGATGACCCATTTCCCTTTTACGATGCTTTGCTCGAATACGCACCGATACTGCGTCAACCAGATGGTTCCGTACTGTTGTCTCGTCATGCAGATCTGGATGCGATTTATCGCAACACGACGCTCTATTCTTCGGACAAAGAGGCGGCGTTTGGTCCTAAATTTGGAGTTGGTTCACCGTTGTTCGAGCATCACACAACGTCGCTGGTGTTCTCTGACCCGCCGCTCCACACACGGGTGCGCAAAATCATGACCTCGGCCCTGACGCCGCGCGCAATTGCGCGGATGGAGCCGGGTTTGATCGAAACTGTTGATGTATTGCTCGACGACATGGAAGGCAAAGCACAGGTGGATCTGATTGAGGATTTTGCATCGACGATTCCGATCCAGATCATTGGTAATCTGCTGGACGTCCCTATGGATGAACGTGCATCGCTAAGGGATTGGTCTTTGGCTATTCTTGGTGCTTTGGAGCCCGCTTTGACGGACACTCAGCTGGAAATAGGCCACAGCGCGGTACGTGAGTTCAAAGCCTACCTTCAGGACCTCGTTGCCCGTCGCCGTGCAAAACCGGGTGATCCTGAGATTGATGTTTTGACCCGCCTGATCCGAGGTGAGGGTGCAGATGAAAAATTAAGCGAAATTGAGCTGTTACAGAATTGCATCTTCATCCTGAACGCCGGCCATGAGACCACCACCAATCTGATCGGCAATGGGTTGGCATTGCTGAACGACCACCCGGAACAACGCAAACGCCTTCTGGATAATCCTGACCTGATCGCTTCGACAGTCGAGGAGGTCTTGCGCTTTCGGTCGCCCAATCAGTTTGGCAACAGGGAAACCACGGCACAGGTCGAGATCGGGGGACATCAGATCGCCAAAGGAACGAACCTGCACCTTTGTATCGGGGCAGCGAACCGCGATCCTGAGGTATTTCCCGACGCCACGCGTTTTGACATCACGCGCAAGCCAAACCGGCATCTGGCATTCGCAGGCGGTCCGCATGTCTGCGTTGGCCTGACCCTTGCGCGGCTTGAAGGTCGCGTGGCGTTAGGGCGATTGCTGAACCGGTTTCCGGATTACCAAGTTCAGGAACCTAGGGTGCGAGGTGGCCGCATTCGCTTTCATGGGTACGCCTCTCTCCCTGCGATTCTTTAGTTATTTCACAATGCCTTGCGGCTTGAATTCCAATTATCAAAACTTGCGTGAAAGCCTCAGAGTCGTCTCCAGACCGGGCTTGCGGTTCCGGGCCTGAAAGCTGCCCCCGTGCATATGCGAGATGGCCGCTACAAGTGCGAGACCTAGCCCCGCGTTGCGTTCAGTCCGTGCGGGATCAAGGGTGACGAAGGGCATCTGCAACCGTGACAGATCGTTTTCCGGAACACCGGGGCCACGATCACGGACGCTGAGCAATGCATAATCCTCATCTTCCCGGATTCCGATGGTGATCGCAGTACCGGGAGGCGCATAGCGCATCGCGTTTTCGAGCAGGTTTGACAATGCCTGAGAGAGAAGTGGGCGGTGACCCTGGATCGGTTCGGCGTTACCAACAACTTCAAGTCGGATGTTCTGATCAGAAGCGACAGGTTCATACAGTTCAACCACATCACCGACCAGTTGCGGCAAATTCACCGGCTCGAACTGCTCGCGCCCCAAACCGGCTTCTGCGCGCGAGATCTCGGTCAATTGGCTGAGGACGCGCAACAGATGATCAATTTCCCCAGTCGCACGGGCCAAGTCGATATCACGGTCCTGTTCGCTTTTCCCGGGTTCGGCAAGAGACTCGACGCGCTGACGAAGTCGCGACAGGGGTGAGCGCAGGTCATGGGCGATTGAGTTGGAAGTTGTGCGCAGGTTGCTGATCAGCTCTTCGATGCGATCAAGCATGTTGTTCAAAGTGCCTGCAACTTGGTCGAATTCGTCACCTGTTCCGCGCAAGGGCATGCGCAGGGCCAGATCGCCTGAAACGATATTGTCGGCGGTGTCGGCAATATCCTTTAGCCGCGAGAACACAAGCCGAGTTAGCAACCAACCGGTCAACAGGCTAAGCGCAAGCGCGGTCGCCAGTGCCAGAGCAACCGAGCGAAGAAGAACACGATCAAATTGCTGTCTTGCCAGCGCATCCCGCCCAACCAGCAATCTTTCGCCACCCGGCAGTCTGATGGAAGCAGCAGAAATCGGAACGTGTTGATCGGTATCCCCTTTGCGCAACTGCAGGTCGACCCACCCACTGCCCGCTGTGATTCCTTCGGGCCAATGAGATAAATTTCCCGCCAGCTTTGTACCCTGCCGACCGGTTAACAGATACAGCGCATCGCGCTCGGCCGCTGTTGGCAATCGCCTCTCGATCGCAGTGATCAAACCGATCATGCCGTGCCGTTCATATTCATCCGCCAATCCGGTGAGCTCAGCCGACACGACCGAGCGCGTTTCGCCCGTGATCGTGCGGTTGGCAGTCACATAGACCATCGCAAGCACCGCCGCTGTTAGCAACGTGCTGAGAACCATACTGGCCAGAACCAGCCGCGTACGTGAATTTTTGAGCGACAGGCGCAGGTTATCCATCCGAAACCATGTAACCGGCCCCTCGGACCGTTTCAATAATCGGGTCGGCTCCGTCTTCATCGAGTTGGCGGCGAAGCTTCGAGATATGCACGTCGACTACATTGGTGTTCGGATCAAAGTGATAATCCCACACCCCTTCTAGCAACATGGTGCGCGAGACGACTCGGTTCTTGCGCCGCAGAAAGAACTCCAGAATCTGAAATTCGCGCGGGGTTAGAGTGATTTCCCGGCCACTGCGCGTGACTTTGCGGGTCAACAAATCCATCTCAAGATCGCGGCAGGCGAGGGATGGGGTTTCTTCTGACTCTTGTGGACGGCGCAGCAGCGCCTCGATCCGAGCGTGGAGCTCCTGGAACGAAAATGGTTTGACCAAATAGTCGTCAGCACCAGCACGCAGGCCTTTGACTCGTTCGTCGACCGCGCTCATGGCGGTTAGCATCAGCACAGGTGTTTTTACCCCGGCTGCGCGCATTGATTTGATCAGCGACAACCCGTCCAAGCCTGGCAACATTCGATCCAGCACGACTGCGTCAAATCCGCCATCGGTGGCGTGGTACAACCCTTCGCGGCCGTCTGATGCAACTTCGACAACGTACCCTTCTTCGCCAAACCCTTTGGCAATGAAGTCCCGTGTGTCTTGGTCATCTTCAACGATTAACAGGCGTCTACTCATAATCAGGGCTCCTTCACATCGGGATTTAAACACACATACTGTTTGAAAAAAACATGCCGGGTGCGATGCCGCACCCGGCTGTTCCGGCGGCGCGTGGACAATCCGCGTCGGCCAGAAATAAGCGCACCAGATTTCCCCATCATGTGGCGCGCTTAGGTGTGGGGTCAGACGATTTCGACCGCGACAAATATTTGGTTGCCGCCACGGTTAATAAGAACCAACGCTGGATCGGTCTTTTCGCTTTCCAGTGCTTCCTTCAGCGCATCCGGCGAAACCGTATCCAGATTGCCTAGCCGGACGATAACATCGCCGCGTTGCAAACCAGCTTTGGCCGCAGGGCTTTCAGGCTGGAGATCGGTGACAACAACGCCATCGACAGATTCCGCGACGCCAACTTCTGCACGGGCGCTTTCAGTCAGAGGAGCCACGATAACGCCAAGTTTGGTGCCTTCGAACTTGTCTTCCGCTACGCTGTCGGTGGCCGCCGATGCTGCCTGATGTTGGCCGATCGTCAGCTTGATCTGTTCTTCCTTGCCGTTGCGCAGAACTGTCAATGTGCTGTCGGTGCCAACCTTGGTGGTTCCAACCAGAACGGGGAGTTCATTACTGGATTCAACGGCATCGTCGTTGAAAGTCAGGATCACGTCGCCTTGCTGCAGCACGCCATCGGCGGGGCTGTCCGGGACAACATCGGATACCAGGGCGCCGGTAGCGACATCAATACCCATTGCTGCCGCCAATTCGGGGCTCACATTCTGAATCGAAACACCCAACCAACCGCGGCTGACTTCACCGTCATCCAGCAGATCAGCTGTAATGTGATCGACAATATTGGATGTGACCGCAAAACCCAATCCTACCGAGCCTCCGCTAGGCGAATAGATTGCCGAGTTCACCCCGATTACTTCGCCTTCCATATCGAACAGCGGACCACCCGAGTTTCCTTTGTTGATGGCGGCATCAGTCTGGATGAACTCGGCGTAAGGACCTTCCGAAATATTGCGGCCCTTCGCAGATACGATGCCAGTCGTAACAGTCGCGTTCAGACCGAACGGGTTGCCGATGGCCACCACATCTTCGCCGACGCGAATTACATCGCTGTCACCCATTTCGACGGCCTGCAAGTCTTCACCGGCATCGATCTTGAGTACGGCAATATCCGTTAACGGATCAGTGCCTATGACTTCAGCTTGGAACGTACGGTCATCGCTCAGGCGGACGGTCACTTCGGTTGCGTTGTCGACAACGTGGTGATTGGTCACGATGTAACCCGCCTCGTCCAGCACGAATCCAGAGCCCAAACCCTGGCTTGGACCGCGCTGTGGCATGTTGAACCCTTCCGGGCCTCCAAAGCGTTCAAAGAATTCACCAAAGGGGTGACCTTCGAAATTGAAGTCCTGCCCCTGCGCCTGTTTTGGCGTTGCGTCTTGTTTGGCGATGATTGTCACCACCGAGGGTGAAACCGTTTCGACCAGATCAGCCAGCGCCTCGTCTGCCATTGCGGGCAGAACGGTTGTGGCCAGCATTGCCGCGCCCAGTGCGCCAGCCCCCATCCAGCTGGATGTGCTTGGAAGAAGCAGTGAGGATTTCCGGATGCTCATTTTGACTCCTGTCTGTGTTTGGCGGTTGATCCCGCGCATTCAGACAGGAGATGCCCCAGCAACCTTGGGATATCCTGAGAGAAAAATTAAGAAACCTTAATTTCGCCACGTTTCGCCGCTTTAATGACTCTGTTCGAAAGGGCTTAACAGCGAGAATCAGCTTGGGAGAATCGGGGCGAATCGGTGGATTGTTGCCGACGAAGTCAATAATTTCGGAAAAGTATTGAATTGAATCATTTTTGTTAACAAAGAAACGGCGCGTGGACAGCCCGTCAGATTTCTCACCTTAAAGTTGTGTCGCGCAATCAATCTAATCTTTGAGTGCGTGTGTAGGTGTCTATGAAATAGGCGCAATGGGCGTATCGATGCACTACTAACGCTGTATTCGTTTCGAATAGGGCTAAGGGGCTGCAACCACTGGTAGAGTCTTGGGTGTTGTATTGTTGCGCAAAAGCCAAACCGTCTTCGCTCAAATTTACCATTTCTTCCAATTTTACATTGTTTGAACGCATCTGATCGGCGACATTGGTTATGCCCAAGTGAGGGGGGCCTGAGACACTAGGGGGTGTCAAAGGCACATCTCAGTCTCCACAGCGCTGAGCGGCATGTTAACGAGGGGGTCTTGTTTAGGTTCTGCAGCTCAAAGTCGGACAGCCTGATTGGCGATCTGATAGTGCTTTAGAGATTGGTGAAAGTGGTAGTCCTGTTTTTGGGCATGCGGCCCGGTCGAAAACGACCGGGCCGTGTTTATTTCGGGTGAAGCCCAGAAGGTTGGCGGGCTACCCACTCTGACCAATCCTCTGGCGTATCTAGATCCAACAGCGCATTTTGGCTGGGCAGGCGATGAAGGTGAACTGCATCCTTGTGACGCCGTACGACAGATTGCGCGCCACTGTCACCGGTCAACTCTGTCAGTTCTGCAAAGAGAGAGCGATCAAAGATCACCGGGTGCCCAGGGACGCCCTGGTTGGTCGCACCGCGCCAAATTCGATTGGCAGGATGGGTTTTGACCGATTGCAGGACATTGCGTAGATCTGCAGTCGTAAGGTCCGGCAAGTCGGACAAGAGGATCATCACTGCCTTCGCATCGGCTGGGATTGCAGCCATCGCCCCCTTTAGACTGGCATTGATACCTTCCCGTGCGTCCAGGATTTCGACCGGCAGCACATCGAGATCTTTCAACACCGTATAGCGTGGATGAGGCATCGGGGGCAGGGCAACGAAAACAGGACCAACGGCAATCGCTCTTTGCGCGACACGGTGCAGCAGCGGCACGCCACCCACTGGCTGCATCAGCTTATCGGTCCCACCCATACGGCTGGATTGGCCAGCGGCGAGCAGTATGATGGGAATCTCTTTCATCTCGCCACCATGCCGCTAAGGTCAGATTGTGTCATCCCCGCATTCTTGCACCGTCGGCATCAAACAGAGGCGTGGTGATCACACGGGCCGCGCGCATCCTGCCCAGTATCTCAATCGCGACCTCGCAACCTTCGGTTGCTTGTTCGGTTGGCAGGAATCCCATTGCTATCGATTTGCGTGCATAGTGGGAATACCCGCCTGACGTGCAGAAGCCGACAACTGAACCATCAATCCATATCGGTTCATACGCGTTAACATCGGCATCGGCTGCATCGACCTCGAACGCAACCAAACGGCGATTGGTGCCAGCAGCGCGTTCGGCCTCGACAGCTGCGCGGCCAATGAAGTTGCTGTTCTTTGCGAATGAGATGAACCGATCCAGACCGGTTTCCGCGGCGGTGTAGTCCGGCGAAAACTCGCGCATCCACGACCCAAAGAACTTGTCCAAACGCAGGCTCATCATCGCACGCATGCCAAATGGTGCGATGCCATGAGGTTGGCCTGCATGCCATAAGGTCCACCAAAGCTGCCGCTGTGCCATCGGATCACAATAGATCTCATATCCCAGGTCACCGGTATAGCTGACGCGTTGAACGATGCAGTCTGTCATGCCGATGGTCATCTCGCGCACGTCAAGGAACCTAAGTGAACTAACATCATCCCGGGTACAGGCCGACAGGACCTCGGTGGCCTTGGGCCCAGCAATCTGAAAGCCGTTCAGCCGGTCACTGATGTTTTCGATATTTATGCCTTCGTCCCGATTTTGCAGGAACCAGCGCATGTGAAACGCCTGGCTGCCATATGAGGCCGTGACGCGAAACTCATTTTCGTTCAGACAGGACACGGTGAAATCCCCAATCAACTTGCCATTGGGCGACAACATGGGCGTTAAAGAAACACGACCCGGTTTCGGAATTCGGCCAGCCATGATGCGATCCAGCCATGCGCGGGCACCGGCACCTGTGATGCGGTATTTGCCAAAATTGTGAACCTCGTTGATCCCCACTCCTTCGCGTACGGCGCGGACTTCTCGGCCAGTGGCCTCAAAAGCGTTGGAGCGGCGGAAAGAGGGTGTTTCGAAATCTGGTTCATCCCCTTTGGCAAAGTAGTTCGGAACCTCCAACCCGTACTGCTGCCCCCATACGGCACCGAGATCGCTGAAGATGTCATACATCGGCGTGGTTCGGTTTGGGCGTGCGGCAGGCAGCTCTTCGTTCGGATATGCGACGCTGAACCGTTTCTGATAGTTCTCAATCACTTTGGGGCGTGTGTAACCGGGGCTGATCCAGTCACCGAACCGGGCCACATCCATCGCAAACACATCGCGTTCAGGTTCGCCTTCGATCATCCATTGTGCGAGGGTCAGGCCAACCCCTCCGCCCTGGCTAAAACCGGCCATGACACCGCAGGCCGACCAGTAGTTCCGCACGCCAGGCACAGGCCCGACCAGGGGATTGCCATCGGGGGCAAAAGTAAATGGCCCGTGGATGACCGATTTGACCCCCGCCTTAGCCAGCACAGGGAAGCGCTGGTAGGCAAATTCTATACTGTCGGTGATCTTGTCGAAATCATCAGGCAACAACTCGTGTCCAAATTCCCAAGGGGTTCCGTCAACGGCCCAGGGCTTACAGGGTTGTTCATAAAAACCGATGCACAGCCCGCGCCCTTCCTGCCGCAGATAGCTTTCTCTTGCAGGATCCATCACATGCGGATGCTCGCCACCTGCGTCGATAATGGCCTCGATCTCAGGAATGGAATCGGTGACCAGATATTGGTGCTCCATCGGATGAAGCGGGAAATAGATACCGGCCATTGCGCCGACCTCGCGCGCCCACAAACCACCAGCATTGACGATATGCTCGGCGTGAATCGTACCCTTGTCGGTCACCACATCCCATGTTCCGTCCGGTCGCTGGTTGGTCTCGCGCACCATGCAATGGGTTTCGATCGTGGCGCCGCCCATCCGCGCCGCCTTGGCATAGGCATGGGTGGTGCCCGAAGGGTCTAAATGCCCGTCTAGGGGGTCATAAAGCGCGCCAAGTATACCATCGGTGTTGGTGATCGGAGCGATCCTCTTGATCTCTTCTGGCCCGACAATCTCGGTCTCAAGGCCCATGAACCGGTGTTTGGCACGCTCGGCCAGTAGCATGTCGAAGCGATCCTGATTGTCGGCCAGAGTGACGCCACCCACATGGTGCAGGCCGCAAGACATGCCCGTGATCTCTTCCAGCTCTTTATACAACCGTATGGTATAGCCCTGCAGGGCGGCCATGTTAGTGTCGCCGTTCAGCGTGTGGAATCCACCTGCCGCGTGCCAGGTCGAGCCGCTGGTGAGCTCGGACCGTTCCAGGAGCATCACATCCGACCAGCCAAGTTTGGTCAGATGATAGAGGACCGAACATCCGACGACGCCCCCGCCAATCACTACAACACGGGTGGTGGTTTTCACGATGCAACTCCCTCGGCTTTTGGCCGAGCCTGCCGAGGGCTCTGGCGCAATACTATTCCGTTCGCGACACTGCGCGTCGCTTGTCAATTGCGAACGCTGCCGAACCTAAAGAGGTCGCACTTTGAGGGCCGTGATCCGGTTACCCTCGCGTGCGGTGACTTCGAACCGAAAGCCGTGAAATGAAAACACCTGCCCAACGATCGGGATCATCTGTGCTTCGTGAATGACAAGACCAGCCAAAGTGTTGGCTTCTTCGTCCGGCAGGGCCCAGTCGAGGGCGCGATTGACGTCGCGGATGGTCATTGCACCTTCGACGAGGAATTGGCCATCATCGGTGCGGGTGACGGGTACTTCTTCGTCGATGTCGAACTCGTCGGCGATCTCACCGACGATTTCTTCCAGAATATCCTCGAGCGTGATCAATCCGCGCAGCGATCCATACTCATCCACAACAAGCGCGAAATGGCTATGCATCCTAAGAAACTCGCGCATCTGGTCGTCCAGAGTGGTGGTTTCAGGAACGAAATAAGGATCGTTAGCCACCTTTGCGATGTCGAAATTCTTAAGCCGCTCCGGATCGCCATCTGCACCGCCGACTTGGGCGTACATCGCGCGAAACAAGTCCTTGGCATGGACCACACCCACGATGTTTTCCTGTTCCTCCCGAAAAACCGGCAGGCGGGTGTGGGGGCTTTCCAGGCATTGTTTAAGGATCGCCTCGGGTTCATCATCGGCATCAATCATCTCAATATTCGAGCGATGGAGCATGATCTCTTCCACCGCGCGATCACCAAGATCCAGCGCACCCAGAATACGGTCGCGATCTTCCTTTTCGACAACTCCTTCGGAATGGCCCAGTTGCAGCGCGCCAGCGATTTCTTCCCGCACCGCGAGAATGTTGCTGTCAGGGTCGATTTTTACGCCAAACAAGCGCAGCACTCCGCGCACGAGAAGCCGGACGGCGGCTACGACGGGCGAAAACACCGTCACGACAACACCGATAACAGGCGCGACCCATGCGGCAGCCTTTTCAGCGTTTGTAATAGCGTAGGTCTTGGGCAGCACTTCGGCAAAGATCAACACCAGCAAGGTCATCACTAGCGTCGCCAATGCCACTCCGCTTTCGCCGAATAGCCGCGTAAACAGTGCTGTGGCCAGCGAAGCGGCAAGGATGTTGACAAGGTTATTGCCCAACAGGACCGAGCCGATCAGGCGTTCGTTGTCGTCGGTAATATCCAGCGCCTTCTGCGCCCCGCGTGAACCTTTGTCAGCCTGCGCCCTTAGCTTTCCGCGTGATGACGCAGTCAGGGCGGTTTCCGAGCCAGAGAAAAAGCCCGATAGCACAAGGAGAAGAAGAATGGATCCTGTCGTGATCCAGAATGCACTGTCGAGCAAAGAAGAGGTGGGTTCCATCGGTCCTAGGTTATTCTTGTTGCTGCATCCGTTATGGGGCTGCGACCACGTCCGATCAAGGGGTTAGCCTTGATCTGTGGTGTCATCCTTGGCAAGCGGGTGGTGTTCCAGCACCAGTTCCGACAAGCGTTCATCCAGAACATGGGTATAAATCTCGGTTGTGGCGACATCCGCATGGCCCAGAAGTGTCTGGATCGAGCGTAAATCCGCACCATTGGCCAGCAGATGCGTCGCAAACGCATGGCGCAGTGTGTGCGGGGTGACCTTCTCGGGTGAAACGCCGCCCTCGACGGCCAGTTCCTTGACCAGAAGGAAGAAGCGATGCCGTGTCAAATGCCCTGATTTCCCGCGCGAAGGAAACAGAAAACGTGATGCCTGTGCACCTTTTTTTATCGCTTGCTCTTCAGCCGCATCGCGGACCATGAGCCATCCGTTTAACGCTTCGCGCGCGGGAGGGGATAGCGGGACCATCCGCTCTTTGCCACCTTTGCCTAGAACTAACAGCATCCGGGGGTCGCCTCTGGCAGAGCTTACCGGCAACGACACAAGTTCAGTCACCCGCATCCCTGTTGCGTAAAGAAGCTCCATCAAACAGGTGTTGCGTATTCTGTCGGGTTTGGACCGACCCGTTCGGCGTGCTGCGGCAAGCAGGCGGTCAACCTCAGGCACATCCAGCGTTTTGGGCAGTCGTTTCGCACGTCCGGGGCCTTTGATCTGGATCGCGGGGTTGCTTTCACGCCATCCCTCCTCGAACGCAAATCGATACAACTGCTTGATCGCAGACAACCGCCGCGCGCGGGTGGCGCGGGACAGGCCCTGCGCATCGCAGTCGATCAAGTAGCCTTCGATCCCGTCTCGGTCAGCCTCGGCAAAGCCAGACTTTCGTCGTGTCAGCCAGTCTGAGAAATCCTTAAGGTCGCGTCCGTATGCAAGCAAGGTATTGGTTGCAGCCCCGAGTTCGGCGGCTTGCGCTTCGAGGAAGGTGGAAACCCACAGATCCTGAGACGAGGGTGCGGTCATCCTCAGGCCCCGTTCAGGATCATGAGCTGTAATGCAGCTCGGCGCGCGGTATCTTCGAGCCCGACACGTCGGAACGTGGCAATCGCGGCCGTCAGATCCACCAGATTGCCGCGCGCGCCATGGGCGAACAACTGCATCGTTTCCAGAATGGCCTCGCCCAACTGATCATTGAGCAGCATGGCGTTTATGTCCGAAGGGACAGGCGCAGACCAGGCAAAACCTTGTGAAATGGCATCAGCGAGTGGGGTAGGAGAGGGCGCGCGCTGCGGATCGCCTTGTGCAAGGGCGGACAAAAACTTGTTGGCGTCCGACTCGTCAGGCATCGTGCGTGCCGCGTCTTCATAAAGCTCGGACAAAAGCAGAATACGCCAACGGAGGTTTTCTGCAGTCTGATCGGGCAACTTCATTGATGCCAGACGCGGCGCAAACAATTCGGCAAAGGGCACTTCCAGGCCGACCGATTTCATCTGTGCCCAAACAGCTGTTAACGCATTTGAAACTGGCCCCGGCTTGCCAGTTTCGAGCGCGGCTTCGAACTTTTGTATGGCTGAGACACGATCCCATACCGCACCTGAGGCCGCAGGTGAGCGTTCGGTATAAAGGCCAAGCAACTGGTTTGGCGTCAGAGCACCAATCCGCGTCAACCGTTCGGCAGCTTCGATCTGAGCTTTCCACCCCGCCACGTCCCGCAAATCAGCGTTTGCAAAGGCCCGAGGCAGAGATGCCGTGGGCAGGCGTTCACCAATGGCTTCGAACATTCGGAAGGTGAGAGGGTCGGGATCTTCGGGTTGCGGAAGATACTCGGCCCCTTCGAACAATTCCGGGCTGAGAAAGCGATCGAGCAGGGCAAGCTGATCGTCGGGCAATACCTGCAACGCATGTGCGGCTTCAAGTGTAAGCGCTGCCGAGGCCCAATCCCCTCGGCGCGCCTTACAGAATATCTGAGCGGCGTAATTCCTCGATAAATTCGGCTGAGCGATCAGGGCTGTGCAACTTCGATCTTCGTCACCGGTCAGCAACGTGGCATCGAACCAACGTCTAAAGCGGTCTTGCGTATCGGTCGGACCGGCCAGTTGAACCAAGGATTGCACCGGATCGGATGCGCCCAATTGCATAAGACGGTCCAGTCGCGCCATCAGCAATGTATCTTCCGCCTGCCCACCCGCTGGGGCGCGGGCTTCGGACAAGAGTAACGTAAACAACAATCGTTGCATCGCTGGGTTGGACTTGACCTGTACCTTCGAGATCAAATCCGCGAGCCGATCAGCATCGCTGCTGCGCCACAGGTCCACCGGCAGACCAGTGACTGAAGACGCAACCAACCCTAGAGGAGGGGACAGCGCCTCCAACGGGGTGACCTGCACCTCGGGTTGCAGTCCCGTCTGCGTCACAGGGGGTTCCATCAGCACCGTGCCCGGCAGGTTTTCTGGCGGGTCAGTTAGCCAGTCGATGACTGACAATGGCTCTTGCGTTTGCGCCTGTGCGGTTCCGGCCAGAAAAAGCGCCAGTAAGGTGCCTTTAGTCTGCATTCAGGATGACCGGCTCACGAATTTCATTTTGCGGGGCGGAGAAGTCTGCGCCGAAATACGGCCCGATATAGGCATACCCAACCAGCCCGATGAAACACAGGCAAATGATGTATATCAGGAACTTGATCAAACGGCCCATAGGTGAACGCTGCCTCAATTTTTGCTTTTGGCCAAGTTATAACTAGCATTTTCCCTAAGATCACGTCATTCACGACGAAATGAGCGAAATTAAGCATAACACGGTGCCTTCTGACACAGCGACGCAGTTTCGACTGCACAAAACCGTCGTTTTGGTTGGAATGATGGGGGCAGGCAAAACAGCCGTGGGTCGTGCGCTGGCTGCCCGGCTGGGTGTTCCTTTTCTTGACAGCGATACCGAAATCGAATCGGCAGCCAACATGACCATCCCTGAAATCTTCGCACGGGATGGAGAAGCGTTCTTTCGCAGCAAGGAAAGTCAGATTATCGGGCGGCTTTTGGACGAAGAAAGAGGTATCCTGTCGACAGGTGGTGGTGCGTTTCTTGCCGAAGGTAATCGCAAAATGATCTCGGATCGTGGTGCCTCGGTTTGGTTAAAGGCTGATTTGGATGTGCTGTGGAATCGTGTCAAACACAAGGATACGCGGCCTCTGCTGCGTACAGCGGACCCCTATGCGACGCTGCGCGACTTGTATGAAGCGCGCGTGCCGATCTATGAACAATCTGATCTGGTGGCGGACTCGGATGGTGAGACCGCAATCGAAGATATGGTGGATCGGGTCATCGCCGCCTTGGTGACACGCCCAGATATTTTGGAACGAAATTAATGCATCAAACCGTACATGTAGACTTGGCCGAGCGTTCTTATGATGTTGAAATCGGCCCCGGACTTTTGGCGCAATCCGGGGAACGGATTGCCCCGCTGTTAAAGCGTCCGCGTGTCGCGGTTCTGACCGATGAAACGGTCGCGGGAATGCATCTGGATGCCCTGCGTGATGGATTGGCCTCAGCCGGGATCGAGATGACCGCGCTGGCGCTTCCAGCCGGTGAGGCGACCAAAAGCTGGCCGCATTTTGAGCGCGCGGTGGAATGGTTGCTGGCGGAAAAGGTTGAACGGAACGACATCGTTGTTGCGCTTGGTGGCGGGGTGATTGGCGATCTGGCGGGTTTTGCTGCTGCAGTGATGCGGCGCGGAGTTCGCTTTGTTCAGATACCGACCTCGCTGCTGGCGCAGGTCGACAGCTCGGTTGGCGGCAAGACCGGGATCAATGCGCCACAGGGTAAGAACCTGATCGGAGCGTTTCACCAGCCGTCACTGGTATTGGCCGATACGGACGTGCTGGGCACGTTACCGACGCGAGACTTTCTCGCTGGATATGGTGAGGTCGTCAAATACGGACTGTTGGGTGATGCCCAGTTCTTTGAATGGCTAGAAGATAACGGGCCTCTGTTGGCATCCGGCGACATGGCAGCGCGAGTGCAGGCTGTCACGCGTTCGGTTCAGATGAAGGCCGATATCGTGGCACGCGACGAGACCGAGCAGGGCGACCGGGCGTTGCTCAATCTGGGTCATACCTTCTGTCACGCGCTTGAGGCTGCAACGGGATACTCTGATCGATTGCTGCATGGCGAAGGCGTTGCGATCGGGTGCGCGCTGGCGTTTGAAACCTCCTCGCGGTTGGGGCTTTGCCCGCAAGAAGACCCAAGCCGCGTCAGGGCGCATTTGCGCGCCATGGGGATGAAGACCGATCTGGCCGATATCCCGAGTGAATTGCCGGATGCAGAAACGCTTGTTGATCTTATGGCACAGGACAAAAAGGTCATGGACGGTCAGTTACGGTTCATTATGGCACGAGGGATCGGGCAAGCTTTCGTCACACCGGATGTGCCCCGCGATACGGTGGTTTCTGTACTAAAGGACGCGTTGGAGGTGTGATTGAGGCTTAGCGCCCCTGGATCACCATCAACTCGCCGATATTTTCACGCGTGATATAGCCGACCATGTGCCCCGATTTGGTGCATACGGCAATCGCGGGCGCACCTTTGTGTAGGCCATTCAGGACTTTGTCCAATCCGCTGGTCAGCTCAACCTGCGGAATATTAGTATCCATAATCGAGACCGCCGATTCCGAGCGGGGATGGTCACCCGCCAATGCGGTAAACAGGCGATCACGGGTCACGAACCCCATAAGACTGCCGTCTTGTGCCAGTACCGGAAACTCGTGCTGGGTTGTGTGAATGACTGCTTGTGCTGCTGTTGCCAATGTATCGTCCGGCGATAACGCCTTATACTCGGTGATCATCGCATCCCGAGCCATCACGCGCCGTGCAACTGAACGCAACGCAACGTCCTGATTCTCGGCATTAGCAGCGATGAAAACAAAGACGGCGATCAGGACCAATATTGGATTGCCTGAGGTCAGCCCCAGAAATCCAAGCCCAACAGCAACGATCTGACCACCGAGTGCTGCAATGCGGGTTGCCTTGGCGCGTTCCATTTTCATGCACAGCAAGGCGCGGAAGACGCGTCCTCCATCCATCGGGAAAGCCGGGATCATGTTAAAGGCCGCCAACAGCAGGTTCACATAGGCCAAACGGCTGAGCAAGCCGGTTGCGGCCGAGTCAATCTGGTCGAGTGAACCAAGCTGTATGCTTGCCCCCAAGACAACAAGAATTGCCCAAATCGCGATGTTTACGGCGGGTCCAGCGAGGGCGACCCAGACCTCTTGCATCGGTTTTTCTGGCATTCGCTCAAGGCGCGCCAGCCCGCCAATCGGTAACAGAGTGATGTCAGGGGTACGGATGCCATATCTCCGCGCCATCAGCGCGTGGCCGAACTCATGCGCCACAACACAGGCAAACAAGGCGAGTACGAATACGACATTGTCAATCGCCGCAGGCAAGCCGCCGCTGGAATAGGCCGCAAAACCAACCCAGGCGAGCAGCAAAAAGAAGGTGACATGGACCCTCAGTTCCGAGCCGAGTAATCGGCCAAGTGAGAAGGACCATGCCATATTTAGTCTCCGCTTGGTTTAGAACGGAATCTCGTCATCGTCGATTCCGCCAGACGCAGGGGCTGGTGCGCTGGAGGGGCCGCCATATGGGTCGCCATATCCGCCGCCGGCTTGTCCGCCGCCATAGCCGCCTCCACCGCCGCCGCCTTCACCGCGGGCGTCGAGCATTACCAGCGTCGAGCCGAACCCCTGCAGCACCACCTCGGTCGAATAACGATCCTGACCGGACTGATCCTGCCACTTACGCGTTTGCAATTGCCCCTCGACGTAAATTTTTGAACCCTTGCGCAGATATTGTTCAGCCACGCGTACAAGTCCTTCGTTGAATATGGCGACCGAGTGCCATTCTGTCCGTTCACGGCGCTCTCCGGTATTGCGGTCCTTCCAGGTTTCCGAGGTGGCAATGCGCAGGTTGCATACTTTACCACCGTTTTGAAACGTCCGCACTTCAGGATCGCGGCCCAGATTGCCGACCAGAATGACCTTGTTGACTGAACCCGCCATTTATTCCCTCGTTTTACTCTGACTGGATGGCGCCCGAATCTGGCGCTGTGTTCTGCTGCTGACCCTATACGGGCTGGGACTTGGTTAAAACATGATTGATGCTGCAACGGTGAATGGGAAAATATTAGGCCAACTTTAACCAAGCTTTCATTTCCGGTTGATTTAACTATAATTCGGCTGGTTATAGAGGGTGCAGGATTGGCTTTAATGCGGTTTCTGATCGGTGGTATTTCTGTTTTAGGTGTTTGCCTTGTGTCCTTTTCGGCGCAGGCGGAAACCCTTTCAACAAAGAATCGAAAGGCCCTTTTCCTCAAGCAATCCAAGGTATTGGACGGTCGCGCTGCAAGCCAGTATCGCGATTCAGATCGGCTTAGACCTAAAACTGAGAACGGGAAGTTTGCCAAGCGATACACCGGAAATTATCGGGGCCAATATCTGAATCACGCCCGGAATGCGGCCCGAAAGCATAATGTACCTGAAGAGCTGTTCTTGCGACTTGTCCAACAGGAAAGCGGATGGAACCCACATGCTGAATCGCACAAGGGTGCTTTGGGTCTTGCGCAATTGATGCCACAGACAGCTAGGTTGCTGGGTGTCAATCCGTATGACCCCATCCAAAACCTGGAAGGGGGCGCGCGTTATCTGTCGTGGCAGTATCGCAAGTTCAAATCCTGGCGGCTTGCTTTGGCAGCGTACAATGCTGGCCCCAAAGCGGTCGAAAAGCATGGCGGCATACCACCTTACAAAGAGACCCAAAACTATGTGAAAGTGATCTGGGGCGGCTAAAAACCGGTGCTGCGGCGCAGAGAGGCTGTTTCTTGATCAAGTACAGAGCGCTGCCTTAGTCTGGGTAGATAGCTCTCAGACTTGTGCGGTTTGTAATGATCAAGGATCGACCGGATATACCAGCCGAAACGATGGCCAACTGGCAACGCCTGGTTGATCTAGTTTCACAACTCGCGGACGTGCCAGCGACATTGATCATGAAGACCGAAGCACCCGATCATGCGGTCCTGATCACCTCGGATCATCCGGAAAATCCGTACCCTGTCGGCATGAATTTTCGCCTGAATCCCAAGCTTTATTGCCAGGGTGTCCTTGAACGAGATGGCGAATTTGTTGTCGAAGATGCTACTTGCGATCCAGCCTGGAGTGACAATGAGGACATGGAGCACGGCATGTCCTTTTACATCGGTTTTCCGCTGAAATGGCCGGATGGTTCAGTTTTCGGAACCATCTGCGTTCTGGATCGCCATCGCAATCGCCGCGCTTTGCTATTCCGTGAGGGTCTGGCGCAGTTTGCACGTTTGGTTGAGTCGGATTTGGCTTTGATTCAAGAGGTTTATCTGCGGCGCGCGCTAGAGGAAAAGCTGAATGAAACACTGGCCCAGTTGGAAAATCGCGTCGAGTTGAGGACACGTGAGTTACGAGAAACCAACACTGCACTTCGGGTATTGCTGACTAGTCTGGACGACGACCGGAAAGAACGCGATCAGGACATTGTTGAACGGGTTCGTTCGATGGTCCTGCCGTATCTGGACAAGTTGCATAGCCAAATGACCGAAGGCGACGCCTCGCAAGTTTATCTGGAACTGGCATTGAGAAATCTGCAAGACATCACCACGATGATTTCCGACAAACTCTCGGATGCGTTTTCGGTTATGACGCCGACGGAAATCGAAATCGCTCAGTTGGTCATGTCCGGTAAAACCACCAAAGATATAGCCCGGGCCATGTCGCGCGAGACATCAACGATCGATTTTCATCGCAATAATATTCGCCGGAAACTGGGACTCGAAGGGCGGGATCAGAACCTCCGCAGCCATCTTTTGTCGATTTCGTGATCTGGGAATATGGGGATTACCCCCATATTCCCCCCAGATTTTTCTGATCTGAGCCTTCCACGAAGACCTTGTTAACCTGATCAGAAGGGTGCGGATACAGCCGCACCCGCTCAATCGGGAGGATCAAGATGGATCGCAAAGATCTAAAGCCAACTATTCTGAACGGGGAACGTGACACTCTGGCAACTGGCCTTTCACGCCGGTCTTTTTTTATGGCGGCTGGCGCTGCGGGCGTTGGGGCAGGGGCTTCGTTTCTGGGTAGCAAACCAGCCGAAGCACAATCTCAGGCTTGGCTGCAGCCGGGCAACAACAATCATGTGATTGATTTGCAGGGCTCGACTGGGCAGGCCAGCACGGGAACTGTTGGGATCGACTACTACGGTCACTGTGCCATCAAGATCACCTCGCCAAACGGAGCGACCGTGTTATTCGACCCTTGGCGGGATGATCCCTCGGGCGCATGGGGGTTATGGTTCCGCAACGAATTTCCGCAGATCCCCGTAGACATAACCATGTCCACTCATGCTCATTTTGACCATGACGCTATCGAACGGCCTAGCTCCACAATGGTTTTGGACAGGATGGCGGGGAATTTTGAGTTTGCCGACCTAAAGATCACGGGCTTTGCCGACAAACATGCCTGCGTTGCGCCGGGATGGTACGAATGGACCAACGCATTGGCCGAATTTGGTGCCGAAGCTTGCCCGCCCAACAACGTGGGCCACATGGATATGGTGGTCTACCTAGTGGAAACCGGCGGGATTCGCATCTTGATCTGGGGTGACAACCGTCACAATCCGCCTCAGGAGTTCTGGGATGCGATCGGGCAGGTCGATGTGCTGACTTTGCCTGTCGATGGGTCAGAACATATCCTAAGCTTCGATCAGGGAAATGATATTGTCGCCAAGCTCAAGCCCAAAATCATCATCCCGACACACTACCTCAACGAGGTTACGTCATACACGCTTACGACGCTTCAGGCCGCGGACGATTGGGTCAAAAGCCAGCAGAGTTATAAGATGCTCGACAGCGCCAGCTTAAAGCTGGAAGCCGGAGATGTTGCCGGCATGAATCAGGAGTTCATGCACTTTGGAAACAACGTGATGACGGGCTGATTGCAAACTGAAACTGCCACTCACCCACAACCTGCGTCGCCTGTCCCCCCACCAATCGTGACGCAAATCGAAAGGGCCGGTCGAGGGCCGGCCCTTCTTCATTCTTTTACGAGGAATTATTCGGCCGCAATTTTGATGACAGGCTCCATTTTGGCCAGAATATCTTCGGCAAGGTGACATTTGACCTGATGTCCATCTGCAAGCGTCTGAACCGGGGGTACATGAGACTCGCACCGCCCATCTGGTACTTCGGACTTCCAGCGACAGCGTGTCTGAAACGGACAGCCCGGCGGTGGGTTCATGGCCGAAGGGATGTCACCTTCAAGGACGATATGCTGTTTCTCAACTGACGTGTCTGCGATCGGAACCGCGCTCAACAACGCCTCAGTATAAGGGTGGTATGGTGGAGCAAAGACCTGGTCGGTCGTGCCCAGTTCCACCACATGGCCCAGATACATCACCATTACACGGTCACTGAGGTAACGCACGATTGACAGGTCATGGCTGATGAATAGCAGAGTAGTTTTGTGTTCCCGCTGAATTTCCATCAACAGATCGGTCACCGCTGCTTGTACCGAAACATCCAGCGCCGAAACCGGTTCGTCCGCGACAACGATCCTCGCGTCTCCGGCGAAGGCGCGCGCGATTCCCACGCGTTGCTTCTGACCACCTGACAGCTGGCGCGGCATGCGATCGGCAAATGCCCTCGGCAGTTTGACAAGGTCCAACAGCTCAAGCATCCGCTTTTTCCGCTCAGCCTCTGAATTACCGACGCCAAATATCTCTAGGGCCCGAATGATCTGACGCCCGACAGTCATCGACGGGTTCAGCGTATCGAAGGGGTTCTGAAAAACCATTTGAACCTCGCCCACGGTCTTCGCGTCCCGCTCTTCGATAGGCACCTGTTCGATGTTGCGATTGTCCAGCAAAATTTGCCCGTCGGTTGCAGTTTCCAGGCCCATCAAAACCTTTGCAAAAGTGGACTTGCCACAACCGGATTCACCAACAATGGCCAGCGTTTCAGATTCATGCGCCTCAAAACTCAGGGTTTCGTTGGCCTTGACCACTTTAGTCTCACCACCACCGAACAAGGCATTCGCAGCCACCTCATAATATTTCTTGAGGTTGTCCATTTTCAGGACAGTCCGGCCGATTTCACCTTTCTCTTTTTGCTCACCCACTGTGATTGGCGCATTCCAATCAATCTCCTGGAATTTCAGACAACGCGTATGGTGTCTGTCATTTCCCGGCACTGCTTCCATCAGTATGTCTTTGGCATCACAGCGACCTTCTTCGAAATAGTCGCAGCGCGGGCCAAAGTTACAGCCTGGGGGCCGCTCGTGGGGCAGGGGGAAGTTCCCCGGAATCGCCACCAGCGGGCGCGAGTTCTTGTCAGCTCCGGGCAACGGGATCGACCGGAACAGCGCCTGAGTATATGGGTGTTGCATCTCGTCGAAGACATCCTTGATCGAACCACGCTCGACCGCTTCACCGGAATACATCACGCAAAGCCGATCGCAGGTTTCCAGCACGAGCCCGAGGTTGTGCGAGATAAACAGCATCGAGGTGCCGTATTTCTTGCCAAGATCCTTGACCAGTTCGACTACTGCGGCCTCTACGGTCACATCCAAAGCGGTCGTTGGTTCATCCAGGATCAACAACGCCGGTTTCGACATCAGCGCCATCGCAATCACGATCCGCTGCTGCTGACCGCCTGAAAGCTGGTGTGGGAACGAATTCAACATCCGTTCGGGGTCAGGAAGACGCACGTCTGTTACCACCTCAAGCGCGCGTGAATAAGCTTCTTCCGCACCGACGCCTTCGTGGATCATCGGAACTTCCATCAGTTGCTTGCCGATCTTCATCGCCGGATTCAAAGAGGCCATCGGCTCCTGATAGATCATTGCGATTTCATTGCCGCGAATGTCTCGCAGCTCTTCTGTGGACATTTCGCTCAGATCGCGACCTTTGAACTTGATCGAACCCCCGACTATGCGGCCGTTCTTGCCCAGGTCTTGCATTACGCCCAAGGCAACGGTCGATTTACCGCACCCGGATTCACCAACCAGTCCGACGGCCTCACCAGGTTGCACGCTAACCGAAAAATCCATCACAGCCGGAATTTCCCGCAGACGGGTAAAGAACGAGATCGACAGCTTGTCGATCTCCAGGATGGGCCCGTCATAATCCGCCAGTTTGTTCATCTTGTATCTCCTCGCGAGAGTCCGGGGGATCCCCTTCATCTGGCTAAAAATATCTCGGGGGGGCCGGGGGGCTGGCCCCCCGGCCTCGATCACATCAGTCCTTCAGACTTTCTTCGCGCAGACCATCCGCCAGCAGGTTCAAACCAAGAACCAGTGACAACAGGGCCAGCGCAGGCGGAAGGGCTGGGTGCAGATAGATCGACAAGAGTTTACGCCCCTCGTTGATCGTAGACCCCCAATCCGGGCTTTCCGGCGGAAGACCCAACCCGAAGAAACCCAAGGTCCCCAGAAGGATGGTGGTGTAGCCGATGCGCAGACAGAAATCGACGATCAGCGGGCCGCGCGCGTTGGGCAGAATCTCCCACAGCATGATGTACCACGGGCCTTCACCTCGGGTCTGGGCCGCGGCCACGTAGTCTCGGGTTTTGATGTCCAGCGCCAAGCCACGTACGATGCGGAACACCGTAGGTGAGTTCACGAAGACCACCGAGACAAACACCACCAGAATGCCACCCGGAATGTCGAAGAGATCCAGATAGGTCGGCAGTCCCCAGATACGGTAGCTGTCAGTGTTGATGATGTAGCCGCTGGTTGAAATCAGCGAGAGATACAACCAGAGCGCAACGCCAAGTACCCCGATCAACAGCGGAGTCCGAAAGTTTGGCCGTGTGTAGTACCGCGAATTCAGCAAAACACCCAGAAAGATGATTGGGAATACGAACAATACGGCGGCCATATAATTAGGAACGCCGGTCGCAACGATCTCGGGTGTGACCAGCAGGTAGAATAGCAAGATCACTGGGAAGGCCAGGATCAGGTTCGCGAGAAACGACAGAAGCGTATCCAGCCGCCCGCCATAGTAACCCGCAGGTAGACCAAGAGTGATACCAACCATGAAGGCAAACATGGTCGCCAGAGGTGCGATTTGAACAACAATCCAGGCACCCTTGACCATGCGACTGAAGACGTCGCGTGCAAGGTTATCGCCACCCAGTAGGTACCAGGCGTACTGACCCTCTTCCAAGCTGGCCAGAGGCGTACCCGGCACCTTGTTTTTCATGCCTGAGAGCTGAGCCAATGGGTCATGGGTGACGATCAGGTCGAGCGCGCCGAAAATCCCGGTGAATACCCAAAACATCACAAGGCCAAAGCCGATCATGCCAATGGGGCTGTCGAAAAGTTTGCCGTAAAGTCCAAGCTTGCGTTTGAACGCAATCGACATCGCATAAAGGATGATCAGCGACAGCCAAACCGGCAGGAACTGCTGGGATATGGCGCCAATGATACCGGCGCTCGTGCCCATCAGAATGCCCAACACGATATAAGCAACTGCGAGGCCCACAATAGCTAGAAAACTATAGCGCAGCGCGGCTTGTATCAGATTGCGAAGACCCGAGCTCGAACTCAGCGTTCCGTCTGGATTCACTGTCATTTGGTCTTCGGGCAGAACGATACTTGCCAGCATCCAGACAACGATGGACAAGGCCAAAAGCCCAAGTGCCAGCAACAGTAGCGGGTTGAGGAAGGCGATAGAGCCGGTCCAGGTAAGTGGTTCCATGATCTAACCCTCCTTAAGAAATGCGAATGCGCGGGTTGAGGTAGACATAGCCGATATCCGAAATCAGCTGCGTCACCAGCACCACAAACACCGACACGACCGAAATCGCCAGCAGCAACTGGATGTCGTTATTGCCTGCCGCCTGCACCAGCGCCCAACCAAACCCTTTGTAGTTGAACAGGGTCTCGACGATCACCACGCCGTTCAGCAGCCATGGGAACTGCAACATGATGACTGTAAAGGGCGCGATCAGCGCATTGCGCAGCGCATGTTTCATGACGATGTTCGAGAACGATACACCTTTCAGGCGCGCCGTCCGGATGTACTGCGCCGTCATTACCTCGGTCATCGAGGCGCGGGTCATCCGGGCGATATAGCCCATTCCGTAAAGCGCAATCGTCAAAACCGGGAGGAAGAAGTTCTCGAATGTCGGGTTCTCCATCGCTTGTGTGGCAGTGCCCTTGAACCACTTCAAGCCGACAGCGGACGAAGTGAAAATCGCTATGAAGATAACACCAGAAACATATTCTGGGGTTGCGGTTGTGGTGATGGCAAAGGTCGACAGCGTCCTGTCGGTTGCTGAACCTTCTTTCATTCCGGCCAAAACACCCAGGATCAGTGCCGAAGGGACCATCAGCAGCATAACCCAGAACATCAACCGCCCGGTTAATGCCAGCCTGTTTCCAACTACGGTTGAAACCTCTTCCTTGAAGACCGTTGAATAACCCCAATACCCCTGCAGGATACCACAGAAACTGGGAGACTCTTCAGCAGTTTTCCCGGGCAGAATGCATCGGCCCTGAACGGTTCCATCTTCGTTCGTATGCCGATACGAAGGCAAGACCCCTAACCATTCACCGTATTTGATCGGAGTGGATTGGAGGTAACCGTTTTTCTGCAGATAGCTCTCAACTTGCTCATCCGACATACGGAAGTTGCCCTGCGTTTTCGCAAGCTTTTCGAGGTTCGGGTAGAGGTTGGTCAAAAAGAAGACCAGGAATGTCAGGCACAGTGCAGTCACCAGCATGATGCCGACGCGCCTTAGAATGAAAAGTCCCATATTAGCCCCTGTTGGTCGGCCAGCATGAATGCCAAACGGCTTCATGCATTGCTGTTATTATGGTCGCCGTGTTCAGGACGAAAAGGCCGCACCAGAGCGGCGCGGCCTTTGATGTTTGGTTAGGAGATGATGCCGAACTTGTACAACTGCGGCAGGTCGGCGATGTGTTTTTCAACACCCACCATGTTGTCACGATGGTGGCGCATCGCCGTCCGCCAATAGGGCTGGATGGTCACACCCTCGTCAATCATGATCGCCTGCAGTTTGGCCATCACTTCGCGACGTCTGTCGACATCTGCGATCGAGTTTGCCTCGGCCAGCAGAGTATCGAATTCTTCATTGGCAAAACCGGATTCGTTCCACGCGACGCCTGACTTATAGGCCAGTGCCAGAACCTGAGTGCCCAACGGGCGGTGGTTCCAGTTGGTCGACGAGAAGGCGTATTTCGTCCAGTCGTTCCAGAAGGTCGAGCCCGGCAGAACGGTATGCTTGGCCTTGATGCCCGCGTCGTTCAACTGCGCGACCACCGCGGCGGTGGTGTTACGACGCCAGTCATCGTCAATCGACTGAACTTCGTGTTCGAAATCACCCATTCCGGCTTCGTCCATCAGGGCCTTCGCCCCCGCTGGATCATACGGTATGCGTGTCACAGCTGAATCATACTCCGGATGCATCGGACCGACATGACAGTTATCGGCGGGGATGCCGTAGCCTGACATGCCCAGTTCCAAGCACACTTCGTTATCAACAGCCATAGCCAGAGCCTGACGCACACGCTTGTCGCCATAGATCTTGTTGCCATTCGCATCTTCAGCCAACTGGTTCGGGCGGATAACGATGGTAAAGCCTGATGGAATTTCCGAGCGGACGAGGCCGATGCCGTCGAAGATGTCGACAAACTCGCCGACCGATTCCCAGTTCATGTCGATCTCTTCGGCCTCATAGGCTGCCAGGAAGGCCGCCGGGTCGGTGCCGTAGTCGATGAACTCGATCCGGTCGATATAGCCGCCCTTGCCGGCCTCATAGCCCCACCAGTCAAAGCCTTCGTTGCGAACCAATACACCCTTAACACCCACTTCGTGGCTTTCCGGGATCATGAAGCCCGTACCAACGGGGTTGGAGAGCATGTCGTTCGCGTCAAAACTGCTGTGAACGATGGCGCCCGGATAGTCGGCCATGCCGGGGATGATTGTGATGTCGGGCGCGTTGCATTTCAGTATTACGGTGTGCGAGTCGACAACGGTGATGGCGCCGTCGGCTGCCTTCTGCGTTGACTCGTCGACCAGTGACGACATGCGCGATGCCATCGAGTTACCCTCGAGCGATGAGTCACACCAGCCAGCGATGTTGCGCGCCACGTCTTCGGCGGTGAAGTCGTCTCCGTTGTTCCACTTCACACCTTTGCGGACGTTCAGCGTGTATTCTGTGGCGTCATCATTGGCTTCCCAGCTTTCCAGCAACATCGGCTTGAACGAACCGTCGTTGTTGTACTCGACAAGGTATTCAAGCCAGCCCGCAGTGAAGGTCGCAATTTGCGTCCAGTCATAGGTGCGAGGATCTTTCAATGCGCGCACTTCCATCTGGTAGCGAATGGTGCCGCCTTTCTGGGGCTCCTGCGCTGCAGCAGGTGATTGCAGACCGATCATGCCATATGCCGCCGGAACGGCGACGCCAAGTGCGGTTACCCGCGCCATGAACTCGCGCCGACTCAGATTGCCGTCGCGATACTCTTGAGCATGCATCTCTGCCGCCCAGTGCATCGGCTTTCCATTGATTGTCTGGTTTTTCATAGATGTCTCCCTGTGACACTAGTTATTAGGTAAAGTTCGCGTTGTGATTGATTAAAACGGGCGCTACGGCCAACGAATTGGATCGATTGACCGGGCCGCAGGCTTGTTTTCTTGACTATTGAACATCCCCATGACCTCCATTCGGCACCAGTTTCATTGCGGCGTCAATGTCGGAAATCGTCATTGATGGTACAAAAACGACATCAGGCAGAAAAGTAAGCCATTCAGGATTATTTCGTGGTGCGTTCGCACAACTAGCCGAAAGCACCGCGGATAGAATTGACAGTCACGCTGCAACACATTCGGTCGTTTTTTTGGGGAGAAAACTAAGAAATCCAACTGCTTCCAATGCCCGAGGAATGCCCCTTACTGATGAGACGCGGCATCAATGTGGTGCCAGGATTTCATGCGGGCGCGAAACCAAGTTCGTTGTCGTTTGGCAAATTGACGTGTAGCTATTGTTGCCCGATCCCTGGCTTCTTCCTGGGACATGCGGCCTTCTAGGCATGCCATCAATTCAGGCACGCCAATGGCCTTGAAGGCTGGTAGAGAAGGGTCAAATCGGTTCTGCATCGCGGCCACTTCGGCCATGGCGCCTTGATCCAACATCTGATCGAAACGACGATTAATACGATCCAGTAACCAGCTTTTTTCGACGTCGAATACAATCGGAACTGTATTCCCCAGATCCAGAATCGGGGCGGGTGTATCAGCCTGCCAATCAGCAAGCGAGCGGCCTGTTGCGGTCTGAACCTCCCACGCGCGTTGAACACGGGCTCGATTCTGGGTGTCGATCTTCTGCAGCGTTTGAAGATCAAGACCTTCGATCAGCTTTCTTAGTGATAATGCGTCCGCCTCGGCCCGAATTTCAGGAGGGGTTGCAGGTATCTCGGCCATCCCTTCGGTCAGCGCAGTGAAATACAGACCTGTACCCCCCACAATGATAGGGCGCTGTTTTTGTCTAAGCAAAGGCGTGACGTCGCGAAGCCAATGTCCGGTGGAATAGGTCTGATCATATGCGACATGCCCGTACAGCAGATGTGGGGCACGTTTTTCTTCTTCGATCGAGGGACGTGCAGATATGATGCGCCAGCAATCATAGACCTGACTTGCATCGGCATTGACGATCACACCACCGCAGCGCTGCGCGATCAAAAGCGCCAGAGCTGACTTTCCTGAAGCCGTAGGCCCAGCGATCAGCACCGGTTTGTCATCAGGAATCGGAGGCAACTGCGCCCAAAGCCGGTTCTCATTTGTATCGGCCATCGCTGATTGCCTTATCCCTGACTATCTGCATTGAACCTGCGGAGGTTTTGCTTCATTTTGCGCCGGAAAATAAACCCGTGCCAGCCCGGAGCGCAACATGAGCCTTTCCCCTTCTGACGAGACCACTGAGACCCCGAAAACAACGTATGACCGCGTCATGTTGAAGATTTCGGGCGAGGCCCTGATGGGGGATCAGGGATTCGGACTTCATCCGCCAACCGTCCAGCGCATCGCACAAGAAGTGAAATCGGTACACGATCTGGGTGTCGAAATCTGTATGGTCATCGGTGGTGGCAACATCTTCCGGGGGCTTTCCGGCTCGGCACAGGGGATGGAGCGTACGACCGCAGATTACATGGGCATGCTGGCAACGGTCATGAACGCGCTCGCGATGCAATCCGCGCTTGAGGCGGCCGGGGTCTTCACCCGTGTCATTTCGGCCATTCGGATGGACGAAGTGTGTGAGCCATATATTCGCCGCCGTGCTGTACGCCACCTTGAGAAAAAACGGGTCTGCATCTTTGCGGCGGGAACCGGGAACCCCTATTTCACCACTGACACCGCCGCCACATTGCGCGCGAATGAGATGGCCTGCCAAGCGATCTTCATGGGTAAGAATGGTGTCGATGGCGTTTATGACAAGGACCCAAAAGAACACTCGGACGCGGTACGTTATGACAACGTTTCGTATGACGATGTGCTGGCTAAACGCCTGCGAGTGATGGATGCATCGGCCATCGCCTTGGCACGTGACAACAATCTGCCGCTGATCGTTTTTGGTCTGGATGAGCCCGGCGGGTTCCGCGGTATTTTGGCGGGTGAGGGCACCTATACCAAAGTCCAGGGATAGCGCATCAATTAGCACATAGACCGGGTCTAGCAGCCCGGTTCTTTTTTTGCGCTAGATATGAAAAATGTTATCAGCACAGTGACTTGACCTAATCTTTTCCGTCTGACTATCTGTTCCTGTTTGTTTGCAGCAAGCTGCCATCAGAAGGACTGCTGCCATAGCATGTCCTCTGATGGGGATGGCGGCCGGACAGTAATGCCTTGGTTGTTTTGGAAGTGCCCAGACCTTGCGCGGGCGGATTTCCGAAATGAGGCATGCGATCAGGGAGAGACGTGTGATGGGCACACTTGATATCGATTTCGTTAGGGCGCAATTCCCGGCCTTTTCTGAACCCAGTCTGAACGGGCAGGCCTTCTTTGAAAACGCTGGTGGATCTTACACCTGTAAGCCGGTGATTGATCGCCTGAACCGGTTTTATACACAGCGCAAGGTCCAACCTTATGCGCCATACGAAGCCAGCCGTCTGGGCGGCGAAGAAATGGATGAAGCGCGGATGCGGTTGGCCGCGATCATGGGCGTGGATACGGATGAGCTGAGCTTTGGCCCCTCAACGACTCAGAATACCTATGTTCTGGCGCAGGCCTTTCGTCAGTGGATGCGGCAGGGTGATGCCATCGTTGTGACCAATCAGGACCACGAGGCCAATACCGGCCCGTGGCGTCGATTGGAAGAAGACGGTATCGAAATCCGCGAATGGCAGATTGATCCGGACAGTGGATCGCTAAACCCACAGGATCTGGAAAACCTGTTGGACGAGAAAGTCCGCCTCGTTTGCTTCCCACATTGCTCAAATGTCGTCGGCGAGATTAATCCAGTGACCGAAATCACGGCGATAGCGCATGCCGCGGGTGCGTTTGTCTGTGTCGACGGAGTTTCTTATGCGCCACATGGCCTGCCGAACGTCGGTGATCTCGGGCCCGACATCTATTTGTTCTCAGCCTACAAAACCTATGGCCCGCACCAAGGCTGCATGGTTATTCGACGCCCTTTGGGTGAGATGCTTCCGAACCAGGCCCACTATTTCAACGGTGGCACGCTCTATAAGCGGTTTACACCTGCCGGCCCTGATCATGCACAGATCGCCGCGAGTGCTGGCATGGCCGATTACATAGATTTGCTTTGTGATCATCACGGCGGGCCGGAAACCGGGGCGTCTACGCGCGGTGGATTTGTTCATGACCTTATGCGCCAACACGAAATTGCGTTGCTGCAGCCACTGCTCGATGCAGTCAAAGATATAAACACTTTGCGTTTGATTGGGCCGTCCAAGGCCGAACAGCGCGCACCGACGGTGGCGTTAAGCCTAAACAAAAAAGCCGAGGCTGTTGCAGCCGAGCTTTCCCAACACGGGATCATGGCAGGTGGTGGCGATTTCTATGCGCATCGCCCTCTGCAGGCCATGGGTGTTGATCCAGATCAGGGGGTTCTGCGGCTCAGCTTCACGCACTATACAAGTCATCAGGAAATTGATCAGCTTTTTCAGGCGCTTGACCGCGTTTTGTGATCCAATATTCGTACCGGTTCGTATTCTTTTAAAAACAAGAGGCGGATATGGATTCCGGGCGTTCTCCGATCATTTTATGGTTCAGGCGCGATCTGCGATTAAGTGATCATCCAGCGTTGACGGCGGCGTTACGGTCGGGTCGCCCGATTGTACCCGTATTTATTCTGGACGATCAGGTTCAAGCATTGGGCGCAGCGCCCAAATGGCGTCTGGGTTTGGGTCTTGAGGCTTTTGCTATGACCCTTGATCAGATCGGCAGCAATCTGATCCTGCGCCGGGGGACTGCGCTGGGGGTGCTGCAAGGTCTGATACACGAAACCGGAGCAGGAGCTGTATTTTGGTCGCGAGAGTATGACCCGAAGGCGATCAACAGGGACATGCATATCAAGGCCAGCTTGAACGAACAGGGGATCGAGGTGCGATCCTTTGCAGGGCATCTTTTGTTCGAACCTTGGACGATTGCGACCAAAGCGGGGCAACCGTTTCGTGTATTTACTCCGATGTGGAGGTCGGTGAGCGGACGAGATGTTGCGATGCCAGAACCGACTGCTGCACGAATTGCCAAGCCAGATCTTTGGCCTGCTTCTGATCGGCTGTCCGATTGGAATCTGGATCAGGAGATGCAGCGTGGCGCGACGATCGTACGA
Organism: Ruegeria sp. AN6; assembly: GCF_056540425.1. Lineage (NCBI taxonomy): Bacteria > Pseudomonadati > Pseudomonadota > Alphaproteobacteria > Rhodobacterales > Roseobacteraceae > Ruegeria > Ruegeria sp. AN6. Next base: position 265,065 of record NZ_JBQFWR010000001.1, read on the forward strand.
CCGTTTGTCCGTCCTGGAGAGGCTGCGGCTTTGGATCAGTTGGATAGGTTTCTGGAAAATATTGATCAATATCAGGAAGCGCGAGATCGATTGGATCAGGTTGGTACGTCTGATCTTTCAGAATACCTCTCGTTAGGCGAAATCGGGCCGCGCACAATATGGCACCGGGTGCAAAACGCGGATCGCACCGGTTCGCGCGGGGGCGAGGCCTTTCTACGGCAGCTTGTGTGGCGTGAGTTCGCTTATCACCTGATGTACCATTGGCCGCATCTCCTGACCGACAATTGGAAACCTGAATGGGATGCGTTTCCGTGGAATACTGATCCCGACACGCCTGAAGTCCGCGCGTGGAAGTTGGCCAGAACTGGGGTGCCACTAGTCGATGCGGGGCTAAGGCAGATGTACGTGACCGGGCGGATGCATAATCGTGCACGGATGATTGTGGCGAGTTATCTAACCAAGCATCTGATGACGCACTGGAAAATTGGTGCTGATTGGTTTGCCGATTGCCTGATTGATTGGGACCCAGCCGCAAACGCGATGGGATGGCAGTGGGTGGCGGGTTCCGGGCCAGACGCAGCCCCGTATTTCCGTATCTTCAACCCAGAAACACAGCGCGAGCGATTTGATCCACATTCGGATTATCTGAATCGTTGGATTGCTGAGGGTCGGTCTGACCCGTCCCCAACCGCACGCGCCTATTTTAGTGCCATACCGCGGTCTTGGGGGCTTTGTCAGGAAGACAGCTACAGCGCTCCAGTGGTAGGGCTGAAAGAAGGTCGCATCCGAGCATTGGACGCGTATGAAACCAGAAAAGTTCCGGTAAAGAACTGAAAACTTGCCATAAACCGAATCCCGTCCTAGCTTTATTCTGCAACCGCAGAGGGGAGAGCGGATGTTCCTGACGAGCACCGAAGGGCAGGAGGACCTGCCAAGATATTTTGCACAAGTCTTCAAGATGCTGAGCCGCATGGAAAGCGGCCGCCTTGATATCGCTCTGCCGGATGGTCGGGTTTTTCGGGCGGATGCACCTAAAGCCGGTCCGGTTGCCCATGTGGATATCCATGATCCCGACGTCTTTGCCAGGCTGCTACGAGAAGGAGAACTGGGGTTTTCGGACGGCTATCTGGAAGGCGACTGGAGCACACCTGATCTGCGCAGCTTTATGGACTTGGTACATTTGGGAACTGAAACCGTTTATGACGATTTCACGGGCAAGTTCCTGGTTCGCGCCTATGAGCGTCTGAGGTTCTGGTTGCACCGCAATAACCGGTCGCAGGCGAAGAAGAACATCTCGTATCACTATGATCTTGGAAATGATTTCTATGGTATGTGGCTGGATGACACGATGACTTATTCCAGCGCCATTTTTGAGACCGGGCAGGAAAGCCTCGAGAATGCGCAGACAGCGAAATATGCCAGTTTGGTGGATGAAATGGGGGCCAAGCCAGGGGATCATATCCTTGAGATCGGGTGCGGTTGGGGCGGCTTCGCCGAATATGCCGCCAAAGAGTGCGGGCTCCGAGTCACTGGATTGACGATCAGTCAGGAACAGTTGAAGTTCGCGAAGGAACGCATTGAAAAGGCTGGGCTATCGGATCTTGTAGATTTTAAATTACAGGATTATCGCGATGAACAGGGACAATATGACGGTATTGCATCAATCGAGATGTTCGAAGCGGTTGGTCGGAAATATTGGCCAGCATATTTTAACACTGTTCGTGACCGGTTGAAGCCCGGTGCGCAAGCGACATTACAGATCATAACAGTCGCGGATCACCGCTGGGAAGTTTACAAGAATGGTGTTGATTTCATACAGAAATACATATTTCCGGGTGGCATGCTTCCCGCACCGTCGATCCTGAAAGAGCAGATCGATCAGGCCGGACTTCAAGTAGTACGCTCAAAGGAATTTGGCCAAAGCTATGATCTGACACTGCGCCGCTGGTACGACACCTTCAACGCCAAGTGGGACCAGATCTCAGAGCTAGGGTTTGATGAGCGTTTTCGCCGCATGTGGAATTATTATTTAACTGCATGCGGCGCAGCCTTTGACACCGGCAATTGTGATGTGACACAGATCACTATAGCTAAGCCAAGTTGAAGAACGGAACTACGAATGCCTACAGCTTCCCGCCTCGTCGCCGCGTTGTGTCTGCTGGTCATTGCCTTCCTTGTTTCAAGTATGATCATCAACAATGGTGAAGAGGGTAAAAGCTATGGCTGGTTCACATATGTGAACATGTTGTTAGCGGTGGCCTGTGGTTGGATTGTCATGGGCAAGCGGGCAGGCCGGGGTTGGACGGCTGCAGTTAACAATGGTCTGACTGGTGTTGCCGCGCTGGTTTTCTGGGGATTGTTCGTTCAAGGCACCTACGAGATGTTTAGCCAGGCGATGCGCCATCGGTATGGCGGCCCATTTGAAGCCTTGCTGGAAATCTTCAAGATCGGAGTGGCCTATGGTGAACAACTGCTGCCCAGTGAAATTTTGATTACGCTTGGTATTGGTGCGGTGGTCAGTGGGATACTTACCGAAATCGCCTTTCGACGCTGGCGTTAAAACGGATCTGCCAAGTCAGGGCTCCTACTTTGTCTAACCTGTTTTTCTACGGCACTTTGCGCCATGCGCCTTTGCTGGAACTCGTGATGGGTCAATCTGCGGACGAATTGTCGGCGAAACCTGCAATCTTAGCTGATCACGCGGTGTATTCAGTAAAGGGCCAGCCTTTTCCCATGATCGTTGCTGAAAAAAGCGCAACGGTAGATGGTGTATTGGTTCAGGGGTTGGGTAAGGACGTGCTTGCCCGATTGGCCTTTTATGAAGGCGGCTTCGAATATGATCTGCGCCAGCAAACGATCAAAACCAGCGAAGATGGGAATCATCAGGCATTGGTGTTCTTTCCCGACTCGGTGGCATGGAAGACCGGCACACTCTGGGATTTTGAGGCATGGAAAAACGATTGGAGCGCTTTGTCGATGCTGGCAGCGCAAGAGGTTATGGCCCAGTATGGGTGTGTTGATGCCTCGACGATTGCAAATAGTTTCCCTGCGATCCGCACACGGGCATGGGCCAGACTCGCAGCGCGTCAGCGAAGCACCGGAGATGCCCGGGACACCAAGAATGATGTCGTAATCCACCAACGCAACCACCCTTATGTCAACTATTTCGGTATCGATGAGATAGAGCTGCAGCACCGTCAGTATGATGGCAAGATGGGGCCTGTATTGCACCGCAGCGGCTTGATGCAAGGATCTGCAGTCATCGTCCTGCCTTACGACCCCAGGCGCGATACGGTTTTGCTGGTCGAGCAGTTTCGCGCACCTGTATTCTTGATCGACGACCCCGAACCATGGATGTGGGAACCGGTCGCCGGTATGATTGACCCTGGCGAAACACCCGAGCAGGCAGCGTATCGTGAGACACAGGAAGAGGCGCATGTTTCTCTGTCTCGGCTGGAATATGCAGGCGGTGCCTATACATCCAGTGGATCGTCAACCGAATACGTCTACCTCTATGTCGGGCTGGGTGATCTGACGACGACCGTTGAAAGTGGTGGTCTTGCCACGGAAGGGGAAGATATTCGGAGTAAAATTCTGCCGTTTGACGATTTCATGAACATGGTTGATACCCATGTTTTCAAGGACTTACCGCTTCTTTCGTTGGCACATTGGCTGGCGCGAAATCGCGAACGTCTGCGCGCATAACTATCCCGGCTTGTGATCAAGTCAGGGCGCCTGTAAATCTGCTGCAATACCACATGACAAGAGGACGCCATGCGCATTGCGAAAGACCTTGCCGACGCGGTCGGTAAAACACCCTTGATCCGGTTGCGTCGCGTCAGCGAAGAGACAGGCTGTGAGATCCTCGGCAAAGCCGAGTTCATGAATCCGGGTCAATCCGTCAAAGACCGTGCGGCGTTGTTCATTATCCGCGATGCAATTGCGCGCGGAGACCTCAAGCCCGGTGGCACAATTGTCGAGGGTACGGCGGGTAATACTGGCATTGGTTTGGCATTGGTCGGGGCCTCAATGGGTTTCAAGACGGTGATCGTCATTCCTGAGACTCAATCGGAAGAGAAGAAGGACATGCTCCGACTTGCCGGAGCTCAGCTTGTGCAGGTACCTGCTGCGCCTTACCGCAATCCCAACAATTTTGTGCACTATTCCCGCCGCTTGGCTGAGGAACTTGCCCAGACCGAGCCCAACGGAGCCATTTGGGCGAACCAGTTCGACAATGTCGCCAACCGGCAGGCGCATGTGGAAACCACCGGCCCAGAAATCTGGGACCAAACCGGTGGCAAAGTTGATGGCTTCGTCAGTGCGGTCGGTTCGGGCGGGACCCTAGCGGGTGTCGCCGAGGTTTTGCAGCCCAAAGGCGTAAAAATCGGATTGGCTGATCCGATGGGGGCAGGCCTTTATTCTTATTACACTACAGGTGAGATCGCGATGGAGGGCGGCTCCATCGCCGAAGGCATCGGACAGGTTCGGATAACGAAGAACCTAGAGGGGTTCACCCCTGATCATTCCTGGCAGATCACCGACAATGAGGCGTTGCCCTACATCTTTGATCTGCTTCGCGAAGAAGGTCTGGTGATGGGCGGATCAACCGCGATCAATATCGCGGGCGCTGTACGTCTCGCGAAAGAGATGGGGCCGGGGCACACCATCGTGACCGTATTGTGTGACTTTGGAACGCGCTACCAATCCAAATTGTTCAATCCTGACTTCCTGCGGGAAAAGGAACTGCCTGTTCCGGATTGGATGACCGAAGCACCGCGCAGCATTCCCGGCGTATTCGAGGACGTGTGATGCTGCGACAGGTCCGCCTGTTTCTGTTTCTAAGTTTATTCTGCCTGATCGGGCTGGGTGGGATCGCATCTGCCCAGCTCACTGACCGGCAGAGTGAATATTACCAGGGCTGGGTCAGCACGGCGGATCGGGCGGAATCTGTGATTCGCGCGAACCGGGCATCGAATGCCGCGTTAGAGAATTTGCGCTCAGAAATAAACGGTTACCGCGAAGACTTTAACATGGCGCGCGGCGCAAACACGGATCGTATTCAGACGCTTGAGGGCCAGCTTAAGGCGCTTGGCACGAAGCCGGTAGACGGCGAGACCGAGCCTGAAGATATTGCCAAGCTGCGCACACATCTTGAAGAGCAACTTAACAGTTTGCGGGTGCCGCGCATAATCTCGGAAGAGGCTTTCAGCCGAGCCAACGGGTTAATCAGCGAAATCGACCGGATCATTCGCGATCGTCAGAAAAAAGAGATGCTGGAACGCGGGCCATCGCCTTTCAACCCCGTTTACTGGGGCCCAGCCTGGATCGACGTCAAGGAAGCGGCGCAGAGCCTGATCAATGAAACCGTCACGAATATGCGGTCTGACATCGTTCACGAGCGCATTCGTGAGCGTGGTCTCGGCATTTTCGTTCTGTTGGCCATATCTGCGGTATTGCTGCTTTTTGGGCGCAAGTGGTCCGAAAAAGGGGGCGCTTTTCTGCGTTCTCTGGGGGGGCGCGGAAGTGGAGTCTGGACCTTCGTCGTCTCTCTGCTGCGCATACTGCTGCCTTGGTTGGGCGTTCTGGCATTGGTCACGGCGATCGTGCAGACTGGTGTTCTGGGCTTGCGCGGTACGTTGCTGATTCAGAATATTCCTTATTGGGCTGCCATCATCTTCTACTTTGACTGGATCGGTCGACAGGTCTACCTGATGGGGGCCTCTCAGAATTTCAAACGATTGTCGGCAGGCAGAATTCGAGAACTGCGGGTCTATATCGATCTACTGGCCGTCATGCTTATTTTGCATGATCTGGTTTTGCTATTTGAGCAAATTGAGAATATTTCGGACGCAACACGAGCGGTTGTTGGATTCCCGATCGTATTGGTTACGGCGCTGCTGCTGCTACGTGTGCGTCAGATCCGTCAATCAGAACCACAGGAAGAGCAGACAGATTCAGAAACGTCTCGCAGAGCGGCTGGTTTTAGTCAGTTGGTTGAATTGCTGCGGCGCGCTCTGTTCATACTTGGGATTGCAACACCAATGCTGGCGGCATTGGGGTATATCAATGCCGCCGAAGCAATCGTCTTCCCAGCCGTGAAAACACTGGTTCTGATCGCGGCGCTTGTGATCATACGACGGTTTATCACCACGATTTACGGTTGGTTATCGGGGCAGGGCGAGGCCGCGCGCGATTCTCTGTTTTCGGTTCTTGTTGGGTTTGCGCTGGCGATATTGTCGCTGCCTATTCTGGCGCTGTATTGGGGCGCACGCAAGACAGACCTGCTCGAGGCCTGGTCGCGATTGCTGCTGGGATTCGATATCGGCGGCGTCACGATTTCACCCAGTAATTTCCTCACCTTCGTCGCAGTTTTTGCCATCGGATACACATTGACCCGCCTTCTGCAAAGCGGGTTGCGCAACTCATTGCTGCCAAAAACCAGTATCGATCCCGGCGGGCAGAATGCCATCGTATCGGGAACCGGCTATGTCGGAATATTCCTGGCGGCGTTGGTCGCCATTGTTGTTGCTGGATTTGATCTTTCCTCCTTGGCGATCGTGGCTGGTGCCTTGTCGGTTGGTATCGGTTTCGGTCTGCAAACCATCGTGTCGAACTTTGTTTCAGGGATCATCCTGCTGGTCGAACGCCCGATCTCAAAAGGCGACTGGATCGATGTCAACGGCATGATGGGATATGTTCGTGATATCTCGGTCAGGTCCACGCGGATCGAGACGTTTGATCGGACGGACGTGATCGTCCCCAACTCTGACCTGATCAGCGGAGTGGTCACCAACTATACCCGCGGCAACACCATTGGCCGGGTGATCGTTCCTGTCGGCGTGGCCTACGGTACTGACACCCGAAAAGTCGAAACCATTTTGGGTGAGATCGCCAATGGGCATCCGATGGTTCTGGCCAACCCAGCGCCGAGTGTCGTGTTTCAAGGATTTGGTGCGGATTCTCTGGATTTTGAAATCCGGGCAATACTGCGCGATGTGAACTGGGTGCTATCGGTCAAATCCGACATGAACCATGAGATCAACCGCAGATTTGTTAAAGAGGGTATCGAGATTCCGTTTGCTCAACGCGATCTGTGGCTGCGAAATCCTGAGGTGCTGACGGGCCATTCTGAGGAGGCTAAGCCCGACGAAGACCTATCTCCTACTGCCCCTTCCGCGAAGCCTGCCGATTTGACAGCTGATGATTTGGACTCTGCCGGAGACGCAGATGCAGACGCGGATGGCGACGGTCGCTAAACGCGACACATCAAGCATTTTTCCCAAGTGATTATCGGATTGTTACATTTCGATGTAGTCTGATTTTTATTTGAAGGAGGAATTTCGATGGTAACTTTCTCACACAGCCTCGTGCGTATTGCGGTTTGGAACCTTGCGGGTTTCAACCCGGTTAACACAAGTCTGGGCATACCCGCCAATAGTGAGCGGGTCATCCACCAGATTGAAGGCTTGGCCCTGCTTGATGCCGAGTTGATCACGCTGGTCGAGGTTAGCCCTATAGAACATATCAACCGGTTGGCAGCGGGTTTGGCGGACAAGGGCTTGGATTATCAGGTCAAGATCCTGCAGCAACCCAACGGCAACATCCACATTGGGTTTCTCCACAAACCAGGGGTTTCGGTGACGGAGCTGGAGTTGATTGACGGTTCGGAAGGTGATGATTCCGGCGGGCGTCAGGCCCTTATCGCCGATGTACAGGTCGGCAAGTTCAAAGCTAAACTGATCGCGGTGCACCTGAAATCCGGTCGTGACCGGCCTGAACAACAGATACGTGATAGCCAATGTAAGATCATCGGTGCAAAGATCGCCGAAATCCGAGCGACACCGGGCCTGACTCAGCGCACGATCCTGCTGATGGGCGATTTCAACATGATCCCCGGTCAGGACGTCAGCAATTTCCACCATCTTGGTGGGGATGACATGATGGACTTTGTTTCGTGCTGGGATTTGCAAGACCGGTTCTCGCATATTCTGGAAAAGGGTCGCGCCAACCTGCTGGACGGGTTCGCTGTTTCGCGAACCTATTCCACCGACTATGTCCGCGGCAGCCTGCGGTTATTTCCGATGCATTGGACAATGAATATGGGGCGCGAGGCGTTCAAAGACGAGGTTTCAGACCATCTGCCATTTGTCGCCAGCTTTCGTATATTTTGAGCCACCTGTTTTTAAGAATGGGGCCTTGCGCTCGGTTCAGAAATTCGCATAAGTCACCTCTACCGGAGAGGTGGCCGAGTGGTCGAAGGCGCACGCCTGGAAAGTGTGTAGGCGGGAAACCGTCTCCAGGGTTCGAATCCCTGTCTCTCCGCCACCCACCTCAGAATACCTAAAGCATTAGTTTTATGTCCGAATTGTCGCCGATTTTCCGGCGGTTTGCACGGTATTTTTCGATGCGGAGACGGTTTGGAGGAGCGGATCTGCGGCCAATGCGCCTTGCGTCTCTGTTGGGTGCAAATCGGGGTGCGCTTTTGGGCCAAATTCCCTGCTAGCAGGGAATTTGCAGGGAAATTTTCGAAAAATGCGCCATTTGCGCAGCTTTGCGTTCTGAATCCACATTCTATTTCAATGAATTGAGGGGCAATTCCCTGGTCAGGTGAGCAGGGAATATGCAGCGAATTCGATTGTCGCGATGCGTGCAATATTCTGATGCCTCCGGCGGACCTCGTTTAAACCCCGAACATCTGCTCTTGCCGGGTCCAGTCGAGCGGTATGGGGCGACGCAGAATTTGCTTCAGGGTCAGATGCGGGGGCAGGGTGCCGTCGCGTATAGCGACCTGGATTTTGGGCGAGAGGAAGGCCAGCTTGCCACGTTGGCGGATCAGGGACCCGCTGCAGTTTGTCTGGTCTGCAATGTCCTTGATCTGCAAGCCGCCTTTCAAAAATCGCGCCCAGTGGTGGGCAGTGCTGAGTGCGTTCAGCAAGGTGGCGTCAGTCGCCGGGTTTACTTCGCCGATAACCAGCTGGTCTTGTCAGAAGAACTTTGCTTGAGCGGGGCAGGGCGGTTGCGTAGGTTTTGCCCATGACCAAACCTGCCTCTTTCAAGTATTTCAAAACCAGTCCCGAGATCATCCGCCTGGCGGTGATGCTTTATGTCCGATTTCCGCTTTCGCTTCGAAATATCGAAGACTTACTTCACGAACGCGGGATCGATGTCAGCCATGAAACTGTCCGCTACTGGTGGAATAGGTTCGGTCCGATGTTTGCTTCTGAGATCCGAAGAAAGCGTGTTCAGCAGCTGCGCGCGTTCTCGAAATGGAAGTGGCATGTGGACGAGGTCTTTGTGAAGGTGAATGGCAAACGTCACTACCTTTGGCGGGCTGTGGATCAGGAAGGTGAGGTGCTGGAAGCCGTTGTCACCAAACGTCGAAACAAGGCTGCAGCACTTAAATTCCTTAGGAGATTGATGAAACGGCACGGCAAGGCAGAAGAAGTCGTCACAGATCGCTTCGCGTCCTACAAAGCAGCGCTCAGAGAATTGGGTGCGCTGGACAAGCAAACGACGGGCAGGTGGCTCAACAATCGCGTAGAGAATTCGCACCTGCCGTTCCGACGACGCGAGCGTGCCATGCAGCGATTCAGGCGCATGCGAAGTTTGCAGAAATTCGCCGCCGTCCATTCCTCCATCTACAACCATTTCAACCAGGAAAGATCGCTCACCAGCCGAGACACCTTCAAGCTGACACGCAGCGCCGCTCTTGCCGAGTGGCGCGAACTTGACGCTGGATAAAGGGCAGCCTCACTGGCCTACCAGAGACGAGTTCGAATTCGTCTGACAGCACCGGCATATGAGTTTGAAGCTTGCTTGTCTCGCCTGTGGTCAGGGAAATAGGGTTCCGGAAGGCCGTCTGCGCGCTTCTCCTAAATGTGGAAAATGTGGTGCCCTGCTCGTGCCCCGGGCTCCCATCGATGTCTCTCTCGACGTTTTACAGAAGGCGGAACGTGTCGACGACGTTCTATTGATTGTGGACTTTTGGGCCGCATGGTGTGGGCCTTGCCGCATGATGGCGCCAGAGTTCGCCAAGGCCGCTCAGGCGCTCAAAGGTCGCGCGCGCCTCGCCAAGCTCGATACTGAGGCATTTCCGACGGCGGGAGTCCGGTATGGCATCCGTGGCATTCCACTTCTGATTGCCTTCCAAGGTGGCAAAGAAATCGGACGGCGGACTGGCGTGATATCCGCAAGCGACATAGCAGACTGGGTCGGCACAAGCACTGGCACGACACTTGATGGACATGCGGAATGAGCGATGATCCTTGCTAGGTTTTGTCAGAAGCACTTGGCTTGATGCGGAGCAGGGGGCTTTCGTGGCCTCAGCTTATGAATAAAAGATCGCCATTAAAGTACTACAAAACCAACCCCGAGATCATTCGTCTGGCCGTTAACCAGCAGGTTTGTCCGCAGAGTGCTCGTTCAAAAAAAAGCGGATCCCGCTGGGGGTTTCTCAGTGGGCGAGGAAGACCGGTAACTTGGTCTGTTCGACCATCGACCGGGTCGTTCCGCCCAAAACAGTCTGGATCATCCGGGCCTGACCGTATGCTCCCATCACGATCAGATCTGAGCCGGCTTCCGCCGCGCGGTCCTGAATAACATCGGCGACGGAGCGTCCACCGCTGGGATACTGTGATAAGGTTACCAAGCATCCATGATGGCTGAGCCATGTGGCCACATCGGTTCCGGGATCCTGCCCGTCACGGTTAACCGTGGTCACAGGGTCGATACATCCTATAATCACCTCGCGCGCGTCCAGCAGATGCGGTAGGGCGGCGTGAACTGCTGCAGACGCGGCCTCGCTGCTGTCCCAGGCGACAAATATGCATTCGGAATTTCGTGCTAGGTTGGCATTGATCCGAATTCCGATCGGTGAGTGGAACAAAACGCCGGATGCCGCTTCGGTCATCAGATCGCGGGTCTCCCGCAGACTTTGAGAAAAGATCGCCTCATCGCTGACACGGGCAAAACGCGCAACGACATGTTTGGTATCCATGCTTGCAGTAAGGACAGCCTCAACCTCCCCCGACGCATTTCTCTGTGCGAGCAGCTGTTCAATGATATCACACCTGAATTTGAGATTAGCTTGCGAGGAGGCTAGGGTCTCCTTCCAATCGTCCGGAATATTCAGCCCGCCATATGGCGGAACCGAGTAGGAATATGCAGGCAAGGCTGGGGCCATATCAAGCATAAGACAAAGCAAATGATGGTCCTCTCTTGCGGCCATTTCCGCAACCTTGCCGATCTCGTGGTCCTCGGTTTTAACATTCATAACAAAAAGTATGGTTCGGCGTTCCATAGGGGTCTCCGTTGAAGTTTGGCGCCAGTCGGAGGCCTTCAACTGTATCATGAATTGTATTTCGGCCACACGCCTTTCGCCGTCGTATAGAATTCTAACCTTTCAATTCTCCCATGCATTTTGGGAGAGAGGCGCTGACACGGAAAGCGGCAACATCGTCCGCGTTGTGGTCAAGGCCATATTTTCTTCCAGCGGCTGCTAGCTCACGAAGCAGCCGTCCCACTGAGTGTAACGTTCAAGTTGTATCGCCCTAGGATCTGCGGATCTGCACCTTGGTATCTTCCGACTTTGCCGGTGCGACCTTAGGAATAGTGATGGTCAGCACTCCATCCTTTAAGTGTGCATCGACACTGCCGGCATCCGCGTCCGGCGGCAGCCGAAAAGACCGACTGAAAGAGCCATACTGCCTCTCAGAGAAGAACCATGTCTCACCTTTCTCTTCGCGTTCGGTCTGCTTTTCGCCCTTCAGCGTTACAACACCGTCATGAACACTCAAGTCGATGTCTCCTTCAGCCACCCCTGGCAGTTCGACGCTTATACGGTAAGTGTCTTCCGATCCTGAGGCCTCTGATGCGGGGGCCAACCATTCGGATACACGCGTCCCCGCCTGCCGAAGAGGTTCATAAAGCGAAGGCCAGAAGCCACTGGTGTGAGATTTCTCAACCATTATTAGGTTCTCCTCTTTGATAGGTTGGAGAGATGTTGAGCTGGCCGCCGTTCCCCGTCCTTGATACGGATCAAAAGGGCTTGGCTGCAATGTCCGCGGAGCAGTCGTTCACACCGAGTGCAGCGAAGGTTCGCTTCTGAGCCCAAAGCAGACTTTAACGCAGTTACAGCAGTTGGCATTACGGCCGTCGGACCTTCACTACGTGGGAGGAATAATCACATCGCTCACTGCCTCGACATTCACCTTGGAAAAGCACTAAATTTAGAGAGAAGTGAATGCGCATCCCACATCAGAATTTGCCGTGTCGACGATTTCCGCTTTGCTTCAACGTAATTGGCGTTTTGAATCATTGCCCGCGTCTAGAAGCGAAGTACTTAAGCGCCTTGGTTGGCGTTTCGATCTGGGCATAGTCGGTCTCAGGTATCGACACGCCTAAGCGTGCGTGCAGGGCTGTCACAAGGTTCAAAATATCCATCGAGTCGAGCTCCAGATCATCTTGCAGATGGTCATCATCAGACACATCCGCCGGTTTGATGTCCGGCGCGATTTTGTGGATTTCCTCCAGAAAGGCCTGTCTAATCTCACTGTCGTTCATAGTTCCTCCGGTCTCGAAAGCTTTTCGGCCAACACTGTAAGGAATTTTGAGGCCTTCCTGCCGTCGCAGACGCGGTGGTCTGCAGAGAGCACAAAGTTCGTGACCTCACGGGGGGCAACTTTCTCCCCATCCACCCAAGGGCGGATTTGTGGGGCGCCGACCGCCAAGAGGGCAACCTGAGGAGGGAAGATCACTCCCGTCATACTGTCGGCACCACTCTCACCAAGGCTGGAAATTGTGAACGTTCCGCTGGTCAGTTCTGAACTACGCAATCGTCCGGATCGAGCACGGGTCACCAGATCACGCACCCCTTCCATGACCTCCTCAAGGGACATACGGTCTGCGTTGAAGAGCGCTGGGGCGACTAGTCCGCCGCCACGGAGGGCAATGGCGACTCCTGTATTGATCTTGTTACAGGGGACAAATGCTCCATTCACAACATGACCGTTCAGCGATTTGACGGCCTGCGCTGCGAGGGCGGCGGCCTTCACGATGGCCGCGCCGAGCAATATCCGTTCTGCCGGGGGCCGGTCCTTGTTGCGTGCGGCCAGCCATTCAGACAGGCCCTGAGTTTCAATCGTGTGTGAGACGTAGAAATGTGGAATTTCCTGCTTTGCGCGCGTCATCGCTGCGGCAACCGCCTTGCGCATTTCGGATAGGCCGTCCGTGGCTTGTTTGGAACTGGCCGCGTTTTTCGCGAAGATCTCAACATCGGCCAAAACTACTGCCCCATCCGGGCCGCTGCCTCGGAGTTCAGACAGCTTGAGGCCAGCATGCCGTGCTGCAACGCGGGCCGCCGGGCTGGCTGCCATAACCGCCGCCGGTCTGGGTGGCGTGGCCGAGACCTTTTGTGCATCAGGGCCATGAGATGGGATGCCTGGAAGCGCAGTGTCGGACGGGTCTGGCAAAACCGCTGGTGCTTCCGGCGGGTCCTCTCCTATACGGGCTAGCGGCTCTCCCACGGGAACGGTTTGACCGACTTGCGCCAGTAATTCTGAGACGCCCCCGGCTTCAAAACTCTCGATTTCTATGGCGCCTTTCTGTGTCTCTACCACGGCGACGACATCCCCCCGGTGCACCTCGTCCCCTGGCTGAATCAGCCACTCGACCAACGTACCGGCCTCCATATCTGCACCTAGCGAGGGCATCCGAAAAATACTCATGTCAGCTTTGCCCCATCACACTCTTGGCCGCCGCGACAATCGCAGGAACCTGTGGTATCGAGGCGTCTTCCATATGTTTCGGGTAAGGGATCGGAACTTCTTCCGAACACACCCTTTCAACTGGGGCATCGAGCGTCCAAAAGACCTGTTCGGTGATCCGGGCCGAGATTTCAGCTGCCAGCGAGCCGCTGCGCCATCCTTCGTCAACAATGACGGCGCGGCGCGTCCGGGCAACCGATCCCATGATTGTTTCGTCGTCAAGCGGACGTAGCGAGCGCAGGTCGATGACTTCAGCGCCAATCCCTTCTAAGGCTAGCGAATTTGCCGCCTCTAATGTCTTGTGGAGCGACCCGCCATAGGTAATCAGCGTCAGGTCTTTGCCCGGCCTGCGAATAGCCGCGCGGGAAATGTCGACAGGGCCTGCGCCCGAGTCAATTTGACCGCTCAGATTGTAGAGCATAACATTTTCGAAGATAAGGACTGGATCGGGATCCTGCAGAGCGGTCCAAAGCATGCCGCGCGCATCTCCCAGCGTCGCAGGCGCGAGGACTTTAAGTCCCGGAATATGGGCGTACCATCCTTCAAGGCTATGGGAATGCTGGGCCGCGAGTTGCTTGCCCGCCCCGGTTGCCATACGGATGACCATCGGTACGCCGAACTGCCCTCCGGACATGTGCCGGAGGGTGGCTGCGGTGTTCAAAATCTGGTCGAGGGCCAAAAGGCTGAAGTTGACGGTCATCAGTTCAACTACGGGGCGCATCCCGGCACATGCAGCCCCGATCCCAGCCCCGGTGAAGCCTGACTCGGAGAGCGGCGTGTCACGCACCCTGTCCGCGCCGAATTTGTCCATCAGACCTTTGGAGACGGCATAGCATCCGCCATATGCACCGACGTCCTCGCCCATCAGGAAGACACGGGGATCGCGAGCCATGGCGTCGGAAATCGCGGCCCTAATGGCTTCACGATAGGTGGTCTCGACCAGCTCACCGGTAGGGGAAGAGGCCTCAACAGTTGTCGCGGATGGCGCCATTACGTCCTTAGTTAACGACGACACAGGCTCCCAGGTGCCGGCCTCGGAAAAAGCGACGGCTTCGTCGATTTCAGCATCAGCTTGCTTTTCGAACTCCCGGATTTCTTCTTCGTGGATCAGCCCATTTTCTAAGAGCCATGACTGGAAGCGCAGAATTGGCCCCTTATTACGCCATTCCTCAACTTCGTCCTTTGGTCGGTAAAGTTGGGCATCAAACATCGAATGCGCCCGGAAACGGTAAGTTCTACATTCAAGAAAGATTGGCTTTCCCGTTTCGCGGATTTCCTGCAGCGCCTGTGTTGCGGCCACTTCGACCGCGACAATGTCCATACCATCGACCACACGCGCCTCGAGCCCATAGGCGGCGGCCTTGCGGCTGACATCGGTCTCAGACTCGGAGCGCGCCAGAGCCGTTCCCATTGCGTAGCCATTGTTTTCGCAAACAAAAAGAACAGGTAGCCGCCACAGTGCCGCGAGGTTAAGAGTCTCGTGAAACTCGCCCTCGGCCACGGCGCCTTCGCCAAAGAAGCAGGCCGTCACGCCTGTGTCGCCGCGCATCCGTTCGGCTAGAGCCAGCCCCGCAGCCAAAGGGAGACCGCCACCGACAATGGCATTGCCGCCATAGAAGTTCGTGGCGGCGTCAAACAGGTGCATCGAACCTCCGCGTCCGCCCGAGCAGCCTTCGGTCTTGCCATACATCTCGGCCATGACCGAGGACATTGAGACGCCGCGCATCAGCGCATGTCCGTGCTCTCGGTACGTGGCGACGACGCGATCTTTGTCCGACAAGAGCGGGATAATCCCAGCGGCAATCGCTTCCTCTCCATCATAGAGGTGCAGGAAGCCGCGAATTTTTTCCTGAGTGTATAGCTCCGCACATTTGTCTTCGAAACGTCGGATACGGATCATGTCACTCAGCAAGCGTTTCACATGGTCGCGGTCCAGTCTTGGTTTGCTTGTGGTCATTTCTCGTCCGTCTCCAATGTAGAGATGTCACCTTCTGGCAGACCAAGTTCGCGCGCCTTCAAAAGGCGGCGCATGATCTTGCCAGAGCGGGTCTTGGGCAGGGCATTTCGGAAAACGATCTCGCGGGGGGCCACAGCCGCTCCAAGCCGTTTGCGGGCAAGGCCGCGAATGTCGCGCTCTAGCTCCTCATCCTCGGTTTGGCCGGGATTCAGGGTCACGAAGGCTTTGACGATTTCGCCCGCAGTCTCGTCTGGAATACCAATCACAGCGGCCTCGGCGATGGCTTCATGCTCAATCAGCGCACTTTCAACCTCGAAGGGGCCGACCAGATGGCCCGACGTTTTGATTAGGTCATCGGCTCGACCGACGAACCAGAAATACCCATCACTGTCCCGCATCGCGAGATCGCCTGACAAGTACCAGCCATCATTAAAGCATTTTTCGTACCGCGCCTGTTCGTGAAGATAGTCCCGCATCATCGAGGGCCAACCCGGTCGCAGAGCAAGCTCTCCGATCTCGCCATCCGGTAATTCTCGCAAGCCCCCGTTGTCTGGTTCCACAATGCCGACAACAACGCCAGGCAGGGGTCTGCCCATCGATCCAGGCTTGATGTCATGCGCTCTAGTATTGGCAATCATGATGCCGCCGGTTTCTGTCTGCCACCAATTGTCGTGGAACGGTCGACCGAATACCTCGTTGGACCAGACCACGGCTTCGGCGTTCAGAGGCTCACCGACGCTTGCAAGAAACTGCAGAGCGCTGAAGTCGTACCCGCGTGCGGCCTCACTGCCAGCGCGCATCATCATGCGGATGGCTGTTGGGGCTGAATACCAGACCTCAACGCGTTCCCTTTCAACGATCCCATACCAGCGTTCGAGATTGAACTCTGCCTCGTCCACAATCATCGTCACGCGGTTCACCAGTGGTGAGATAATTCCGTAGGTCGTTCCGGTGACCCAGCCCGGGTCAGCGGTGCACCAGTAGGTCACGCCGGGCTGCAGTTCGAGCGCGTAACGACCGGAGAACGCGTGGTGCTGAACTGCGCCATGCACGTGAACCGCACCTTTTGGCCTCCCGGTGGTACCCGAGGTAAAATGAATCAATGCCGGGTCTTCCGTCTGTGTATGGACCGCCAGAAATTCTGTCGAGGCCTCTTGCAATGCCGGGGCCAGAGCGACGCAATCATCAGGAGCTTCGTCGCCAACGATGAGGACCAGACGCAGCGACGTCATTTCCTGACGCCACGATGCGATTTTGCGTTTGTAGAGTGACTTAGTCGTGACCAGAACATTGGCATCGCCGATTTCCATCCTGGTTCTCAGGGGTTCTGGCCCAAAGGCGGCAAAGAGTGGCGTAAAGACCATCCCGGCCTTTAAAGTGCCAAGGGCTGCAGCATAAAGCTCAGGCCGGCGCCCCATCGCGACAAAGACGCGGTCTCCTTTTTGTTGTCCGTGGTCATAGAGCAGATTTGCAAATCGCGACGACATGGCTGCGAGATCGCCATAGCTGAGCGTTTGCTGCGCTCCGTCCTTGGATAGCCATATCAGGGCAGTATGGTCTCCATGCCCCTGAGCTACGTGGCGATCGACAGCTTCAAACCCGATGTTGATCGAGCCATCTGGCAAACCTGTGAGAAGTTCGCGGCCAAGGTCGTGTGTCGGCTGCTCTAGGGCATCCGAGGTTGGTTGCCAACACGCAGCGGCGCGCTCTTCGGGTGATTTCCGGATGGTGCTCATAGCTACATCCTCCCACAGAAAGTCTGGCGGGGAGATCTGGGGGAAGACAATGACTCAAATCAAAGCGCGCAATATGGACTCATCTAACACGGTCTTTAACGTTTCGGGCAAGGTCAGTCAGTCCAAACATTTGAGCAAGTAGAGTTCCTACGCCATGATTTGAATCAATGAGACATGTACGTTGCGGTAGTAGAAACATCGAGGTCAGAAAGCGCCCGGGTTTGGGATGTGGTATCTGCTGAGAATCTTGGCGCTGCACGAACGTTGGTTGAGGTTAGTGTGCGGTCTTCCTGGAGGTGGAAATTTGCGCCATGCGGTGTTTTTGCGATCCAAAAATTTGGATTGATTGAATGATCAAGTACTACCTACCGGTCGCAATTGGCGCGCTACTAATTGCCTTTTGGGTAAGTCCTGACGCGCAGGTGGTTGCAGCTGGGATCGCTATCTTTTTGTTTGGCATGCTTATGCTTGAAGACGGCTTCAAGCTACTTGGAGGCGGAACACTAGAACGAATGCTTCAGCGGGCGACAAAATCCGTTTCGCGATCTCTCTTATTCGGTTTCGTCTCTACTGCGTTGTTGCAGTCCAGCTCACTGGTTTCGGTCATAACGATTTCGTTTTTAAGTGCTGACCTTATTTCTCTGGTCGGTGGGGTGGGGATCGTCTTTGGGGCCAATATCGGAACGACGACGGGTGCGTGGTTGGTTGCCGGGCTAGGATTGAAGGTGAATATCGCAACCTATGCCATGCCAATTATCGGCCTTAGCATAATCCTTGTGTTTCAGAAGCCGAAGGTGCTCCGTGGGATTGGTTACGCCCTTGGCGGACTGGGTTTTCTGTTCCTAGGCATTCATTACATGAAAGAGGGTTTCGACGCGTTCAAGGACCAGGTCGACCTAATGCGATTTGCTTTGTCGGGATTTTGGGGGCTGGTGGTCTATTGTTTGTTGGGGACTGCCGCAACCGTGATTATGCAGTCGAGCCACGCGACGATGGTGCTTACTCTCACTGCGCTTGCCGCTTCACAAATTAGCTATGGAAACGCGCTGGCTCTCGCGATCGGGGCAAATATTGGAACCACGATTACGGCGATTATTGGCTCGATCAGCGCCAATTTTCAGGGCAAGCGACTGGCATTGGCGCACCTGATCTTCAATACAATGACTGCGGCGGTAGCTTTGGCTTTTATAGTCCCCCTGAGTGGGATGGTTGACCTGATCAGTAGTGCCGTGGGCATCGGTGCGGAAGATTATGCTCTGAAGTTGGCGGTGTTTCACACCATATTTAACGTGCTCGGCGTCTTGCTCATGTTACCATTGATGCGAGGGCTGATCTCCTTTCTTGAGCGCAGTATTGTCGAACCAACCCCGGATGTCAGTCAACCGCGTTACCTGAACGATGCGGCCGATGATTTCCCACAAACTCTTGAGATCGCACTTCGAAAGGAAGTCATGCATCTCTACGAAAACGCGAAGACGTTGATCTTGCATGGCCTGAATCTGCATAGGAAGGATGTGCTTAGCGCGAACAGCGTTGCAGAGGTGGTTCGAAGCAGTCGAACACCTACCGACATGGATATTGAGGAAAGCTACCGGCGCAAGATCAAGACACTCTATTCCGCCATTGTCGAATTCTCGACGCGCGTCGGGGAAAAACGTGTCGAACCAGATGTAGCGGAACGAGTTTATGCCCTGAGAGATGTCGCTGGCGACATCGTTCAAGCGGTTAAGTCGGTCAAACACCTGCGAAAGAATATCTTGCGTCACACTGTACGGTTTTCCGGGAGTGCAACCGAACTGTATGATGACCTCCGTACTGAAATTGCCAGAATACTCATTGAGATTCAAAAACTTGAAGGAGCAGAACCGGATGAGCGTAGTGCGCTCTGGCTTGATCAGGAACGTGCGCAAATAGAAGAAGATGCTCGGACCGCTACGCGCCGTGTAGAACAGCTCATTCGAAAAAACCAACTCACTCCCGATGCCGCAACTTCATTTCTCAACGACTCGGACTATGCCTACAGCGCGATGCGTAAACTGATCGAAGCAGCGAGAACCTTTTACATCGAACGAGACAGCGCCATGGCCGAAGTCGAACGTTTGTTGGCTTTAGAAGAAGAAGAACTCGGTGAGTATAAAATTGAAACCGATGCGCTCTCTAAGGAAGAAGAATCCGAAAAACATCACAGTAAAGTCGTAGAAAGCAAATAGCATGCTGAAATTTTGCGACGATCTGCGGGGGGTATTAAGATGGGATTGAAAAAACTTGCCGAAAAAATGGTCGAGTACAACTCGCGTCTTGAGGCAGGCAAAGCGGAGAAAATTAAATTCAGCCATGTTCAAAAGGTACTCAAAAAGCTGCGCAAGAAGGTGGCAGATCTTGAAGCCGAAATTCATTTGGAGAAGAATTCTGACAGGAAAGCCAGACTGGTTCGAAAACTCGGAACAGCGCACGAGAGTGTCAAACGGGCTGAGTGGCTGTTGAGCGAAATTGACTAATACTCTGGTTCAGGCTTTAGAAATTTGAGGACTCGCGACGAGTGCCTTGGTGGCCATTTTGAACCTGATGCCAACACACCTAAGCAACTGGAGTGCCCCATTTTATTTGGACCACCGTTACGTCTGAGAAACGGAGGGCCGAGAATGGCGAACAAGAGACATAAGCCGGAAGAAATAGTTAAGAAGCTGCGGCAAGTTGATGTGCTTGTCGGCCAGGGAATGATGCGTGTAGATGCGATCCGCGAGGTTTGCATATGGTGGCGAAATGCCAGTCTTTGGCGCGGTGTTTGAGACAGACCAACAAATCACGGTGGCTCTGCCTAATGGGCAACCTATAATGGTAGGCCTGCCGTTGGCGAATTTGCTCGCCTTTCTTGAATCGATCCAGTCTGAATAGTCACTGACCAATCTGCTCATCCGTGTCAGCCGTTCGTCTGATTGACATGAGAGTCAACGGCGGCCCCAACACCTCGAAGGCCACAGTACTGACTAGAGTAAAGGCCATGATCGACGCGGCCCAATGTGGAAATTGTTCTCCGGCGACAAGGGCCATTCCTACCGCGACACCGGCCTGTGGTAACAAAGCTGGACCGTACCAGCGGGTCTGACGGCTAGGCAGGCCGCCAAGTCTCGCTCCGTAATAACCCCCGACGAGGCGGGCGACGGCGCGCAAGAATAGGAAAAGAGCACCAGCCCAGCCCATCAAGCCGAAGGCTTCAATATCCAACGTGGCGCCAGCCAACAGGAAGAACAGGATCATGAATGGCCACTGAATGTGCTCGATCTCATGGAAAGCACGCTCGTGATGGCGGGCGAGATTCCCGATAACTGCGCCCGCAACCATGCCTGCTACCAAGAATGAAACCTCCAACCAAAGCGCGAGGCCCGCTGTAAGAAAGACTATGCCCACTGCTTCTGCCTGCATTGGCTCTCCCGGTTTCAAGCGACCGGTCAGGTAAGCGGATGGCACGCCTAGTGCGGAACCCAACAAAATAGCCCCTCCGAAATCCCACATCGCTGTGGTCGTGATGGTGGCCCAACCGTCCGAATGACCGGCCAGAACCAGGGCGATACTGAATACGATCAGACCCCAAGCGTCATCAATTGCGACTATACCCTTTAATGTCTCGGTGAAGCTGTTGGACACCCCAGATTGTTTGATCACGTCTGTCATGGCGGCCGGAGCTGTAGCCGTAGCAATTGCCGCCAGCACCAGCGCCAACCCGAAGGGCACGCCAATTGCGGCCAGTCCAGCAGACACAACAACAAGGGTTGCAACCACGGTTGAAATCGAAATCGTCAGAATGGCTCGGCCATGCCGAACTAGGTTCTCGCGGGTCAATGATCCTCCAAGAAGAAATGCGACCATCGTCAATGCAACGATGGATACCTCATCGAACCACATTGCAACGTCGAGTGGGATCAACCCCATTCCGGCATTCCCTGCGATCAAGCCAAGGAAAAGTAAGGTTGTAACACGAGGAAGATGCGTGGCCCGGCCGAGTTGGTCGGCGGCCAATCCGGCAAGGAAGAGTACACCAAGGGTAATCAGAAAGCCGGCAATGTGCATAGAAAACCAAGCGTTAAGTTCTTGTCTAGACTACTCTAACCCCAACCCTGCCTGCTAGGAACCGATGACGGAGAAAATGCGAGTGTCCCGTCGCAGCTTAGGCCGAAGATCCCTAAAAAGGGATATTGATCTGTATTAAGGCGAAAGCGCGCCGCACTTGGCACAATAACTCATTCAGGAAATGAGGAGGAACTTTCGATGCCGACAAAGAAATTTAACACAAATAGCCCGACCTCACTTTTGGATGTTTTCAAACAAATGCAGCCGCCCATGTCTGGCAATCCGGCCTTCGGTGCCCAGATCGAACAATTTTGGGACGCACAAGAAAAATTGCTCGAAGAAACAGAGGCCTTTGCGCAGCATTGGTTCGAACGGCGTCATGAGGCCGTCCGGACGGCTCTACAAGCTGCACGCAATGTGTCTTCCGCGAACCCGTCCGATCCATCGAAAGCCCTTCAGAGCATGGCGGAATGGCAGCGCCATTCGGCTGAGCAGTTGGTTGCTGACGCGCAGGAATGGTTTGAAACCGTGTCCCGTTGTGCATCTTATGTTGCTGAAACCGAAGCTGAAGCTGTTGAGAAAACAGTTGGTGATGTTGCAGCCTCTACAAAGAGCGCGGGGAAATCTTCAAAGTCTAACCCTGTGTAGGGTTCCTGCTTCCGAAAAACCAAACTGAAATCATCGGAGCAGTAGCTGGGAGGGTCTTGTCCGAACAACTTTGCTTGAGCGGGATAGGGGTGTTGCGTAGCTTTTGCCCATGACCAGACCTGCCTCTTTCAAGTACTTCAAAACCAGTCCCGAGATCATCCGCCTTGCAGTGATGCTGTACATCCGCTTTGGCCCAATGTTTGCTGCTGAGATCAGACGGAAGCGTGTTCAGCAACTGCGCGCGTTCTCCAAATGGAAGTGGCACGTGGACGAGGTTTTCGTGAAGGTGAATGGCAAGAGACACTACCTCTGGCGGGCTGTCGATCATGAGGGCGAAGTGCTGGAAGCAATCGTCACCAAACGCCGAAACAAGCAGGCCGCATTGAAATTCCTCAGGAAATTGATGAAGCGACACGGTAAAGCGGAAAACGTCGTCACGGATCACTTCGCCTCATACAGAGCCGCGCTCAGAGAGCTGGGCGCGCTCGAAACACAAAAGACGGGAAGGTGGCTCAACAACCGCGTCGAGAACTCGTACCTGCCGTTTCGACGACGCGAACGCGCGATGCAACGTTTCAGGCGCATGCGAAGTTTGCAAAAATTTGCCTCCGTCCATTCCTCCGTCTACAACCACTTCAACCAGGAAAGATCGTTGACCAGCCGAGACACCTTCAAGTTGACACGAAGCGCCGCTCTTGCCGAGTGGCGCGAACTTGGTGCTGGATAAAGGACAGCGTCACTGGCCTAATAGAGACTGGTTCGAATTCGTCTGACAGCACCGCCACTATTTCAAGCCAAATTTTCGCGGGTGCTCAGCTGCCCAGTTGGTCTTCATTAGTTTGATAACAACGCAACGACTTGACTTGTTTCAGATCTTTGTCGCGTCTTCGAAGGCAATGAAACAACAAGAGATCGACCTGTCGGACAAGAGCGCGAATGCGCAAATAGAAGCGTTTTGGATTCCAGTGCGTCTTCGATCAGACACAGATGCCCCATCAGCAAACCAGCCGATGCTTTGGCTTCTTCTACAGCAAGGCTATAGAGTGAGAACTGCGGGCCGCTTGCGTCAATTTGCAAATCAAAGCCCACATTTCGGGACCACGTGAACCAATCGTCGTTCCAGGTCTGGTCGTGCAAAATCGGTATCTCTCGGAAACCGTTTGAACAGTGCGCTCGGTCCAGAAGTGTAGGGGCGCAAACTGGCGCGATTACGTCTTGTGCCAAGGCAATTTGGTTTGACGATCCGTCCGGAACTGCGAAAAATATCGACAGATCAAACATCTCTCGCGAGAGACTGGGCGGAGTTTCCATAGCGGTGACAGAGAAATTGATCTCCGGCAATTCTTTTCGGATCCGTCGCAATCGTTTTGGAAGCCAGAGCTGGGCAACGGCGGGCAGGGCAGCGATATGAAAATCAGCGTTTGGTTTGAGTTCACGCAGGGCACGTGCTGCATCAGCCATTTGATCAAAGGCAGCGGAGAAAACCGGGACAAGCGATTGCCCCTCAGGCGTGAGTTCAACGCCTTGCGCGTTGCGTCGAAACAGCGGTGTACCGGCCCAGCCTTCGAGAGCCTTGATATGCTGCGAGATCGCCCCGGGCGTGACGTTCAATTCTTCGGCTGCAGCAACAAAGCTGACGTTTCTAGCCGCCGCTTCAAAGGCCCGCATCGCATTCAATGGAGGGCCTTTGGGGCGCTTGGGGGCAACACTCATTTCACTAGCCTTAGTTTTTCTACACCAAGAAATATCATTTCTGCTTTGCGATGTCACGCGACTGCCGCCAAAGTGGCAAAAACTAGGAGGATGTCAGATGACACTCGCACAAAGAGACTGGGTGCCCACCGCAAGCGAAGCACTGGTTCAAGATATCGCAAAAAAGGCGGCATCGGCATCTTCAGATGACCTGATGGCGCGGATCGAGCATCTTGCAAAGGAAAACCGCCGCATACACGAGCAAGAGTGCTTTAACCTGAACCCTGCCACAAATGTCATGAACCCAAAGGCCGAGGCGCTTTTGTCTTCGGGGATTGGGTCGCGGCCCTCGCTGGGCTATCCCGGTGACAAATATGAAATGGGTCTGGAAGCAATCGAACAGATCGAGGTTGTCGCGGCAGAGCTTTGCGCCGAGGTTTTTGATGCTAGGTTCGCTGAGGTCCGGGTGCCCTCCGGGGCGATTGCCAATCTCTATGGCTTTATGGCGACCTGTAAAGCTGGCGACACTATCATAGCCCCACCTGGATCAATTGGGGGGCATGTGACACATCATCTGGCGGGTTGTGCGGGTCTCTTTGGCCTACGTACCGTCGAAGCTCCTGTTAACGCTGATGGCTATACCGTCGATCTGGGTCAGTTGAGAGCGTTGGCAAAAACCGAACGACCAAGGCTGATCACCATCGGCGGCAGTCTTAACCTGTTTGAACATCCCGTCGCCGAAGTGCGTGCGATAGCTGATGAAATCGGTGCCAAGGTTATGTTCGATGCGGCCCATCAATGCGGCATCATCGCGGGGCGCGCTTGGTCCAACCCGTTGAAAGAGGGTGCACATTTCATGACCATGAGCACTTACAAAAGTCTCGGAGGACCGGCTGGGGGCCTGATCGTAACGGATGACGAAGAAATCGCAAAAGCGCTGGATGCAATCGCTTTCCCTGGTATGACGGCCAACTTCGATGCGGCCAAAACTGCGGCGCTTGCTGTCACGATGTTGGATTGGAAAGCGTATGGTTCTGCCTATGCGAACGAGATGATTGCGATGGCCAAAGCTCTCTCCAACGCATTAGATATAAAGGGTGTTCCCGTCTTTTCTGGAACACAGGGCTTCACCAACTCTCACCAGTTCGCGGTATTGGCTGCCCCATATGGAGGAGGTCAGGCCGCATCTAAGCAGCTTCGCAAATGCGGGTTCCTCGCTTGCGGTATTGGATTGCCGGTGGAGTTAGTGGAAGGCGATATGAACGGTCTTCGTATCGGCACACCAGAACTAGTGCGGTGGGGCATGACCTCTGGGGATGCCGAGGGTTTGGCTAATTTGATAATGCGTGGCCTGGGCGGGGAACAAATCCAGTCAGAGGTATCCGCATGGCGTCGTGAATTTGACACGCTGCATTATGTGAACTGAGAACAGGATGGCCGACTATGTCGCTGAACATTGTCGGCCACGCCAATCTTTGTTGGTTGAGCCAATGCAAACTGCCTATCGCAGATCAAAAACGGTAGGTAGCACCCAACAGCGGACCGGATTGATCAAACTTAAAGTCGTTACCATCGATGTCGTGGTCAAATGAGATATAGCGATACCCACCCCGGATCAGCCAACGGTCATTGATTGCGTAGTCGGCAGTTAGAAGAACTTGCCATGTTTCGCTCCCGCTCCGGAAACCGCCATAATCAATAAACCCGGTACCAGACCATTTGTCAGAGAACCTGACACGTGCGCGGGCACCAATCACAGGATCAGTCCAGCTTGCATCGACCGTTGTTCGGCGCCCAGGGGCAGCACCGGGTTGCAGGTCGAATTCAGTTTCAGTGCTGAACCACCTAAAGCCGCCGACGATATCAACATATGTGTCACGATCGTCATAGACCCGATATCCTGCATATCCGCTCAGAAACTGAGTGGTGAAAGAGGTGTCCAAGCCCGAGCTCGCCGGGCCAGGTGTGTCGCTGCTGAAAGACAGATTTGTATAATTGTAGTCTGCCAGGAATGACCAACGCCCATTGGTCGCTCCGAATGCAGCCATAAAGGCAAAGTCCAAATTCTCCAAAGCATCAGAAAAGCTCAGCGTGCCATCTAATGTGCCCAGCGGGGTATCCAGCGACGTTTCTGTTTCCGGCATGAACAGGTAGATTGAGGCCTCGTATGACCAGTCGGACTGTTGGGCCGAGGCCATTGACGCCATTGCGCCCGCCAATGAGATTCCAAGGAGTGGTCCTCTCCAATTTCGTGTCGCACCCATTATTGCTCTCCCGTCAAAAGTCTTGTTTCGAATTTTCGTTTCTGTGCAGCGAAAATCTGCGCAGATTTGTCTTGCGGTCAGGCTACTGCATCCTCGGTTTTGCCAGAACCAACGCCAACACGATTTATATCAGTGCTGGGAAAGAACTCGGACCAGACATGCCAGAATATGCCTGCGCGTAGAGTTTCGACCCGCTGCAGTTGCCCTTGATCAGACATTCCCCAAAAGTCGCATTTGGTTACGGGGTGCCCGCTGTCATTGTACCAGACGCCTAAACTTTCATATTTCGGATCAAGGCTGACGACAACATCTCGACCTCCGACCGTTGCGTTGACGATCCAATCGTTGTCGACGACGAAATCATCGGTCCAGCAGGTGGCATCCTGCCCGATGGTAATCCCCCAAACATAGGTTTTGTTCGGCAACCGGTCGTCTGAACGATCCATGTTGTCCATCACTGGAGCGTTTTCCTGATGTTGACGGCCAATCCCCCACCCAAAGGTGATTTCGGTCATCATATCAAGCAGGCGCAGCAATGGGTTTGGGGAAGGTTCATTCAGGAAAACCTCTCCATCCGGGTAGGCTTTCTGAAAGCCGCGAAATGTCATCCGGTAGGTAGGCCACGGTTTCATCCGGGCCTCGGGCCGGAGAGGGCATGCGAGGCCATCTGTGTTTGGGTTCTGGTCCGCTTCACGAAAGCCATATATCTGCTGAATCGGCTCGCCGCTTTCGTTGTCGCGCAGGATCAGGTTATTGCCGTGCTGGGCGAGAACCTCGAGATTCAGGCGCTTACCCTCTATTCTTGGAGTGTACCCCTGACCAAGATTGGCCATGGCACAATACGTCATGACGACGTCCTCTCCACCAAGCCCTTTTTCATTACCGGCAAGATGCGGTCGCATGATCTGCGCGTCGGGGTGTGCACGAGCGTGGCCGTTGTTGTCGATCACCATCACGGGCGCGGTCGGCCCCACGTATTTACGGGCCTCGTCAATCGGGAAGTACTGCGCGGTATTTAGTTGGTTTCTCAGCCCCAGATGAACCCAGACGTAGGGGAATCCATAGAAGAAAAGGACCAGCACTGCCGACACCAGCCACAGCCAGAACGGACCTGCACCAAGTATGAAATGTACAAGTGTTGCGACAGCAAATGCACCCAACCCAATAGCGATCAGGCGATATTCATGACGGATGAAGCGCACCATATTCTCGCGCTTCACCTTCAGCAGCATCTGGGACACATCGCCAAGGTCTCGGAAATAGATGAACCCGATCCCGAGTGATCCGATCAAACCCAGTGCAAACAGAAGTAGTCCAATCATGTCATGATCCTAAAGTCTTGAGCGCGTGATTTCCGTTGCACGGTGTTATTGCTGCGGGGATTGGCGTTTGATCAGGAAAGCCTCGACCGCTTGCTGGGTTTCGGGGCGGATGTTCTCGATCCCTTCATATGGCACACCATACGCTGGCGCGGTGTCGGGAAATTTCTCTTTGCGGGCCATATGTCGGCCAAGGATGCGTGCGAACTCCTGCCCTCCCCAGGCGCCAACCTCGGTCGAAACTGAATATTCCTCGCGCGTGTCCCGGTAGAGATCAAAGAACTTTGCCAGAATAGCGCTTTCGCCAGGTCCCGGCAGTTTCAGCTTAAGCTGGTCCTTCACGATCGCCTCGGGTTTGTTCACGGAATAGACGATGACGTGATCGCGTCGGGCCTTGGATTCGTCAGCAAACAACAGGGCGGCAGATTGGTCCACGCCATCCACCAGACGATCCCGCGGAATGTACTGATCTGCCCCAGCAAAACGCGACAGCGTTGTATAGAGGTCCGAGACGTGGATGATGCTGTTGAGCAACCCGTCAGCCTCGATCATGCCGGGCCAGCGGATAAAGGCGTCAACGCGGATACCTCCCTCGGTCGTGTCGCCTTTGCCGCCCGCATAGATCAGCGGGGTGAACCCGGATTGCGGCGCGTATTTGGTGAAGTGGCCGTTATCCCCCATGACCACAACCACGGTGTTTTCCGTTAAGCCCAGTTCTTCGATGCGCGCAAACAAGTCGCCCAGCCACTGATCCAGTAACTGCATCTTGTCGACATACAGACCACCATTCACGCTCTCTGGTCCTGATCGCCCGGCCCGGGTGTTGTCCAGCGGGATCATCGGCCAGTATTGCAGGAAAAACGGGTCTTCCCCACCTGCGAGGCGCTCCAGTTCCTCCATCGTCTTGTCTTGAAACGCCTGGTTCATCTCATCGTATTTCGCAGCGTTCCAGCGCTCTCCGGTTTCCATGCGAATTTCGCGGATCGGCCCGCCGGTTTCCCCTTCGATGACTGTCATCATCGCGGCAGAGTCCGGCCGGAACCAACCGTCCAGCGTGTATTTATCGTCATAGTCCTGGATTGCGACCGAGACCTGTTCTTTGATCGCATCATCATTGAAGATCGTCA
The DNA here is from genome assembly GCF_056540425.1 of Ruegeria sp. AN6. NCBI lineage: Bacteria > Pseudomonadati > Pseudomonadota > Alphaproteobacteria > Rhodobacterales > Roseobacteraceae > Ruegeria > Ruegeria sp. AN6. Next base: position 293,639 of record NZ_JBQFWR010000001.1, read on the forward strand.
GCTGGCCCTGTTGGTGGATGGCGTGCTGGGCATAGTCAAATCCCTGATTCATTGCCCAACTTTCGGCGATATCACCCATGTGCCATTTGCCGACATGGCTGGTCGCGTAACCCGCCTGTTTCAGAATCTCGGCCAGGGTGACCTCGTTTTCCGGCAAGCCGAACCCGGCAATGTCCACCGTGGTATCGCCCATACCCATGCGTACGGGCAACCGCCCGGTCATCTGCGCCACGCGGGTCGGCGTGCACGAAGGTTCGGTATACATACGCACCATTCGCATCGCCTGATCTGAAAAGTCGTTGATATTCGGCGTCTCATAACCTCGCACCGCGTTGAGCTCGGGAATTCCCATGTCGCCGAAGCCCATATCGTCGATCAGAACGCTGATTATGTTCGGGGGCTGCCCATTGTTGCTGTCGCGAAAAGCGGCCAGAGCTTCATCAACAGCGGTATCATCCTGTGCCCATTGTTCTGCGTGTTGTGCTTGCAGAATGTAAAACTCGGCGTCGTGTTGGATTGGATTGTCTTGTGCCAGCGCGGCCTGCGCTGCAAAACTAACAGACATAGCCAATACCCCTGAAATCTTCATCCCATATTCCCCGGTCATCTGCTTGGTGGAAGGCAAACGCTTTTGCAGCTGCCTTCACATTTAAACATTATCATATGTAAACAACAATTTCTGTAGATTTCAATTTTGCCAACCCATGAACACATCACGGGTCAATTCTGATTCCGGGCGCAGGTTGTCGATGCCCTCATAGGGGATGCCGCGACCGATCTCGGAATGCGGATGTTTGGCTATCATTTTTTGATGGCGTTTGATCATGTCCTGAAACGAAGCTCCGGCCCACAGCGAGTACCCAACCAACGGGTGCAGTTCACGTGGATCGCGATAGATGTTGAAGGTCGGGGCTGCCGCACCGGGTTGGCCGGGCGCGGGCAGGTGCATCTTGAACTCCTGCTTAACCACTGAGCGCAAAACAGGGCCTTCGTAGACATACACATAGTCGCGTCGACCATGACCTTCACCATTCAGCAACAGCGCCGTCTGATCGATCCCGTCGATGATGCGGTCACGTGGGATATGATCAGTCGCACCTGCAATCCGCGCCATGGTGGTGTAGATATCCGACACGTGAAAGATATCACCGGCTGCGCTGTCCGCTTCGATCACGCCGGGCCAGCGTATGAAAGCGTCCGTGCGTACGCCGCCTTCTAGATGCTGGGTCTTACCACCGCGATAGATCAGCTGATTAAGGCCCGAGGTCCCCTCGTAGTGGTACATCAGCCCATTGTCAGCCATCAGTACCACAATCGTATTGTCGGCTTCTCCGGTCTCTTCAAGCTTGGTCAGAAGATCACCGATCCACCCATCCAATAACTGCAGTTTATCAGCGTGGAAGCCACCATTGCGAGAGAGGGCCTTATCCGCATAGACGAAATTAAGGGGGTAGAGAGGCCAATATTGCAGAAAAAACGGTTCTTCTTCGGCTGCAGCACGTTCTAGCTGCTCAAGGGCCTGACGTTGATATCGCTCGTTCATCTCTTCGTACTTGGCCTGGGTCCAGATCTCCCCCGGTGACATGTCCACCTCACGGGCAGTGCCGCCTGCTTCGGCCTCGACACCGGTCACCAACCCGTATGGCTTGAAACGTTCGTCCAGAAGAAACTGATTGTTTTGCCCTTCGGGCACATATCCAAGCATGGCGTTCGCACGCATCGCCTCGGGGGTCATAAGGCTTAGTTGAACCTGTTGATGCAGGGGAAAAGCTGCCCAGTCGAAGCCCTGATTGTGCGGGTAGGCCTGTTCGATATCGCCTTGATGCCATTTGCCGACATGTACGGTGTTATAGCCAACTTCCTTCAATATCTCGGGCAGGGTTACTTCACTGGCAGGCAGGCCTTCGCCCACCAACGCAACTTTGACTTCTGATACCCCGGCGCGGACAGGGTGTCGACCTGTAAGCATGGCAGTCCGCGTCGGTGTGCAGGATGGCTCGGTATACATGCGCATCAACGATAGGCCTTCGGTGGCGAACTGGTTGATACTGGGTGTCTCGATGCCCATCACGTAGTTCATCTTGCGGTCACCCATCTGACCAAAACTGATGTCATCGATCAGAATGTACAGAAAATTGGGTGGACTGCCGCCGTTGGCCTCGCGAATTTCGGCTAACTTTGCGTCGATCTCGGCATCCTGTGCGTCCCACGCATCGCCGAATTGAGCGCGCAGATAATTGAACTCGCCGTCGTGAATGATCGGAGACTGCTGGGCAAATGCCGCTCCGGTGGTCAGAATTAACGAAGACAGGATGGGTATTAGTTTCATTTTAATCTCCGGGTTTGCCAAAATTCTGAGGCATGTTTTGAGCTTCAACTATTCTGGTTTCGATACTGCAGCGCAGATCGGCGAGGGTTTCGGCCAAATCGGCCAGGAACCGAGATTGCTGAGGCGTGTTTGAGTGCTGCAAAAGAGCGATTTCAGTAAAGATCTCTTGGTAATCCAGACATATCCGGTCAAATTCACTGTCCTCGGTGCGTAAACTTTGCAGAAGATTAGCGTGTTCAGGGAACTGATCCTCAATGAAATCACTATCGACCATCGGCAGCACTTTCGAAGCTGGTTGCTCGGTCAGCATGCGCTCCGCAGGAATTTTCTTGAACGTAATAAGCCGCATGCTACGGTAGCAACATGGCCACAAGTCCTTATTGTGAAAGGATAGTTCTTGACCGGCATGGGGGATGGGAAGCAAGATGACAATAAGCGTAACTTCTCTGCTGAAGATGTACGTGCTGCGCTTGAGCGTGTTTTAGACTCGGCAGGATTTAAGGGATCGGCCCGAATGCGGTCTTTCCTGACCTATGTCGTCGACGAAGCTCTTGCCGGGCGCACCGATGAAATTCGCGCAAAAACGATTGCGATGGATGTTTATGGCTACGGCGCAGACGAGCTGACAAAACGAGAAGGCGTTGTGCGGGTAGATGCTGGCCGGATGCGACGAAAGTTGAAGGCCTATTACGGTGGAGCGGGAGCGTCTGATCCGATCATGATATCGCTGCCCGTTGGTCGTTATGCACCAGAGTTCAGACCGGGTACGCGCCAGTACCGAAAGTTAACAAATCTGTGGCGTATAAGTGTGATGTCGGCGATGGCTATCACCCTTGTTGCGCTGGGTGGCGTCGGAGGCACCGTCCTTACAAAGCAATGGCCATCGAGCGATGTAAAAGCCGAGCAGTCCGCGATCTATGACGTGTCTCCGGCGCGGGTCGAGGCGATGAATCTGTGTAGTGCCGGACAGGATGTGATGTTTCCGGTTGTTAACTTGCCGCGCCTGAAACCCGCGTTATTGATCTTTAAAACCGCGATTGAGCGTGATCCGCTATATTTCTGCGGGTACGCGGGGGCCGCTCAGGTCGAAACCATGCTTGCCATTCTTCAGTCTACCGATCCTGCAGCCACTGATATGCTTGCTGTGGCAGACGAAAACAGTGCTCATGCGCTAGAGATCGAGCCGGATGCGGCATGGGCACTTTCATCGCGCGCCTGGTTGGAATTCGGGTTGGGGAACTACGACAAGGCTACGGCGTTGTCCCGCAGGGCGGTCGATCTTGCACCAACAGATCCACATATAGCTGAATTTGATGCGCTAATCTCGCTCTACACAATGAACTTTACGTATATCATTTCGCAATCAGAGCGATATGAAAAACTGGCGGAAAGCAGCGGTGCGCTTGTGTTCGGGAATGTGCTCGGGTCAGCTCAATTTCATTCTGGTGATTTTACGGCCGCGATTCGAAGCTACGAAGATACTATCGCGCGTGGTGGCCCCTTCGGCCCGATTTCCGCGGCATATCTGATGGCGGCGCGCTGGAACAACGGAGAGCAGACTGAGGCGCGTCGGCTCGCAAGTGTTTACCAAAAGACCTGGCCCGATTTTCCACTGGAAACCTTAAAACGGCGGGTTTTCCAACAGCCACAACCGGTCGACGCACTTGTCGAAGCGATGAAAGCCGCTGGTGTAGTTATGGAGCGGGACAATGCGCCCCTGACAGCAGATTGACATGCTCTGGAATTGGCAATCCTGTTAGTCGTCCTGCGCGACCAGCCCCAAACCGCGTAGGTAGATACCGATCCCACTTTCGAGCAGGTCTTCAGGAGGGAAGGGAGAGCTTGCACCGGTATTGCGCGCATAAAGTTCAACGACACCGTGACTCAACGCCCAAATGTGAGCACTGAACATTGACGCAGGGGGTCTTTTCTCTGGCGGTATGTGTTGAGACAAATCGCCAGCAGCTTTTTCCAGCACATTCTTTGCGCGATTGGCGGCGAGGGCCAATTCGGGCGTTCGGTTTAGGGATATACCGCTTTCGAACATCGCGATGTAGTGGCCTGGGTGCTTGCGCGCAAAGGCTAGATAGGCGCGCCCAGTGGCTTCAAATGCTGCCAGTGCCGACGGTTGCCCCTTGTCATAGGCAAATTGCATCAGGTCAGCGAACATCTCAAAGCCTTGTCGCGCGGCCTCAGCAATTAGATCTTCGCGCCCCTCGTAATGTCGATAGACCGCTGCGGGCGTCACCCCAGCCGTCTTGGCGGCCTCGGACAGCGTAAATCCGGTCGGACCTTTTTGTTCAATCAGAGACAAGGCAGCCTCGATCAGGGCCTGCTTCAGATTTCCGTGGTGATATCCGCGCTTTGTCATCCCGTCCTCAAGTGCTTATACGGGTATATATGCACAGGTCATGACCTAATCCAGCGCAGTTCGTGTATTGCCCCATGCCAAGTTCAGGCATCCCAGATTTCCGGTCCACCACTGATCTTTTTGTCTGGCTCGCCAACCACGTCGGCATTTTTGCCATCATAATCCAGCCCGCTAAGCACTGTGCGAATGGCGGCCAGCCGAGCGCGTTTTTTGTCATCGGACCGAATGATCGTCCAAGGACAATCTTCGGAATGGCTGCGGGTCAGCGTTTCGGAAATTGATTGGCTGTATTCGTTCCACTTGTGCAGGCCAGCTATGTCGATTGGGCTGAGTTTCCATTGCTTCAAAGGGTCGGTTTCGCGGGCAAGAAAGCGGTTCAGCTGTTCTGAGCGACCTACATTCAGCCAGAACTTGAACATGTGGATCCCGTCATTCTTGAACCCCATTTCCAGAGGCAGAACCTGTCTGAAGAACCGCTCACGCTCATCTGTTGTGCAAAAACCAAAGACGTTTTCAACGACGCCCCGGTTATACCAGCTGCGATCAAAGAACACGATTTCTCCGGCAGAGGGCAGATGTGAAATATAGCGTTGAAAATACCACTGGCTGCGTTCAGCATCTGATGGTTTGCTAAGTGCAACATTGCGCGCGCCCCGTGGATTAAGGTTTTCGCGGAACCTTTTGATTGTCCCACCTTTCCCGGCTGCGTCACGCCCTTCGAACAGTATTGCGACACGCTGATCGGTGTTCTTGACCCACCGCTGCATCTTGACCAGTTCGATCTGCAAACCCTGCATCTGCTCGTCATAATCCTTGCCCTTCATCTTTTTCGGGTAAGGGTAGGTCGGGTTCAGAATTTCTCCTTTTTTGGCCTGCTCAATGACCGATTGAACAGTCTTGGGCGCGTCATAGCGAAAATAGCTCTCGATAGCGCCGTGTTCTGATTTGGTCATGTGCGGCCTCGCCATAAAATCCATAACTTACTATGGATTACGGATGGGGTTAACGCAAACCCGCACGTGCGGCGGCACGGTCGATTGCGGCTGCGACCTCTGGGGCGGCAACTACCTGAGGCATGTGACCGACACCGTCCAGTTCGATCAGCTCCGCACCTGGTATTTGCTCTATCAGGCGCTCAGAATGCCAATCCAGCCCAACGGTCGTATCGGCGGTGCCGTGGACTATTTCAGTTGGAACCGTAATCTCGTTATAGCGGGGTTGGAGTTCGGTGATTTCGTCCAGCAGATTTGCTCGCTGTTTGGCATTTGCATGCATCGATGCGCGGCGCATGGTCAGACCGGGGCCGAAATGTTCCGCATAACCTTCGGGGGCTACTTGCGGCGCAAAAACCTGATCCAGTGCTTTCGAAACGAACCAGTCAGGAACGAAGGCGCTGACCAACGGCAGGCCAAGTGCGTTGCCGATGGTTGTTGCGCCCATTGTGTTGAATGCGTCCAATGGCGTCTCCCAGGGGATAGCTGCAGGAGCGATCAAAACGAGAGCGGCGATATTGTCAGGCCGTGTGACTGCCCAGGCAAGTGCGACTGACCCGCCATAGCTTTGCCCAGCAACAACGGGTTTTTCAGCACCAAGTCCTGAGGCAGCTTTCTGTAGGATTTCTGCTTGTTCAACAATGGTTTCTCCGTCTGGGTTAAAGCTTTCAGAATAACCTAGCCCAGGGCGATCGAATACGATGACCCGATAGCTTTCTGCTAAGATCGGTGCCAACGCAAATGTCATGTCGCGCGTATTCCCGCTGGAACCGTGGATCAGGACGACATCTGGACCTTCGCCCATGACGACGGCATGTACAGAGATACCATCGACATCCAGGATCTGACCTTCAGCAGGAAACGAAGCTTCGGCACTGATTTCGCGTTGCGTACCACGCCAGGCAGTGACTATGGCAACGGCTGTCAGCGCAATGCCAATTGTTATCAAGAGTTTACTGGCCAATTTTTTCCAAATCAAAGGGGGTTGTCTGATAGATGGAATTGATCCAGTTGCCATAAAGCAGATGTGCGTGACTGCGCCAGCGGTTCTGCGGATGCTGGCTTGGATCATCGTCTGGATAGTAATTTATTGGGACATTGATCGGTGTACCGTTGGCAACGTCCCGGTCATATTCCTGCTTGAGCGTGTCGCTGTCATACTCGAAATGATTGAAGATATAGAGCGCCCGATGTGCTGGATCTTCGATCAGGCAGGGGCCCACATCATCGCTGCCAAGCAGTGTGATCAGATCAGGTACCGCGTCGATTTCATACTGCCGCATCTCGGTCCAGCGGCTTACAGGGATCACGCAATCGTCAGAAAAACCACGTAAAAATGGCGATGCTGGCGCAAGATTTCGATGCCGGAAACACCCGAAGGCCTTTGCATTCAGCATATGTTTTTTGACATTGTGAAAATGGTTGATCATGGCCATGCCACCCCAACAGACACCGAAGGTGGAATGCACATTGGTTTGCGTCCACTCGAACACTTCACGGATTTCGTCCCAATAGGTGACATCAGCGAAATCAAGGTGCTCGATTGGGGCACCCGTAATGATCAACCCATCAAATTTCTGGTCCTTTACCTCCTGAAAAGGATGGTAGAATTCGGCCATATGCTCGGCAGCGGTGTTTTTGGTCTGATGCTCGGTCATACGGATCAGCGAAAGTTCGATCTGCAAAGGTGTCGCCCCGATCAGACGCGCAAACTGGTTTTCGGTCTGAATTTTCTTGGGCATCAGATTCAACAGGCCGATCCGCAAGGGGCGAATATCCTGCCGTGCGGCCTGATCTTCGGCCATGACCATGACACCCTCATTGGTCAGGACTTCAAAGGCGGGCAGGTCGGAAGGAATTTTAATCGGCATTTGGTCACGCTGTTGAAACTGCGAAAGAAGTCTGGAACTTATGCGGGGTTGGCGCGGGCCTCAAGGGTGCGTTCGATCAACTCATCGAAATCACTGCTGTCGCGGACCTTGGCGATATCGTCGGCGGCGATTGTAACGCCCCAGTTTCGTGCCATCGCTTCATATCTCGGTTGTCGGTGCGCCAGCGCTTGCGCATAGGTCCAGCGTATGAACGCGTCCGGATCGACCGCGGAGGCTTTGCAGTTGTTAAGGGCAAGGTATTCATCCCAGACCCGCTGCAGGAACTCGGCTTGGTAAGACATGGGCTTTGGGGCCTTGTCGAAACGTTTTACCAATTCCTCTGTATGGGCCTCGTCGCCCTTGATCCAGATCATCAGCGTCTGGCGCGATAGCTCGGACAGGACCTGGTCGTTCGGATCTTCGGGCTCGACCCACTCGCAGATAGAGCCACCGGTATCGCAGATAAAATGCGGATAGCTGTACAGACGCTCGGCTCGGTCGATAAAATACTTGGTATCCAACAGGGCGTGAATCTCTGCCAGTCGGAACTGTTCCTGGCGAAGCCGGTATTCCGAGATTTCAAGACCGCCAAGCCCGGGATTGCCGGGTTTGCCCAGATAGGCGGAGACGGGGGTCAGGTTTTCGAACGTGATGTTCGATCCGATATAGATCGAATCCGATAGCAGAAGCTCGCGCAGAAAGGGCACTTTCATCGCTTCGGCCTTGGCGTTGTCGGCGATGTATTCACCCATGTAGCGGGTCCCGATCCGGTAATCGATCGAGTAGTGGAACCAGTCACCTGCATCCCGAAGAGTGTTCGAGACATAGGATTTCCCCAACCCGGACATACCGAAGAACAGTACTTTCTTTCGCGCAGCGTCGCGCCAGTCCTTTGCCGAGTTGTAGATCATGCGCCACCATCCCTTGTTTTGCATTAGCTAAATCGGGCTGATCGCGGCGTCAATTGTGCTGCTGTGTTCCGCAATGAAAAGAAGGCGTGTAATTGGAAAAGCCCCACCATACCAAGGCGGGGCTTTCCGATGTGTTTGCTGCCGCTGGGATCAATCCAGGGCGTAAGTCACCTGAATGCCAACGCTCCATGCACTGTTGCCGGTGAAAGTGGCGCGGTTGTCGGGACCCGTACCGTTTGCCGTGGCATCACCGATGTCGGTATAGCGCACGCCGCCGGAGATTTTGGCTTTCTCAAGCGAATACGTGCCACCCAGACCTATGCTCCAGAAACCATCTGTCGGGCCGAGGTTGGAAACCGAGTTCCCTTGCGAACTTTCGTAGCCGAGAGTTACGGCGCCCGAGAATTCGTCGGTGAATTGGTAGCCCAGACCAAGCGAATAGGTCCAAGTTGCTTCTTCATAGTCGACGAGGTTTATACCTGTCAGGCCGGTATAGACGGGCGGTGCGTAAACGGTTTGTGGCCAGTCAACCCAGCGCACCGAGCCGAACAGCAATGTTCTAGGCGCGACACCTGTCTGGAAGTCCAGATTGACGGATTGAGGTGTTACAACCTCGGTTGAAGTATCTGCGCTCGATCTAGCGATTTCGGGAAATGGCGTGAAAGCGAGCGCATCATTTGACTCGGTCTGCGACAGATCGTGTTTAATCTTTGAGTTATATGTCAATGCGACGCGAGCCGCGATATCAGGTCGTTCCCACGCGACGCCAACCACATAGCCAAAATCGATTTCAGCGTCTGTTTCAACACGGTATCCACCAGATGGGAACGGCTCTAAGCCCGCGCCTGCGATTGGTACTGATACGCTTGCTTTCAGCCTTTGTGCACGGACACCGCCGATTACACTGAATCCATTGTCCAGTTTATAGCGAAGTAGAGCCGTAATTGCGTCAGTGTCTGCCTTGGCTCTCAACACATCTTGGTTTGCGCCTAGAGGAAATGGAGGGGAGAAACCTAACACATTCTGCGATAATGGGTACTCCGAAGAGTAATCGATATCGGCGCCAAATGGCTGGTCATAGACCAGCGCAAAATCCAGTTTCTCTGTCAGCGATGTTTTGTACGCAAGATGTGGCGTGAAGAAGCTGTTCGAGACATTGCCCGACTCAATGGTTTCCCCGAATGTTGGGCTCAACGGGATCTGATCTTCCATCGAGCCACTGACATCAGGCTTGGTATAGCCCAGTCGAAACTGAACGACAGATCCTTCTTCAAACAGAATGTTAACGCCCTGACCGCTACGATCTAGGCCACCTGCCTGCACACTGGTTGCCCCGATGCACAACGCGCATGCGTGAAACAACGATCGTTTCATACACTTCTCCCTACACTGTCCTGCGGCCTGTAATGCTCATCCCATCAAACGCACCCGGCCTTGTTACCGGCTTTTACTGTCTTAAACTTTAAATTTTGGTCAATTGGTGACGGAACGTTACTCGGTGTGCGCACGCTGCACGGGTGTTGCGGATTTGTTACGATTTTCTGACCAGACGTTCAGGAAAATCCCCGCAAAGATGACTGCTGCACCCAGGAGCGTCCACTGGTCCAGCGGTTCATGATAAAGGATCATTCCCACTATCGCGATGGTCGGAAGGCGTGCAAAATCAAAGGGTACCACGATTGTTGCTGGAGCGATCGCGAGAGCATTGGTGATACAATAATGCGCAAATAGACCAGCCACGCCGACCAGCAGAAGAAACGGCGCTGTATTTACGCTAGGTAATGAGATCTGTCCGTCATAGGCCGATGCGATGAATCCAAGGCCCGCCTGAATCAGAGTCAGCCAAAACATGATGCAACCGATGCTCGCGAACCGAGTAAGGGTTTTCGTCGATATCGTCGTCAGAGCAAAGAACAAAGCGGACAATGCTGCGGCAATCACTCCTGGGCTGATCGAGGCCGCGCCAGGACGTGCCACAATGAGTATTCCGGCAAATCCGATTAGTGCTGAGGTCAACCGAAGCGCAGTCAACCTTTCTTTCAACAGCAATGGTGAGAGGAGTATCACCCAGATCGGTTGGGTAAACTCCAGCGCGAAGACCTGCGCAAGAGGAATGACCGTCACCGCATAGAACCAGAGGTTTTGCCCCGTAAAATGCAGTACATTTCGAACGCCGTGCAAATCTAATCGCCGTGTCGAGACTTGATGCCATTTGCGCGATATCGTCAGAAAAAAAGCGACTATGCAGATCCCGACGAGGCTGCGATAGAACATAATCTCAAAAGTATCATGAGTTACGCTAAGTTCGCGTCCGGCAATTGCCATCGATGAAAACGAGGCGATTGCTCCGGTCATCCAGAGCGCGGCCTTGCCGATCTGCATTGAGTTGCTGCTCATGAAACTTGGTTTACGTCCCGACGTATGGCAGGCCGACTTAATGGTGTTTCACGAGGCAACGCAACGAATAATAGCCGTGTCAGAATTTTTGTGCTTTGCGTGTGAGCGTTTATTCCCACTCGATGGTACCTGGCGGTTTCGAAGTGATGTCGTACGTGCATCGGTTGATGCCTTTGACTTCGTTGATGATGCGTGTTGCCGTTTCACCCAGGAACTCGTGACTGAACGGATAGTAATCAGCGGTCATGCCGTCGACCGATGTCACCGCGCGCAGTGCACAGGCATAATCATATGTTCGTCCATCACCCATCACGCCGACCGTTCGCACCGGAAGAATGGCGACAAAGGCCTGCCAGATATCGTCGTATAGCCCATGTTTGCGGATTTGATCGATATAGATCGCGTCGGCTTCGCGTAGAATGTCGAGCTTTTCGCGAGTGATTTCTCCAGGGCAACGGATTGCAAGGCCGGGGCCGGGGAAGGGGTGGCGACCGATGAAACTGTCGGGCAGACCCAACTCGCGACCCAAGGCGCGAACTTCATCCTTGAACAGTTCTCGCAGGGGTTCGACAAGCTTCAGGCCCATTTTCTCGGGCAACCCGCCCACATTGTGGTGCGATTTAATGGTGACCGAGGGACCACCAGAGAACGAAACAGATTCAATCACATCGGGATACAGGGTGCCTTGTGCCAGAAACTCGGCACCATCAATGGTGTCGGCGTGTTTCTGGAAAACATCGATGAACAGTTTGCCGATGATTTTCCGTTTGGTTTCAGGATCGCTTTGCCCCTCCAGCTCGCCCAGAAACAACTCGCTCTCGTCAGCATGGATCAGCTGGATATTGTAATTGTCGCGGAACATTCCGACGACTTCGGTCGCTTCGTTCTTGCGCAAAAGGCCATGGTCAACGAAGACACAAGTCAACTGATCACCGATTGCCTCGTGGATCAGGATTGCCGCGACCGAACTGTCGACGCCACCTGAAAGACCGCAAATGACTTTTTTGTCGCCGACCTGCTCGCGGATTTTCGCGATCATTTGCTCGCGATATGCGCCCATGGTCCAGTCACCCGAGAATCCTGCCAGTTTGACGAAATTCTCATATAGTTTGGCACCCTTGGGAGTGTGGTGCACTTCCGGGTGGAATTGCACGGCATAGAAATGACGCGACGGGTCTGCCGTTATGGCATAGGGCGCGTTGGGTGAGGTACCAAAGACTTCAAAGCCCGGCGCGATTTCACTGACGTGGTCACCGTGGCTCATCCAGACCTGCTCATCACCCTCTGCGAACCAGCCATCAAGAATGTCCAACTGGTTCTGAGGCGTCACGAAAGCACGCCCGAATTCGGCGGTGCCGTGACCGCTTTCGACCTGGCCGCCCAGTTGCTGCATCATCACCTGCTGGCCATAGCAGATGCCTAGGATTGGCACGCCATAGTCAAAAATTTCCTGTGGCGCACGGGGCGAACCCTCTCGTGTAACGCTGTCCGGACCGCCCGAGAAAATGACAGCTTTGGGGGCCATCTGTCGGACAAAGTCCATCGTGACGTTCTGATAAGGATGAATTTCGCAATAGACATTCAGTTCGCGCAGGCGACGGGCGATTAGCTGCGTCACCTGGCTGCCGAAGTCGATGATCAGAAGGCGGTCGTGGGATGCTTGGGTCATGACTGGCTATTAGGTTGCAAGCCTTGCTTGTGCAAGCGCAATGACGTCAATTGGTGGCGGAGGCACTCAGATGACTGACCTAATTCTCAGAACTGCGGAACCAGGCGACGTAAATGCAATAGAAATCTGTATTACAAGCGCCTACGCTGATGCGAACAGGAAAATTGCCGATATCCCGGATGTGGCAAGCGGAATCGAGGGCGATATTGCCAACCGAAATGTCCTTGTCGCAGAAGAAGGTGGGCAACTTTTGGGTGTCATAATTTATGGTCTGAAGGCTGGCGCGATGATGGTCTTCAATCTCGCGGTTGTGCCGCAAGCTCAGGGGCGGGGCCTCGCACGAAAATTGCTTGCTGCTGCTGAAGCCGATGCGTTGACAGCGGGGTTGTCCGTGCTTTGCCTAAGAACGCATCGACTTATGGGAGCAACCCGCGCCATGTATACACATCTTGGCTGGCACGAGGTCGAGGTGACCGGGAACTCGGTGATGATGCAGAAGAGCGTGACGTGACGTGCAAATGTGTCTGAAATAGCGATGCTGCCAGTTCATGTCGCTTTTACCTCTATTGCGCCGTAAACTACCTCTGGCATCGTGGTTCGTTGATGTAACACACTTGTCGAACCAACCAATAAACGGGATTTTCTCATGACAGAGGCAAGCACCCGGCGCAGAGCACGAGGTGGCGGCGGCGCCGCCCGCCGGGCCGAGCGCACGGCGGTAAAGATCGAAACCGCAAAATACATCGAACGTAACATTCCCAATTTCGAAGTCCTCAATGAAGAAGCGCTTGAGGTCATCGAAACCAACGCGGAAACTGTGCTGGCCGAGATCGGTGTCAATTTTGTTGACAATCCGGCGGCATTGGAACGTTGGCGCGAGGCTGGTGCCGATGTCGATGGTGAACGCGTGCGTCTGCCGCGCGGACTGGCGCGTGAATTGATCAAATCCGCACCCAGCGAATTTACTCAACATGCGCGCAACCCTGAGAAATCAGTCGTCATTGGCGGTCGGAATCTTGTTCTGGCCCCGGTATATGGCCCTCCGTTCGTACGCGATGCGCAAGGCGGCCGTCGCTATGCGACCATGGACGATTTTAACAAGTTCGTGAAATTGGCCTATATGTCCAAATGGCTGCACCACTCGGGCGGCACCGTGTGTGAGCCGACGGATATTCCGGTGAACAAGCGTCACCTGGACATGTTGATGGCCCACATGACCTTGTCGGACAAACCGTTCATGGGCTCCGTCACCGATCCTTCGCGAGCACAGGATTCGGTTGAAATGTGCGAGATTCTCTTTGGCAAAGAGTTCGTGCAGAACAACACGGTTATGACCTCGCTAACCAACATCAATTCGCCGATGACATTTGACGATGTGATGATGGGTTCGCTTGAGGTTTACGCTGCTAACAACCAAGCCTGCATTATCTCGCCCTTCATCGTCGGTGGCGCAATGGCACCGGTATCAGTCGCTGGTACGCTGACGCAGGTTCTGGCAGAAGTTATGGCCGGGGTGGCATATAGCCAGATCATCCGTCCGGGGGCTCCGGCGATTTTTGGGGCTTTTGTTTCATCGATCGACATGAACTCGGGCGCGCCGACTTTTGGTACTCCTGAAGCATCGCACGTGACCTATGGTGCGGGTCAGCTAGCGCGTCGCTTGGGGCTGCCGTTCCGGTCTGCAGGTTCTTTCTGCGGCTCGAAGTTGCCCGATGCGCAGGCGGCATACGAGACCGCAAATTCACTGAATATGGGTCTGATGTCAGGCGTGAACTTCATGTTGCACTCATGTGGCTGGCTTGAGGGCGGTCTGGTTGCCGACTTCGAGAAGTTCGTCATGGATGCCGATCAGTTGGGTGTTCTCCACGGTCTGGCCAAAGGCGTCGCATATGACGAAAATGCTCAGGCCATGGATGCGATCCGCGAAGTTGGTCCGGGCGGGCACTACCTTGGGTGCGCCCACACGCAGGCAAACTTCAAGGAAGCGTTTTGGAAAACCGATTTGCTGGACTACAAGCCGTTCGAAACCTGGGAAGAAGAAGGCGCGCGTGACACACGGACGCTGGCATCGGCACGGGTTGAACATCTTTTGGCCAATTATCAGCAGCCACAACTTGATCCTGAGATTAATGCTGCACTGGACGCATACGTTGCCGAAAAGAAAGCATCCATGCCGGACGCCTTCACCTAATCACTGAAATTGCGCGGCGCGACTGGTTTGATACAGTTGCGCCTCGCCATTCAATGCGATCAGCAAATCCAGATGGCGCACCAAAGAATAGGCCGCGTCTTCTTCTATCCGCTGTGCATTCACTTCGCGTTCCAGCTCTAGCAGGCGCATTAACGCAGCGCCCGTTCCTGGAATCGATCCATAACCCAGAAGACGTTGCAGATGACGGTCGCGATTATAGTCCAGCGCCCCGATCTTGGCAGCATGGGCCAGCAGTCGCGGGCGGCGGAGTGAAGTAATCAAGGTCATCAGGTCCTGCACGGCAGTATCCTTTTCGTTCAGTTTCAATGTCTGAAATGCGGCACAACCTGAGCAGGTGTTGCCTTGATGTAGTTCGCCCCGAACTATGGTTTCACCACTATTTATCTTTTTGAATCAATTCTACTCTGAGCCGTCTGTGATTAACGAACGAGTAACGAAAGCACCTCTAGTTAGATTTGGTTAACTAAGATTCCGACGGCTAAAACTGTCAGTTTGTTTTGTCGACAAGGGCGAAGAAAATATGGAAAACAGCGTGGCTTTCACCGTTCCGGCATGGGTTCCCGAAGGAGCACAACGATATCTTGACCATGCAGAATCTGGGCGGTCGATACGGGATATCGCGCGGTCGGCTGGATGCCATGCCTCGACCATATTGCGACAGATCCGCAGGGTCGAGATGCGTCGCGATGATCCGCTGGTGGACGCCGCGTTACAATCACTGGCCCAATCGCATTTTTCACCCACGGAATTCAAAAATCCTGCGTTTGCAGTCGTAACATCCGAAGAGAACCGACCAGAAACTCAAAACGCAGAGTTCGAGCGAGAGGCGCTGCGTGTTCTGAGACGTTTGTGTGAATCCGGGGCTGTGCTTGCAGTGGCCGAAGACATGGATAAGGCCGTAGTGGTTCGGGACAACGGTGAAGGCGGGACAACCAAAACAGCAGTTGTGGATTGCCGAACAGCGCAGGCGCTGGCGTTAAATGACTGGATATCGTGCGATAATCCCGGTCGGATTTCACGATATCGTATTTCAAGTGCAGGACGCTCGGCATTGAGTCACTTGATTGCCGAAGTGGAAAACCGGGCGCGCACTCAGAATGAATTTGGCATGGCCGAAGCCCCCTGATCGCATTGGCGCGGCGACGGGACAAGAGCGGTAAACCGTTCCTTGATGAGACATTGGTCGGCGCGGGTGAGCGTTTGCGTGAGGATTTTGAACTTGCACAGATAGGCCCTCAGATCACGCAGAACTGGGATCGCTTTCTGACCTGTGGAGGGCGTGGAGATTTCGTTTCAGATGCCCATATTGGGCAAGGCCATTCCAGTGCCAGGGACCGTGTGACAAAGGCGCTTTCAGATTTAGGGCCGGGTTTGAGCGACGTTGCCTTGCGTTGTTGCTGCTACCTTGAAGGGTTGGAGTTGGCGGAAAAGCGCATGGGCTGGTCGGCGCGATCGGGCAAGATCGTTCTGCGTATCGCCTTGCAGCGGCTGAAGCGACACTATCAGGATCAGGCCGAGCAAGACCGCATGATCGGCTGATGACCTATTAGGATGGTCTTGAGTAACGGGCTGCAAATGATAGTCAGAGGTTATGAATTTCACCATTCGACAATTGCAGTATTTCCGTGCTGTCGCTGAACAACGAAACTTTGGTCGCGGTGCGCAGGTCTGCAATGTATCGCAGCCTGCGCTGTCAGTTCAGATCAAGGCGCTGGAAGACGCGATGGGCGGGCCACTGTTTGAACGGCAGGCGCGGGATATTTTGCTGACCCCACTTGGGCGAGATGTTCTGGAATACACACAGGATGTACTGAATGCGGCAGCGCGTCTGGATCAATTCGCGCGTGATCAATCTGGCGGGCATCGTTCCCTATCGATTGGAATAATTCCGACCGTTGCCCCGTACCTTCTGCCGGGGGTGCTGGCTGGGTTGCGCGCGTCAGATGTCTCGTTAAAAGTGCAAATTCGCGAGGCCCGGACTGAGCGACTTCTTTCAATGCTGCGCTCAGGTGAAATTGATGCGGCTATACTAGCGCTTCCGTTAGGCAGCGAAGCCTTTCACGAAGAACCATTATTCGAAGACCGCTTCTTGCTTGCAGGAAGTCAAGCCCGGCTGGACCGGCTAACGATCAGCCCCGAGGCGTTGCGGCCGGTGGACCTTAAGACGGCTCAGTTGATGCTGCTTGAAGACGGGCATTGCTTGACTGATCAGGCACTTGAAGTTTGCGGGCAGGATCGCACCAGCGGTCAGATAAATATGGGCGCGTCATCGCTTGCGACATTGTCTCGGTTGGTCGCGGAAGGATTCGGTATGACCTTGATGCCAGAACTCGCAGCGCAGGCCGAGACAGATGCGGTGCCTGGCCTGCGGTTGCTCCGGTTTGGCACCCCGCAGCCAGCCAGAACCATCGGTTTGGTGCGTCGCGTTTCGACTGGTGCAGAGGAGTGGTTCAATCGGTTGGCGCGGGTGATCCGTGAGGTTGGGGAAGACGTGGTCTCGGGAACCCGTACCTGACAAAAAAGGCTCGCCGATATGGCGAGCCTGGTAGCGGTTTAACTGATCGGATTATGCCAGCGCTGGTTCGCGGGCCTCGTCCAGATGTTTCATCAGATTCTCTGGCGACGACACGCCATAAGGGTCTTCGGGGCAGTTATCCATCAGGCCGGGCTCTTCAAACCATGCCTCAACCACACCGTCATTGACGATGGCCGCATAGCGCCACGAGCGCATGCCAAAGCCCAGATTATCCTTGTCGACCAACATACCCATCTTGCGGGTGAATTCCCCGGATCCGTCAGGAATGACTTTGACATTTTTCAGCCCCTGATCCGCAGCCCATTTGTTCATGACAAAGCTGTCGTTGACGGACATGCAGTAAATTGCGTCGACGCCTTTGGCTGCGAAATCAGCATGACCTTTTTCAAAACCGGGCAACTGATAGGTCGAGCAGGTCGGGGTGAATGCACCCGGCAGCGAGAACAGGATGACGCGCTTGCCTGCAAAATAATCTGCGGTTGTCTTGTCTTCCCAGCGGAAGGGATTGGGGCCTTCTATCGCCTCGTCGCGGACGCGGGTGTGGAAAGTTACGTCAGGCAGTTTTGCACCGGTTTTCATCATCAAACTCCTGTGATTCACATGTGATTAACGTGAGGGTTAGAACGATTCCAGAGCGGCTTCAACATTAGATATGCTGCACTTGCGAGATATCTTATTCGCATGCAAATTGAATGAAAATAGGTAATAATATGTGATTTATTTGAGGCTTTTGCTGCAGTCGCGAATGCGGTCTGCATAGCGGCTATGCGCCGCTGGTGTAACCAACAAAGTCAGTTTATGTTAAGCACCAAGCAAATTGACCCGAAGTCAGGAAAGCCAGCCGTGCGTGATCTGAAAATACCCGAACAAAGACACCCCGAAAAAGCGCATCGGCCTGATAATGCAGCGCCGCGCAAACCTGCGTGGATTCGTGTCAAAGCGCCTGGTGGCAAAGGGTATGCTGAAACGCACAAGATCATGCGTGACAACAATCTGGTCACTGTTTGTGAAGAGGCTGGTTGCCCGAACGTAGGCGAATGCTGGAGCCAGGGCCACGCCACCATGATGATCATGGGTGAGATTTGTACGCGTGGTTGTACCTTCTGCAATATTGCGACGGGCAAGCCGGATACGCTGGATGCGTTCGAGCCAGGGCGCGTGGCGCACGCGGTGCAAAAGCTGGGCTTGAATCATGTTGTTATCACGTCGGTCGATCGGGATGACCTGCTCGATGGCGGCGCAGACCACTTTGCACAGACCATCCGCGCGGTGCGACACCGGTCACCCAAGACAACAATCGAGATTCTGACGCCGGATTTCCTGAAATGTGATCCTACGGTTCTAGAGGTCGTCGTCGAAGCCAAGCCGGATGTGTTCAACCACAACCTCGAAACAGTACCAGGGCTATACCCTGAAGTTCGTCCCGGTGCGCGTTATTTCCATTCATTGCGCTTGCTGCAGCGGGTGAAAGAGATGGATCCGTTGATTTTCACCAAATCCGGCATCATGGTCGGGCTGGGTGAGGACGAGCAACAGGTCCGTCAGGTCATGGATGACATGCGCGCAGCAGATATCGATTTTCTGACAATTGGCCAGTATCTGCAGCCAACGCCCAAGCACCATGGCATTGATCGTTTTGTCACACCCGAAGAGTTCGCGGCCTATGAAAAGGCTGCTTTTGGCAAGGGCTTCCTGATGGTTTCGGCAACCCCTTTGACCCGGTCGTCATACCATGCGGGTGATGATTTTGCGCGCTTGCGTGAGGCCCGGCAAAAGAAGTTGAATCAGGTGTGAAACCCGAGCTTCAATCCTGGCTCACTGAAAAACGCCATGAGCTGCATCAGGTCCCGGAGATTTCGGGCGAGGAGCGCGGAACCGCCGCAAGTATTTCCAATCTTCTGCTGGCTTGCGGCCCCGATGCGGTTTTGACTGGAATCGGTGGTCACGGCGTTGCGGCAGTCTATGAAAGCGGCCAGCCAGGGCCTACGATAGGTATCCGATGCGAACTGGATGGTTTGCCGATCCAGGAAATATCTAGCGCGCGATACGCGTCGCAACATCCGGGCAAGGGGCATCTGTGTGGGCATGATGGTCACATGGCAATGGTTTTGGGTGTGGCTTTTGTTCTTGGTGATAAGCGCCCAGCAAAAGGACGCGTCGTTCTGATTTTTCAACCCGCTGAGGAAACTGGGCAGGGTGCTATAGCCTTTCGCGCCGCCCCCAAGTTCGCCAATATTGCACCGGATTACGTGTATTCTTTGCACAATCTTCCGGGGCTGGAATTGGGGGCGGTCGAGCTGTGCTCTGGCCCGGCCAATTGCGCCTCACGCGGGATGCGGATCGTGCTGACAGGCAAAACCTCACATGCAGCCGCACCGCAGGATGGGCTTTCACCGGCTGGAGCCTTGGCTGAGCTTATACCTGCATTGGCCGCATTGGGACACGGTGGGGTGCTGGATGCAGACTACGCTCTGACGACTGTAACCCATGCGCGGCTGGGTGAGACCACATTCGGGGTCGCACCTGGCATGGCCGAGCTTTGGGTTACTCTGCGGACGGTATCAGACACGCGAATGACCGTTTTGATCCGCGAGGCGGAGCAGCTTGTGAGCGCAAGCGCTCAAGCGCATGGGCTGGGTGTCGAAATCAGCTATGACGATGTGTTTGAGGCTTGTGTAAATACGGATGAAGCCGTGCAAATTCTGTCAGAGGCTTGCCAAACACGCGATATACCCTGCAAACTGGTGCCGACGCCACAGCGGTTCTCGGAAGATTTCGGGCAGTTCGGCAAAGGCGCGAAAACTGCGATGTTCTGGCTTGGAGCAGGCCGGGATCATCCGCAACTGCACAACCCCGACTATGATTTCCCGGATGCTCTGATCCCGATCGGGACCGACATATTTCTTGCAGCGATCGAACAAACGCTCAAGGCTTGAGCTTTCTGGGTTGGCTTCCTGCCCATTCGGGCCACCAGCCCATATATTCAACGCCGGCAACCAAAAGACAGATAAGTATTGCGCCGAACACCAGTTTCACCCGCCGTTCCGAGGGCGGATTTCGCCCCCATTGCGACATGCGAAGGAAGTGGCGCAAATTCATCAATCCTGATCTTCGACAAATCGAACCTTGCCAATAAACGGCAAATTGCGATTGCGTTGCGCATAGTCGATCCCATAGCCCACGACAAATTCATCAGGGATTTCGAACCCGATCCAATCCGAGCGGAAATCGACCTCGCGCCGGCTGGGTTTGTCCAGAAGGGCGATGGATTTCAACCGGTGTGGTTTACGGGTGCGGAGCAGCTTGGAGACGTGGTTCAGGGTATGGCCGGTGTCCACGATATCCTCGACCACCAGCACATCACGCCCTTCAATTGCGCCGCGTAAGTCTTTGAGAATGCGAACTTCCCGACTGCTTTCCATCGAATCTCCGTAGGACGATGCCTCAAGAAAATCGACCTCGATGGGCAGGTCTAGCTCACGCACCAGGTCAGCGATAAAGACGAAACTGCCGCGCAGCAGGCCGACAACAACCAGCTTGTCGGTACCGCCAAACTCGGCTGTGATTTCGCGGCAAAGCTCTTCGATCCGGGCGGCAATTGCCTTGGCCGAGATCATCTCATCTATCACATATGCGCGTTGGCTCATCGCTGCCCCCTTGATCTTTGGCGCGCAACATACGAAATCACGCGCCATTGTCACCAGTTAATCCCGGATATCATGCCAACCCACTCCGAGACCCGCCCGCTGCCTTACACCGCTCAGCAGATGTATGATCTGGTCGCGGATGTTGCAAAATACCCTGAGTTTTTGCCTTGGTGCGCCGCGGCCCGTATCCGTCGGACCTATACCGCGGGCGAAGGCAAGGTGATGGAAGCGGATCTTGTTATTTCATTCAAGGTGTTCCGCGAACGCTTTGGCAGCCGGGTTACGTTGTTTGATGCTCATAAACGGATCGATACCGAGTATCTGGACGGTCCGTTCAAATACATGCGTTCCGATTGGGAGTTCGAAGATACGGATGACGGCTGCAACGTCTCGTTTCACGTTGACTTCGAGTTCAAAAATGCGGTCCTGCAAGGGATCATCGGTGTCGTGTTCAACGAGGCCATGCACCGTATCGTGCGCGCATTCGAACAACGTGCTGCCGTCCTCTACGGCTAAGGCTTTACGCGCGTGACGCGCGCGCTAGACTGCGCGCCATGACCGATCTCACATCCGCCCTTGCCGAATTCGCCGCTGGTCCTGTGTCGACCACTTCACAGGCTCGAATCGTGACATCGCTTTCCGCGTTGGATTGGCTCGCCGTGGGGCGGGCGGGTGCGGAAGAGCCTGTTTCCCGCATCGTCCGCCAGATGGTTTTTTCCGAAAGCGGTGCAGCACAAGCACGCCTATTCGGGGGTGGTGAAGCCCCTTTACGCGCTGCGGCACTGGTGAATGGTACCGTTTCCCACGCGCTTGATTACGATGACACCCATTTTGCCCATATCGGTCATCCATCGGTTGCTGTGTTTCCGGCAGCCCTTGCGCTTGCGGCGTGGGAGGATCGACCGCTGGTCGATTTGCTCGAAGCAGCGCTTGTTGGGATGGAATTGTCGATCCGCGTTGGACTGTGGTTGGGCCGCGGCCACTATCAGGCAGGCTTTCACCAGACCGCCACGGCGGGCGCGTTTGGGGCTGCGTTAGCTGCGGGGCGCATTATGTCCTTCGATGCCAAGCAGATGCGTGATCTGTTGGGGCTGACTGCAACAAGAGCATCCGGACAGAAGTCACAGTTCGGAACCATGGGCAAACCCTATAATGCCGGGCTTGCGGCCTCAAATGGCGTTGAGGCGGCTCAGTTGATCCGCAATGGATTTCAACCCGGTTGTGACGCGTTGGAAGGTCCGTTTGGGTTTGGGGCGACACATCTGGGGGCAGACGATATCAATGCAGCGCTTGATGGGTTGGGTGATGAATGGTTGTTCGAAAACGTAAGCCATAAGTTCCACGCCTGCTGCCATGGCCTGCACGCGGCGCTTGAGGCCGCGCGCGATCTTGACATTGCCGAACCAGAGGTGGCCGAGATCAAGGTTAAAACGCACCCCCGCTGGATGAGCGTTTGCAATCAACTGCAGCCGACTAGCGGGTTGGGTGCGAAGTTTTCTTATCGCACAGTGATCGCAATGCAATCGATGGGGTACGATACGGCACTACCGGGCAGCTATACTGCCAAGATTTGTGCAGACCCGAGGCTTCAATCCCTGCGGGATCGGATTAGTGTAGAGGCAGATGAAAGCTTGTCCGAGACCCAAGCCCATCTGTCCCTCTTGCGACGGGATGGCGCGCGCCGCGAGGCCAAACATGATCTGCTCGCCCCGATGTCACTTTCGGACCGCGAAGATCGGGTTAGGGACAAAGCGGCGAAGCTGATCGGAGGGGATGAAGCAGATGCGATCTGGTCGATGCTGCGCACCGGCGGGCGCGCAGCGGATCTGGCAGATAGACTAAATGATTAGGCGACTCGCCAGTGCAGTGGGAAGCCGGGATCGAAAACTGTGACAGGACCGTCCGCGCATTCGATTTTGGCGGGATAGACAACCTCATCGCCCTTTGTCAGCGTGATGGTCTCTTCGTTCACCGGCAGGCGATAAAAGGCCGGGCCGTTAAGGGAGGTAAACGCTTCCAGTTTGTCCAACGCATCCGCGCGTTCAAACATTTCGGCCAGCAGTGACATCGTGTTGGTTGCAGTGAAACAACCGGCGCAGCCACAGGCCATTTCCTTGTTCGCATCCGTGTGCGGCGCGCTGTCTGTGCCAAGGAAGAAGCGCGCGTCGCCTGAGGTCGCGGCGGTCAACAGCGCCAGCCGATGCTCTTCGCGTTTGGCGACCGGCAGGCAGTAGTAATGCGGCTTGATGCCGCCGACCAGTATGTGGTTGCGGTTGATGATCAGGTGATGCGTTGTAATCGTCGCACCCAAATCTTTCTCGTTCGCCTTGACGTAATTCACGCCGTTTGACGTCGTGATGTGCTCCATCACCACGCGCAGCCCGGGTGTTGCCTTGCGAATCGGATCAAGAACGCGGTCGATGAATACGGCCTCGCGATCGAAGATATCGATCTCGGCATCTGTGACTTCACCGTGCACACACAGCGGCAGACCGATCTCGGCCATCTTCTCCAGCACCGGGCGCACATTGTCGAAATCGCGAACGCCAGAAGACGAGTTGGTTGTTGCCCCAGCCGGGTAAAGCTTGACTGCCTTGACCAATCCGCTTGCATGTGCGGCGGCCACATCTGCCGGGTCCGTGTCCTCGGTCAGGTAGAGCGTCATCAGCGGCTCAAACGTCATATCCTCAGGCAGTGCTGCAAGGATGCGGTCCCGATAGTCTGCCGCGTCGTCACTCTTCACAACGGGCGGAACCAGATTTGGCATGATAATGGCACGGGCAAAATGGCGCGCGGTTTCAGGTAGGACGGCTTGAAGCATCGCGCCATCGCGCAGATGCAAATGCCAGTCATCGGGGCGGCGGATCGTCAGGGAATGGGTCATGGCCCCCGGCTAGCACAGCCGCTTGAGTGGTGAAAGACCCTCTTGCCCTTGCCGATGAGACAGATCGCCGTAAGTCACTGACGGATGGTGGTCTTGACCTCTGGTTGTGGTCATGACCTGTTGGGGCGCAGGAAAAAGGGGAACTCATGACACAGCCAAACTCCATCGATGCCGTGCAAGAGCTTTTGGGCTCTGAGGGCTATGTCTGTGGCCGGGCTTTGGCGACGGTTGTGTTTCTTTCGCTGAAGCTTGGCCGGCCTCTGTTTCTGGAAGGTGAGGCGGGCGTTGGCAAAACCGAAATTGCCAAAGCGCTGGCCGCGGGATTGGGGCGTCGCTTGATCCGGTTGCAGTGTTACGAAGGCCTTGATGCCTCCTCCGCTGTGTATGAATGGAATTTCCCCGCCCAGATGGTGGCGATCCGTACCGCCGAAGCGTCGGGCGGTGCGGATCGAGGCGCGCTACAGACCGAGTTGTTTTCGGACGACTATCTGATCGAACGCCCCTTGCTGCAGGCGATGCGTCCGGACGCCAATGGGGCACCTGTATTGTTGATCGACGAGTTGGACCGGACCGACGAACCTTTTGAGGCGTTCCTGCTGGAAGCCCTCAGCGACTTTCAGGTCACGATCCCCGAACTTGGTACCGTCAAAGCACCCGAACCACCAATCGTAATCGTCACCTCAAACCGCACGCGCGAAGTGCACGACGCGCTGAAACGCCGCTGCTTGTATCATTGGGTGGATTACCCTGATTTTGCTCGTGAAATCGAAATCCTGCACGCCCGTGCCCCCGAAGCGGCCGAAGCGCTGAGCCGTGAGGTCGTGGCATTTGTTCAGCGTCTGCGCACCGAAGACCTGTTCAAGAAACCCGGGGTGGCTGAGACCATCGATTGGGCCAAGTGCCTTCTTGCGCTGGACGTCATCAATCTCAGCCCCGAGGTGATTGGCGATACGTTGGGTGCTATCCTGAAATACCAGGACGACATCCAAAAGCTGCAAGGGTCCGAGGCCAAGCGCATTCTCGATCAGGCCAAGGCCGACCTCGAACCGGCCTGATGCTTCATCCGCTTGCAAATATTTCGGGGGTGTGATGGCCGAACAACTCCCACTCGATATCCCGGACAACCCCAAGCTGGCCCAGAACATCATCCATTTTGCGCGCGCTTTGCGTAAGGCCGGGCTGCCGATTGGAACCGGACGTGTGGTTGATGCGATTCGCGCGGTGCAGGCTGCGGGCTTCACCGAGAAACGAGATTTCTACTGGACGCTACATGCCTGTTTCGTAAACCGGCCTGAACACCGCACGGTTTTTGCGCAGGTCTTCCGCCTGTATTGGCGCGATCCGCGCTATCTCGAACATATGATGTCCATGATGCTGCCCGCCATTCGCGGTGTGCAGGAGGAGCGCAAAGCGGATGCGGCTGAAAAGCGCGCGGCTGAGGCGTTATTGGATGGCGTCGAACGCGACTTGCCGGAAACGACGGAGCAGGAAGAAGGAAGTGAGATCGAGATCGACGCGACCCAAACCGCATCCTCCGAAGAACGCTTGCGCAACCTCGATTTCGAACAGATGAGCACATCCGAGATCGCCCAGGCCAAACGCATGCTGTCGCGCCTGAATCTACCGGTCAAACCCATCGAGTCTCGGCGTGGTCTGGCCAGTCATCTCGGTCACCGCATCGATCGCGCACGCACCCTGAGGTCATCCATGCGGCAGGGTGGCGAGCTACGCGATATCGCGCGCCTGCAACCAAAACCTCGCTGGCCGAATTTGGTAGCGCTCTGCGACATTTCCGGATCGATGAGCCAGTACAGTCGGATCATTCTGCACTTTCTTCACGCGGTTTCGAATGCCAAAGGCGCAGGTTGGGCCAAAGTGCACGCATTCACGTTTGGCACACGCCTGACCAACATCACCCGCCATCTGCATCAACGTGATGTCGATGCAGCTCTGGCCGCTGCCGGGGCCGAGGCGCAGGACTGGGAAGGCGGAACACGGATCGGAGAATGCCTGCATCAGTTCAACCGCGACTGGTCGCGGCGTGTAATGGGGCAGGGGGCGGTCGTGTTGTTGATCACCGACGGTTTGGAACGGGGCGATCCCGAGGTGCTGGAAAAGGAAATCGAGCGTTTGCACCTGTCGTCGCGACGCTTGATCTGGCTGAACCCATTGCTGCGCTGGGATGGGTTCGCGCCAAAGGCTCAGGGCGTTGCGACAATGCTTCCACATGTCGACAGCTTCCGCGCCGGGCATTCGATTGCGTCGCTGGAAGATTTGGCCGCCGTGATATCTCAGCCTGACGATCAGGGTCAGAAAGCGCGGCTGATGGCCGCGCTTTCTGACTAGATATTAAGACAGCTGTTCTTCATTGCACTTTCGCGCCATCTCCATGGCTTTGTAAGTGCCAGTCAGATCGACTGTGAAGGCGAACTCTTTTTCCGGGAACACTACCATCACCTTCTTCTTGGCAAGGTCATCTGCGAACTGAGGATCGTCTGACAGAACATACCCGCCTGAATAGCCCTTGGTGATATTCCCTTTCATGCCAGTGGCCTCACCAACATAAATGTTGTCTCCGATGAGGATGGCGACGGCTTCTTTCTCGCCCTTCTTGATATTGGTTTTGGCCTTGGTGAAAACGCCCACATAGCCGACACCGCGATCTTCGGTCAGCCCCATCTGCACGACATTTTCCGAGTCATCCACCGCTTCGATCAGGCAGGATTTCTTGTCTTGATCGATGAAGACTTTCCAGCCTTCAACCTCACCGTACTTCAAAAATGTATCAGCCCATCCGGCGCTGGCAGCCATCATGCCAAGCGCCGTTCCCAGTGTAAGAATACGTTTCAACTGTTTGTCTCCGCTTTGAAATATGCAGGGGTGATTTCGGGAAGCACCCGAAACTGCGTCCAAGCTAGAGTGCGGTCAGGTGACAATCAATCTTTTATGAATATGAGTTCAAAACCGGCCTGTTAGCGCCGGTAACTTAGACTTCTGAACGCTTTTCATTGTTACAAAGCTGACTATGTTGAAGCCGAGCACGGTCGGAGGTCTCAATGGAACGATTCGATAGCAGCCCGGAAACCGCATTGGAATGGTATCGCGCAGGTAAGGGCGCGGCTCTGGCGACTGTAGTCGAGACCTGGGGCAGCGCACCACGCCGTGTCGGTGCGCAGCTCGTTATTGCAGGCGACGGTCGGATCGAAGGTTCGGTTTCAGGCGGCTGCGTAGAGGGCGCAGTAATTGTCGAGGCGTTGGAGGCCATCGAAGAAGGTGAGGCCCGGCTGCTGGAATTTGGGGTCAGCGATGATGACGCATTTGCCGTCGGATTGGCCTGCGGTGGGACGATCAGGGTTCTCGTTGAACCGGTTGGAAAAGTCCTGCCCGAACCGATGCTGGCTGAACTGGTCGCCGCACGGGCGCGGCGTGAACCTTTGGCGTATGAGGTAAACACTGAAACCGGCCACCGAGCATTGCGTCGAAACGCCTATACCGAACGATTGCGCATGGATAGGTCTGGGTTCGAAGAAGATGGTCAAACCTTTGTTGCGGTTCACAATCCTCCTTTGCGATTGATCGTGATTGGAGCTGTGCATATTGCCCAAGCACTTGTGCCGATGGCACGCCTCGCTGGCTACGATCCAGCGATTGTTGACCCACGCGAAGCTTTTGCCTCGGACGCCCGATTTCCCGGAGAGACCATCCTGACAGACTGGCCGGATGAGGCGGTGTCGAAACTGGGGCTGGACACAAGAACGGCGCTTGTTCTGCTGACCCACGATCCAAAGCTAGACGACCCAGCGCTTCAGGCCGCATTGTCAGCCGATGTGTTTTACATCGGGGCACTTGGGTCCAAGCGCACCCACGCCAAGCGTATCGATCGGATGAAACAATCCGGGTTTACAGACGAGCAGATTTCAAGGATTCACGGACCGATCGGGCTGGATATCGGTGCGGCCAGCCCTTCCGAGATCGCTGTGGCCATCCTTGCACAAATGACAGCAGTTCTGCGGGGCAAGGCGTGAAGTTTGGTCCGGTAGCGGTTGCCGACGCCTGCGGCGCGATTCTGGCTCATTCCGTCAAGGCAGGTGACCAGAGGCTGCGCAAAGGCATCACGCTGACGCCCCAGCATATCGCTGAATTGCAGCAGGCTGGTCTGACTGAGGTAACGGTCGCCAAGCTTGAGCCCGGCGATTGTCATGAGAATGAGGCGGCGGCAATGCTGTCTGCAGCCCTAGTGCCGGACCCTGCAAAGGCTAACCTGCGCGTGACCGACTCCTTTACAGGGCGGGTCAACTTGCTGGCTGATGGTCCAGGCGTGGCAATCTTGGACACTGATGCATTGCAAAACTTCAATCGGGTCAATCCGATGATCACGGTCGCAACCGTACCGCAGTACCAACAGATGACGGCAGGCGGCATGGTCGCGACGATCAAAGTCATCTCGTATGCGGTGCAGCAAACCGACGTTCGCCGTGCGGCCGAACAGGCGCAGAAATCCATTCGACTTTCGGTGCCGAAATACAAGAACGCCGGGCTCGTCATCACCGATATTGCCGGCGGGCCTTCGAACGAAAAAGGTATTGCCGCCATTCGCGGACGGGTTGAGTCATTGGGGATGGACCTATGCGATGTTAAAGTTGTTCCGCATAGACAGGGTGATTTAACAGCCACGCTAAAGTCCGTTCGCGGCGAGATCGTCATGATTCTGACCGGATCGGCCACGTCGGATGAAAATGATGTGGCACCGGCCTCTGTTCGAGAAGCCGGAGGCGCAGTCGACCGATTTGGGATGCCGGTTGATCCGGGAAACCTGTTGTTTCTTGGGTCTTTAGGTGGTCGCCCAATCATCGGTCTGCCTGGATGCGCCCGTTCGCCTGCACTGAACGGGGCGGATTGGGTGCTGTCTCGAGTCGCTTGCGGGATCGAGACGACGGGTGCTGACATCGCAGCGATGGGTGTCGGAGGGCTGCTGAAGGAAATCCCCACACGGCCGCAACCTCGCGCTGCCAAACAAAAGTGACGTAACGGCATTTTTGCCGTTTCGATCATACGCCTCATGATTAGTGAGATGAGCAAAGAAGTTGCGGAAAAAACGGGCAAATATTTTTGTTCTCAAACAAAATTTCCCGTGTTTAACTCGGAACTAAGGAAAAACAATAAATTGGGAGGATCTCATGACACAGGTCTCAATGACCGTGAACGGGAAAGCCGTTAATGGTGATGTTGAAGGCCGGACGCTTCTGTCCAGCTTTTTGCGTGATCATCTGTCGCTGACCGGAACACATGTCGGATGTGACACAGCACAATGTGGTGCGTGCGTCGTGCATGTGAATGGTGAGGCGGTCAAATCCTGCAATATGCTGGCCCTGGAAGCGAATGGTGCCGATGTGGGTACGATCGAAGGGCAGGCTGCAGAAGATGGTTCGCTGAACGTCATTCAGCAGGCCTTTCAGGATCATCATGGGCTGCAATGCGGGTTTTGTACTCCTGGCATGGTGATGAGCGCTGCGGCACTGCTCAAGAATAATCCGCGCCCGACCGAAGGGGAAATCCGGAAGTACCTTGAGGGTAATCTGTGCCGGTGCACAGGCTATCACAACATCGTCAAGGCGATCATGGCCGCATCCGGCCAGGACGTTTCCAGCATCGCCGCCGAGTAAGGCGGGTAAGAATTTTCGACGAAAATTCTTTTCCAGGGAGGAGAACAAGCAATGCCCAAAGACAGTGGCATCGGAGCCAGTTCCAAGCGGCGTGAGGACGTACGCTTTCTGACCGGAGCAGGCAATTACACCGACGACATCAACGTACATGGCCAGGCCTATGTGCATTTTCTACGGTCCGACATCGCACATGGCCGGATCACCAATATCGACACATCTGCTGCCGAGGGCATGCCAGGTGTGGTGAAGGTTTTCACCGGCAAGGATTTTGAAGGCGTGGGCGGAATGCCCTGCGGCTGGGAAGTCACCGACCGGCACGGCGCCCCGATGCAGGAACCCCCGCACCCCATTCTGGCACAGGGTAAGGTCCGCCATGTAGGCGATCCGATTGCCGCTGTTGTGGCCGATAGCCTCGAGCAAGCCCGCGATGCAGCTGAGGCGATCGAGGTGGAGATCGAGGAACTGCCCGCAGTTCTGGATATGAAGGCTGCGGCGCAGGATGGCGCGACGCTTGTCCACGACGATCTGAAGAACAACATTTGCTATGACTGGCACTTGGGCGAAGAAGACAATGACAAGGTCAACGCGGTCTTTGCCGATGCGGCCCACGTCACCACGCTGGATCTGGTCAACAACCGACTGGTTGCCAACCCGATGGAGCCGCGCGTGGCCGTGGCCGAGTACAGCCGAGGCACGGATGAGTACACGCTCTACACCACCTCGCAGAACCCGCACGTGATCCGTTTGCTGATGTGCGCGTTTGTTCTGGGCCTACCCGAGCACAAGGTGCGGGTGGTCGCCCCGGATGTGGGCGGTGGCTTTGGAACCAAGATTTTCCACTATGCGGAGGAGGCATTCTGCACCTTCGCTGCCAAGGCCTGCAACCGCCCGGTCAAGTGGACATCCAGCCGGTCCGAGGCGTTCATGTCGGATGCCCATGGTCGCGACCATGTAACTACGATTGAGCTGGCGTTGGATGCGGAGAACAACTTCACCGGTTTGCGCACCAACACTCATGCCAATCTGGGTGCTTATCTATCGACTTTCTCCAGCTCGGTTCCGACCTGGTTGCACGGCACGCTGATGGCGGGGAACTACAAGACGCCAGTCATTCAAGTGAATGTGCGGGCGATGTTCACCAATACGGTGCCGGTGGATGCCTATCGCGGCGCGGGCCGGCCTGAGGCAACATTCCAGTTGGAGCGGGTCATCGACAAGGCCGCGCGAGAGTTGGGCGTTGATCCGATTGCGCTGCGTCGTCAGAACTTCATTACCCAATTCCCGTATGACACGCCGGTTGCGCTGACCTATGACACCGGGGATTACAACGGGACGATGGACAAACTTGAGGCCGCAGCCGATCTATCTGGCTTTGCCGCACGGCGCGCGCAGAGTGAGGCCAATGGCAAGCTTCGCGGCTTAGGTGTCAATTGCTATATCGAGGCCTGCGGTATCGCGCCATCCAACATCGTTGGCATGTTGGGGGCCCGGGCGGGTCTATATGATGCTGCCACGGTGCGGGTAAACGCCACCGGTTCGATCAGTGTCATGGTTGGCGCGCACAGCCACGGGCAAGGGCATGAAACCGCCTTCCCGCAGGTTGTGGCGGACATGATCGGTATCGATGAGTCGATGGTCGAGATTGTACATGGCGATACCTCGAAGATCCCGTTCGGGATGGGCACCTATGGCTCACGCTCGCTGGCGGTTTGCGGTTCGGCCATGGTCAAGGCGACTGAGAAGGTGATCGACAAGGCCAAGAAGATCGCAGCTCACCTGTTGGAAGCGTCTGAGGCCGATATCGAGTTGAAGGACGGACAGTTCAGCGTTGCGGGTACCGACAAATCGGTGGCCTGGGGTGATGTGACCCTCACGGCCTATGTGCCGCACAACTTCCCGCTGGAGGTTGAGCCGGGGCTGGAGGAGACCGCGTTTTATGACCCGGCCAACTTTACCTTCCCGGCCGGCGCCTATGCCTGCGAGGTCGAGGTGGACCCCGAGACCGGTCAGGTCAGCATCGAGAAGTTCACCGCCGCGGATGACTTTGGCAACATCGTGAACCCGATGATCGTGGATGGTCAGGTACATGGTGGTATTGGTCAGGGCATCGGTCAGGCGCTGCTGGAGAACTGCGCATATGACGAGAACGGCCAACTGCTGAGCGCGTCGTTCATGGACTACGCGATGCCACGCGCCGATGATCTGCCATTCTATGAAGTCGACCATTCCAGCCAGACGCCGTGCACACACAACCCGTTGGGTGTGAAGGGCTGCGGCGAGGCCGGAGCAATCGGTTCGCCACCTGCCGTTGTCAACGCGGTTTTGGATGCGCTGAATTCGGGTGGAAAGGCTGTTGATCACATTGACATGCCGATGAGCCCGTCGCGTGTTTGGACGGCAATGCATGGTTGAGAGGTTGGGGTGCGAGGGGCCAGCCCCTCGCGCTCCCCGAGATATTTATAGCCAGATGAAGGGCGGATCCGCGCCTTTCGGAAAGGAAGAACGAAATGTACAATTTCGAGTTTGAGAAGCCCTCGACCATTGCTGACGCGGTTGCCGCGTTGGCGGGTGAGGATACGCAGGCGTTGGGGGGTGGTCAGACCCTGATCCCCACGTTGAAGCAACGATTGGCGGCGCCATCAACGCTGGTTTCAGTCAGTGGGATTGCTGAAATGAAGGGCGTCTGTGTCGAGGATGATGGTTCAGTTGCCATTGGTGGTGCCACGACCCACGCAAATGTAGCGGCGGATGCAGCGAGCAGCTATCCGGCGCTGGCGGCCTTGGCTGGTCAGATCGGAGATCCGGCGGTGCGTAATCGCGGCACCATTGGTGGCTCTGTCGCCAACAATGATCCGGCGGCCTGTTATCCAGCGGGAGTGCTGGGTTCAGGGGCGACCGTTGTCACTAATACGCGACAGATTGCGGCAGATGACTTCTTTCAAGGCATGTTTACGACTGCGCTGGAAGAGGGTGAAATTATCACCTCGGTGCGTTTTCCGGTGCCGCAAGCTGCGAGCTATCAGAAGTTTTTGCAACCGGCGTCCCGTTTTGCATTGGTCGGAGTCTATCTTGCCCGGTTTGCGGATGGTGTGCGGGTTGCCGTAACCGGCGCCAGCGAAGATGGAGTGTTCCGTTGGTCCGAGGCCGAGGAGGCCTTGAACAAAGAGTTCCGTACCGATGCTTTGATGGGTCTGCACATCAATCCGATGAACATGATCGGAGATTTGCATGGCAGCAAAGAATACCGGGCGCATCTGGTCAGCGTGATGACAAAACGGGCCGTCGAAGCCTGCAGCTAAGCAGGTTCGCAGCCAAATCGATAAGCCCCGGTGAAAGCCGGGGCTTTACTTTTTTCTGACCCGAGGCGGCTTGGCCGGTCGCCAATATGCGCCAGTGTCTTCTCGGGCCGTCTGATACCGTTCGACGCGATCGCGTGCTGCCGACCCACCTGCAGCAAAAAGGTGACCGATCAGGCATTCAAGCACGGCCATGGCCCCGGAGAAGCTGGAAAAGTGATGTTGAGTGCGGGTGCTGACCGGCAGCACGACATCCGGGTCAACACCAGGTGCAATGACCTCGCTATCCGACAATAAGACGATCCGCATCCCGCGTTTACGCGCAAAACGCATGGATTGGATAGTGTCCGAGGAATAGGGATGAACGGTGATGGCGAACAAGCAGTCCGCTGCATCGGCCTCGAGCAGATCATCGACGGCTGACCCCATGTGCCGGGGGACCAATTGAAATCCGGGGTGTGCCATCCGACCGGCATAGTGAAAATAATAGGCCAAAGCATAGCTGGCTCGGGTTGCTGTGATATAGCAGCGTTTTGCTGACAACATGTGGTCCGTGACCTGCTTTACCAACGCGGGATCAGCCAGACGCAGGGAGCGGGTTACGACATTCAGCTCATTTTGCGCGAACCCTGCTTGAGCCGCGCTGAAGTCATCACCTGACCGCATGCGGCCCAACCAATCTTGGCCCAACCGATCCTCGCGATCGGTGACAAGTGTCTGCCGAAATGGTTTTCGAAAAGCCTCGAAACTGTCGAAGCCCAGACGGTACGCCAGACGCACGAGGACGTTTGAGCTTACACCGATTTTCTCAGCCGTAACGCGGACCGGGTCGAGCCCAAAATCCCCGGGATGATCGATGATGTATTTTGCTGCGGCCTGCATCTGTTGGGGCAGGGTCTCGATATCAGCGCGCAGCTGCTCGGTCAGTTGGGCTGGTTTGTTTTGCATGGTTATAGAAAAACAAATGTTATGGAGAATGCAAATTGAAAACACTAGGGCTGCATATATTTCGGGATCAGATTAAGCCGTTTGGAAATGTCAGAAGGTGGTTCCGGGATGTCGGTAAGCGAAGCCCTGCCTTACATATTGGTCGCGCCAAATGGAGCGCGCAGAGGGCACCGGGATCACCCTGGCTTGCCCGTCACAATGGAAGAAATCGTCGAAACGGCGAAAGCCTGCAGCCTGGCAGGTGCCAATGGATTGCATCTGCATGTCCGTGATCAGGCGGGTCAGCATTCTCTGGATGCAGGTTTGTATCGAGAGACGCTTGCGGAATTGCACCACGCCGTACCGCAGATTGACATCCAGATTACCACAGAGGCTGCTGGAATTTTTGACGTTCAGACCCAGTTCGATTGCTTGAAGAACGCCCAGCCGGATTGGGCTTCGATTTCGGTACGCGAGATCGCAAGATCGCCGGAGCTTGCGCCAAGTGTTTATGCGCTGTGC
Source organism: Ruegeria sp. AN6 (assembly GCF_056540425.1). NCBI lineage: Bacteria > Pseudomonadati > Pseudomonadota > Alphaproteobacteria > Rhodobacterales > Roseobacteraceae > Ruegeria > Ruegeria sp. AN6. The sequence goes on from NZ_JBQFWR010000001.1 coordinate 327,866, forward strand.
GCCGAACAGGGGACGCGCGTTCAACACATTCTCTATGACGCTACCGACGTTGAGTTGTTGGTCCGCTGGCGGAAGGATGGAGTTGTTAAACCCCATCAGATCGAACGTCTGCTTGTGCTTGGCCGCTACTCGACAACGCAGGAATCAACACCGGAAGATCTGGATGCATTCCCGGCTACGACAGACCCATGGATGGTCTGTGCCTTTGGCGGGCTAGAGCATGCGTGCCTGCAAAAAGCTGTACAGCTTGGTGGTGATGTGCGCGTGGGATTTGAAAACAGTATTACGGGCTTTGATGGTCAGGCCTGGGCCGATAACGCCGCATCCGTTGCCGCTCTGATTGATCTTTTGAAAAGGACTTCGAAATGAGTCACGTTTTTCCGCGCCACACTAAGTCTGAATTGCCGGTCGCTGCAGGTGGTGAGGGTTGTTATCTGATTGATTCAACCGGTCGCCGCTATCTGGATTGCGGGGATGCAGCGGTTTCGTGTCTTGGTCATTCCAATGATACTGTGGTCAAAGCGGTGCAGCAGCAGGTAGAGCAGATCGCGTTTGCCCATACCGGCTTCATGACCTCGGAACCGGCTGAGGCGCTTGCTGATTTGTTGATCGAACATGCTCCGGGTGATTTGGACCGCGTGTATTTCGTGTCGGGCGGGTCCGAGGCGACCGAGGCTGCGATCAAGTTGGCACGGCAGTACTATCTGGAATCAGGTCAGCCTGAGCGCCGTCATGTCATTGCACGTCGGCAAAGCTATCACGGTAACACACTGGGGGCACTGTCGGCGGGGGGCAACGAATGGCGACGGGCTCAGTTTGCGCCGATGCTGATCGAGATGACCCATATCGCACCCTGTTATGAATACGCTGAAAAGCCTGAGGGCGAGAGCAGCTACGACTACGGGCAGCGTGTGGCTAATGAATTGGAGGCCGAAATATTGCGTCTGGGGCCCGATACGGTGATGGCCTTCATGGCAGAACCCGTGGTCGGCGCGACTTTAGGGGCCGTTCCTGCGGTTGAAGGATATTTCAAACGTATTCGTGAGATTTGTGATCAATATGGTGTTCTGCTGATCCTTGATGAAGTGATGTGTGGCATGGGGCGTACCGGCCATCTGTTTGCTTGTGATCATGACGGCGTGGCACCGGATATTTTGTGTATAGCCAAGGGGTTGGGGGCCGGGTATCAGCCAATCGGGGCGATGCTGTGTTCGGCTCGGATCTACGACGCAATCCAAAACGGATCGGGATTCTTCCAACACGGTCACACCTATATTGGTCACCCGGTTGCAACAGCTGCCGCATTGGCGGTCGTGACGGAACTTACGCAGAACGATCTGCCATTGAGGGCGGCGCTGATGGGCGAGAAACTGCAGTCAGCCCTGACCACTGCGTTTGGTCAGCATCCCCATGTTGGCGATATCCGCGGGCGTGGTTTGTTCCGGGGGATCGAACTTGTGGCAAATCGCGAGACCAAAACGCCGTTTGATCCAGCACTTGGAGTTGCGGGCAAGATCAAGAAGGCGGCGTTTGCGGAAGGATTGATTTGTTATCCGATGTCCGGAACACGCGATGGTCAACATGGGGATCATATCCTTCTGGCGCCTCCATTCATTATAGAAGGCAAGCAGATCGATGAGTTGGTCGCCAAGTTGGATCGCGCGATCTCAAACGTGATCTGACAAACTGAAAGCTGTCTTCTCAAATAGTTCGCCGCACGTTGAAAATCTGCAGAGCGGATTCGATAAGAGCCAGGCATGAAAAAAGGCTCCGACCAGACTGGCGGAGCCTTTGAACACGTCCTGAAGCGCGGTTACTTCTGCGGCAGAGGGCCGATCATCATGATCATCTGACGGCCTTCCATCTTGGGCATGTTCTCAATCTTGCCCAGATCCTTGACGTCTTCAGCCACACGCTCTAGCAGCTCACGGCCCAGATTTTGGTGTGCCATCTCGCGACCACGGAAACGCAGGGTGACTTTGACCTTGTCGCCGTTCTCAAGAAACTTGAACACGTTGCGCATCTTGACGTCATAGTCATGCGTATCGGTGTTGGGCCGGAACTTGACCTCTTTCACCTCGATGATCTTTTGCTTCTTGCGGGCTTCGCTTTCGCGTTTCTGCTGTTCGTACTTGAACTTGCCGAAATCCATGATTTTGCAGACCGGCGGGTTCGCGTTGGGCGAAATCTCAACCAGATCGAGACCGACGTCGGCGGCCATCTGCATGGCTTTTGCGGGATGAACCACCCCGACATTTTCGCCTTCGGCACCAATCAGGCGAATTTCGGGAGCACGGATCTTGTCATTGACGCGCGGGCCGGTATCTCGCTGTGGCGGCGCGTTGTGAGGTCTGCGGGCTATGGGTTCATTCCTTTGATGATTGCAGAATTTCGAGCCCGGAATTTAGACCGGGCTGAGAGGTGTTTCAAGCGGCATAAATTGCAAGCCGCATGAATTTTCCATGAATTTCGTGAGTTTTTGCCGGTTTAGGGTGTCGACAACCCGACCGGCAAACCCGTTTAGCCCACAAAGGCCTTTTCGATCACGAATTCCTTGGGTTCGGAATTCGCGCCTTCGCGCAGGCCGAACTCTTCCAAAATTGCTTTGATGTCATGGTTGAACGCAAGGCTGCCACAGACCATGGCACGGTCGGTGTCCGGTTTGATACCACCTTCGATGCCCAGATCGGCAAACACCGAGCCGTCTTTCAGCAATTCGGTGATGCGGCCCATTTTGGGGCTCTCTTCTCGCGTGGTGGTCGGGTAGTAGCGGATCTTGTCGGCGAAACCTTCACCGATCAGTTCAGCCAGCAACTCGTCCTGACGGATGTTCTCGATCAGCTTGCGACCATAATCCAGCTCGGCCACATCGCGGCAGGTATGAGTTATGATGACCTCGTCATAATCCTCATATGTCTGAGGTTCGCGCAGCAACGATGCGAAGGGGGCAAAGCCGGTTCCAGTTGCAAAGAACCAGATGCGCTTGCCGGGCAGCAGCGCGTCATGGACCAGCGTTCCAACCGGTTTGGGCCGCAGGATGATCTGATCGCCAGGCTGGATGTGCTGTAGTTTCGAGGTCAGCGGGCCATCCTGCACCTTGATCGAATAAAATTCCAACTCTTCGTCCCACGAAGGCGAAGCGATTGAATAAGCGCGTAGCAGAGGTTTGCCATTGTCACCCAGCAGACCAATCATCACGAACTCGCCCGATCGGAAACGCAGGGACGCCGGGCGCGACACCTTGAACGAGAACAGGCGGTCGGTCCAGTGCTTGACCTCGGTCACGGTCTGAGCGTCGGGCAGGACGGGGGCCTTTACGGCGGTTGCTTCACTCACGGGCTTCATCTCTGTCATAATTTCACCACCGATCTGCTAAACCGGTATCTCCGTTTAATCTTTGATCCAAGTCAGGAAAAGGGGCAGATTGCCCCTTTCGTGTCACAAGCTGGCGATGGCGGGTTTCAGCCGCGCAGGCGGGCCTGATAATTGTTCTCTTGCCAGTTGGCACGCGCCAACCACTGATCTTCGGGCTGACGTGCGGCTAGGCTGTGATCGATTTCGACCTCATCAAACCCGCTGCGACGTGCCATTGCGTATTGATCCGCCAATACATGGCCTTTTGCACGAAGGCGACCGGTATACCCTTTCAACCGCAGCACACGTGCGATCGTAAAGCCGCGCCCGTCTGCTGATGACGGAAAGTCAACGCGCACCATCTGAGCGCTGCCCAAACGGTCAATCAGTTCATCCGGATCCGTGTCCGAGCTGACGTCGAGTGCTACAACATCGTTGGCTGCATCGTCCAAAGTAACGAAGCCGTCGGTCCAGTCCTCGGGCGAAAAGCCTTGGTCATTCACGATTACGTTCATGTTTTCTCTCCAACACGCACCATCTTGCCGTCGACAAAATGGATGCCGCATTCTTCTTTTTCTTTGTTACGCCAGCGTCCGGCGCGGGGGTCTTCGCCCTCTTTGACCGGCGAGGTGCAGGGTGCACAGCCGATCGATGGGTATCCTTTGGCCACCAGCGGGTGCCGGGGCAGGTTGTTCTCAGTCATATAGGCGCGCACATCTTCGGGCGCCCAATGGGCCAATGGGTTGACTTTGATCCGTCCGGTGCCGTCTTCGACTTCGAAGAATTCGAGCGCCGCGCGGGTTCCTGATTGAAACCGTTTGCGCCCGGATATCCAGCCGCAATATCCAGATAGCGCCCGTTGCAGCGGGAAAGTCTTTCGCAAATTGCAGCAAGCGTCAGTGTCACTTAGATGTAGTGCCCCATAAGGGTCGTCACCCTCAACATCGTTCTTATCCGCTTGGATGATTTTCACGTTGGTCAGCCCCAGACGTTCACTAACCTCGTGCTGATACTCGAGCGTTTCCGTAAACAGCATCTGCGTGTCGATGAACAATACCGGTGTGGCTTTGTCGACCACTGCCGCCATGTGCAACAGCACGACTGATTCCGCCCCAAAGCTGGAAACGAGCGCAAGTTCTTCGATCTCTTCAATCGCGCCGTGCATCACGTCATGAGCACTATGATGACGGAACCGGGTATTCAGCGCGTCGACCTTTTCGGTCAGTTCGCGTCTGTTGGAACCCAGTTCCGTCTGGATCAGGTCAAGCGGCATTAGCCCGCGCCTCGGGATAAAGCACAGCTTTGAACGGAGCCATTCCAACGCGGCGATAGGTTTCGAGGAAAGTTTCCTCGGCGCTATCACGCAGGTCCAGATAGGCTTCGACGATGCGTTCAACGGCAGGAACGATCTCATCATAGGCAAAACCCGGACCCGTGCGATCACCGACGGCTGCCGTTTCAGTCGCGTCACCACCCAGCGTGATCTGATAGTTCTCGACGCCTGCGCGATCCAGGCCCAGAATGCCGATGTGACCGACGTGGTGGTGCCCACATGCGTTGATGCAGCCCGAGATTTTGATCTTCAAGTGGCCGATATCATGCTCCAGCTTCATGTCCTCGAACCGGGTCGCGATTTCCTGAGCAACCGGGATCGAACGGGCCGTTGCCAGCGCACAATAGTCCATGCCCGGGCAAGCGATGATGTCGCTGATCAGCCCGATATTGGCTGTGGCCAGTTCGTATTCTTTCAGCTTCGCATGGATCGTAGGCAGGTCCGATTTGTGGACATGCGGCAGGATCACGTTCTGCTCGTGGCTGATGCGTAGCTCGTCATAGGCGAACTCTTCGGCCAGGTCGGCCATAACGCGCATTTGCTCGGCAGTTGCGTCGCCTGGCGTTTGGCCGTGCTTTTTGATCGAGATCGTTACGATGGCGTGGTCCGCGTTTTTGTGCGGCGAGATGTTGGTGTCGACCCACGACCGGAAAACCGGATCGTTGGTGTAGGCGCTCTCGAACGAGGCAACCGAACCCTCACGGAAGGCCGGAGGCGCAAAGTGACCTTTGATTTCTTCCAGCAGGTTCATGTCAGCACCTTTGAACTGCGGGCGGACCTGCAAGAAGCGCTCGTTCACCTTGGCGCGGATGGCGTCGATGCCATGTTCATGCACCGTAATCTTGATACGGGCTTTGTACTTGTTGTCGCGGCGGCCAATCTGGTTCCACACCGAAACAGTCGCTTCGAGATATGCCAACAGGTCGTCAATGGCGACAAATTCGGACAGTTCTTTGCCGATCATCGGCGTGCGACCCAGACCACCACCCACGATGACGCGGGCGCCAAGAACGCCGTCACGCTCGACCAGTTGCAGTCCGATGTCATGCGCTTTGATCACGGCGCGGTCGTTCTCGCTGCCGGTAATGGCGATCTTGAACTTACGCGGCATGAACTGGAATTCCGGGTGGTCGGTGGACCACTGGCGCAGCAGTTCAGCATAGGGGCGCGGGTCGGCAACCTCATCCGCGGCGGCACCGGCGAAGTGGTCGGCTGTCACGTTACGGATGGTGTTGCCTGAAGTCTGGATGGCGTGCATGCCAACCTCGGCCAGCGCGTCTAGCATATCCGGCACGTCGTTCAGCTTCGGCCAGTTGTACTGGATGTTCTGACGGGTGGTGAAATGGCCATAGCCCTTGTCCCACTTCTCGGCCAGTAACGCCAACTGACGCATCTGTGCACTGGACAGAGTTCCGTACGGTATCGCAACGCGCAGCATATAGGCGTGCAACTGCAGATACAGGCCATTCATCAGGCGCAGGGGCTTAAATTCGTCTTCGGTCAGCGAACCGTCTATGCGGCGCTCAACTTGCGCGCGGAACTGTGCGTTGCGTTCTGCCAAAAATGCTGTGTCGAACTCGGAGTAGCGATACATGTTTAGCTGTCCTTAGTTGCAGCCCCGGACCTGGGGCCTTGAAGGGGAGAGAGAAGAGCCTGAAATCAGACCCGGGGCTGCGGGGAGGTTTCCTGTTTGCCGTGGGCATAGTTGGACGGACCAGTCCGGCGGAAATCCTCCCGGAAATGGGTGGGTTCAGGTCCCTTGTCACCGGCGATCGCGTCGGCGAGATACGCGCCAACGATCTTGTTTGCCTGACGCGCGGCATCCAGCAATCGAACCTGCGCATGGGCTTCATCGGTGATCAGCTCGGCCTCGGATAGATCGCGCGACCAGCGGTCATCTTCGGTCTGGTAAATCACATCGCCTTCCAACAGGTCGTTGGCGGTGACGACTTTAGGGGTAAAAGCGCGGGCCATCAGGCAAACTCCTTATGAAAAACCGAGATCAGGTGCAGGCCGAACACGGCTTGGGCTAAGCCGGGCTTGTTCATGCATTCATCTGACTGTTTGACCTGCATCGGATCATCTCGTGACTGAATTGACTTGAATGGCAATATAGGAAATATTCCCGGTAAATCGCCATATGCGCCGACAAATAAGGACACATGTTCTTTTGCGGGCTGCAGGCGGAACCTTTGTCCTGAATTGGAAGGAAATTTGGAATGTCGGTGCGGATAGACGACACGGATCGGAAAATTCTAGCCGAGCTGCAACGGGACGCGAGCCAGTCGCTGGATGAAATCGCGGCCCGTGTCGGCAGTTCGAAGACGCCAGTTTGGAATCGCATTCGCAAGCTGAAGGGGGCAGGGGTCATTGGTCAACAGACGGTTCTGCTGGATGCTGAGGCGCTTGGATTCGAGGCCACTTTCTTTGTGCTGATCCGTACGTCGGAACATGAAGCGGAATGGCAGCAGAAGTTCCTGAAAGCTTTGCGAGACCGTCCTGAGGTGCAGGAAGCACATCGGCTGGCCGGCGACATTGACTACATCCTGAAGGTAAGGGTCAGGAATGCGCGTGCCTATGATGCATTTTACCAGGCGCTGATATCAGAGGTTCGGGTGCACAACGTTACGGCTTTGTTGTCGATGGAAGAGATCAAATCGACCACCATGCTGCCATTGAAATCTGTCGGTTGAATTAAGGCGGGTGATTGGGGGCGCTGCCCCCGTCCCCCATGGGCGACTCCCCGGGGATATTTTTGGCCAGATGAAGAACGGATCCGGGATCGATAGACCGGTTGATGCTTTATGCGCGTCTGGGATTCACGTTTCCACCATCAGTTTGGTTAGCCCATGGAAATGATAGCTGTTCGAGTATTCAGGGCCATCTGCAAGCCGCAAGTTGGGATGTCTGTTGAACAGGATTGGAAGTGCGATACGCATTTCCAATCGTGCCAGAGGGGCGCCGACGCAGAAGTGGAGACCTCCGCCAAAACTGGTGTTGGCGCTGATTTCTCGTGTTGGATCGAACTTATCGGGTTGGTACCAGACCGTGGGGTCACGATTGGCGGCCCCCAGAAGCAATGCGACCTGATCTCCGTGGGAAAAGCGGTGCCCCAATAGCTCAACCTCTTCATAGGCATAGCGTGTGAACATATGGAGGGGCGGATCATATCGCAGAATTTCCTCGACGACCCCATCAATGGAGTTGGGTGACAGGAGAAGCTGCTGGGTGCGTGTTGTCAGTAGGGTTTTCACGCCATTGCCGATGGCATGCACCGTCGCTTCGTGACCGGCATTCAGCAATAGGATGCAGGTTGTTATCAATTCATCGCGTGAGAGTTTTTCGCCGTCTTCTTCCGCTGCGATCAACCGCGTGATTAGGTCATCGCGCGGGTCTCTGCGTCGCAGTTCGATGTAGTCTTCAAGATAGGCCGTAAACTCTTGCGTGGCCTGAACAGCATCATCCTCGATTTCGCGGGTTCGGTTTGCCTGATACATGGACACCATCGCGTGGGACCAATGCAGGAATTCTGGTGCCATTTGTTCGGGAACGCCCAGCAGGCGGCAGATCGTAATGACAGGAACCTGTGTGCAATAGGCCTGCAATAGATCGAAGGGGCCATCGGGAAATCTCTCGATCAAATCGTTGCTCAATTCTTCTATGGCGGGCTCCAACGCGGCAATGGCGCGGGATGTAAAGGCCCGCAGGACTAACGATCGCAGCCTTGTGTGCCTGGGTGGTTCGAGTTCCAACATTGAATGCGACTCAACCTCAAGCCACGGGGCAAGGTGGCTTGGGCCGGGTTTTGCAAATTCCGTTGGTATTTCGCGCCCAAAGCGCCGATCACGCAACAATGTATGCACCGCCTTGTACGAAGCGGCTGCAACCAAGCCATACTCCTCCCAATAGAACAGATCGCCGAATTGGCGCGCAGTTTCATAGAACGGGTAAGGGTTTTGCACGAATGCCGGGTCAGTCGGGGATTGGTAGAGCGTCTTCATGCGCTGCACACTTGCCATGGGCGTCGCTGAATGCAAGACCCTAGATATGCAACGGATTTGGATCATTGCAGGTTTTTTGTGCGCAGTTGGTTTGTTGTCGGCTGGGGTCTGGACATATGGCTATCGTCAGGCCTTGTCGCAGCTGAGCGAAAAGGCCGAGGCGGATCTGGAGCTGGCGGCGGACCGGTTGAGCACACAGATGCAAGTATATCAGGAAGTGGCTGCGTTGATAGCGGACCATCCTGCATTACAGGCGCTTGGTGCCGGGGCGCAGCAGCAAGCAGCACGAAAAGTGTTGTTGGATGTGGCTGACAAGACCGCTGCGGTTAATGTGATCTACCTGGACACAGATGGGCAGGCTCTGGCGGCGGCACAGCCCGTGGCGCAGCGCGATATGTCTGAGCACCCGGCTTTTGAACGCGCCATGCAAGGCGCGTTAGGGAGCGCGCATGGAGTCGAAGACGAGAGTGGGGATCGGATATATTCATATGCAGCGCCAGCGTTTGGAGATTCAGGGCAAATAAAGGGTGCACTGATGGTTCTGGCCGACGTGCAGGATGTCGAGCAGACATGGCGTGGAAGTACGGATGCGGTGTTCTTTGTTGATGCGGATGGGGTCGTTTTTATTTCGAACCGCTCGGACCTGTTGCTTTGGCACCGTGCGCAAGGCCAGCAGGGTTTGATGTCACCAGCAGGTGAGAATGTTGAATTTGCGTCGTCACGAGTTGCCGGGCATGAAGTTTGGAAACTGAATTGGGGGCGTTATCTGCCTCGCCGTGCGTTGCACCTGACTCTCGACCTGCCGGTGATTGCGATGACTGCAGAGATGCTGGTCGATGTCGCGCCTGCTCGTCGTTTGGCAGGACTACAAGCAGCAGCGGTTGCAGCGATCTGTTTCGCGTTTGGAGCGTTGTTGTTTCTGGCCTCAGAACGTCGGCGAACATTAGCGGATGCCAATACTGTATTGGAAAGCAGGGTGGCCCAGCGCACGCGAGCGCTGACAGCGGCAAACTCGGCTTTGCGCCGTGAAGTCGCTGAACGTGAAGAAGCCGAGGCGGCGCTTAAGCAAGCTCAGACCGAACTGGTTCAAGCAGGTAAGCTGAGCGCATTGGGCAAGATGTCAGCGGGGATCAGCCACGAGCTGAACCAACCGTTGATGGCTATCCAGCAATTCGCTGATAACGGGTCAGCATTTCTGGAACGCGGTAAAGAAAAAAAAACCGGTGAAAACCTGAGCCGGATTTCCGACATGGCTGCGCGTATGGCCCGGATCATAAAAAACCTGCGCGCATTTGCCAGAAACGAGAGCGAGCCGATGGGGCGCGTCGACTTGGTTGAAGTTTTGAATACGGCTGCCGAATTGACTGAGTCTCGATTACGAGACGAAGGCGTCGAATTGAGTTGGGAGCCGCCAAATTCGGCGGTTTACGCATGGGGAGGTGAAGTGCGTTTGGTGCAGGTTTTCGTCAACCTGATCAATAATGGCGCAGACGCCATGGCCGATCGGGCAGCCCGCAAAATCTCGATCACTTTGACGGAGGGGCAGCCCATTCGTGTTTCGGTCAGAGATACCGGGCCGGGTATCGAAGACCCAGATCGCGTGTTTGAACCATTCTACACCACGAAAACCGTGGGTTCGTCCGAAGGAATGGGTCTGGGGCTATCCATCTCCTACGGTTTGGTTCAAAGTTTCGGGGGGGACATTCGCGGCACGAATACCGGCGACGGTGCTGAATTTACCGTCGAACTGGAACCCTTCAGCGAGGATAAGGCTGCATGATCCGCAAAGTGCTTTTGGTCGACGACGATGCCGCTGTTCGTGAAGCTTTGGCACAGACGCTTGAATTGGCAGAATATGAACCGGTTACAGCGGGATCATTTGTTGCGGCGAAAGATCATATTCATAGCGAATTTGACGGTGTGATAATCTCGGATATTCGGATGCCTGGGCGCGATGGGTTCCACCTACTGAACTTCGCGCGCGAGGTTGATCCTGAACTACCAGTTGTTTTGCTGACCGGCGAAGGAGATATTCCAATGGCTGTGCAGGCCATGGGACAAGGCGCTTTCGATTTTCTTGAAAAGCCCTGTGCGGCAGCAGATCTTCTGGCGGTTCTGGAGCGTGCGATTGCCGCGCGGTCAGAGGTGTTGCGTGATCGTGAGCTCAAGCGCGAGTTAGAGCGAGGCGATCCAGCAGCCCGAATGCTATTCGGTTTGTCAGAGCAAGCCGAAGCCTTGCGAGAGCGCGTGCGGAGCGTGGCACCGACACACGCCGAAGTCTTGGTCACTGGACCGGCGGGCAGCGGTATATCCAAAGTCGCCGAGGTTGTGCATCTGATGTCTCCGGTCGGGCAGGGACCGTTTGTAAAGCGCCCGGCTGCGAGCCTGATGCCTGAAGATTTGTCAAGGGTCTGCGGGGACGCGGCTGGCGGGTCGCTGTTTCTTGATGAGGTTTCTGCAATGCCGGATTCCACTCAATACGCAGCGTTGGAACTGATCGAGCAGGGGACAGATGCGCGAATAATAGCAGGCACAACTTCCGACTTGTCACAGCTTTCTGGGCAAGGGCGGTTCAACGTCGATCTGTTCTATCGCCTTGATGTCATGCGGGTTCGCATTCCTGCATTATCGGAGCGCCCAGAGGATATTCCGATCATTTTTCGCCGTTATGTAGCGCAGGCGGCGGAACAGGCTGGTATCGCCGAGCCAGAGATTACGCCTGAACATCTGGCCTCTCTCATGGCGCAGGAATGGCCGGGAAATGCGCGCTCTTTGATGTCTGCCGCCATGCGATTTGTGTTGGGAATGCCAGAAGAGGTCGGGCAGGCTGCGGACCTGGGGCTGAGCGAACAATTGGCGCTGGTAGAGAAATCTTTGTTGGTCGCTGCACTAGGGCGCCACAATGGCAAGGCTTCTGACGCGGCCAAGGCTCTGAAACTGCCGCGCAAGACGTTCTATGACAAGTTGGCTCGCTACGAAATACGACCAGAAGACTATCGTCGGTAGGCAGATCCTCCCGCCTATTTTGCCAGTATTAACATACCAGCAAAACTGTTGGGCCGGGCAGCGCGCATATGCGGGCTGCGGTCGCACATTGCCTAGACGAATCGATTCGGTCGGGTTGATTTGATTTTGTGCGAAAACTCGCACTCGGCGTGGTTGCTCTGTGCGAAATTTCGCACAGAGCATTGCGGTAGCTTTCTTGATTTGCGAAGTGGGACATTAAACGTATTGATAATAAATAATAATTATTAATTTGGTTAGTAACGGAACAAACCGTTGAGAGGGAGAGATTGATTCGCTTCACTCCGCTTCATACGGCGCGGACTGAGCGCTTGATCGAAGTTTTAGGGAAATCTGGGAGGAAAAGACTGATGAAATTCCTAACAACGGCAGCAACTGCAATTGCACTTTCTGTCACCGCGACGGCCGGGATCGCGGCCTGTGATGACGGTGAGATCGTGGTTAAGTTTGCCCATGTGACCAATACTGACAAACATCCCAAGGGTATTGCCGCCTCGCTGTTGGAGCAGCGCGTCAATGACGAGATGAACGGCGTTATGTGCATGGAGGTCTATCCGAACTCGACCCTCTACAATGACGATAAAGTGCTTGAGGCGATGCTGCAGGGCGACGTGCAGCTGGCCGCGCCATCGCTGTCGAAGTTCGAGAAGTTCACCAAACAGTTCCGCCTGTTCGACCTTCCGTTCATGTTCAAGAACATCGATGCCGTTGATGCATTCCAGGCCTCGGCTGATGGCCAGGCGATGAAAGACAGCATGCAGCGTCGTGGCCTGCAAGGGCTGGCATTCTGGCATAACGGCATGAAACAGATGTCCGCGAACAAACCTTTGGTTGATCCGTCGGATGCTGACGGCCTCAAGTTCCGCGTGCAGTCCTCGGATGTTTTGGTGGCACAGATGGAAGCCATCGGTGGTAGCCCTCAGAAAATGGCATTCTCGGAAGTCTACGGCGCACTGCAGCAGGGTGTTGTGGACGGGCAGGAGAACACCTGGTCGAACATTTACGGCAAGAAGTTCTTTGAAGTGCAGGATGGTATCACCGAGACCAATCACGGTATCATCGACTATCTTGTGGTCACTTCTGTGGACTGGCTGGACAGCTTGGACCCCGAAGTCCGTGATCAGTTCCTGACAATTCTAACCGAAGTGACGGAGACCCGGAACAAGGAAGCCTTTGCGGTGAACGAAGCGGCTAAGGCCTCGATCACTGACGCAGGCGGTATTATTCGTGATCTGAATCCTGAGCAGCGTCAGGCTTGGGTCGATGCGATGAGGCCCGTGTGGGACAAATTCGCTGACGACGTAGGTCAGGACAAGATCGACGCCGCACAGGCGATCAACGCCGGGTTCTGATCCCGGATCAAGCCGCGTGTCCGGGGACTGGGGAGTTATGGACGCGTAGGTCAGGCGGGCCTTGATGGCCCGCCACACTCCCTCCACTCTCATCAAAAAAAATGCGGGGACAGAGAGATGTCTGGTGCGAAATCCGGCCAAGGCGGGCTGGTCGACCATATCGAAGAAACCATGATCGCGTGCCTCTTGGGCCTGATGACGATTGTCACCTTCGCCAATGTGATCGCGCGGTTCGTGTTTAACTCTAACATTCTTTGGGCACTAGAGCTGACGGTATTCACCTTTGGTTGGTTGGTGCTGCTGGGTGCGTCGTATGCCGTGAAAAAGCACGCGCATCTGGGTGTTGATGCGATCCTGAACATGCTGGCCCCTGCGCCGCGCCGGGTTTTGGCGCTGATAGCGGTTGCGTGCTGTCTGGTGTTTTCGCTGCTCTTGCTCAAGGGGTCGTATGACTACTGGGCGGTGTTTGCCGATTTGCCACCAACTTCGGGTCGCTGGTTTCCGACCGGCTTCGACATGAGTGCACGCAGCCAGAGTTTTTATGAGGTCGACGATATCCCCATGGTCGCACCGCTGCGATTTCTCGAAGATATGATCAACTACGGTGAGTACTACGAGAAACTGCCCAAGGTGGTTCCGTATTTCGTTCTGCCCTTGTCGATGCTGTTGCTGGTGATCCGCTTCGCACAGGTCGCGGTCCAAATCTGGCGCGGCGAAACCGATCGCCTTGTTGCCAGCCACGAGGTTGAGGACGAGATCGAAGAGGTTCGCGCGCAGCAGGGGGAGCATGACTGATGGATGTTGTTCTTCTCTTTTCGATGGTCATTGGTCTGCTGCTGATCGGTGTTCCGATTGCGGTTTCGCTTGGCCTCAGTTCGACCCTCTTCCTGCTGATCTATTCCGACAGTTCGCTGGCCTCGGTCGCGGGCACGCTGTTTGAGGCGTTCGAAGGGCACTTTACGTTGCTCGCGATCCCGTTCTTCATCCTCGCATCGTCCTTCATGACGACAGGCGGCGTTGCACGCCGGATCATTCGGTTTTCGATTGCCTGTGTGGGGCATCTGCCGGGCGGGTTGGCAATTGCGGGCGTGTTCGCCTGTATGTTGTTCGCCGCGCTTTCGGGCTCATCGCCAGCTACCGTTGTGGCCATCGGATCGATCGTCATCGCAGGGATGCGTCAGGTTGGTTATTCCAAGGAATTCGCCGCTGGTGTGATCTGTAATGCTGGTACTTTGGGCATTCTAATCCCGCCGTCCATCGTGATGGTTGTCTATGCTGCCGCCGTCGAGGTTTCGGTTGGGCGGATGTTCCTTGCGGGGGTTATTCCGGGCCTGATGGCGGGTCTGATGTTGATGATCACCATCTACGTCATGGCCAAGGTCAAGAACTTGCCCAAAGGAGACTGGAAGGGTTGGGGCGAGGTCTTCACCTCGGCGCGCGAGGCCGGTTGGGGCTTGTTCCTTATCGTCATCATCCTCGGCGGAATCTACGGCGGTATTTTCACCCCGACGGAGGCTGCTGCGGTTGCGGCTGTCTACGCATTCCTGATCGCGAGCTTTGTTTACAAGGACATGGGGCCGCTCAGCACCGAAGGCGATGCAAAGAACATCTCGTTGTTGAAGAAGCCCTATGCTCTCGTCACGGCCTTTGTGCACCCCGACACTAAGCATACGCTGTTCGAAGCTGGCAAACTGACCGTCACGCTGCTGTTTGTTATCGCCAACGCGCTGATATTGAAGCATGTTCTGACCGATGAACAGGTCCCGCAGCATATCGCAAGCGCTATGCTGTCCGCGGGACTGGGGCCGGTAACGTTCTTGATTGTGGTTAACGTGATCTTGCTGATCGGCGGTCAGTTCATGGAACCCTCAGGCCTCTTAGTCATCGTGGCGCCTCTGGTCTTTCCGATTGCGATTGAGCTGGGCATCGACCCGATCCATCTGGGCATCATCATGGTGGTGAATATGGAGATCGGGATGATCACGCCGCCGGTTGGTCTGAACCTGTTCGTAACCTCAGGCGTCGCGGGTATGCCAATGATGAGTGTTGTGCGCGCGGCGCTGCCGTTTTTGGCCGTGCTCTTCGTCTTCCTGATCATGGTGACGTATATCCCGTGGATTTCGACCTTCCTGCCCAACACCTTCATGGGGCCAGAGATCATAACCAACTAGATCAAAAACACCGATCATTTGAACCGGGCGGCGTAATCCGCCCGGTTTTTTGTGCCTTGAAACTGATGCTTAAGCGCATATCTGAGCGTCAGAGGACGACCTCACCATCATGGATGATCATTCGGGACGACCCGAACTCGGAAAGTGAGGTGTTCTTATGCCCTGGATATTACTGTTGTTCGCTGGCCTGCTTGAGATTGTCTGGGCCGTCGCAATGAAGCAGACCGCAGGTTTTACACGCTTGTGGCCGACAGCGATCATGGGCGTCGCAATGATCGGGTCATTTGGTCTGCTTGCGATGGCCATGCGGGAATTGCCACTTGGAACGGCCTATACCATCTGGACCGGAATCGGCGCTGTCGGTGCGTTCACCGTTGGCATCTTGTTTCTGGGCGAAGCGCTGACACCGATGCGGATCGGTGCGGCGATTCTGATTGTGACCGGTTTGGTCATAATGAAACTGGCCTAAGTCTACTTAGGCCTTTTCAAGCGCGCGAATGATGCCCGAGAAATCTTGGGCTTTCAGGCTTGCGCCACCCACAAGTGCCCCGTCGACATTTGATACTCCAAAAATCTCGGCGGCGTTGCTGGGTTTTACCGACCCACCATAGAGCAACCGGACCGAGCGGCCCACGCCTTCACCAAAGCGGCGTTCCAGCCGGGCGCGGATGAAATCGTGCACTTCGCCAATCTCTTCCAGGGTTGGCACTTTGCCGGTCCCAATCGCCCAGATGGGTTCATAGGCAACAATGAGATTTTCGCCGGTCGCCTGATCCGGGATTGATCCCGACATCTGACCTCCAATGATGTCCAGTGTGTTCGCCGCTTCACGCTGTTCAAGGCTTTCGCCAACGCAGATTATCGCTTTTAGGCCCGCGTCCATCGCGGTGCGGGCCTTGGCGCGAATGTCTTCGTTCTGTTCGCCATGGTCCTCTCGACGTTCGGAATGACCGAGTATTACTGCGTCTGCCCCTGCGTCAAGCAGCATCTCGGCGCTTAGATCCCCTGTATGCGCACCCGAAGTCGCGGCGTGGCAATCCTGTCCGCCGACAGTGATTCCCGAGCCTTCGACAGTAGTACCAGCGCGATGAAGCAATGTGGCAGGCGGGCAGATCAGTATTTCGACGGGGGAAGAGGGATGTGACGCGCTCAACTCTTTTAGTTCGTTCAGCGCAACGCCGGTTCCATTCATTTTCCAATTGCCTGCCGCCAACTTACGCCGCATTGCGATCCCTCCGGTTTTGTGCGTTCTGCACCCCGGATATCACCGGCAAGCAGCGCTGACAATTCCGGTTGCGGACCGCGAATTGTGTGGACAGATTGCACGCGTAAATGCAGAGGACAGCATGATAGACAACCTAGACCTTGCAAAGCTGGACCAGCGTGAGCCGGCGGAGCTGGATAAGCTGAGACATGCCATTGGCCGGGTCGGATTTCTGACGATTTCCAATACCGGACTCAGTGCTGAGCGCGTTCAGCAGGTGATTAGCGAGTACCGCGACTTTTTTCGGCAACCTGAACAGATCAAGCGGACTGTAGACATGGCCACCACCGGTGCCAACCGCGGCTGGGGCGCACCTCGTTCTGAGCAAGTCGATCCTACAGCGAACCCGGATTTCAAAGAAGTGTTTGACTGCGGCTATGAACTGTCTGCCAACAATCCCTATGCAGGCCGCGAACTGAGCGTGTATGCCCCAAACCACTGGCCGGAATTTTCCGGCGAGTTCCGGACAATAATCCAAGGCTATTATTCGGACGCTTGTGGCATTGCCATGCGCGTTTTGCGTGCCATTGCCGTTGCCATCGGTCGGGATGCGAACAGTTTTGATGCCGCCTTTGATACGCCCATGGCCTTGCTGCGCGGTAACTTCTATCCGCAACGACCTGATTGGGCAGGAGAAAACGATTTTGGAATCGCTGCTCACACTGACTATGGCTGCCTGACATTGTTGGCCACCGATGGTACTCCGGGGCTAGAGGTGCGTATGCCTGATGGCGATTGGCAGGCCATAAACGCCGCGCCGGGGCAGTTCATTATCAATTTTGGCGAAATGTTGGAGTTCTGGACAGACGGTGAAGTCACGGCAACCGAACATAGAGTCAAAGGGAGTTCAGACGAGCGAATCTCGGTCCCGCTGTTCTTCAATCCCTCTTATGACACCAATGTCGCCCCGCCGGATTCAGGCAAGATAATTGGGGCTGGAGAGCACTTGACGCAGCGATTTAATGAAACTTACGTGCACCTGCAGGCAGCGTCTTAACGCTGCGTCGCCAGAGTATCGTCGAACTTGATCGATTCCCCGCAGCCGCAGGCATCGACCACGTTCGGGTTGCGGAACTTAAAGCCGGATTCGAGCAGTGAAACCTCATAGTCGATCTCGGTCCCAAACAGGAACATCTGTGCCATTGGCGCGATCATCACGCAGGCGCCATCCTGCTCGACCACCTCATCGTTTGGGTCGGCTTCATCGACATAGTCCATGGTATATTCCATACCAGCACAGCCGCCTTTCTTGACGCCAATGCGCAGACCGGCGTGACCGCCAGAATTCATCAGCCGAACAATCTGTTCGGCGGCTTTGGGTGTCATGGTCACGGCTTGTTTGCCGGGAATGCCAAACATGATGGGCTCCGTATTCGCGCGTTATCTCCAATCTAAGGCCGACGCTCGTCGGGCTCAAGAGAGGGAGGGCACAATTCCCACACATGTGGCGGGTTGATCGGGAATTCGGGTTGGCAATATCGCGCGGGATATGGTCGGATGACGTGGAATTATTGGTCTGACAGAGGCGAAGTAAGATGGCATTAAGTGCAAAGCAGTTGTTTGGTCGAAGTATTTCCACTGGGTTGGTTTACATTGCACTGGCTTATCCGACATTCGCCGCCGGTGATGACAAACGGCACCCGGTCAATTGTGCCACAGCACCGGGTGATCTTCGTGCGATCGCGGCAGAAAAGAAGCATGCGGAGGAACAACAAGCGGAAAGCGTTGTCTCGATCCTACCAGCCGGAGCTTTATTGGGATTGATAACCGGGACCGAGAACAAACACCTAAAGATGCTTTCAGGCGATTACGTCGAACAGTTGGATGCGAGAGCCGCGGAAATCAAATCGACCTGTGGAATCAACTAGTAGCAACCGGAAAAGACCGCCCTCGGGCAAGGGCGGTCAATATCCGGGCTAGGTCAATTTGGGGACAGCAGACAGGTTTGCGACCCGGTGCGCCAGCACAGTATGTATCACTGCGCCTACAACCGAAAAGTACCGGCTTTTTGTGTCACAATGTCTACGCATTTGTAACAGGCGCGTAACCGTTTCACGACAAACGATAAAACCTGATGAGAAAAGGGGTTACATGAACCCCAGCTCAAGCCGCGCTTCATCTGACATCATCTCCATACCCCAAGGCGGTTCCCACGTCAGTTCGACGTCAACTTCCTTGACGCCCGCAACGGGTTCAATGGCTTCCACGATCCAGCCGGGCATCTCGCCGGCGACTGGGCAGCCGGGGGCCGTTAGGGTCATAATGACTTTGACCGCGTTTTCATTGGTGATGTCGATGGTATAGATGAGACCCAGATCATAGATATTGACTGGAATTTCAGGGTCAAAAACTGTTCGGCACGCGTCCACTATCGCGTCGTACAAAGGATGTTCGATGGTCGAAGGCGCAATGAGCGGGCTGCCTTCGAACTGTTCGCTGGGGTGGGTCATTGATGCCTCGGGTCTGTTACCTGAGAAATTATATAGGGAAACCGCCGACCAGCGTCCAGAGGGGCAGTGGCGCCCGGAATGGGCGCCAGTACAAAATCACTCGTTGATATCGTGATTGAAGGTTTTGACCTGCCCGTGAGGCAGCGCGAACATGCGGCGTAATGCGAGCCAGGATACCAGCGAAAGAACCGCAAAGATCAGCAATAGAACGGGCAGGGAAGGTACCAGTCCCGGTATCAGCAACAGCAATCCTGTGATGGCTGCTCCGATGGCAAAGCCAAGAAAGATGAAGCCTGGCAGGGCGACCTCAAGGATGGCCAAAGCGAGCGCTGCGGCCAGCCAGACCCACCAAGTAAGCCAGAAAGGTTCAGCCATTATTTTCCTCCTTTCAGCATGTTAAAGGCATTCCCAAACGCTTCAATAGCATTTGCCGGTACCACGATTGTCTGCGAGCCGCTGCCATTACCCAAAGCGTTCAGTGATTCCACTTGCTTCAAGGCGACCTGATATTGCGCAGCTTCCAATCCATTATCTTGAATCGCCTTGGCCACAACCTGAGTCGCGTAGGCTTCGGCCTCGGCCTGGATACGGCGGGCTTTGGCGGTCTGTTCAGCGGCATAAAGCTCGGCATCGGCTTGCAGCTCAACGGCACGCTTCTGACCTTCGGCCTCTGTTACCTGTGCGCGGCGCGCGCGCTCGGCATTCAGCTGCTGCAGCATTGCGTCACGGGTGGCCTGGTCGAGGTTTACGTCCAGAATCTCGGCGCGGGTCACTTCGATACCCCAATCGTCAACAGCGGTTTCGACACTTTCCTGAATGCGTTCAATCAGTTGCGCGCGGTTCGACTGAACTTCATCCAAGTCCATCTTACCAATCTCCGCACGGACGATGCCGGCCACGGTTGTGGCAATCGCACCGTCTACGTCACGGATACGGTATACAGTCTTTTCAGGTTCCAGAATACGGTAGAACACCGAGGTATCGATCTGCACCAGAACATTGTCCTTGGTGATCGCGTCTTGAGTTGCGTTGGGCAACTGACGCTCAAGGATGGATATCTTATGGCGTGCAACATCAAGAAAAGGAACGATAAAGTTGATTCCGGGCCCAAGGACCGAGCGCAAGCGGCCGAACCGTTCAACCACGTATTTCTCGGATTGAGGCACGATCTTGATGCCCTTGAAGATGACAAGTGCAATTAGCGCTGCCGCCAGCAGATAAATAATGTTCGAAGTAAGCAGTCCGATAATCTGGTCTTCTGTCATATCTGTCCTCATTTATTGTGTACTATAGTATACATTTGGGGATTGAGTCGCCCGATTTCAACTCTGGTATGGATTGAGTGCGCCCAAATGCAAATCTTTGAAACAGTTAATGCGGTGCGAATTCTTTGCCTGTGACCGCTTTGCATCCTACCTGTGTTTGCGGTATCGGGCGGGGATGAAACTGATAATTGATACTGATCCCGGCATCGATGATGCGATGGCCATCGCCTATGCCGCTGCAGCTCCGGAAATAGAGTTGGTTGGCCTGACGACCGTCTTTGGCAATACTCATGTGCATCAATCCAGTCGCAATGCGCGCTATCTGGTTGATAAACTTGGATTGAATATTCCAGTAGCTGAGGGGGCGCCATTTGCACGTGGTGAAGACCGCCACGCGCCGTCCGAGCATGTACACGGGCCTGAAGGGTTCGGTGATTTTACCGATATCCCGCATATTGGCGAGAACCACGCGCTGACAGGCGCAGAGTTCCTGGTTGAAATGGCGCGCGCGCATCGCGGTGAATTGGTCGTTTGTGCTGTTGGCCCGCTCACCAATATTGCGGATGCAATCAAGCTTGACCCGGATTTTGCCGACAATGTGGCCAAGCTGGTGATCATGGGTGGCGCGGTTTACTGCCCGGGTAACATTACCGAGCATGCCGAAGCGAATATTTACCATGATGCCAAGGCTGCCGATGAAGTATTCGCTGCGTCTCTGCCGACCGTGCTGGTTGGCTTGGATGTGACCTTGAAAACGCTTTATGAAACTGCCGACTTCGAAGGGTTGGCTCAGAAATCCCCCGATATGGGTGGTTTTCTGCGCGACATCTCGCGGTTCTATCTGAAGTTCTACAAAGAGGTTGGCGGGCTTGAAGGTTGTGGCCTGCACGATTCGACGGCAGTGATCGCTTGTACGCATGAGCCAATGTTCGATGTGGTTGAAACTGGTTTGCAGGTGTCGCTCGAAGGACCTGACATCGGGGCCACACGTATTAACCCTTCGCGGCCTGCAGTACGCGTATGCCGGAATGTGGACGGGGCAGGGGTTGTACAACTGTTTACCGAACGCGTTGCATCTCTGCCCTGACGGGTTGCATTGAACCAGTAGATCGGGCAAAGCCTGCCCGGTTCCGCGACCCGAGGCCCCAACATGACCGACCGTTTCTCGTTTGACCTGAAAGCCACAGACGGCAAGGCCCGCACCGGCGTGATCAACACGCCGCGCGGCGAGGTGCGGACGCCTGCATTCATGCCCGTCGGGACTGCGGCGACGGTTAAGGCAATGATGCCCGAAAGCGTCCGCGCAACCGGTGCGGATATCTTGCTGGGCAACACTTACCACCTGATGCTGCGTCCTACGGCCGAGCGGATCGACCGCCTGGGTGGTTTGCACAAGTTCATGAACTGGGAACGCCCGATCCTGACAGACTCGGGCGGGTTTCAGGTCATGTCGCTGGCTGGTTTGCGCAAGCTGACTGAGAAGGGCGTGACCTTCAAATCCCATATCGATGGGTCAAAGCACGAATTGACCCCTGAACGTTCGATGGAGATCCAGCGCCTTTTGGGATCGGACATCGTGATGTGTTTCGACGAATGCCCGGCATTGCCTTCGGATCGGGACCGCATCGCCGAGTCGATGCGATTGTCGATGCGATGGGCCGAACGGTCTCGGGACGCGTTCGGTGATCGCCCCGGACATGCCTTGTTCGGAATCATGCAGGGTGGGTTGGAACAGGACCTGCGTGAAGAAAGCGCAGAAGCGCTAAAACAGATCGGTTTTGAAGGCTACGCGGTTGGTGGGCTCGCGGTGGGCGAGGGGCAAGAGGCCATGTTCAGCTGTCTTGATTATGCACCAGAATTCCTGCCTGAGGACAAGCCGCGCTACCTGATGGGTGTGGGCAAACCCGACGACATCGTGGGTGCCGTGGCACGCGGAATCGACATGATGGATTGCGTGCTGCCTTCGCGGTCCGGACGTACCGGGCAGGTGTTTACGCGCTACGGTGTGGTCAACATCAAGAACGCCCGCCATGCTGACGATCCGCGCCCTCTGGATGAGCATTGTACGTGCCCTGCGTGCTCAAATTATTCCCGCGCCTATCTGCACCATGTATTCCGGTCAAATGAGATGATCTCGGGTATGCTGCTGACCTGGCATAACCTTCACTACTTTCAGGAAGTCATGCAGGGCATGCGTGACGCGATTTCCAACGGAACATTTGCGCAGTGGCAGGCGCAGTTTCATGCACAACGAAAGCAGGGCGATATAGAACCACTCTAGATTGCGTCTCATGCGGTGACAAACATCGCCCTGTTTGCTATACTGTTCTCAGTTTGTTTCATCAATTTCATTGTTTTGTTAAGGAGGATTCCATGCCTCACTTACTTGTTTCTATAGCTATCGTTTTTTGTGCATCCTTGGCCCACGCAGATGTCTGGACCTTTGAGACCCCGTCTGAAAACATCCAGTTTGTGGTCGGGCAGGATGCCGGAACCTCGGATTTGTCTTGCACTATAATTGAGCGTAGCGGCGCGCCTGCTTTGCCACGACCTGCGGATTGTCAGTCTGATTGGGGACATGAATTTTTCATGACCGATAAAGGCGCTGTCCGCATGCTGTGCCAACCCGTCAATCAAAATCGCGACGGTTATGATCGCGCAGAATATGGCGTAACCGGGACGTTTGGTGGATTTATCTGCCATTCCTCGAAAAAGGGTTTGGAATGCAGGAATGAAGTCGGCCACGGGTTCTTTTTATCTCGTGCCAAGCAGCGGATATTTTGATCCCCAACTGACAATTTATTGGCGGTTTTGTCGGTGCGCCTGGCCAAAATCGGTGGATATGTCTGCCGGACGCCTTGAAGTCCCCAATTCATCGGGTCATGCTGCATCACGACAAACGGCGATGAGGTTGAAATGGGGGAACAGGTGCCCCACCTTTATCGTCCAAGACAGGAGACAGCCAATGGTTGCCTGATCCAGGGACCAGCGCCGTCTTGCCAATGATAAGGATAGAGCATGCAAGAGCCTCTGAATTCCTCATACCCCGTCCTGCCGCTGCGCGACATCGTGGTATTCCCACATATGATCGTGCCGCTGTTCGTGGGCCGAGACAAATCGGTGCGCGCACTGGAAGAGGTGATGCAGGATGACAAGCAAATTCTGTTGTCGAGCCAGATTGACCCCGGTGAGGATGATCCGGAAATCGACGGTATCTACCGTTCGGGTGTTCTGGCCAACGTACTGCAGCTGCTGAAGCTGCCCGATGGCACCGTTAAGGTTCTGGTCGAGGGGCAGGCGCGCGTACAGATCACAGAATTCCTTGAAAACGATCAGTTTTTTGAAGCGCGTGCCGAGTATCTGACCGAAATTCCCGGCGATGTCACCACGACTGAGGCGCTTTTGCGCACTGTCGCGGATGAGTTTGAGCGCTATGCCAAAGTGCGCAAGAACATTCCCGAAGAAGCACTGGCTGCAGTCGGCGAAACCACTGAGCCTGCGAAACTGGCCGACCTTGTGTCAGGTCATCTGGGCATTGAGGTCGAACAGAAGCAGGAACTTCTGGAAACCCTCAGCGTCAGCGAGCGGCTTGAGAAGGTCTATGGCCTGATGCAGGGCGAAATGTCTGTTCTGCAGGTCGAGAAGAAAATCAAGACCCGCGTCAAATCTCAGATGGAGAAGACGCAGCGCGAGTACTATCTGAATGAGCAGATGAAGGCCATTCAGAAAGAGCTCGGCGATGGTGAGGACGGAAGCAACGAAGTCGCCGAACTGGAAGCCAAGATTAACGAGACCAAGCTTTCGAAAGAAGCGCGCGAGAAGGCCGAGGGTGAGCTGAAAAAGCTCAAGAACATGTCGCCGATGTCGGCCGAGGCCACTGTTGTGCGCAACTATCTGGACTGGATCCTTGCTCTGCCATGGGGCACCAAATCCCGTGTCAAAAAGGATCTGGGCCGTGCGCAGGACATTCTGGACGCTGATCACTATGGTCTTGAAAAGGTCAAGGAACGGATCGTTGAATACCTCGCAGTTCAACAGCGTTCGAAAAAGCTGAAGGGCCCGATCCTGTGCCTTGTTGGCCCTCCGGGCGTGGGTAAGACCTCACTGGGTAAGTCCGTCGCCAAAGCCACGGGGCGCGAGTTTATTCGCATCTCGCTGGGTGGCGTGCGCGACGAATCCGAGATCAGGGGTCACCGTCGGACTTATATTGGTTCGATGCCCGGTAAAATCATTCAGGCGCTGAAAAAGGCGAAGACCACGAACCCGCTCATCCTGCTCGACGAGATCGACAAGATGGGACAGGACTTCCGTGGCGACCCGGCCTCAGCGATGCTGGAGGTGCTGGATCCAGAACAGAACAACACGTTCATGGATCACTACTTGGAGGTCGAATATGACCTGTCCAACGTGATGTTCCTGACCACGTCGAACAGCTACAATATGCCCGGGCCTCTGCTGGATCGGATGGAGATCATTCCGCTGGCTGGTTATACCGAAGACGAAAAGAGCGAGATTGCCAAGCAGCACCTGATCGGCAAGCAGGTCAAGAACCATGGTCTGAAAGACAAAGAGTTCGAACTTACCGATGAGGCGCTGCAATCGATCATCCGCACCTATACTCGTGAGGCGGGTGTACGAAACCTTGAACGTGAAATCGCCAAAGTGGCGCGAAAATCGCTGACCAAGATCATCAAGAAAGAGGCGGAAACCGTGACGGTGACGCCGGAAAATCTGGATGACTTCCTCGGCGTGCCTAAGTTCCGCTACGGACTCGCCGAACAGGACGATCAGGTCGGCGTAGTCACCGGCTTGGCCTGGACCTCGGTCGGGGGCGACTTGCTGCATATCGAGGCGCTGAAACTGCCTGGTAAGGGTCGGATGAAGACCACAGGTAAGCTGGGCGATGTGATGAAAGAATCCATCGACGCAGCATCGTCGTACGTTCGGTCGATTTCGCCTCAGATCGGCGTGAAGCCACCGAAGTTCGACAAGATCGACATCCACGTCCACGTGCCCGATGGCGCGACGCCCAAGGATGGGCCGTCAGCGGGCTTGGCGATGGTGACCTCGATTGTTTCGGTCCTGACAGGTATTCCGGTGCGCAAGGACATCGCCATGACAGGCGAGGTCTCGCTGCGCGGCAATGCGATGCCAATCGGTGGGTTGAAGGAAAAACTGCTGGCTGCTCTTCGTGGTGGGATCAAAACTGTTCTGATCCCTGAAGAGAACGAAAAGGATCTGGCAGAGATTCCGGATAACGTGAAGGAAGGACTGGAAATCATCGCGGTCAAGCACGTCTCGGAAGTCCTTGAGCAGGCACTTATCCGTGCGCCTGAGTCCATTGATTGGGACGAGGCTGCGGAAGAGGCTGCCGCGGCGGCTGCAAAAGCGGCCGAAGGTGCAGGACCGTCTGCGACAGCTCACTAAGACTGCTGATAAAGTTAAGAGGCGGGGTCACCCCCGCCTTTTTTTTGTTTAAAGGCCGATGACCGGTTTGGATGGATCGAGCACTTCTTCATCAGCGATGTAAGCCTGAAATTTCTTATCCGACAGGGACGAACGTACAGCGAGTGTGAAGATCACCATCGAAAATACGACACAAAGCAAAATATCCCAACCGAATGGGATTTGTTTCTGCGCACCGTCTCCAAATTGCCCCATGTAAGATATCAGCCCCAGGCCGCAGAAATATGGCATCAGCCAAAGGGCTTCTGTCGCGTCCATCTCATCAAGCCGGTTGTGAAAGCGGATCAGCAGCAGCGCCATGCCAATAAGCAAGGCGATACCAAGCCTCCAGACCGTGTCCCAACCGCTCCAATAAACGATCAACGTCGAAATGGCGAAGGCTGTGATCGCGACAAATTTGAC
The DNA here is from genome assembly GCF_056540425.1 of Ruegeria sp. AN6. NCBI lineage: Bacteria > Pseudomonadati > Pseudomonadota > Alphaproteobacteria > Rhodobacterales > Roseobacteraceae > Ruegeria > Ruegeria sp. AN6. The sequence goes on from NZ_JBQFWR010000001.1 coordinate 353,948, forward strand.
CGCGGGGATACGGATCGAGCGGGGTTGATCAGGTAGCAGATCGCGCAGGCATACCACTGCGATGGGACCGACCGCAAATGAGAGGACGATTGCGGCCCCGTTCAAGGCGATGACGGTGGTGAACGGTGCGGTGAGCAAGAACAGCGTGCCGATCAGAAAGTTCAGCGCCAGCGCCCACAAAGGGACGCCAAAGGATGAGAGCATCTGCAAGCGCTTCGTCAGGAATCCATTTTGCGACAGGGCCATTGCGATCCTTGCATTTGAACCTGTTGCTACAAGCCCATTGCCAAACGGGCCGATAATCGAACCGACGTTCAAAAGGCTGAGAAACCACAACAGCCCAACTGACATGATGACGCCATCCAACGGCCCTTGACCGCCAAAGCTCAGGTGCGCCCAGCCTTGGCTGATCATTGTGGGGTCCAGTGCTCCTATAAAGGCAACCTGTAGTCCGAGGTAGATCAGTGCACACAGCACAATGGAAAGAACCAATGCGGCCGGTATAGAAAATTTCGGATTGCGAACTTCCCCAGCCATATCAACCACATGTCGGAATCCAATGAAGGAAAAAATCACGCCGCCAGTAGATACGGCCGCCATGATACCCCTAAGACCATAGGGGGCGAATCCATCTGGCGTCGTAAAGTTTTGCGTTTCAAATCTTGATGCGATCAACAGAACTGACATGACAACTGGGATCGCAATTTTAGCCCAGGTCAGTGTCGCATTTACCTGGGTGAAAAACTTAACCCCCAGCGCGTTTACCGCGACGAATAACAGCATGAATAGCAGTGCAACAGAGACACCGGCCCCGGTCAGTTCCCCAGTTTCTGCCGTATGGAGCCAAGACGCGTATGGCGCGAGGTATTTAAGCATGGCCTCAACCTCGATTGGGGCGGTCGTATTGTAGCCAATCCAGGCGGTCCAACCCATCGCCATCGACACGATATTGCCATGCGAAAACTGCGGGACGCGTGCGATGCCGCCGGGGATAGGCAGCATCGCCGATATTTCGGCAAATGTGATCGCCAAAATGAACATCGCAACGGCGCCGATGATCCAGGAAAGAATAGCGGCAGGGCCGGCATGCTGTACGGCGAGCAGGGGTCCGAATAGCCAGCCCGATCCGATGATGCCGCCGACTGAAATGAACGTTAGACCAACGAGGCCGATTTCCCGCTTCAGTTTCGCCATTTGTTAACCCACCCAGGAAATCCGTTGGTTCGACAGACCACAGTTTCAGGATAAGCAGGCCGTAGGAAACATGGCAAGTCTCTATAATCATGAAAGAATCTCAGTGCCTAAAGCAACGAATTGGAAAGTTCTTCCAGTCGTTTCGAGCACTTTCTGCCACGAGTGTCTATCTTCAGGGTATCATAACGCTGGACCCGGGTTGGAATATCATTCACGCTGAGAGCCCACGCCATTGTAGGAGACCCCAGGATGCCTCGGTACAACGATCTGTTCGAACTTTCGGTGGAAGATATGGAATTGATTGAAGAGGCAATGCGCCATGCGATTTCGGCCAGGTCCGTCGCACTTGTTGATGAAGGCAATGAGGACAGAGAGGCCCGCGAGAACTTTGTGCGCAAGGCACACGAATTACTCGGCAGGTTACATGACCAGAAGATATTCTATCGCCCGAAGTCCGGCGTGTATGTCGGTGGGTAGTGCAGGGTGTGCTGAGCGCTTGATCTGAAGGAACCCCAGCACTTTACTTGCAGCTAATAAGTTATTGAAAACATGGTGGGTGATAAGAGATTTGAACTCCTGACATCTTCGATGTGAACGAAGCGCTCTACCACTGAGCTAATCACCCTTGGCGGGCTCAAATAAAGAAACCAAGAAATATTCGCAAGCTGAAATCGCTATCCGTTGGCCGTGGACCAGGGTTTTCACGATGCGTTCGCTTTGTTCAAAGTTACTCGCATTGGAAAAATCCGTGATTAAGCAAAAAACTTGAAAACGCCGCTTGACGCTGCACAGCGGTGGCCATAATACACCCCAACGTTCAGAGATGAACGGGCAGTGGGCGGTTGTAGCTCAGTTGGTTAGAGTACCGGCCTGTCACGCCGGGGGTCGCGGGTTCGAGCCCCGTCAACCGCGCCATCACTGTCAGCCTTTGATCCGGGCAAACGGATCACACATAGACCCAAAATGCGCGGTTGTAGCTCAGTTGGTTAGAGTACCGGCCTGTCACGCCGGGGGTCGCGGGTTCGAGCCCCGTCAACCGCGCCATTTTCCTTTGAAATCAGACACCATACCCACGCTATCGCATTGCAGGGTGTCCTGAGGTCTGGCATGACGTTTCCGTCCGTTTCAATTCTGTCCGAAAGGGTGCTCATGACAAGCTTGAACCGGGTCGTGATGGCCCGACGCAGCCGTCAGTGGATTCATGGGCTCAATCCGCAGAAGCTGGAGGCTTTCGAGATTTCAGGTTCGTGGGGTAAGCAATTCGCCTTTCAGAACTATACGCAAGCCTGGCAGCGTCAGCTTGATATCTGCTGCGGACCATTGCTGGATGAACACGGACAAGTCCGGCAATTTGACCTGATCCTGGCCAATCAGGTTTGGGAACATCTTGATCGACCCTATGAAGCGACTTTGAATGTGTTGGAGATGCTGCGACCTGGCGGTTACTTCTGGCTCGCAGTGCCTTTTTTCATTCCGTTTCACGCAGCTCCGCAGGATTGTTCTCGGTGGACTGCGCGAGGATTGAAGAATTTGCTAAGTGAGTGCGGTTTTGATCCGACTGGCATCAAGGCAGAGCAGTGGGGCAATCGCCATGCAGCCCAACGAAATCTGGAACTGGATTGGCCACCGACCTACGATCCCGAGACCGACGAATTGGAAAATGACCCGGATTTCCCAATTTGCGCATGGGCATTGGCCCGGAAATCGATTCAGTAGTTGGTAAGCCGGAGAAAATCCGCTAGTTCTTGCTTTGTTCTAACTTTTCGATTGGAGACTCGGCGCTGCTCGCTTATCTCTGAAAGACGTATCTGTTGGGGGCCAGAATGGCTGAGCTGAAGAATATCGAGGTGCGCGGCGCGCGCGAGCATAACCTCAAAAGCATTGATGTTGACATTCCGCGTGATCAGCTGGTGGTGATCACCGGTCTTTCTGGCTCGGGCAAGTCCTCGCTGGCGTTTGACACTATCTACGCCGAAGGTCAGCGCCGCTATGTCGAAAGCTTGTCGGCTTATGCGCGGCAGTTTCTGGATATGATGGAAAAGCCCGATGTAGATCACATCAGCGGCCTGAGCCCTGCTATTTCGATCGAACAGAAGACGACGTCCAAGAACCCCCGCTCAACCGTGGGGACCGTGACCGAGATTTACGACTATTTGCGTCTGTTGTTTGCTCGTGCTGGAACGCCCTACAGCCCGGTCACAGGGCTGCCTATCGAGGCGCAGCAAGTGCAAGACATGGTCGACCGGATCATGACCATGGAGGAGGGCACCCGTGGCTATTTGCTGGCCCCAATCGTGCGGGACCGGAAGGGCGAGTACAAAAAGGAATTCCTGGAACTTCGCAAACAAGGGTTCCAGCGCGTCAAGGTCGATGGCGAGTTCTACGAGTTGGATGAACCGCCAACGCTGGATAAGAAGTTCCGACATGATATCGACGTCGTGGTTGATCGTTTGGTTGTACGTGAAGGGATGGAAACGCGCTTGGCTGACAGCCTGCGGACAGCGCTGGATCTTGCCGATGGGATTGCAATTCTCGAAACCGCACCGAAAGAGGGTGACCCCGAGCGGATCACGTTCAGTGAGAATTTTGCCTGCCCGGTCAGTGGGTTCACGATCCCCGAGATCGAACCCCGTCTGTTTTCATTCAACGCGCCTTTCGGAGCATGCCCCGATTGCGACGGTCTGGGGGTTGAACTGTTCTTTGATGAACGCCTCGTTGTGCCGGACCAGACGCTGAAGCTGTATGATGGGGCTTTGGCGCCGTGGCGGAAGGGGAAATCCCCGTATTTCCTGCAAACCATCGAAGCCATCGCGCGGCACTATGAGTTCGACAAAAACACGCCGTGGAAGGATTTGCCCGATAAAGTTCAGCAGGTGTTCCTGCGTGGTTCTGGCGATGAGGAAATCCAGTTCCGCTATGACGAAGGTGGTCGCGTTTATCAGGTCACGCGCAGCTTCGAGGGCGTCATACCCAACATGGAGCGCCGATATCGCGAGACTGACAGCGCCTGGATTCGCGAAGAATTCGAGCGTTATCAGAACAATCGTCCCTGTGGCACCTGCGAGGGATATCGTCTGCGCGCAGAAGCGCTGGCTGTAAAAATAGCAGGGCTGCATGTGGGGCAGGTGGTCCAGATGTCGATCCGAGAGGCATTGGCCTGGATTGAGGATGCGCCGAACCATCTGACTGCGCAAAAGAACGAAATCGCTCGGGCCATTCTGAAGGAAATCCGCGAACGGCTCGGCTTTTTGAATAATGTGGGTTTGGAATATCTTACACTGTCACGTTCAAGTGGCACTTTGTCCGGTGGCGAGAGCCAGCGCATTCGTTTGGCCAGCCAAATCGGATCGGGCCTGACCGGGGTATTGTATGTACTTGATGAACCTTCGATCGGTCTGCATCAACGCGACAATGACCGGCTGTTGGGGACACTCAAGAACCTGCGCGATCAGGGAAACACCGTTATCGTCGTAGAGCACGACGAAGAGGCCATTCGCGAGGCTGACTATGTCTTCGATATTGGACCCGGGGCTGGCGTTCACGGTGGGCAGGTCGTCAGCCATGGCACGCCCGAACACATCGCTGGTGATGCGGCTTCGATTACCGGTCAGTACCTGTCTGGGACGCGTGAAATTGCGGTGCCTGCAGAGAGGCGAAAAGGTAAGAAGCAGAAGGTGAGCGTGGTTAAGGCCACTGGAAACAACCTGAAAAATGTCACGGCAGACTTTCCGCTGGGCAAGTTCGTCTGTGTTACTGGGGTCTCAGGAGGCGGTAAATCCACCCTGACGATTGAGACGTTATTCAAAACAGCCTCGATGCGGCTAAATGGTGCGCGTCAGACACCGGCGCCTTGCGAGACGATTAAAGGTCTAGAGCATTTGGATAAGGTGATTGATATCGATCAGCGTCCGATTGGCCGGACTCCGCGTTCAAATCCAGCGACTTACACCGGAGCCTTTACGCCGATCCGCGACTGGTTTGCGGGCCTGCCTGAGGCCAAGGCGCGTGGCTACAAACCCGGTCGCTTCAGCTTCAATGTCAAAGGTGGACGCTGCGAGGCCTGTCAGGGTGACGGTGTGATCAAGATCGAGATGCACTTCCTGCCCGATGTCTATGTGACTTGTGAAACCTGTAAGGGCGCGCGCTATAATCGCGAGACGCTTGAGATCAAATTCAAGGGCAAGTCCATCGCGGATGTGCTTGATATGACTGTCGAAGATGCGCAAGAGTTCTTTAAGGCCGTGCCTTCGATCCGAGACAAAATGGATGCCCTTGCGCGCGTCGGGCTGGGCTATATCAAGGTCGGTCAGCAAGCAACAACGCTGTCTGGTGGTGAAGCGCAGCGCGTGAAGCTGTCGAAAGAGCTCAGCAAACGTTCGACCGGGCGAACACTATATATCCTTGATGAGCCGACAACCGGTCTTCACTTCGAAGATGTTCGTAAGCTTCTGGAAGTGCTGCACGAACTGGTGGATCAGGGAAATACGGTCGTGGTGATCGAGCACAATCTGGATGTGGTAAAGACCGCCGACTGGATTATCGACATCGGTCCCGAGGGAGGCGACGGAGGCGGCCAGATCGTGGCAGAGGGCACACCTGAAGATGTCGCGGAATGCGAGAGCAGTCATACCGGACGCTACCTAAAACCGATGCTCAATACTGAACGTGTGGCCGCTGAATAGCGAACTCTAGTAAAGGATGTCGGCAACCGCGCCGATGAGGTTCAACACTTTGCGCGTGTCCGGGTCGATTGAATAGACATAGTCACCGGCACGCACATAGTTGCCACCGCGCCGTAATCCATAGCGATAAGGGTCGTCAATCCAGATGTAATCATCAAGCCGATCACCCTTTCGGTAGAGCTTTTTGGCCTGCCCGGGTGGCACGCAAGGCACAGCCTTTTTCGCAAGCCCCGGAGGGCAATGGCCAGTATTGCTACGCACCACACCAAATTGCGGAGCGACTCGTTCGACTTGCAACTTGGACTTGTTCTTACCTTTACCATTGCCATTCCCGGCCAACGCTACGGCTGGGCTCAGCGCAATCAGGGCGACCATTGAAAGGCAGGTCAGAATTTTCATCGAGGCGCACTCCGGCGTGGGTGTTTGTATTTGCTTGTACAATACCCAATCACGTAGGAGCGCGCCTCCTTGTATTCCAGCCCTGTGCGGTTTTCCGCTGCTAGAGTGTTAGCTTCGGCCGCGCGTCTCGAACCGTGGCAACATGGCGCTGAAATCGCGACCTAAGCCATTTTCGTGTTCGACAAACTGTTCATAAAGCTTAGTTGCGATTTCTCCCATGGGAGTATCGGCATCAGCGCTTTCTGCAGCCTGTTGGCTGAGGCGAAGATCTTTCAGCATCAACTCGGCGGCAAAGCCAGGGGTATAATCATTGTCAGAAGGGCTTTCGGGGCCAACACCCGGCGCGGGGCAATACGCATTCATCGTCCAGCTGTAGCCAGAAGAAGTGCTTACCACATCAAACATTTTTTGGCGGTCCAACCCTAGCTTGTCAGCCAGTGCAAATGCCTCGCAGGTGGCAATCATGGTGACGCCGAGGATCATGTTGTTGCAGATTTTGGCGGCTTGACCAGCGCCCGCCTCGCCGCAGTGAACCGCTTTTTGGCCCATGATTTCAAACAACGGGGCGGCTTTGGCAAAAGCGGTGTCAGAGCCACCAGCCATAAAGGTCAGCGTGCCGGCTGCGGCGCCGCCAATTCCACCTGAAACCGGTGCATCCACCGAGAGCAGACCGGCGTCTGTGGCTTGCTGGGCTACGACGCGGGCGCTGTCGACATCTACGGTCGAACAGTCGATCAGAACCGCACCGTTCTGCATCGCAGGAATAACCTCATTGGCCACGGTGCGCAGTATCTGGCCATTGGGAAGCATGGTGATGACCGCCTCTGCGCCAGAAACGGCTTGGCCCCCTGACGCGGCCATCGTCACACCATCGATCGATATGTCTGCCATGTCATGGCCGACCACTTCATGACCGGCCGCTGCCAAATTGGCTGCCATTGGGGCGCCCATGTTGCCCAGTCCAATGAATGCGATTTTCATCCCTTACTCCTCTGAAAAGGTCAGCGCCTTCTCACCTAATGGTTGCAACATATTCGAGACTGCTGCCGCAGGTACGTTCATATCTGCAAATTGCCAGTTTGGATTGCGATCCTTGTCTATAATCTGTGCACGAATGCCTTCCAGAAAATCTCCGTGTTCCATCGCGCGATAGGTAAAGCGATACTCCATCTCCAATGCCTTGCGCAGGGTCAAATTCGGTCCGCGCAACCGATGCAGCATTTCGATGCAACAGGCCATCGAAATCGGAGCATTTCGTTTGAGGCCATTGAGAACTTTCGACGAGAATTCCTGGCCGTCGCTACGCAGGATGTTCAGGATATCAGTCAGGCTTTCTCCGCCGAAAAACGCGTCGATCTGTGGTTGGAGCTCGGCCAGTTTGCCTTTCGGGAGAGTTTCAGTGTGCTCTTCAACAAATTCTGCACGACCGGAAGCTTCCAGCATTTCGATAAGGCCCGCCCAGCGGTCTTGCGGAATGAAATGATCCGCGAAGCCAGCAAAGATTGCGTCATCGGGGCCCATTCGGTAGCCGGTTAATCCCAAATACTCGCCTAGACGCCCTGGCGCCAGCGCCAACATCAGTGTTCCGCCCACATCAGGGACCAGACCGATCGAACACTCCGGCATAGCAATCTGCGAGCTTTCGCCAACGATGCGATGACTTCCATGGCAGCCGATGCCAACACCGCCGCCCATGGTAAAGCCTTGCAGGAAGCTGATAACAGGTTTGGGGTATTCAAAGATTGTAGCATTCATCCGATATTCGTCGCGCCAGAAGGTACGGCCGTAATCGTAATCGCCATTGGTGCCAGTTGCGTATAGCTCTGCAATGTCGCCACCGGCACAAAAAGCCTTTTCACCCTCGGCGTCAAAAATGATCAGATCGACTACATCATCCTCACGCCAACTCCGGAGAGCGGTGTCGATGGCCATGCACATCTCATAGCTAAGTGCATTCAGGGCCTTTGGGCGAGTTAACGTGATGCGCCCGGCGCGCCCTACGGTACGTATATAGATGTCAGCCATTGGACCCTCAGCGGTTCGCCAGCATTTGCCGTGCAACGATGACGCGCATAATCTCGTTGGTGCCTTCAAGTATCTGGTGCACGCGCAGATCGCGCACAAGCTTTTCGATGCCATAGTCGGCCAGATAACCGTAGCCGCCATGCAATTGCAGGCACTGGTCAACCACCTTCGATCCGGTTTCGGTGACGAATTTCTTGGCCATGGCGCAGAATTTGGTGGCATCAGGCGCGCCCTGATCCAGTTTCCACGCTGCTTGCCGCAGGAAGGTGCGGGCGGCCTGCAATTCGATCTCCATATCGGCGAGGCGGAACTGCAGCGCTTGGAACTGATCGATGGATTGGCCGAATGCTTTGCGCTCGGACATGTATTGCAGCGTCAAATCCAATCCATTCTGCGCTGCACCTAATGAGCAGGAAGCAATGTTCAGGCGTCCGCCGTCCAGCCCCATCATGGCGTATTTGAATCCGTCGCCTTCTGCACCGACCAAGTTTCTTGCGGGGATCTTACAGTCATCAAACTGGACCTGCGCGGTGGGCTGGCTTTTCCAGCCCATTTTCTGCTCCAGAGCGCCAAAGCTAAGGCCGGGTGTCCCGTCTTCGACATAGACCGTCGAAATTCCCTTGGGACCATCCTCACCCGTGCGGACCATGCAGACATAGGCATCCGAATAACCGCCGCCCGAGATGAAAGCCTTAGAGCCGTTCAGGGTGTATCCCTCGTTCGTGCGTTCAGCCCGGGTTTTCAAAGCGGCTGCGTCTGAGCCGGAACCGGGTTCCGTCAGGCAATAGCTGAGCACCGTCTCAAGGCTGAGAATGTCAGGCATGATGCGCGATTTCAGATCATCACTGGCAAAGCTGTCCAGCATTTTGGCGCACATGTTGTGGATTGACAGGAAAGCCGCGACCGAGGGGCAGGCCATCGACAGGGCTTCGAACACCAGCGTCGCATCAAGGCGGCTCAGGCCTGATCCGCCAACTTCTTCCGAGACGTAGAGGGCGCCAAATCCAAGTTCGCCGATCTTGGGCCAAAGATTTTTCGGTATCGTGCCGTCAGCTTCCCATTGGCGCGCGAATGGGGCGATATGTTCCTGGCCAAAGGCATAGGCCATATCAAAAATGGCCGTCTGTTCTTCGGTCAACGCGAAATCCATGGCGGTGGTCCCTGTATACTGCAGAATTGAACAAGCGTTTTATTCTTCAATCCTTACAGAAATTTTTCAGCGGCAGCAAACGTTGCGGACGGGTTTGGGAGAATTACTTGCCTGCGCTATACTGAGGAAATTCAAAAGATCGATTTTATGGAGTATTCTGATGCCGTCTCACAAAATGGCCGTGATCGCCATTCACGGAATGGGAAGCCAATACAGACCCCAAGGGCAACCTGCATCAACAACCCCAACATTTTCGAAAGGATTGAAGCGGCGCGTCGCGAACCGGATCGGAGCCGATATGAGCCATGTGATCTGGCATGAGGTTGTTTGGGCTCAAATCCTGCAGGGGCGGCAGAAAGATTATCTGCGCAAGATCAACCGTAGTTTGGGCTATGACAAGCTGCGCGAGTTTGTTGTGTGTAACTTGTCCGATGCTGCCTCGTATCGCCCGACGCCGGATGACGGTGACAAAATCTATGATGCGATCCACAAGAAAATCGAGAATGTGATGGGTGTGGTCAAACATCAGGTAGGCCATGACGGCCCCGTCCTGATACTGGCCCATTCACTGGGTGGGCACATAATGTCCAACTATATCTACGATATGCAGAGGCATCTGCGGCAGGGTGGATCACCGGTTCATCCGACACATGTAGAAAACATGAAAACAGTCGCGGGGATCGTGACCTTCGGATGCAATATTCCGATCTTCTTGTTCGCGTATCCCGAGAATGAGATATTCCCGATAATGGCTCCTAATCGCGAGCTTCCACCCGCGCTCCGGTTTACGACATGGTGGCACAACTACTATGATCGTCACGATGTTCTTGGGTTTCCGTTGGGCAAAAGTGCGCCGAGCTATGCGCAGCTGGCACAAAGCAGAGCCTTGAAAGACAAGCCAATCAATGCAGGCAAAATATTTACGTCTTGGAACCCGTTTTCGCACAACGGATATTGGACAGACCGGGACCTGTACGAGCCGGTGGCTGAACGGATTAAGGATGTACTGGCCGCAGTCTGAAACTACAAATCAGCGTGAAACTCTTCGATCAGATGGCTAACCACGGCTTTCCCCGGATCATCTCCGCGCGCGACAGCCTCGGCATGGACGCGACGTTGGCGGGTTGAAGAAGTGCCTGTCTCGGCAATGTGCCTTAGACGTGCAATCTCGGTCATCGTGCCGAGCGCTTCCGTATCTTCAGCCAGCATACCCATGAGTTCACCCATCAGTTCGGCCATGGGCTTGATCGAGCGATCCCCGAAATCAATCAGCCCTTCGCCAACGCCATAGCGTTGCGCACGCCAGCGATTTTCGCCGATCAGGAACTTGTCATATTGCCGCCAACGTAGATTGCGCGCTTTCAGACGGCATAACATCCGGGTCAAGGCTTGCGCCAAAGCCGCCAAAGACAATGTGTGTTCCAGCCGGGGCTGGACATCCATGATCCGGGTTTCGAGCGTTGGAAAGCGATGCGAAGGGCGCAGGTCCCACCAGATTTTTGAGGTATCTTCGATTACCCCGAGTTCGACCAAAACTCCGGTTGTACGTTCATATTCGCCCCAACTACCGAATACCGGAGGTAAACCGGTTCTGGGCAAATTATCGAATACGGTCAACCGATAGGAGGATAGGCCCGTATCCTCGCCGTTCCAGTAAGGTGACGAAGTAGACAAAGCCAGGAGATGCGGCAGAAAGTAAGACAGCTGTGGCATCAGATCAGCGCGCAGGGCCCGGTTTTCGATCCCCACATGCACGTGCATCCCGCAGATCAGCATTCGGCGTGCAACGCCGCCAAGAGCGTGCTGCAATGCGTCATAGCGCTCTCTTCTTGTATGATGCTGATCTTTCCAGTTTGCGAATGGATGGCAGGAAACCGCGATTGGTGCCATATTGTATTCAGCCGCGCGCTTTGAGACACAGGACCGCAACCGCTTTAGGTCTTCTCGGGCGGATTTGATGTTGGCGTGCGGGCGGGTTCCGACCTCGATCTGGCATTGCAGAAATTCGGGGCTGACCTGACCTTCGAAATCACTTTGACAAGCTTCGATCAACGCGGTCGGGGCATGCGCAAGCTGCATGCTGTCGCGATCAACCAGCAGATACTCTTCCTCGATGCCTAACGTGAATTCCTGCTGCATGGCGGTCCTCGTCGTTCAATTCCAATCAGTGAATACGGAATTTTCTCTTTTGCCAAGGGTTTGGCTCAAGGGTTCTTGCAGAGGTGCCGCGAGCAAAGGTAAGGAAAGGCGCAACGTAGATTGGAGCCATCCTCGTGAAACCCAGAAAATTTCCACAGATCAACGCTGCTCTGGACGAGTTAGGAGTGAAGCTGATCGACAAGGTCACGGAACAGGATGAACGGGCGCGGCTTGAAGCCTTTGAGCGGGCAGGGGGGCTGACCCGCCCTGCATATGCCCTGTCACCGGGGATGGAAGAGTTCGATATCACACAGTTGGTGGACGCGTACACGCGACACGCCGACGATCTTGCGGCGCTAAAAGATCCTGCGCGCAATCAGACAGGTTATGTAACCAACAACGGGTATTATGATAGCCCGGACGCGGATGCGCTTTATCTTATGATCCGCCGCTTTCAGCCAAAACGCGTGATCGAAGTCGGCTGCGGAAACTCGACCCGCGTGACACGCCAAGCGATAATCGATGGGGCCCTTGATACGACCATCACCGCAATTGATCCGTATCCGCGCGCCGATATCGCTCATGTCGTTGATCGGTTCGAGCAAAAGCGACTGGAAGAGGTCGATCCCGCAATATTCGAACAGCTTGAAGCCGGAGACGTTCTTTTCATCGATTCAAGCCACGTGGTTCGGATAAGCAATGACGTGGCTCATTTATTCTGCCGGATCATTCCTGCGCTGAAACCGGGCGTTGTCATCCACGTCCACGATGTTTTTCTGCCTTACGAATATCCTAAGCGGTTCTTCTATGATTGTCCGGGTTGGGGCGAGCAATACATGCTGCACGCCTTGCTGCAATCTGGCTTCTATTCAATGCTTTGGCCCGGATATTATTTGCAACAGGAACGCCCCGACGCGGTGGAGGCATTGCCGTTTCTGAAAGACGGTCGCGCGCAGAGCATATGGGTGCAGCTCAAAGAAAAATGATCAACATGTGATCCGGTTTGCTAAAAGGCCCGTAATCCTCTGCATAACAAGCTGGAGAGGAGTTAACAGCCATGTTCCGTCGCACATTCATGGGCGCTGCCGCCGCATTTGCACTTGCACTACCCGTCAAAGCACAGGCCGCAGATATCGTCGATACGGCAGTCGCCGCCGGGTCGTTCAACACTCTGGTCGCTGCCGTTCAGGCCGCTGGCTTGGTTGATACGTTGAAAAGCGATGGGCCCTTCACTGTTTTTGCACCTACGGATGAGGCTTTTGCCGCTCTGCCCGAAGGCACGGTTGAAACTCTTCTTCTACCAGAAAACAAGGACCAGCTGGTAGCGATCCTGACCTATCATGTTGTGCCAGCCAAAGTGATGTCTGGTGACATCGCTGGGAAACGAGCAAAGGTTCTGACCGTACAAGGCGATCGTCTAAGCGTGAACGCAAAGAATGGTGTGAAAGTTAACGGCGCCGAAGTTGTGCAGGCTGATATCGAAGCCAGTAACGGCGTCATTCACGTTGTAGATGAAGTGATTATCCCCGAATAAACCTACCACTTCCACAATCGTAAAAAGCCCCATTCCTGAAGGACGGGGCTTTTTTGAATTCCTGATAGAAATTTGCCGTTTAAACCAAACGTACCTGAGTGCCGACCTTCACCAGAGGATACAGCTCTTCCACATGTTGGTTATAAAGACCGATACAGCCGGACGAGCTTTGGCGTCCGATCTTGCGGGTATCGTGGGTGCCATGAACCAAATAGGCAGGCCAGCCAAGATACATAGCGCGGGTCCCCAACGGGTTCCCGGGTTCGCCACCCTCCATGCGAACCGGCAACGACGGATCGCGTTCGCGCATTGATGCAGTTGGAGTCCAGCTTGGGTTTTCCGACTTGCGCGTGACTTTGGTATATCCGCGCTTGGTGAGCTCTTCGCTCATCGGGACAGAGCTGGGATAGAGTTTGTAGGTCCCATCGGGTCCCCAGTAATGCACAGCCCGGCTGGTGATATCGGCCAGCAACGCACCGACGCCCAATTCGTCAAAGTGATCCTGCCAATTCTGCTGCGAGAATGACGACACATTGCGACGGACGGGTAATTGTGTGCTGATCGCTTCTTCATCCTGCGGGAAAGCATCGATGCTTTGGGCGCGTAGGATGGCTGGTGTCGCAATCAGAGATGCGGCGGCCAACAGGGCATGGCGACGGGTCAAACGATTTTGTGACAAGGTTGCCTCCGGAAAGATACGAACTGCTCGATTAGTTGAATCGCCGATAAAATATTGGTGATTGCCTGATTTTTCCAGAGGTGGGTCTCTGAATTTCTTGTGAAGTGTCTGAACCAGCGAGAACAGGCCCAAAACGAAAGAAGCCCGGCCTGCGTTAGGCCGGGCTTCCCGATTAATGAACTAACAGATCAGTCCATGGCTTTGAAGTTGAACTCGCCGCCTTCTTTGATACCCGACGGCCAGCGCGATGTGACAGTCTTGGTGCGCGAGTAAAACTTGAAGCTGTCCGGGCCGTGCTGGTTCAGGTCACCGAACATGGACTTCTTCCATCCTCCGAAGGTGTGATAGGCCAGCGGAACCGGGATCGGGACGTTGATGCCAACCATGCCGATATTGATCCGGCTGGCAAAATCACGCGCGGTATCACCGTCACGGGTGAAGATCGCTGTGCCGTTGCCGTATTCATGATCCATCGCCAGCTTCAGCGCTTCTTCATAAGAACCCGCGCGGACGGTCGACAGGACCGGGCCAAAGATCTCTTGCTTATAGATGTCCATGTCGGGCGTGACGTTGTCGAACAGGTGCGGGCCGACAAAGAAACCGTCCTCATAACCCTGCAGGCTGAAGTCACGGTTGTCGACAACCAGCTTCGCGCCTTGCTCAACACCCGAGTTGATCAGACCAAGAATTCGCTCTTTCGCGGCAGCAGTAACAACCGGACCCATGTCAACATCGTCGCCGGCTGTGTAGGGGCCGACTTTCAGCTTTTCGACACGCGGGATCAGTTTTTCGATCAGCGCGTCTGCGGTTTCTTCGCCAACCGGTACAGCGACCGAGATTGCCATGCAGCGTTCGCCAGCTGCGCCGAAGCCAGCACCGACCAGCGCGTCAGCGGCCTGATCCAGATCGGCGTCAGGCATAACGATCATGTGGTTCTTGGCGCCACCGAAGCATTGCGCGCGTTTGCCGTTGGCGGTTGCACGAGCATAGATGTACTGCGCGATCGGGGTCGAACCCACGAACGACACGCCCTGAATGATTTCACTGTCGAGCAGGGTGTCAACGGCCTCTTTGTCGCCGTTTACAACCTGGAACACGCCTTTGGGCAGACCAGCTTCGACAAACAGTTCAGCCAGCATCAATGGAACAGATGGGTCACGCTCGGACGGTTTCAGAACAACTGCGTTGCCGCAGGCCAGAGCAGGGCCGACATGCCACAGCGGCATCATGGCCGGGAAGTTGAACGGCATGATCGAGGCGACCACACCCAGCGGCTGACGCATCGAATACATATCGATGCCCGGGCCCGCGCTGTCGGTGAATTCACCTTTCAGCATCTGGGGCGCACCGATGCAATATTCGATCACTTCCAGACCACGCTGCAAGTCACCCTTCGCATCGGGAATGGTCTTGCCATGTTCACGGCTGAGCGCCTCGGCCAGTTTGTCCATGTCGCGGTTCATCAAGCCAACCATCGCCATCATGACGCGCGCGCGTTTCTGCGGGTTGGTTGCGCCCCAAGCGACCTGAGCAGCTGCGGCGTCTTCGATCGCTGCGGTGGTCTCGGCAACACTTGCCATCGGGCATTGGTACTGCACTTCGCCCGTTGCGGGGTTGAACACATCATCAAAGCGACCAGATGTGCCGGCGACATGTTCACCGTTGATGAAATGGGTCAGGTTCTGCATGGCAAATTCCTCCGGATTAGGTTGCGCGCAGAATAGACTTGCGAAAATCACCTGAACAGAGGCAATATTTCAAATCAGTTTTGCAAAAATGCAAGGGGAGAGGCATGACACCGAATTGGGATGATTTGCGGGTTTTCCTGGCAGTTGCTCGCGACGAAAGCCTTTCTGGGGCTGGGCGGGTTCTTAAGATAGACCCGGCGACTGTCGGTCGCAGAATCGCGCGATTGGAAGCGGCTTTGGACGCTGTGTTGTTCACGAAATCGCAGCAGGGCTATGTTTTGACGACTGCGGGGCAGCGTCTCATGGAGCATGGTCTACAGGCAGAAGAGGCTATGCGCGCTGCGACAGGTGTCATGTCGGGTTCCGCCAATTCGCTGAGTGGTCAGATCAGAATTGGTGCGCCGGATGGAAGTGCCAATTACCTTTTGCCGCAGGTCTGCGCCAAGATCAGCGATGCGAATCCTGACCTCGATATTCAGATTTTGGCGTTGCCGCGCATCATCAACCTATCCCGGCGAGAGGCCGATATGGCGGTCACTGTCAGTGCGCCCACTGCCGGGCAATTGCTGGTTCAAAAGATATCCGATTATCGGCTGCACATGGTCGCCACGAAAGATTACCTGAATCGCCACGCTGAAATTAGAACCATTGAGGATCTGAAAGGGCACAGGATGATCGGCTATATCCCGGACATGATCTTCGATCGGGAACTTGACTACCTCAACGATATAGGTGTTGAGCGTGTCGCGCTTGCATCAAACTCGGTCTCAGTTCAGTTGCGGCAGGTGTCGCTGGGCACCGGGGTTTGTGTTGCGCATGATTTTACATTGCCGTTCCACCGGGGATTGCAAAAAATACTGACGGATCAGGTAAGTCTGACCCGGGGGTTCTATTTGGTCCGCCATCAGGGTGACCAGCGCAATGAGCGGTTGAATCGGTTTGCCGAAGCACTAACACGTGGCCTGCGGGACGAAGTAGCGCGGCTGGAAGCCGAAGCTTCACCTTGACACCTTCAGACATTCCGGCAACGCTTAGAAAACAGTACGTTATTCCGGAGGTTTTTGCAGATGCTCGTTCAGGCCATTCTCAAGTCCAAAGCTGGCAGCGGCGTAGTGACAGTCGAACCATCGGCGTCGGTCTCGCAGGCCGCTGCAATTCTGGCGGAGAATCGGATCGGTACTGTGATCGTCTCCGAAGATGGCGGGCAGACGGCTTCGGGCATCCTGTCCGAACGTGATATCGTGCGCGAGCTGGCAGCCAGTGGTAGCGGGTGCCTGGACAAGCCGGTCAGTACCTACATGACCAAGAAGCTTGTAACAGCCAGCCAGCAGGACTCGGTCGAATCCATCCTATCACAAATGACGGAAGGTCGATTTCGCCATATGCCTGTTCTGGAAGAGGGCAAACTGGTTGGAATCGTAACGCTGGGCGATGCGGTCAAGGCGCAACTGGCTGAACTTGCTATGGAAAAAGACGCGCTTGAAGGCATGATCATGGGCCACTGAACGCGGGGGCTGTTTCAGCCTCTTGCACCTGCGGCAAAGTTATGTTTGCTTGCGCAGAAATTTTGTTGCGCTGGAGAGCCCTATGCGGGTTGGATTATATCCCGGTACCTTTGACCCAATCACATTGGGCCATATCGACATCATTCGCCGTGCCGCTGCATTGGTGGATAAGCTTGTGATTGGCGTCGCTATCAACCGCGACAAGGGCCCTCTGTTTTCTTTGGAAGAACGAGTCGCGATGATCGAAGCCGAGTGTGCGCATCTCACCGAGCAGACCGGCACGGAAATCGTGGCGCATCCATTTGAAAACCTGCTGATCGATTGTGCACGAGATGTCGGGGCGCAAATCATTGTGCGCGGTCTGCGCGCGGTCGCGGATTTCGAGTATGAATTCCAGATGGTTGGCATGAACCGCGCGCTGGACGACTCGATTGAAACGGTCTTCCTAATGGCCGAGGCTCGGCATCAGGCGATTGCCTCGAAACTGGTCAAAGA
Organism: Ruegeria sp. AN6; assembly: GCF_056540425.1. Classification (NCBI taxonomy): domain Bacteria; kingdom Pseudomonadati; phylum Pseudomonadota; class Alphaproteobacteria; order Rhodobacterales; family Roseobacteraceae; genus Ruegeria; species Ruegeria sp. AN6. The sequence continues at coordinate 371,438 of NZ_JBQFWR010000001.1, forward strand.
AATCGCCAGGTTGAATGGGGACGTGTCGAAATTCGTCACGCCCCGCGTCAATGAAGCTCTGCGTGAGCGTTTAGGCTAGGGCACCCATCGCGGCGGCCGTGTCCAGCATCCGGTTCGAGAAGCCCCACTCATTGTCGTACCAAGCGAGTACGCGCACCAGCGTGCCGTCGGTTACTTTGGTTTCAGCCAGCGAAACAGTTGAGCTGTGTGAGTCGTGGTTGAAATCGATCGATACCAGCGGGCGATTCTCGGCTGCCAAAACGCCGGGGACTTTCGCGGCGGCTTCTACGAAGAGGGCATTGACCTCCTCTTCGGTTGTTGGGCGTGATACTTCGGCGACCAGGTCAACAACTGAGACATTGGGCGTAGGCACGCGAATGGCTTGCCCGGTCAACTTTCCGGCCAGTTGTGGCAAAACCAGACCCACTGCAGACGCCGCGCCGGTTGTCGTGGGAATCATCGACAGTGCTGCTGCGCGCGACAGGTAGGGGTCTTTCCCAGCTGTGTCATGAACCGGTTGGCTCGCCGTGTAGGCATGAACGGTTGTCATATTGCCGTGCTTGATGCCAAGCCCTGCGTCCAGTGCTGCGGCCACGGGCGACAGGCAGTTGGTTGTGCACGAGGCGTTCGAGACAACGATATCGTCAGCGGTCAGCTCATGATCGTTTACGCCAAAGACGACGGTCTTCACACCGCCATCGCCGCGGGCAGGGGCGGAGATCAGTATTTTCTTTGATCCGTTTTTCAGATGCCGCTCGGCTGCTTCGCGGGTACGAAAGACGCCGGTACATTCCAGAACCACATCCACATCAGACCAGTCCAGTGCTTCGGGGTCTCGCTCGCTGGTCAACCGGATCGGTCCGGCACCAACATCCAGACCGGCGTCAGTCAGTGTGACAGGTCTGGGATAGCGGCCATGCACACTGTCGAACTCGAACAAATGTGCGTTCATTTCGGGTTTTGCCAGATCGTTGATTGCGATGATTTCAACATCAGTACGTCCGGACTCCATGACGGCTCGCAGAACGCCACGCCCGATCCGTCCAAATCCGTTGATTGCCAGCTTGAGTGTCATAATGCGCTCCGTCAGAATTCGGTCGATTGATGGTTAGCGCTAACAAAGCTAGATTGGCGCGAAAGTCAAGCAAAACCTCTGTCATCGCCAGAAGGCGAGCCAATCCAGGAAATCGTAGAGTTTCTTACCAAGGAACAGCAGGTGTTCGGTGCCGAACAGTGCAACGTCCAGCATCAGCCCACCCAGGATCAGGACTCCAAGCCAGATGGCGATTTGATTTGTCATTGCTGCGCCCTGAACGAAAATGCCCGCTCAGATAACCTGAGCGGGCAACAAGGTACAAGCGATGTGCGAAGGGTCAGTTAAGGCGGCCCATCGCAACGGCGACATCCGCCATTCGCACCGAGAAGCCCCATTCGTTGTCATACCATGCCAGTACACGCACCATACGGTTGTCAACGACGCGGGTCTGGTCTGGAGCGAAGATCGAGCTTTCCTCGGTGTGGTTGAAATCGGTCGAGACCAGAGGCGCAGGCTCATAGCCCAGGACCCGCTGCATCGGGCCCTTGGCGGCTTCTTCAACGATCGCGTTAACCTCTTCTACGGTCACGTCGCGCGATGCGCGGAACGACAGGTCGACGGCCGAGACATTTGGGGTAGGTACACGGATCGCGGAACCGTCCAAGCGGCCCTTGAGGTTAGGCAGGACTTCACCTAGCGCTGCCGCAGCACCGGTTGTGGTCGGGATCATCGACATCGCCGCTGCGCGCGCGCGATACAGGTCGCTGTGACGACGGTCCAGAGTGGGCTGGTCGCCGGTATAAGCGTGGATCGTGGTCATGATGCCATGCTCGATACCGATGCCTTCATCCAGAACTTTGGCAAGCGGGGCAAGGCAGTTGGTCGTGCAGGAGCCGTTGGACACCATATTGTCGTTTGCAGTCAGGGTGTTGTGGTTTACGCCAAACACAATTGTCTTATTGACATTCTTACCCGGCGCCGAAAGCAGCACCTTACCAGCGCCGCGATCTAGGTGCGTCTTTGCCTTTAGCCCGTCATTGAACTTGCCAGTACATTCCAGGACGACATCGCAGCCTTCCCAGTCAAGCTCGGTCATGTCATAGGTCGAGAACATTTCCATCGGGCCACGGCCCAGATCCATGGTGTTGCCTTCGACAGACACTTCGCGCGGGAAACGGCCGTGAATGCTGTCATATTTCAGCAGATGTGCCGATGTTTCCAGCGGGCCAGTGGCGTTGACCTTGATCACTTCGATGTCGTTACGCGCCGATGCGGCGATGTGCGACAGCGTACAGCGGCCGATGCGGCCAAAACCATTGATACCGACCTTGATGGTCATCCGACGTCTCCAAACTGCGCTTGTGTTGCTGGCCATATAGCCGTGAAAACCGAATCTCAAAAGGGCAAAAATGGCATATTTTTAAGGTGTTAGCGCAAACCTGCGCCGGTTGCGCTAACGCTTGCGCTAAGGGTTGGATCAGGTAGTGTCGGCAACAGCGGATAAACAAGAGGATGCGCGATGAGTGGTCTGTTGGCCCTGTTGGATGATGTGGCAGGCATTGCAAAGGTTGCAGCGTCATCAGTGGACGATGTCGTAGCGGCGGCTGGCAAGGCCGGGGCCAAGACTGCCGGTGTAATAATCGACGACGCGGCGGTAACTCCTAAATACGTGCAGGGGTTCGCGCCGGCACGAGAATTGCCCATCATCTGGCGCATCGCTCGCGGATCCGTTTTCAACAAGATTGTCTTGCTGTTGCCCGTGGCACTGCTGTTGGCGAACTTTGCGCCATGGCTGATTACGCCTTTGCTGATGATAGGTGGCTCGTATCTTTGCTTTGAGGGTGCCGAGAAGATTTTTCATGTCTTGTTCCCGCATGGCAGTCACGTCATCGAAGAAGACATGAAAAATCGCGACCCAGGGCATTTGGAAGAGCAGAAAGTCAAGGGGGCAATCAAGACCGATTTCATTCTGTCCGCCGAGATCATGACCATTGCATTGGCGGCTATCGAAGCGCCCAACATCTGGATGCAGGCTGCGACGCTTGCGGTGGTTGGGTTGGGTGTGACTCTGGCAGTTTACGGTTCGGTTGCGCTGATCGTGAAGATGGATGATGTCGGGTTGTATCTGGCTAAGAACGCACCGACGCCCGTAGGCCGAGGTCTTGGTCGGGGCTTGGTCAAAGCCATGCCCGGCGTGATGAAGACACTTTCAATCGTTGGAACTGCCGCGATGCTCTGGGTCGGAGGATCGATTATCATCCACGGGATGGAGGTTCTGGGCTTTGGCTGGCTGGGCCATCATATTCATGACTGGGCTTATGCGGTAGGACATGCAGTGCCTGCCCAATGGGAAAAAGCCGCCGAATGGATCGCAAAAGCGACAATGGATGGGGTGTTCGGTTTGGCTTGGGGATTTGTGTTAATACCGTTGGCGACGAAGGTCATTGCGCCGATGATCGGGAGGTTTTCAAATAAGCCTGGAGTTCACTGAATCTAAGGCGTGAGGTGATGGATCTTAGTCATTTACCAGCCTTTCGACCGGTTCAAGTCCGCACCCGGTTTAAGTTGAGGGGGCTCGCTGCCAAACGTAAAGCAGCGGCATTGGCTGCCATGAACCTTGGTGCGGAACAAATGCCGTTTGAACCGAACGCACTGTATCGGGTTCTGCATTTTCGGATCGATACGGCGGACAAAGCTGCCGAACGTGCCAAGTGGGCAGGCGGGCGAATGTTCAACCTGCTTACGGGTCAATCTGCGCACTTCATTCCGCTTTATGGAACGCATGTGCGGCAAATTTTGTCTTGGGCAGGGCAAAACGTACCCGGAGGGATCGTGCCAGCGGAGCGGTACGAACTGCGATTGGACTTTGCGAAATTAGCATATGAGGCGTTAAGGGCGAAATTAAGCCAGCCAAAATAGGAAAGGGCGGCCGAGAAAGCCGCCCTTTGTATTTCTAACTGTTGAGCCTGAGCCGAGTGCTTACAGCCCCAGCAGTTCTTTTACTTTTGCAACGGTGGCTTCAGATGTGATGCCGAAGTGTTTGTACAACTCACCTGCCGGGGCCGATGCACCAAAGCTCGACATGCCAATAAACCCAGCTTTGGCTTCGCGGCCACGTTCACCCAGCAACCAGCGGTCCCATCCGCCAGCGCGTACGGCGGCCTCGATGCCAACGCGGACGGCACCGGCAGGTAGGACGCGTTTGCGATAGGATTCATCCTGTTCGGCAAACAACTCCATGCAGGGCATTGATACGACGCGGGTGCCGATGCCCTCGGCCTCCAGCATCGCTTTGGCTTCCATGGCCAGCGAGACCTCGGATCCGGTAGCGATCAGGATTGCCTGACGTTTGGCTTCTGCGTCAGCGAGCACATATGCGCCTTGTGAGGTCAGGTTTTTACCTTTGTGCTCGGTCCGCACTGTTGGCACGCCCTGACGGGTCAGCGACAGGACTGAGGGGCTGTCTTTGAAGGTAAGTGCCAGTTCCCAAGCTTCGGCAGTCTCAACAGTGTCAGCGGGGCGGAAGACATAGGTGTTTGGCGTTGCGCGCGAAATCGCCAGATGTTCCACCGGCTGGTGGGTCGGGCCGTCTTCGCCCAGACCAATCGAGTCATGTGTCATCACAAAGACCGTAGGCACCTTCATCAAGGCAGCCAGACGCATGGAAGGGCGGGCATAGTCAGTGAAAGCCATGAAGGTGCCGCCATAGGGGCGGATGCCCCCGTGCAGAGCCATACCGTTCATCGCAGCGGCCATGCCGTGTTCACGGATACCATAGTGGATGTAGCGGCCTTTGCGGTTTTCCGGCAGGAAAACGCCCATATCCGCCGATTTGGTATTGTTTGAACCAGTCAGGTCAGCCGAACCACCAATGGTTTCTGGCATGATCGGGTTCACCACGTTCAGAACCTTTTCGGACGACGCTCGGGTGGCCAGCTTTGGCTGCTCTTCCGACATCTGTTTCTTGAATGACCGGATGGCACCAGCCAGTTTCTTCGGCGCTTCACACGCATAGGCACGGTTGAATTCCGCCTGCTTACGCTCGGAGATTTGCGCGAAACGCCCTTCCCATGCAGCGCGCTCGGCAGCACCACGTGTACCGATAGCTTCCCATGCGGCTTTGACCTCTGTGGGGATGACAAACGCATCATGCGGCCAGCCATAGCCGTCTTTGGCCGCCTTCAACTGATCCTGATCGGTCAGTGCGCCGTGGCCTTTCGAAGTATCCTGCGCCGCGTGGCCAAGTGCGATGTGGCTCTCGCAGGCGATCATTGTCGGCTTGTTCGACTTTTTCGCCCGCACGATGGCGTCGTCGATGGCCTTGGGGTCATGACCGTCAATCTCAAGCACATGCCAGCCCGAGGCCGCAAAACGGCGCACCTGATCGGTGCGGTCGGCGATATCAACGGTGCCGTCGATGGTGATGTTGTTGTTGTCCCAGAAGACGATCAGCTTGCTCAGTTCGTGTCGGCCAGCCAGGGTGATCGCCTCTTGGCTAACGCCTTCCATCAGGCAGCCGTCGCCCGCAATCACATAAGTGTAGTGATCAACGATCTTCTTGCCGTAATGCGCGCGCTGGATTTCCTCAGCCATGGCAAAGCCCACAGCGTTCGAGATGCCCTGACCCAGAGGGCCAGTGGTGGTTTCGACACCGTCTATCAGGAAGTTCTCGGGGTGGCCGGCTGTTTTGGCACCCAACTGGCGGAAGTTTTTGATTTCTTCCAGCGTAACGTCGCCATGACCAGTCAGGTAAAGCAGCGAATAGACCAGCATCGAACCGTGACCCGCCGACAGGATGAACCGGTCACGATCCGGCCAATTCGGGGCAGAGGCGTCAAATTTCAGGTGCTTTTCGAACAATACAGTCGCAACATCGGCCATGCCCATTGGCATACCGGAATGGCCGGAATTGGCGGCGGCGACGGCGTCGAGGGTCAGGGTGCGGATGGCCGCAGCCTTGTCCCAGTGTTCGGGGTTGGCATTGCGCAGCGCAGTCAGGTCCACGGGCGTTATTCCTTTGGGTTACGGGCAGATTTAGCGCTGAATACCATCCGTCTGACAAAGTGCAAGCAGAACCGGGTTCTGCGCCGATCTGGCGCTTCAAGAGCGGTGTGCAAGTGATTGAAACCAAACAGTGGGTATTTTCTGTTACATTCCGTTAGACTAGGGCAGAGAGCCGCCGCTTTTGATTCGGACAGGCGTATAGCAGAACTAACCTTGATAAAGAGGTGACAGGGGCATGAGTCAGATCGAAGAATTACAACGCCGTATCATTACTGCGATGGAGCGGATCGGCACCGGAGTCGAGGCACTGCAGGACGCTGAGCCCGCGGTCGATAATGGTGTTGCATTACGATCAGAACTTGAAGAAGAGCGCTTGGCCAACGCGCAGTTGGAAGAGCGGCTGAAATCGCTCATAGAAAGGCACGCTCTTGAGGTTGATGCACTCCGGGAGCAGGCGGGATCAGGAGAAGAAGTTGCTGCACTGCGTGATCAATTGGCCGAGGCGACCGCAAAGCTTGCAACGGTCGAGGCCGCGCGCGCAGAGTTAGCCGAGGCCAAGGCCGCACTAGATAACAGCGACGAAGTAAATTCGCTGAAAGCCGAAATCGAAACCCTACGATCCATGGAAAATGCCACAGAAGAAGCCGAGTCGTTGCGGGCGGAGGTCGAGCAATTGACCCCCATCGCAGATCGCGCCGAAGAGATGGAGGCAGAGCTGTCCCGTCTGCGCGCTGAATTGGTCGATAGCGAGCGGCTGACCGAACTGAACGCCGAGCTTGAAATGCTGCGTGCCGAGCGTGCCAGCCATGGCGCGGCGATGTCGCGACTGGATGACGATTTGCAACGGTTGCGCAAGGCAAACGAACAGTTGCGTGGAACAGTGGATGAATTGCGCGCCGCTGCAGAAGAGGGTGTGACCGATGCAGACATGCTGAATCGCGCAACTGCTGCAGAGTTGGAGGCAACGCGTGCCGCAAGAGCCTCGGACGCGGCCGAAGCACATGCGGTTCTGGCCCGGCTCGAACCGCTGTTGACCCACGCCAATCTGGCTGAAGGAGAGGTTGAATAATGCCCGAGGTGACCATTCATATCGGTGGACGAGGATTTGATGTCTCGTGCCAGGACGGTGAAGAGCCCTTTCTGCAGGCCGCGGCCAAGCTTTTGGATGATGAAGCACAGGTATTGTCGGACCAGATCGGACGCATGCCTGAATCGCGCATGTTGCTGATGGCCGGACTAATGTTGGCCGACAAAGCTGCAGCGCACGAAGATCGCCTGAAGCTGGCCGAGGCAAAGCTTGTGGAAGCCGAAGCCGAGTTAAATCGCCTGCGTAGTCAACCTCTGCCCGAGCCCGAGCGAATTGAAGTTGCAGTGGTGCCGCCTTCGGTAACAGACACATTGGCGGAGATGGCCGCGCGTGCAGAAGCGCTGGCTGCGGTGATCGAGGAAAGGAACGCCTGATGGGCTTTGTTCGAACGGCAGCAGGGGCCGCGGTATTGTCTTTGTACGCTACGGCAGGTTTGGCCGAGATCGACATACTGTCTGTGACATTTAACTGCGAGAACAACACGCAGGTGCCAGTGTCCTATTTCAACGCCGCAGATGGATCGGGTGCTGCCGCGATGCTGATTGAGGACCAGTTAATTGCGCTGAAACAGGTTCAAAGTGGATCAGGTATTCGCTACGAATCTGTAGACGGGGCAGGGACATACACCCTTCGATCCAAAGGCTGGGAAGCTACGATCAGCCATCAGGCCCAAGGCAGCACAGCCCCCGAACGTGTTTTGTTCAAGGACTGCTCTAGCCGGTGAATTAGGCGTTTGCTTCACGGATTTTGTCGGCTGCATCTTTGTCGTATCCGACATTGTTTTCTTCAAACAAAGTATCCAGCTCTCCCGAAAGGGTCATCTCGGTGATGATGTCGCAGCCGCCGACAAACTCGCCTTTGACGAAAAGCTGGGGCACAGTTGGCCAGTCTGAATAATCCTTGATGCCCTGACGGACAGAGTCGTCCGCCAAAACATTCACGTCGGTATATTCGACACCCATGTAGTTCAATACACCAGCGACGCGCGACGAGAACCCGCACTGCGGCATCTCTTTGGTACCTTTCATATACAGCACCACGTCATTGGCTTTGACGGTTTCGTCGATCTGGGTTTTCACGTCGGTCATTTGGTGTTTCCTTTGCTCTTCGGCATTATTGCTTTGGCGTAGTCTTGAGGATTCTTCGGAATATGGGTCTGCGCCGAGCTAATTGCACCGTCATGTGAATTGTAGGAGGAATGCAGGAGGTGTTCTCCTTGTCCAGGTGGCGATCCTCGTCTTGTATTACGTCCCGCCTTTGAATGGTTCCAAGCTATGAGCGCGATCAACACAACAAAGACGGTGAATGTAATTGAGATTACAATCGCGTGCTCCATATTACTCCGGTACTTTCGTGGTCAGCGCCAGCGCGTGCAACTCTCCATCCGGGCCATCCATCTTGCCTTTCAACGCGGCATAAACAGCACGTTGTTGCTGAACGCGGTTCTTACCGCGAAAGCTTTCATCCACGACCATGGCAGACATGTGCACGCCATCGCTGCCACCAACTTGGATTTCCGCATCTGGAAAGCTCTCGCGTAGCAGAGTTTCAATTTCGTGGGCGCTCATCGGCATGTAGGTTTACTCCTGAAGGTCTTTCCCAAGATGTAGAGCGATGAGACGGGGCGTGCAAGATGGGGCCGGTTCCGTTCAACAACAATTCCTGCGCGCCGACACGCGCAAGAAATCTGTTTGATCGCACCAGAACAAAGATTGATTAGGCAACGGCTTCGGCAAAGCTGCTGCGGAACGTATCCGCCAACTCGGTAAGCGAGACTTCGGAGCTGCCGATTTTAACACTATCCCCAGTGAAACGTCCGACTGATACTAGGGGAACACCGGCCTGACCAGCTGCGATCATCAATGCTTCGGCCTGATCAAAGTTACAGGCGACCAGATAGCGCGCCTGATCTTCTCCGAACAGGAATTCGGTCGAGGCATCGTCGAGGCAAACGCCGACACCAGCAGCCTCGGCTAGTTCAAAAGCGGCTAGCGCAAGGCCACCGTCACCCAGATCGGTGCAGGCTTTGATCATTTCACGGTTGGCGCGAATGAACTCTCCGTTGCGCTGTTCAGCGTCCAGATCGACATGTGGGGCGTCCCCGTCTTCGCGGTTGAAGACTTCGGCCAGAAGGGCCGACTGGCCCAGATGGCCTTGGGTTTCGCCGATAACCAGAGCGACATGGCCTTCACGAACCTCGTTACCGATGATTTCATCGGCAGTTTGCAGCAGGCCTACGGCCCCAATCGTCGGAGTTGGCAGGATCGCCTGCCCATCAGTCTCGTTATATAGCGACACGTTGCCGGAAACGATGGGCATGTCCAAGGCTCCGACTGCGGCTCCGATACCTTGGATTGCCCCTACAAACTGGCCCATGATTTCAGGCTTTTCGGGATTGCCGAAATTCAGATTGTCAGTGGTGGCCAGCGGCTTGGCGCCCACGGCAGTCAGGTTGCGGTAGGCTTCGGCTACGGCCTGTTTGCCGCCCTCAACAGGGTTTGCGCGGACATAGCGCGGGGTCACGTCGCTGGTGAACGCCAGCACCTTGTCAGTACCGTGCACACGCACCATCCCAGCACCCAGACCAGGCGTGCGGGAGCTGTCGGCCATGACCATAGTGTCATACTGTTCGTACACCCATTGCTTGCCTGCGTAGTTCGGCGAAGAGAGCAGGGCGCGAAGGCCATCAACAGGGTCGATCTGGGGCACATCTGTCAGCTCTTCCGCGTTGGGCGTTGGTTCCCATGGTCGGTCGTACTCTGGTGCCGTTGAAGACAGTTTGGAAAGGACGAGGTCCGCTTTGACTTCGCCGTTGTGCATGATCAGGAACCGGTCTTCGGCGATCGTTTCACCGACAATGGCGAAATCCAGATCCCATTTCTCGAAAACCGCACGGGCTTCGGCTTCAAGCTCTGGTTTGAGGACCATCAGCATCCGCTCCTGAGATTCAGACAACATCATTTCGTACGCGGTCATGTTCTCTTCGCGCTGAGGGACATTCTCCAGATCAAGGCGAACGCCTAGGCCACCCTTGTCTCCCATCTCAACGGCCGAACAGGTCAGCCCTGCCGCACCCATATCCTGAATCGAGATCACGGCGCCGGTCTGCATCAGTTCCAGCGTGGCTTCCATCAAGCGTTTCTCGGTGAAGGGGTCGCCGACCTGAACAGTCGGGCGTTTTTCTTCGATGGTGTCGTCGAATTCCGCCGAAGCCATAGTCGCACCGCCCACACCATCGCGTCCGGTTTTAGCGCCTAGATAAACAACAGGCATACCGACACCCGAGGCCGCCGAATAGAAAATCTTGTCACTGTCGGCCAAACCTGCGGCAAAGGCGTTCACAAGGCAGTTGCCGTTATAGGCTGGATGGAACCGAACTTCGCCACCAACGCAAGGCACACCGAAGCAGTTACCGTAGCCGCCGATGCCTTCAACCACACCATTCACAAGCTGACGGGTTTTGTGGTGGCCGGGCTCACCAAAGGACAGCGCATTCATTGAGGCGATGGGGCGCGCCCCCATGGTGAAGACATCCCGCAAAATACCACCAACGCCGGTCGCGGCACCCTGATAGGGCTCAATGTAGGAGGGGTGGTTGTGGCTTTCCATTTTGAACACCACGGCCTGACCGTCGCCAATATCAACCACGCCTGCGTTCTCACCCGGGCCGCAGATAACTTGTGGGCCTGAGGTGGGCAGTGTGCGTAGCCATTTCTTCGAGGACTTATAAGAACAATGCTCATTCCACATAGCCGAGAAAATGCCCAGTTCGGTGAATGTTGGCTCGCGCCCGATGATCTCGAGGATCATGTCGTATTCCTCGGGCTTGAGCCCGTGCGCAGCAATCAGATCCGGGGTGATGGCGGGCTCTTGCATCTTCTGTCCTGTGTCCATAGTGGCCGAGATTGCGGGCCTTTTAGGGCAAGGGCGCTTCCGTGGGAAGGGTCAAGTCACCGCAGGGCCATTTAGAAAAGAAAATGCGGAACCGACAATGCCGCCGATTCCGCACATCTGGAGGTTGGCTTATAGATTGGCGCTGTAAAATCCCAGCGCCAATCCTACCGATTTAGGCCGGGTTCTGACCTTTGTTGACGGCATCAGCTGCAGCTGCACCAGCGGCTGCTTTTTGTTCTTCAGTCATATTCTCGCTGCCAGGTATCGCAACGCGCACCTCGCGGCGGGCGAAGTCGATGCCATTGGCGTTGAACTCTGCTTTCACGCGATTGAAGATTTCCTTCCGCAGCGTGAACTGCTTGCCCGGCTTGGCCATGAACTTGCCTCGGATGATCATACCGACATCATCAAAGTCGAACACACCCTGAGATTTGAACGGCTGCAGGAACCCATCTTTATGAGTTTCGTCCTGCATCATCTCGGCACCGATCTTTTTGAAGATCTTTTTGACCTTATTGGGATCGGTATCGAAAGGCACAGTGAACTTGAGCTTCATGATGACCCAGTCGCGGCTGAAATTGGTCAGCTTTTGAATCTCGCCATATGGGATCGTGTGAACGGGCCCGCGATGGTGGCGCAATTGCATGGATCGGATCGAGATCTTTTCGACCGTTCCCATCGTACCGCCGACATCGACATATTCGCCGACACGGAAGGCGTCATCGATCAGGAAGAAAATACCACCTACGATATCGGCCACCAGTTTTTGCGCGCCAAATCCAATAGCCAGACCCAGAACACCAGCACCGGCTAGTAGTGGTGTAATGTTGATCCCAAGCGCACTCAACGCCAGCAGGCCGAAGATGACGCAGATTGTGACCTGTGCAGTGATCCGCAGCAAAGGCAGAACCGTTGCCAGACGCGAACCGCCAGCACCGCCACCTTCGCCGCCAGCTTCTTCATCCAGCTCTTCCGCAGCAGTTTGTTCTTTCGCCAGACGACGATTGATCCAGAGCGAGACAATCTCGTTCAAGATGTAGCCGACTGCGATGATCAGCAGGAACTGGATGACCGCGCCACCGACTTCTGCTCCGATGCCAGCTGATGCGACATGGCGAAGGTCAAGTTGCCAGGCACGCGAAATCATCAGGACTACGAACAGTCCCGCAATAACCCGCCCAATCCGGATATAACTGCGCTTGGCCGAGCGATAGGCGCGTTCCGCCAAAGGTCCTTCACCTGATAGCGGCGGCTGCAGATGGCGGACCAGTCCACGTATCAAAGTATCGAGCGCTGGTGCGATCAGCAGCCAGAACATAGTGGTGAAATGCGCCCCGGTTCCAATCACGCGCAAAATTGCCGGATTACGCTGTGCTACGAGGAATTCAACGAGCAACCAGATCACCACCGACACGCCAATGGCGAAGTAGGGGTAATAATGCGCGACCTCCTCATCAAACTTGGTGCGATCCGGGTCTGTGCCCAGCATCATCTGCGACAGTCCTTCGCGTGCAGTCCAGGCGATTACACCGATATATATGTGGATTGCCGCATTCAGCCAAAAGCCGATGCGCGTCTCGTTTGGAGTAATTCCGTTGAGCGCATTGAAGCGGACAACAAACAGCGTGAATCCGATCAGGATCAGAAGGCCAATCAGATTTCTGTGCAGGTATTTAGCCCAGTGGTCATCAATATTCACCAATCGGTATTGAGGTTTTTGCGGTGCGAGTACAAATCTTGAAACAGCCGCTCCAAGGCGCGGGACCCAAATCAAGAAGAATACGAATGGTGCGGCAAACGTGATTTGTTCGGGGGTCAGTAATGCGCGACCAAGCGCGCGGATAACCACGTAGAATACGATGAGGCCGGCAATTTCGCGGCAAAACCGGCGGAATAGGTATTGCACGGCTCCCCAAAGGTCAGCTTCATCTCCGACTTCGGGTGCCTTTGACCAGCGACGGGTTAGTATGCTGAACAGCTTTTCTGCTACATATCCGACCAGTAGGACCGATAGCACTAGCCCGATCAGGGTAAGGACCCCAGTTTCGTTGAATTTATCCGCAAAATTGCTGAACGATTTTATTTGCGCACTGACGATATTGGGAACTGTCGTTAATACTTGCGTCCAGGAGGTAACCATTTCCGCCCAGATCTCGTTCAGTTCAGTCAGCGGATCTTCGTGACCTTCCTTCTCTGCGGCATGTTTTTCGGCAACTGCATCAAGGCGTTCAAGCAAGATCGCCCGTACTTGGTCATCAGACATACGCGCAACCAGATCATCGACTTGCTCAGGCGTTAGATCCTGGGGGATCGTAACCGTAGAAGTTGTGCTTGTGTCTTGTGCGTGCAGCGGCACCGCCAGAAACAAGACTGAAATCATCGCCAACAATAGGCGCAATGAATGGAACATGAATTAGCCCTCGAACACGATTTTAAGTGTTTTTTCGGGATCATAGGCTCGTGTATTCAATTTTCCCAGTGCTTTCCTGAGAATTGCCGAACGTAAGGCCAAAAAAAAGGCCGAGCACTAAGCTCGGCCGTAGTCCAACAGGGAGGTATGAAGATGATGAGCGTTACAGCATCATCGCCTTCAATTGCTCATTTAGGGATCAGTTTGTTAACGATCAAGGTTTAATAGGAGATAAGATCGTCATGCCCGCTATGTCCTGAGTGCATGGCTAGAGTTTCCCCATCTGCCTCAGATGTTTGCGGTGGGCTATGATTTCGTCTTGCACGAAATCCCGAAAGGCAGCGATCCGCTTGGAATGGCGAAGCTCTTCGGGATAGGCGAGGTAAACCGGTACATCAGCAGTTTCAATGTCCGAAAGGATCGGAACCAGATCGGGAAAGTCCTCGGTCACGTAGTCGGGCAGGACACCAATTCCAAGATCGTGGAGTACACCTTGCAGAACGCCAAAATAGTTGTTCACGGTTAATAACGATCCAGGATTATAGGTCATTAGGTGCTTTACCATCGATGCGCCGGCCCCGACCTGAGGAGCAGATGGTGTCTGGCAGATCAATCTGTGCTTGGCAATTTCTTCCAGTGACTCAGGTTTGCCGCCGTGGCTGTCCAGATAGGCTTTGGTGGCATAGAGCATCATTTGCACTGTCATCAGGCGCTTGCGCACCAAATCCGCCTGACTGGGCTCTTTCATGCGGATGGCGACGTCTGCTTCGCGCATCGGCAGGTCAAGAACGCGTTCTTCCAACATCAGATCAATATTGAGATCGGGATATCTTTCGTAAAGCTTTGGCAGTCGAGGTGCGAGCCAGAGCGTGCCGAAACCAAACGTGGTGGTAACACGCAAAACACCGAACACCTCGTCCTCGCTGTCCCGAATTCTTGCAGCCGCAGTGTCCAGACGTTTGGACATTGCCGAAGTCGCGTCGAACAGCAATTCGCCTTGTTCAGTTAGAATCAGGCCACGGGCATGGCGGTGGAATAAGGTCGCATCCAGTGATTCTTCGAGAGCGCGAATTTGACGGCTCACAGCAGATTGAGACAAATTGAGCTTGTCCCCTGCATGTGTGAGGCTGCCTGCATCCGCAACCGCGTGAAATATTCTGAGCTTGTCCCAATCCATCGCCGCAACTTTCGTTATCTTTCGGCAGCCCTATATGAAACACGTAACAAATTCCACATTCAAACCGGGAAATCGTTACGGCAAAGGAGAAAATTACTATACAGGTCAGCAATTATGACCTAAAATACCTAAAGATACAGCACACTAATCCGACGAGGGGAGACGTCAGATGAGTCAGCCGAAGATCACGTTAAATGATCGGTTTGATCTATCCAAAAGCCCGGTTCTTTTGAACGGAACGCAGGCGTTGGTGCGTCTGATGTTAATGCAGAAAGAACGTGACCGCGCGACGGGGTTTAATACTGCGGGTCTGGTTACTGGATATCGAGGATCACCCCTCGGGGCTGTCGATTTGCAGATGTCGCGCGCTGAAAAGCAATTGGCCGAAAGCGATGTGACGTTTCAATACGGTCTGAATGAAGATCTTGCCGCCACCGCATTGTGGGGCAGTCAGCAAGCCGGGTTACGTGGCGACGGCAAGTTCGATGGTGTATTTGGCCTTTGGTATGGCAAAGGCCCTGGGGTCGACCGGTCCGGAGATGTGATGCGTCATGCAAACATGGCCGGTACCGCGCAACAAGGCGGCGTCTTGATGGCCATGGGCGACGACCATACTGGCGAAAGCTCGACCGTTCTGCATCAGTCTGAATGGTCTTTGGTCGATATGTATATGCCAGTCGTCAGTCCGGCCGGAGTTCAGGAAATCCTGGATTACGGCGTCTACGGATTTGCGCTGAGCCGATTTGCCGGGGTTTGGGTCGGGTTGAAAACGATGAAGGACACGATCGAGGTCACTTCGGTCGTTGATGGCAGCCCCGATCGGATGCAGATAACGATACCACAGTTTGATATGCCCGAAGGAGGGCTGAACATCCGGCTGGGAGACACGCCGCATCTACAGGAAGCGCGGGTCATTGACTATAAACGTTTTGCGGCTGAGACGTTCTCGCATGCGAACAAACTGGACAAACGGGTCTGGGGAAAACCCGGTGCCAAGATCGGGTTTGTTGCCGCGGGCAAGAACTGGCTTGATCTGATGCACTCAATGTCACTGCTGAACATAGATGCGGACGAGGCAGAGCGACTTGGTATTACAACTTACAAGATCGGACAGACGTTCCCTCTGGATATGAGGGGTTTCCACGATTGGGCGGAAGGTCTCGACCTGATTGTGATCGTCGAGGAAAAGCGCAAGCTGATTGAGGTTCAGGTCAAGGAGGCGATCTTCGACGATCGGCGTGGTCGTCGCGTTTACGGCTGGTACAAAGGCGGGGCAGGGACGTTGCACCGCGAAGAGCTGTTCCCGACCAGAGGGGCGCTTGATCCAATCATGATCGCTGAAAAACTTGGGCAGATACTGGTTGAGGAAGGCCATGATACCGATGGCGTTCGCGCAGGTCTTGCAAAACTGGACGAGGCGCGCCGCGCTGATAATGCTCAGGAAATCGCAGCAAGATTGCCCTATTTTTGTTCAGGATGCCCGCATAATAGCTCGACCAAGTTGCCGGAAGGCAGCCGTGCCTATGCCGGGATTGGCTGTCATTACATGGTGCAATGGATGGATCGCGAGACCACCGGATTCACCCAGATGGGCGGTGAAGGGGCGAACTGGATTGGCGAGGCTCCGTTCTCGACCACCAAGCACGTTTTTCAGAATCTTGGCGACGGAACCTATAATCACTCGGGCGTTCAAGCGATCCGGGCCGCGTTGGCGGCTGGCACCAATATAACCTTCAAAATTCTATACAACGATGCCGTTGCCATGACTGGTGGGCAAGAGAACGAAGGTGGTCTGAGTGCTGAGCGTATCGTTGCTGAGGTCAGCGCGATGGGTGTCAGCAACGTTGCCGTCGTCTATGACGAAAAAGAAGATGTGAACTTCGGGGCGCTACCCACGGGCGTCGAGACCTTTGAGCGTGCCAAACTGATGAAGGTTCAGGAAAAGTTCCGCGAAATCGAGGGCGTATCAGTCATTGTTTATGTCCAGACCTGCGCTGCCGAAAAGCGCAGGCGGCGCAAGCGGGGCACGTTCCCGGACCCGGACAAGCGCGTGTTCATCAATACCGATATCTGTGAAGGTTGCGGAGACTGCGGTGTCCAGTCGAACTGTGTCTCAATTGTCCCGAAAGAAACCGAGCTCGGGCGCAAACGTGCTATTGATCAATCCAGCTGCAACAAGGACTTCTCATGCTTGAATGGGTTCTGCCCTTCCTTCGTGACGGTAGAAGGCGCGAAAATCCGCAAAGAAGCCACCACTGAGCTTGATTTACCTGACCTGCCGGAACCTGAGCTGCCGCAGATCGATGGAACCCATAATGTCGTAATCACGGGTGTTGGCGGCACAGGCGTCGTCACGATAGGTGCGGTGCTGGCACAGGCTGCACAGATCGACGGTAAAGGGGCAGGCATGATGGAGATGGCAGGCCTCGCACAAAAGGGCGGTGCCGTTCATATCCATTGTCGGCTTGCAAACCGGCCGGAAGACATCAGCGCGATCCGTGTCGCCACTGGTGAAGCGCACGCGCTGATCGGCGGTGATCTGGTGGTCTCGGCAGGGGCCAAAACGCTGGGTCTAACGCAGACTGGTCGTACCGGGGCGGTCGTGAACAGCCATGAGATCATTACTGGTGATTTCACTCGAGATACCGAGTTTACCATTCCAAGCGATCAGCTGCAGCTTGCCCTGCAAGCACGGCTAAAGGATAGGGTAGCACTATTCGATGCAACCGATCTGGCCCGCGCGGTGATGGGGGATTCGATCTATTCCAACATGATGGTATTTGGCGCCACCTGGCAGCGTGGCCTGCTACCGATCAGCCATCAGGCGATCATGGAAGCGATTGAACTGAACGGTGCGGCGGTCGAACGCAACAAACGTGCCTTCGAAGTTGGCCGCTGGGCTGTGACCCATCCCGAAGAGGTCAACAAAATCCTAGGCCCGAACGTGGCCGAATTACCTAAATCGTTGGATCAGGTGATCGATTTCCGCGTGGCACATCTGATCGACTATCAGAGCAAGCGATTGGCCAAACGCTATCGTAATCTGGTCGAAAGCGTCGATGATCAGAAGGTCCGAGAAGCAATCGCCAAAGGCTACCATAAGCTCTTGTCCTATAAGGATGAATATGAGGTCGCACGGTTGCTACTCGACAGTCGCCAGAAGGCAGAGGCTGAGTTTGACGGCGACTTCAAAATGACCTTCCATCTTGCACCGCCAACTTTGGGCAAAAAGGGCGATAATGGACGTCCGGCCAAGAAAGCCTTTGGCGAGTGGTTTCTTGGCCCTCTGAAAGTGCTTGCAAAACTGAAAGTTCTGCGTGGCACTCCACTGGATTTGTTCGGCTACACGGCGGAGCGCAAAATGGAACGTGCTTTGATCCGTCAGTATGAAAAGGATTTGAAAGAGGTTCTGCCCAAGCTGACACCCGAGACTAGCAATGCAATTACGGCGCTTGCCGCTCTGCCTTTGGAGATTCGTGGATTTGGTCCGGTTCTGGTCGCGAATGAGGCCAAGGCCGCGAAACGGCGCGAAGAATTACTGGCTGTTATCCGCGATGGCGGGCCTCAAATGCAAGCTGCGGCAGAGTGAGGCTTTACAATCCTGTCATAAAATCTAGGCAAATTGGTTACCCCGTCATACTTAGTCGGTAGCAAACCGGAGTAGCCAATGCCGCCGCATCATCACGTCGCTCGTGACATATCCTACGCTCATTCCGCAGAAACGCGGGGTGGGCGTATGGTGATCAAGTTGATGGAAAACACAACGGGCCGCCTGCGTCTTATCCGTCGCGCAGATGGCTACGATCAGGAAGTCGCACAGGGACGTGATTTCTGGTCGGTGATGGTGGAACGCTATGGGCTGACATTGGATGTGGTCGGTGGCGCGTTATCGAAAATTCCTAAAGATGGCCCGCTGATTTTGATTGCGAACCATCCATACGGCATTCTGGACGGGCTGATGATGGGTCATATCCTGTCTCAGACGCGCGGAGATTTTCGTATTCTTGCCAACCATGTCTTCCGCAAAGCTGAAGATTTGGATCGGATCGTCCTGCCAATCTCTTTTGATGCTACCAAAGAGGCGATGCGGTTAAACCTTGAGACCCGCAAGACTGCTCTGAGCTATTTAAGCGACGGCGGGGCAATCGGGATATTTCCGGGTGGCACCGTCAGCACGGCTTCGAAGCCATTTGCGCATCCGATGGACCCGGGGTGGCGCGGATTTACCGCTCGGATGGTGGCCAAATCTGATGCGACTGTTGTGCCGGTTTTTTTTGATGGACACACCTCGCGATTGTTCCAGATTGCTAGCCATCTGCACAACACGTTGCGCATGGGTCTTCTAATCAAAGAGTTCAAGAAACGTGTTGATACTCCAGTGCGCGTGGTTGTTGGAGACCCCATCGGGCGCGACATTCTGGACCCATTGGGCAAGGATACACGCAAGATGATGGATTTCCTGCGCAAAGCGACGTATGAGCTGTCTCCAGAGCCATTAAAGTCTTATGACTACGGCTATGAATTTGAGGAACGGCATCGCGCCTGAAGGGGCAAATGGCAGTAGGTATCTTTGATTCCGGGTTGGGCGGTCTAACCGTCCTGAACGCCGCGCAGAAACATCTGCCGGACGTGGATTTCCTGTATTTTGCGGACAGCGCGCATGCGCCTTACGGCGTTCGCGATGCCGAAGACATCTACAACCTGACCCGCACTGCCGTTCATGATCTTTGGGATCGCGGCTGCAATCTGGTGATTCTGGCCTGCAACACAGCCAGTGCTGCCGCTTTGCGCCGGATGCAGGAGGCGGGTGTGCCCGATGGTAAGCGGGTACTGGGCGTGTTCGTTCCTTTGATCGAAGCGCTGACCGAGCGGCAATGGGGTGACAATTCACCTCCGCGCGAGGTCGAAGTGCAACATGTCGCGCTGTTTGCGACACCCGCGACTGTGTCTAGCAGGGCGTTTCAGAGAGAACTGGCGTTTCGGGCGATTGGCGTGGATGTAGAGGCGCAGGCCTGTGGCGGTGTGGTCGACGCCATTGAAGATGGCGATATGATCTTGGCCGAAGCCTTGGTGCGCAGCCATGTGGATGCGCTGAAACGCAAGATGCCGGAACCGCAAGCGGCTATTCTGGGCTGCACCCATTATCCGCTGATGGCGGAAACGTTTCAGAATGCATTAGGCCCTGATGTGAAGGTCTATAGCCAAGGAGACTTGGTGGCTGAAAGCCTTGCGGACTACTTGAAACGTCACCCAAACATGCTCGGCGAAGGTGCAGGTGGGTTCTTGACCACCGGCAAGCCCAGCACAGTGTCGGATCGCGCAACGCAATTCCTCCGACGACAAATCACCTTTGAAGCCGCCTGATTTTGGTCAAGGACGGCGCTTTTCTGATTTTGTAATTCGTTGACCGTCGCATCGGCGGTCACCCCATGTGACACATGAATGAAAGAGGTCTGACATGACCCATAAAATCGCAATTCTAGGTGCTTCCGGCTATACCGGTGCGGAACTGGTACGGCTGATCGCCGGGCACCCGAATATGGAGATCAAGGCTCTGGCCGCCGAGCGCAAGGCCGGGCAGACAATGGCGCAAGTGTTCCCGCATCTGCGGCATATGGATTTACCAGTGCTTTGCAAGATTTCCGAGATCGATTTTTCCCAGATCGACCTGTGCTTTTGTGCCCTGCCGCATAAGACCAGCCAGGAAGTCATCCGTGATCTACCCAACACATTGAAAATCGTTGACCTTTCGGCTGACTTCCGGCTTCGGGACGGAGACGAATATCAGAAATGGTACGGCAACCCGCACGCCGCGTTGGGACATCAGGAAGAAGCCGTTTATGGCCTAACTGAATTCTATCGTGATGATATCAGTTCTGCGCGGCTCGTCGCTGGCACAGGTTGTAACGCTGCGACCGGGCAATATGTGCTGCGGCCATTGATATCAGCGGGCGTGATTGATCTGGATGACATCATTCTAGACTTGAAATGCGCAGTTTCAGGCGCAGGTAGGGCACTGAAAGAAAACCTTCTGCACGCAGAGCTCAGCGAAGGAGCAAATGCCTATGCAGTAGGTGGGACACATCGGCATCTGGGTGAGTTCGATCAGGAGTTTTCTGAGCTTGCCGGTCGGACCGTTCATATTCAATTCACTCCACATCTGATCCCGGCCAATCGGGGCATTCTGGCGACCTCTTACGTGAAGGGCGATCCGCAGAGCGTCTATGAGACTTTGCAATCGGCCTATGAGGATGAGCCGTTCGTCCAGGTGCTGCCCTTCGGAGAAACACCTTCAACCCACCATGTACGGGGGTCGAACTTTTGCCATATCGGTGTCGTTGGTGATCGGATCGAACGCCGCGCAATCGTTGTGGCAGCTTTGGATAACTTGACAAAAGGTAGCAGCGGGCAAGCCTTGCAGAACGCCAACCTGATGTTAGGTGAGGATGAAACCCAAGGGCTGATGATGGCCCCTCTGTTCCCGTGAGGACGGTATGAAAACGCTCAAGAAACGTCGTCGAATACAGATCATTGTGCTAGCCGCGGTGGCCCTTGCCTTATCGACGGCGTTGATTGGAGTGGCCATGAAAGATGGCATCAACTTCTTCCGTTCACCCAGTCAAGTGATCGCCGAGCCGCCTAAGCCGTCCGAAGTGTTCCGCATCGGTGGGCTTGTCGAAGAGGGCTCGATCATACGTGGGCAGGGTGAAACTGTGTATTTCGTCGTCACCGATGGCGGTGAAAGCGTCAAAGTCGCTTTCACGGGCGTCCTGCCTGATCTGTTTTCAGAAAATCAAGGTATGGTTGGGACAGGTAGCTATGTGAACGGCGTCTTTGAAGCCACTGAAATCCTTGCGAAACATGATGAAACCTATATGCCGAAAGAGGTTGTGGACGCATTGAAAGAGCAAGGTGTTTACAAAGAAGCCGGCGACAGCTGATCAATTTCAAAATTTTCAGATCTTGGGGGCGTTGCGTTCAAGGAACACGCAGCGCCCTTTGTTCTATCGTCGGATTAACTTATTTGCCGGACCATTTGCCTGACCACAGCAAAGGGGGCGGGCATGAGCACGGTTCGACAGATCGCAGATGAAATCGTGGCGCGGGAAGGTGGCTTTGTCGATGATCCCGACGATCCCGGTGGGGCGACAAAATTTGGTGTGACGATCCACGCCATGCAGCGTTTGGGTCTTGATCTGGATCGCGACGGTGCTGTGACACATCGGGATGTGAAAGCTCTGACCAGGGCACAGGCCGTAGACATCTTTGTCGACCACTATTTTGAAAGGCCTCGCCTTGAGTTGCTACCCCTGGCTGTACAGGCCTCGGTGTTTGACATGTACGTCAATGCGGGTTCGCAGGCAGTTAGAATATTGCAAAACCTGCTGTGCCAAATGGGGTTTGAGGTCGCGGTTGATGGCGTGATTGGCCCCCAAACTGCGCGCGCAACAGATGCTGCTGCCAAACCAAAACCACAGGCCCTAACAGATGCCTATGGCGTCGCACGGCGTAACTATTATTTTCGGTTAGCAGATCGGAGGGTTTCACTGCGTAAATATGCCCGAACCCGGGCCGGGGGCAAAGGTGGTTGGATCAAGCGCGCTGAAGAGTTTTTGTCTCCTCAGTATCACCTGACGGATGCAGATTTTCAGAGGAGGATTTCAGGATGGGTTTGATCTCTGGCCTTTTAGCCCTGTTGTTCGGTGGAGGCCGCAATGTGGTTCGTGAAACTACCGAGATATTTCGAGAAAATGCTGAAAGCGAGGCGCAGCGGACCACAGCGCTCCGCAGTGCGGCGATGGTGCAGTTCGGGGCCGAGTTCCAAGTGCCCAGAAAAGGGGGGTTTGATCGATTCATGGACGGGCTAAATCGACTGCCGCGCCCGGCTCTGGCGTTGGGCACCTTGTGCCTGTTCCTTGCCGCTATGATCGACCCGCACTGGTTTGCGGCGCGCATGCAGGGCATTGCACTGGTGCCGGAACCGCTGTGGTGGCTGTTGGGTGTGGTCGTGTCATTCTACTTTGGCGCGAGGCATCAGATCAAAGCGCAGGATTTTCAGCGCGAGATCAATCAAACGGTGCTGCGAGCGCCAGAAGTATTGGCCAACATAGCGAAAATCCGTGAACTTCGCGAGGACAGTCCCGGCATCGCGGATACCCGGTCGGACGCGG
Source organism: Ruegeria sp. AN6 (assembly GCF_056540425.1). Lineage (NCBI taxonomy): Bacteria > Pseudomonadati > Pseudomonadota > Alphaproteobacteria > Rhodobacterales > Roseobacteraceae > Ruegeria > Ruegeria sp. AN6. The sequence continues at coordinate 394,217 of NZ_JBQFWR010000001.1, forward strand.
CCCTGACCGAAGCAGTAATACAGGCCGATTTCAACCCTGCACTAGAAGATTGGCGACGGCTGCGCGCAGCCTGAGGCGCGACACTATGTGCGGCGATACTTGACGAATGTTAATGGCACATGCCGACCTGCCGCAGTATAAGCGCGTCATGATTACAGAGCTCGGCCATTTCGCACTGATCCTAGCCTTCCTGGTCGCCATCGTTCAGACTGTGGTGCCTCAGATCGGGGCTGCCAAACGATGGAACGGATGGATGGTTTTCGCAGAACCTGCGGCCATCGCTCAGTTTTTGCTGACCGCGTTTTCTTTTGGAGCACTGGTTTGGGCTTTCGTGGCGTCCGACTTTTCGTTGCGGATTGTGGTTGAGAACAGCCATTCCGCCAAGCCGATGCTGTACAAGATCAGTGGGACTTGGGGAAACCACGAGGGCTCGATGCTGCTATGGGTCCTTATCGTCACAATTTTCGGGGCAATGGCTGCGATCTTTGGCGGCGGATTGCCCCCGACGCTCAAAGCACGGGTTCTGTCGGTGCAGTCGGCCATCGCTGTTGCGTTTTTTGCGTTCATTCTGTTCACATCTAACCCGTTTGATCGCTTGCCAGTTCCACCTTTCGACGGTCGGGACCTGAACCCACTGTTGCAGGACCCGGGCCTAGCGTTTCACCCACCGTTTCTTTATCTGGGTTATGTCGGCCTGAGCATGGCCTTCAGCTTTGCTGTCGCGGCCCTGATCGAAGGCCGCGTGGACGCGGCATGGGGCCGTTGGGTGCGACCTTGGACGCTTGCAGCGTGGATTTTCCTGACCATTGGTATCGCACTGGGGTCTTGGTGGGCCTACTACGAACTGGGTTGGGGTGGTTTCTGGTTCTGGGATCCGGTCGAAAATGCCAGCTTTATGCCATGGCTGCTGGCCGCAGCGCTGCTGCATTCGGCCATCGTTGTCGAAAAGCGCGAGGCGCTAAAAAGCTGGACTATTTTGCTGGCGATCATCGCCTTCGGGTTCTCGCTGATCGGGACTTTTATCGTGCGCTCGGGGCTTTTAACCTCGGTCCATGCCTTCGCAAATGATCCCGAACGGGGGGTATTCATCCTGTTCATTCTGGTGATTTTCATCGGCGGCGCACTGACCCTGTTTGCGGCCCGTGCGCAGGCGATGGAAGCAAAGGGAGTGTTCGGGATGGTCAGCCGGGAAAGCGCGCTGATTCTGAACAATATCCTGCTGGCAGTCAGTTGTTTCGTCGTGTTCTTTGGTACGCTGTGGCCCATGGTGGCTGAGATGGCATTTGACCGGAAACTCTCGGTCGGAGCGCCATTCTTTAATGCGGCCTTCACACCATTCATGATTGCCCTAGGGATCGTGCTGCCTATTGGCGCTATGCTGCCCTGGAAGCGGGGCAGGTTAGGTCGCGCGGCGTGGTCTCTGCGCTATGCATTCATTCTTGCTGTAGCGTTGGCGATACTGGTCTGGGTGATGCAGACTGGGCGCAGCGCTTTAGGGCCTGTTGGTCTTTTCCTCGGCGCTTGGATTACGTTCGGCGCTCTTGTCGATCTTTGGAGCCGAACAGGCCGCAAAGGCAACCTTGCACGCCTGTTCCGCCTTCCGGGTGCTGATTGGGGTAAAGCCGTCGCCCATACTGGCTTGGGTGTCACAATGTTTGCCATCGCGGGGCTGACAGCGTGGGAAGTCGAAGATATTCGAGTCGCCCAACCCGGTCAGCCATACGAAGTTGGGCAGTTCACGTTGACATTGCAGGATGTGCGCCGGGTTCAGGGACCGAACTATTTCTCGACCATGGCGGATGTGATGGTGGAACAGGATGGGCGTTTTGTCACGACGCTTAACCCCGAAAAGCGCGACTACCCCGTGGCCCGCATGCCGACGACAGAAGCCGCAATTGACTATCGGTTCCTGCGTGATCTTTATGTTGTGATCGGTGATCAACAGGCGGATGGCGGCTGGGTGATGCGAACCTACATCAAACCTCTCGCCAACTGGATTTGGGGCGGATGTATCTTAATGGCTCTTGGTGGTGCACTCAGCCTGTCGGACCGCCGTTTCCGGGTCGCAGCTGGCGCGCGTAAGACGCCTGCAGGTGGGGTGCCGGCCGAATGAAACGTTTACTTTTGATACTGCTGCTGATCGCATCACCGGTTTTGGCTGTTCAGCCAGACGAGGTTCTGGATGACCCGGCGCTTGAAGCGCGGGCTAGGGATATCAGCACGGGCTTGCGCTGTCTGGTCTGTCGGAACGAAAGCATTGATGAAAGTAATGCCGAGCTTGCGCGTGATTTGCGCATTCTGCTGCGGGAACGTCTTGTTGCGGGCGATACGGACCAAGAGGCAGTCGAATTTATCGTTGATCGCTATGGCGAATACGTTCTTCTGAAACCAACCACGACCGGAGCCAATCTGATGCTTTGGTTGGCAGGCCCGATCATGTTGTTGATCGCGGCGGGCATGGGCTGGAGCTTTTTGCGGAAGCGTTCGCGGCATCAACAAGCGGCTCTTTCTGATGCGCTGACCGATGAAGAACAGGAACGCTTGCGCCAAATCTTGGAAGACTGACGCGCGGTTCTACTTTTCCTTTTTCCACATTTGCGTCAGGGTTTTGCGAAACACTGCGCAGGTGAGGTTGTACATGGAATACGAAGCGGTCCTTCTGGATGTTACCGATGATTTGGCGGTTTTGACATTGAACCGACCAGACAAGATGAATGCACTGACGACGCAGATGCGGGCCGAGATCACCTATGCGATGAAAGAAGCGGCTCGCCATGCCAGGGCAATTGTTTTGACAGGAGCTGGGCCTGCGTTCTGTTCTGGCCAGGATCTAGGGGACGCGTCGAGCACAGGAAAGATCGATCTCGAACGAGCATTACGGGATGAATATGAGCCTATGCTTGAGGCGGTTTACGACTGCCCGGTGCCAACGATCGCGGCCGTTAACGGGGCGGCAGCAGGGGCAGGGGCGAATCTTGCACTCTGTGCCGATGTCGTAATCGCAACCGAGAGCGCCTATTTCCTGCAGGCCTTTGCTCGGATCGGATTGCTGCCCGATGCTGGCGGAACTTGGTTCATGCCGCGTCAGATGGGATTTGCCAAAGCGATGGGGGCTGCTTTGTTTGCAGACAAGATCAGCGCGCGTCAGGCGGACGACTGGGGGTTGATTTGGGAAGCAGTCTCTGACGATCAGTTCGACGCGCATTGGCGCGAACGGGCCGCCTATCTGGCTAATGGCCCAACTGCCGGGTTCCGGGCAATCAAACAGGCGATCCGGGGGACCTACGATAGAACATTGCCGAAACAGCTTGCCGCCGAGGCGCACCTGCAAGGCGAATGCGGTAGAACCCGTGACTTTGCCGAAGGTGTGGTGGCATTTCTGGAAAAGCGCCCCCCGAAATTCGAGGGGCGCTGAGAGATCATTCAGGCGCGGCGGCGACGTCGTGTGCGTCGTTCAGGCACCGCCTCGTCGCCGGTGCCATCTGAGGCTGAGGTAAACGGACCAAGCGCCGATGTAATCTGATCCAGGGTCGGGCGATCTCCGCGTTGGCCGCTATCCAGTGCTTCCCGCATCTTGCGCAGATGCGCAGGCATGGTGCCGCAGCACCCGCCAATAATTGTCGCACCTGCATCTCGGGCCATGGCGGCGTATTGGCCCATCAGTTCGGGCGTTCCGTCGTAGTGGATATGTCCGTCCACGTATTTCGGAATGCCCGCGTTTCCCTTGGAAATCAGCGGACGTTCGCTGCCCTGAGCAGCGAAACCAAGCACCGTACGTAAAATGTCGGACGCACCCGTACCGCAATTAGCCCCAAAGGCCACAGGGGGATTGGGTAGGGTTTCGACAATCATCGCCAGATCAGAGGATGTAACACCCATCATGGTCCGGCCCGCGGTGTCAAAGCTCATTGTGCCGCACCAAGGCATGTCGGCCAGAGCAAAGGCCTCGGCTGCGGCGCGGAACTCTTCTGGGGCGCTGATGGTCTCAAGCCACAGAACGTCTGCGCCTCCGGCTTTCAACGCCTCTGCCTGCTCATGAAACATCTCGACGGCTTCAGCATGCGAAAGGCTGCCAACGGGCTCCATGATTTCACCGGTCGGGCCAACAGAACCTGCCACAACAATTGGGCGGCCTGCATTGTCTGCAACTTCACGACCCAGCTCTGCCCCGATACGGTTCAATTCGGTCACACGGTTCTGGGCATCATGCAGTTTCAGACGTGCTGAGGTTCCGCCGAATGTGTTGGTGAGAAACAGATCGCTACCGGCATCGACCGAGCCCTGATACAGCGCGCGAATCTTGTCGGGAGCATCGACGTTCCACAACTCAGGTGCATCACCAGATTGCAGGCCCATGTTGAACAGGTTCGTGCCCGTCGCACCATCCGCAAGAATGACGTCGACGGTTTCAAGTAGAGTGCTGAGCGCGTTTGTCATTGAGGTATTCCAAGAATAAGGCCGTGGCCCGTCAAAATATGAGACGCCCCGTGTCTCATGACCGGGGCGTCAAATCAAATTCATAAAACTCATGAAGATCATGAGTTTTGCATTTTACGCAATCAATCTTCGGCTTCCGCCATAACCTGTTCTTTGGCTTCAACCAGCAGTTCCGCCATTTTCGCACGAATCTTGGCCTCGTCTGCAAGATCGCCAAGATAGCCTTTAACCGCCTCGACGACATCGTCCTCGCTGACATTCTGCAGATCGGTATGGACCAGTTCCTGGCCATATTTCCGAGCTTGCTCTACGGTTTCGCCCTTCAGTGCCGATGCCCAGACAGCCATAAACCGGTTACGGCGCATCCGCGCGATGAACTGCATCTTTTCGTCATGAGCGAATTTGCTTTCAAATGCGGCTTCGCGTTCGTCGAATGTGGTCATTGGTTCGGGACCCCTTGGCTTGAATTCTCTTTCCTGATGATATGACTATACGACGCCTCGGGCGCAAGGTATTTGCGCTGCGTCAAAGCCTCTCGGGGTCGCGAACTTGCGGGAAGGCGGGGCTTGCACTATGAGGGCGCCAACGTAAGGGGACTCATTCCCTTTCCCCAGCCTGGAAAGGTCGCTCATGGCGCGTCGCAAGAAGATTTACGAAGGTAAAGCCAAAATTCTGTATGAAGGCCCGGAACCGGGAACCATCGTGCAGTATTTTAAGGACGACGCCACTGCTTTCAACGCCGAGAAAAAAGATGTCATCGACGGCAAGGGTGTTCTGAACAATCGTCTGAGTGAATTCTTCATGACTGGTCTGGCCCAGATCGGGGTGCCAACGCACTTCATCCGCCGTCTTAACATGCGCGAACAACTGGTGCGGAATTGCGAGATCGTGCCGCTGGAAGTCATCGTGCGCAACTATGCCGCCGGAACGATGTCCAAACGTCTTGGTATCGCCGAGGGGACTCAGCTGCCGCGCCCGATTGTTGAATACTGCTACAAGGACGATGCGCTGGGTGATCCGCTGGTGACTGAAGAGCACATCGCGGCATTCGGCTGGGCTAGCCAGCAGGACATGGACGATATCCTGAGCCTTGCACTGCGTGTGAATGATTTCATGAGCGGTGTAATGCTGGCTGTCGGCATTCGACTGGTCGATTTCAAGATTGAGATCGGGCGCGTGTTCGAAGGTGATTTCCAACGCCTGATCATTGCGGACGAGATCAGCCCCGACAGTTGCCGTCTTTGGGATATCGAAACCGGTCAGAAGTTGGACAAGGATGTGTTCCGCCGCGACTTGGGCAGCCTGACGGATGCCTATTCGGAAGTCGCCCGTCGTCTTGGTGTTCTGCCCAAAAGTAATGTGACCAAGCCAACGCTGATCAACTGATCCTGCCCCGGACGGGCAGGGTTGTCCGACACGCCCAAGCGGGGTATCCCGCGCGCAACGAAACGGATCGGAGAGCGGTCCACCAGTGGAGTTTTCGAAAATGAAGGCACGTGTGCATGTGATGCTCAAGAACGGGGTTCTGGACCCGCAGGGTGAGGCTGTGCGTCACGCATTGGGTGCGATGGGTTTTGATCAGGTCGAAGGTGTCCGTCAGGGCAAAGTGATCGATTTGGAACTGGCCGACGGCGCGACCGAAGCGGACGTAACTAAAATGTGCGAAAAGCTGTTGGCCAACACGGTCATCGAACGCTTCGAGATCGAACTGCTCTGAGTTTTTCCGACCTAGGAGGGTCCGCCATGCGCGCAGCCGTCATCGTTTTCCCCGGTTCCAACTGCGATCGCGATCTCGCTGTCGCCTTTGAACAGGCCGGTTTTTCCGTCGATATGGTCTGGCACAAGGATGCCGCGCTGCCCGAGGGTATCGATATCGTCGGTGTTCCGGGTGGATTTTCCTACGGCGACTATCTGCGCTGCGGCGCGATTGCGGCGCAGTCACCGATTTGCAAAGCGCTGGCTTCGCATACCGAGCGTGGTGGTTACGCCGTCGGTATCTGCAACGGGTTTCAAGTTCTGACCGAAACTGGAATTCTGCCCGGCGCACTGCTGCGAAATGCCGGTCTGAAATACATTTGCAAAACTATCGGACTAAAAGTCGAAACCAGCAACAGTGCATTTACCGAAGGGTATAATGCCGGTGATGTGATCGATATCCCGATTGCCCATCATGATGGTAACTATTTCGCCGACGACGCGACCATTTCTGAACTTAAGGATCAGGATCGCATTGCCTTCACTTACGCCGAGAATCCCAACGGTTCGCGCGACGATATTGCGGGCATTTTATCACACAACCGCCGCGTGTTAGGCATGATGCCCCACCCCGAGCGGGCGGCGGATTCAGGCCACGGTGGCACTGATGGAACGGCGCTCTTCCGCGCATTGGCCGGGGTGTTGGCGCCAGCGTGACTTGAGGTCATCAGTCGGGACGCGTAGCGTCAGAACATGACTGCCCAAAATCAATCAGACCGCAACGGGTTCCCGAACCGACTGCGTGGCTCGCCAATGGGCTGGCGGTTGCGTCTTGCTGTGTTCTTGCTGCTGCTTGTAACGGTCGCCACAGTCTGGATTACCAACAGTCTTCTGACCAGCCGTTTCACAGAATCTACCCGCAACCGGGCCGAACTGCGTCTGGCGCTGTATTCCGGTAACTTGCTCAGTGAATTGCGTCGCAATTCCATCGTTCCGCAACTTCTTTCCAGAGACCCAACGCTGATCTCGGCCTTGCAGTCCAGTGACTATACGCTGTCGACTCAGCGGCTGATCTCTTTTGTAGAAGAAATTGGAGCGGCGTCGCTGGTTCTGTTGGACGGAGATGGGCTTACGGTGGCGGCAACCGATCGCAATCGATTGGGTGAGGGGCATCGTAGCTCTCCCTACTTCATTGATGCGATGCGATCGAATGCTACGATATTCTCGGTCATCCCGCGCGAGGCTGGGGGATACAGCTTTGTCTATTCACGCAGAATTGAAGCCAATGCAGAGATACTCGGGGTGATTGTGGTCGAGGTCGATTTGCAAAAATTCGAGCGCGCCTGGGCCGGGATTTCTGATGCAGTGATGGTGACAGACAGCACCGGTGCGATCATTCTGTCGACTGAACCACAATGGCGCGGCCTGGAAGAAGGAAGTGCTATTCTGCGCCAACCCCCTCAAAGTGCCATTCAACGTGCGATCCGCGCGACGACCGACTGGAATGCGCTGCCGCCTGATGCTTACTTGCAGGGTGAAGCTGTGATGCGAATGGAAACTCGCATACCGTTCCGGGGCTGGCAGATGACATCGTTCACCACCTATTCGTCAATCAGGGAACGTGTGAACAGCGTTCTCGCGCTTGAAATCATGGCATTTGCGATTCTTCTGGCGCTGACCTTCTATGCGCTCAGTCGCAGGGCCACCTCGCGCATGACTTTGTTCCAGCGAGAGTCGGCGGAGCTTCGCGCATTGAACGCCAGGCTGCAGCGGGAAATCGCTGAGCGGGAAAGGGTTGAAAAGACGCTGGAAGTTGCCGAGCAAACGCTTGCTCAAAGCTCGAAACTGGCGGCTCTGGGTGAGATGTCGGCAGCGGTGAGCCACGAGTTGAACCAGCCACTGGCCGCTATGAAAACCTATCTGGCAGGCGCGCGTTTGCTGTTGCGTCGGAACCGACCGGAAGAAGCGCTGGCCAGTTTTGGTCGCATTGATGGTTTGATTGAACGGATGGGTGCGATCACGCGCCAGCTAAAGTCGTATGCCCGCAAGGGCGCGGATGCGTTTTCGCCCGTAAATCTAGGCGAAGCGCTGGCATCGAGCCTGTCGATGATGGAGCCGCAGCTCCGTCAAAGGCACGTTAAGATAACCCAGATTTTACCCGAAGTCCCTGTTATAGTGATGGGGGATCGGATGCGGATTGAACAGGTTATGGTCAATCTCTTGCGCAATGCGCTGGATGCCACCAAATCTGTAGCTGAACCTGATGTCGAAATTATCCTGGCTGCAGGAGATACTGCTGTACTGACCGTACGTGATAATGGCCACGGGATCGAAGATATCGAAAACCTGTTTGAGCCGTTTTATACGACCAAACGCCCCGGAGACGGTGTTGGTCTGGGGCTTGCCATCTCGTCCGGGATCGTGAACGACCATGGCGGACGTTTGACCGCACGAAACGGCCAACAGGGCGGCGCGGTGTTTGAGATGCAATTGCCCATTCTGGGAAGCGACGGCCTTGAGGCCGCGGAATAAAGGAAGTGACTATGGCACAGGCCATGAAAATCGCCATCGTGGATGATGAACAGGACATGCGCCAGTCGATTAGCCAGTGGCTGGCTCTGTCGGGGTATGACACGGAAACCTTCGCCAGTGCCGAAGATGCGCTCAAGGTGCTTGGTCCGGAATATCCGGGGATCGTGATCTCTGACATCAAAATGCCTGGCATGGATGGCATTCAGCTTCTAAAGAAATTGATGGGCGCGGATAGCACATTACCGGTGATTATGATCACGGGTCACGGCGATGTTCCAATGGCCGTCGAAGCCATGCGGGTGGGTGCTTTTGATTTTCTTGAGAAACCGTTCAATCCTGACAAGATGTCTGAACTGGCCAAGAGGGCCAGTAACGCACGACGTCTGACACTGGACAACCGGGCGCTGCGCCGCGAATTGTCGGGTGGCACTCAGATCATGAACAAGCTGATTGGTGCCAGCCCCGTCATGGAACGCTTGCGCGAGGATATTCTTGATCTGGGGCAGGCCGATGGTCACGTTCTGATCGACGGTGAAACGGGGACCGGGAAGACTTTGGTGGCACATGCCTTGCACGCTGTCGGGAGCCGGGCGGGCAAAAAGTTTGTTCTGGTTTCTTGTGCCGCGTTGGAGGAGGAAGCGCTGTCGAAGCGCTTGTTTGGCCCGATGCTGCCAGAGGATACTCAGTTGCCTGCCATCGAAGAAGCACGAGGCGGGACATTGGTTTTGGAAGATGTCGAAGCGCTGAGCGATACGCTGCAGGCGCGTTTGCTGAGTGTTATGAACGAACAGGGGACGCCTGCGGAAACGCGGATCGTTGCGATCTCGAATCTGCAGGAGGCCGGCAAGACATCTGAGGATGTTTTGCGGCCTGACCTGTTCTACCGGCTTGCGGCCTTGCGCATCACGATGCCGCCGCTGCGTCAGCGCGGCGAGGATATCCTGACTCTGTTTACGCGCTTGAGCGAACAGTTTGCCGAGGAATATGGTTGCGATGCACCCCAAGTCAGCGCACAAGAAGCGGCGCAGCTATTGCAAGCCCCTTGGCCGGGGAATGTTCGGCAGTTGATCAATATTGCCGAGCGCGCAGTGCTTCAATCGCGACGCGGATCAGGGACGATTGCGTCGCTGCTGATGTCAGATCATGAAGAGATGCAGCCCGTAATGACCACCGAGGGCAAGCCGCTAAAGGAATATGTCGAAGCTTTCGAACGGATGCTGATCGACAATACGATGCGCCGTCATAAGGGTTCGATCGCATCCGTGATGGAAGAGCTTTGCCTGCCGCGCCGAACATTGAATGAAAAGATGGCAAAGTATGGATTGCAGCGCTCGGATTACCTGTAGGCCGGAGAGGGGGCCAGCCCCCTCTTGAGCCTTAGGCTCAATTCACCCACGAGATATTTTCAGCCAGATGAAGAGATCCTGTGCTGTGATCTGTGGGTGTTATTCAGTTTGCCCATTGTCTTTTCCACAGGACTGCTTTTATTGTGTTCGGACGGGCCGGGCGATTTGACGCCCAGAAGTCCCGAATCATTGAGTTTCGCTACTGATCTGCTGCTGAGGATCATTTCCACGCAGTTCAGCAGGCCGATTGTGCCCCAGCCGGGGCAACTGAGTACCTGAACCCGTTCTGGCGGGTGAAAGGAATAATGGGCAGGCCGCGGCCCTATCCCGCGCCTGTCGGAGAAGAACCGCGATGACGCGCGCGCAACGATTGAGTATACGGGCAGGGGGCCACAGCGCCGCACCCTGCCGCGCGCCGTCTGAAATCGCCCGTACAAGACACCTCCCCAAAAGCGCCTGTCCGCCTGGACGGGTCAGGACAACGCGTTTGGCGCGGTGCACCAAGGACACATGGCTAAGAAAATGCTTATCGATGCCACCCACGCGGAGGAAACCCGCGTTGTGGTGGTCGATGGAAACAAGGTTGAGGAATTTGACTTTGAATCCGAAAACAAACGCCAGCTTGCTGGCAACATCTATCTTGCAAAAGTAACGAGGGTTGAGCCGTCGCTTCAGGCGGCCTTTGTGGATTATGGCGGGAACCGGCACGGGTTTCTGGCGTTTTCTGAGATTCATCCGGATTATTATCAGATCCCGGTCGCCGACCGCGAAGCGCTGATGGAAGAAGAGCGCGCTTATGCCGAAGCCATGAGGGCGCGGGATGAAGCAGAGGAATCCAAACCCAAAAAACGTCGCTCGCGCTCACGAAGCAAGGCGGCAGATGTGAAAACGGATGATCCGGTCGAAACCCTCGAAGTTTCGTCCGAACCCACCGGTATGGAAACCATCGATCTGGGAGATGAAACTGAGGAGACCGATCTATCGGTTCCCGAGGGGACTTCGCCCATGGAAACGGTTGCCGAGACCCCTGTAGAGGAACCGGCCGACGAAGCAGTTGACCAGCCGGAAGAGACCGCGATTGAGAAGGTTGCCGAGCAAGAGGCACCCAGCGCGGAAGATACCTCTGAGGAGCAATCCGAAGCTGTTGCAGAGGATGTCACAGAAGGAGCATCCGAAGAGACTGCCGAGCATGTGGCTCAGGAAGAAGCCGTTGAGGGCTCTGTTGACGCGGAGACCTCGGAGGAGGCTGATCAAGACGTGGACGAGAGCGAGGAGGCCAAGGCGCCGGACGCTGCCTCGAAAGACGACTCGATCGAATCCGTAGCGGATGAGGATGATAGCGAGGACATCCGTCCTCCGCGTAAACCGCGCCCACGCCGGTACAAGATTCAAGAAGTCATCAAAGTGCGCCAGGTTCTGCTGGTGCAGGTGGTCAAGGAAGAACGTGGCAACAAGGGTGCGGCGCTGACCACATATCTTTCGTTGGCCGGTCGTTATTGCGTGCTGATGCCAAACACGGCGCGCGGTGGAGGGATCAGCCGCAAGATCACCAACGCGGCTGACCGGAAGAAATTGAAGGACATCGCCTCGGAGATCGACGTACCAACAGGTGCGGGTCTGATCGTGCGCACGGCAGGGGCCAAGCGCACCAAGTCAGAGATCAAGCGCGACTATGAATACTTGCAACGTATGTGGGAGCAGATCCGCGAACTGACACTGCAATCCATCGCGCCGGCAAAGATTTACGAAGAAGGCGACCTGATCAAACGATCGATCCGCGATCTCTATAATCGTGATATCGATGAAGTTCTGGTTGAAGGTGAGGGCGGGTATCGCATCGCCAAAGACTTCATGAAGATGATCATGCCGTCCCATGCCAAAAACGTGAAACGGTATGAGGATGCGCTGCCGCTGTTCGCGCGTTATCAGGTGGAGAGCTATCTGGCGGGGATGTTCAACCCGACGGTTCAGTTGAAATCGGGTGGCTACATCGTTATCGGCGTGACCGAAGCCCTGGTGGCAATCGACGTGAACTCGGGTCGGGCGACCAAAGAAGGCTCGATCGAGGAAACTGCGCTGAAAACGAACCTAGAGGCCGCAGAAGAGGTGGCACGCCAATTGCGTCTGCGCGATCTTGCAGGCCTGATCGTCATCGATTTCATTGATATGGACGAGCGTAAGAACAACTCGGCTGTTGAAAAACGCTTGAAGGATAAGCTGAAAACAGATCGCGCCCGTATTCAGGTGGGCCGGATTTCGGGCTTTGGTCTGCTTGAGATGAGCCGCCAACGTCTGCGGCCCGGTATGCTTGAAGCGACGACACAGCCGTGCCCATCTTGCCATGGCACCGGTCTGATCCGATCGGATGACAATATGGCGCTGTCGATCTTGCGCCAGATCGAAGAAGAAGGCACCCGCCGCCGTTCGCGTGAGGTTCTGGTGAGGTGTCCGGTCAGCATCGCCAACTTCCTGATGAACCAGAAACGTGAACATATCGCTCAGATCGAGGCGCGGTATGGTTTGTCGGTGCGCATCGAAGGGGATGTGCATCTGGTTAGCCCTGATTTCTCGATGGAGAAGTTCAAAACCGCGAGCCGCGTTGTTCCCGAGGCTACTGCCCCGGTGGTATCGGTGGATGCGTCCCTGATGGATTTGGTCGACGCCACCGAAGAGGAAGAAAGCGAAGAAGAAGTCACAGTACAGAACGAGGAAGAGGCCAAGCCGAAGCGCAAGCGTCGTCGGCGTCGGCGCAAAAAGAACGCGGGCGGTTCAGAGGCGTCTGATAGTGATACTGACGAAACTGAGGCCGAGAATAACGCTGAGGCGGCTGAACGGGCTGAAACTGTTGAGACCGAGCAGGCCGAGGCTGAACCGGTTAATGAGGAAGCGGCTGAGAAACCAGCCAAGCCCAAGAAGCGTCGGGCGCCGCGTCGCCGGAAAAAGGATGCAGATACTGACACCGGTGCCAACGAAACTCAGCCTGCCACAGATGACACGGCGGCTGAACAGGCGAACGAACCAGTTGCCTCCACAGTTGAGGTTTCCGACGCCGAACCAGAGCAAACCCCAGAAGCCCAGAACCCCGGGGAAGTACCCGAACCTGAGGTTGCCGAGGCTCAGCCAGTAGAAGCTTCTGAACAGGCTGAACCGGTGGCCATAGAGGCCGAGGAACAGCCAATAGAGATTGAACCTGAAGTTGTTGAGACTGAGACCCCGGAGCCTGTCTTGGAGGTTGTGACGGAAGAACCTGAACCTGCGCCAGCCAAGCCAAAGCGGCGCGGGTGGTGGTCACTCGGGCAATAATGAAAAGGCGGGCTGATTGGCCCGCCTTTTTCTTTAATACTATCGTGACGAGTCGCTAGTCGGATTTTCGGATCAAATAGATCTGATGACCATCTACACTGTCTTGTGAAATGAGCGTGTGACCCGCCTCAGTACAGAAATGCGGCACGTCGATTATCGCTGCCGGATCATCAGCAAGCAGGCGCAGGACGCCACCTGCAGGTAAGGATTTAAGCCTTTTTCGGGCCTTGAGGACGGGTAGAGGGCATAACAATCCCAGCGCATCCAACGTATCTGTCTCATCTGTCATTCGGTTGAGATATTTCCAACAAGGGGCACTGTCCAGCGTGTAACCACGAGGATGTGACCGAATGGCCCCGTGACGAAACCCACTTGATACCATATGTGCTGATCCATGTTCGGAATTGAGATCATCGATGCAGGACTTTTACCTGCCATGTTTGTCGCCTTGCTCGGCGGGCTGATCAGCTTTTTGTCGCCCTGCGTGTTGCCGATTGTGCCCCCCTATCTTGCGTATATGAGCGGCGTGACCATTCACGAGATGCAGGACGAGGCGCGTGCGCGGCGCAAGGCGACCCTGTCGGCGCTTTTCTTTGTTCTGGGTCTGTCGACGGTATTTCTTCTGCTGGGCTTCACAGCATCGGCCTTTGGGGCGTTCGTACTCCAGAATCAGGTGCTTTTTGCTAAATTGTCAGGCGCGGTGGTGATTGTTTTTGGCCTGCACTTTCTGAATGTGTTCCGTATCCCTCTGTTAGATCGCGAAGCGCGCGTTGATGCGGGAGAATCCGGTGGTTCCGTATTCGGGGCCTATATTCTGGGCCTGGCGTTTGCTTTTGGCTGGACGCCCTGCATCGGTCCTCAACTGGGGGCAATCTTATCGTTGGCCGCGTCAGAGGCGTCTGTCGCACGCGGCACGTTGTTACTAGGTGTTTATGCTGCAGGGCTGGGTATTCCGTTTCTTTTGGCCGCAATGTTCCTGAACCGCTCCATGGCCGTTATGAACCGTATCAAACCTCATATGGGTACGATCGAAAAGGTGATGGGTGGGTTGCTATTGTTCGTCGGTATCATGTTGATCACTGGGCTGTTCACGGAATTCAGCTGGTGGCTGCTTGAAACATTTCCAGCTTTGGCGAATTTTGGTTAACCCTCTGGCGCTAAACGTGGATGGTTAAACGGCGGGTCTTACCTTGACCTTGCCGCTGCGCTAATCTGCCGATCAGAGGGCCGGGTCATGAGCAGTCAACAAACCCAACCACAGGTGCGCAAGCGCCGGGTGTTTTATATACCCGGCTATGATCCGATTCCCCCACGCCGCTATCGCGAACTCTATCGAAGAGAGAGCCGTTCCCAGGCCGCGATATCTGGCTACGAGATCGATGTGATCGGCAAAACCGATGGTGGAGCCTATGGTTGGCGCGTTCTTTCACATCAAGACGGTGTATCTGTTGAGACCGAGATCGAGGTTTTGGTTTGGGCTGATATCGTTAAGGACAGCATGGCGCGCTCGATACTGGCGACGTATTTTCAGATGGTACAGACCGCCTGGATCTACATATCAACGGGAACGCTTTGGCGCCTTATGCAATTGCGCAAGGGTCCGGTTATCGCCGCACTATATCCGGTAGGAATGTTATTGGCTCAACTTGCGCTGGCTCTGCTGGTTGGGTGGGGTGTTGCTGTTGGGTTAAGCACGTTCATGTGGTGGTGGTCTGTGCTGCCTGCTGCTGTGGCCGTTTACGCTCTGATGCGCTGGTTTCGAGCGATCGACAACCGATTGTTCGCCTATTACCTGATGCATGACTATGCGCATTCCGCACGTTTAAAAGGTGCATATTCACCTGAGCTGACAACGCGGCTTGACCAGTTTTCAGATCAGATTTTGCAGGCCCTCGGATCTGACGTTGATGAGGTTTTGGTGGTCGGCCATAGCTCTGGGGCTCATCTTGGCGTGACAGCCCTGGCTGAGGTTCTAAGGAGGCAGGGCAAGATCGGCGGGCCGGCCTTGTCATTCCTGTCATTGGGGCAGGTCGTGCCGATGGTTTCCTTTTTGCCTAAGGCCCGCGCATTGCGGACCGATCTGCAATATCTCTCGGGTAGCGAGGGGCTGGCTTGGGTCGATGTTTCAGCACCCGGAGACGGCTGCGCCTTCGCTTTGTGTGATCCGGTGGCGGTTAGCGGAGTATCGCTACCCAACAAATGCTGGCCGCTGGTACTGTCTGCAGCGTTCACTCAAACTCTTTCACCCAAGCGCTGGAAAAAGCTCAGGTGGCGGTTCTTTCGGCTGCATTTCCAGTATCTGTGCGCGTTCGATAGGCCCAATGATTACGACTACTTCAAAATAACCGCGGGCCCGCAAACGCTGGGAGAAAGGTTTGCTAACCGAACACCTTCGCGTTCACGCATTGAACGCACCATTTCGAAACACACTACGGTGGCGGCATGAGGCCACCTAAACCTGCTTCACGGCCCGATAAGGTTTCACTCTGGCGGTATATGCGTTTGTTTCGACAAGACCTTCTGTCGGCGCAACCTCAACGTTTGTATCGGGCCTGGATGGCTGAGTTTCGGACGCCTTTCTTTCGATCGTTCCTGATCAACCAACCGGAACTGATCCGCACTGTGTTGAAAGATCGACCCGATGTGTTTCCCAAATCAAGCCGCATCAGCGAAGGTTTGCGCCCGCTGCTGGGGCAGTCCGTGTTTCTGACCAATGGGGCGGTCTGGAAGCAGCAGCGCAGGATCATCGATCCTGCGTTTGAAGGTGGCCGATTGAAAGACACATTTCCTGCGATGGTAGATGCGGCGCAAGCTTGCGTCGACAGGCTTGGGGTGCGGATTGGGCAGGACGTGGAATGTGAAGAGATCACCAGCCACGTGGCCGCAGATGTCATATTTAGAACCTTGTTCTCGGTTCCGATTGAGCATGAGGTAGCTGCGCAGGTTTTTGAAAAGTTCAGGATCTATCAGCGCGAACAACCTTTGTTGAACCTGGCAGCCTTTGTACCGATTCCCAGATGGGCCCCCCGGTTGCATTCGCGCAAGACGCGTCAGACCGCCCGACAAATACGCGCTCTGATCAGCCAACTAACACTTGACCGGGCAACAGCAATCAAGAACGGAACGGCACCTGATGATCTCGCCACAAAGATCATGACGACTAACGATCCAGAGACAGGCAAATGCTTTGACGCGCAAGACATGGTCGATCAGGTCGCTATTTTCTTTCTCGCGGGGCATGAAACCAGTGCATCGGCGTTGGCATGGGCCCTGTATCTACTGGCCTTGTATCCCGATTGGCAGGATAAGCTGGCAGAAGAGGCGCAAGCGCTGGATACACCCGATTTCTCGGCCATGTCCCACCTACGACTTAGCCGCGACGTATTTCGTGAGGCGCTGCGCCTGTATCCGCCTGTTCCAATGATGGTGCGTGAAGCCTCCTGTCCGGAAAAATTCCGTGACCGAGATATCCCGCAAAAATCTCAGATCGTGGTCAGCCCCTGGCATTTACATCGCCACGAACGCTTATGGGACAGACCAGACGAATTTGATCCCGGGCGATGGGCAACAGAGAACGGAAAGGCCTGTCAGCGTGACGCCTACATCCCATTTTCTGCCGGCCCTCGAGTTTGCACAGGCGCGGGGTTTGCCATGGTTGAGGGTCCTCTCATACTGTCGATGCTGCTGCGTCGATATCGCTTCGAAACAATCGAAGGCAAAACGCCCGTACCGGTCGCACATCTGACCGTCAGATCAAAGGATGGGATTTGGTTGCGCCTAGTTGAGCGCTAACAAACTACCATCGTTCGTCGGCTTGCTGTATGCGGTTGGAAAATGCGGAATCATATTGAACGGGAATGAGTTATGTCGAAAGCAGAACAGCGCGCGCAGATGTCCGAAGGCGCAGGATTTATTGCAGCCCTGGATCAAAGCGGCGGTTCAACCCCAAAAGCACTGGCTTTGTACGGCGTTGATGCCTCTGGGTATAACTCGGACGAAGAGATGTTCGGAGAGATCCAGAAGATGCGTGCGCGGATCATTCTGGCAGAAGATTTCACCAAGGAAAAAGTGATCGGGGCGATCCTGTTCGAACGAACGCTGGGTGAAGAAATCGAAGGCAAGAAGGTCGCAGATTACCTGTGGTCGGTCAAAAACATCGTGCCATTTCTGAAGATCGATAAAGGGCTTGAGGATCAAGCCAATGGCGTTCAAATGATGAAGCCTATCCCGGGGCTGGTAGAAACCCTGTCCAAAGCGGATGGCGTATTCGGAACCAAGGAACGCTCGGTCATCCACGAAGCCAATGCGCAGGGCATCGCGGATGTTGTTGCACAGCAATTTGAAGTGGCCCGGGTCGTTACAGACGCAGGCATGGTGCCGATTGTCGAGCCCGAAGTGAACATCCATTCGGAAACAAAAGCCGAGGCTGAAGACATCTTGAAATCAGAAATCCTGAAGAACCTCGATCAATTGGCCGAGGGGCAGGAAGTCATGCTGAAGTTGACCATTCCAAGTCAGGCCAACTTGTATGACGAGGTAGCCGACCACCCACGTGTCCTGCGCGTGGTTGCGCTGTCGGGTGGATATTCGACCGAGCAGGCTTGTGACCTGCTCGGCAAGAACGGCAAGATGATCGCGTCTTTCTCTCGCGCGCTGACTGAAGGCTTGTCCAAGCAACAATCCGATGCGGATTTCAATGCAGCGCTCGGAAGCAACATTGACAATATCTACCGCGCCTCGATCTGATCGCAGGAGATTTTATTCTGGCCTGATGAAATCGCGGCGCATTTGCGTCGCTTTTTCGCGCATGGCACATCCCAATGCGTGATCATTGATCAACCCCATGGCCTGCATGAAGGCAAACACGGTCGTAGGACCGACGAATTTCCAGCCACGTTTTTTCAGATCTTTCGACATCGCAATGGATTCTGCCGAAGTGGATGCGCTTTGCGGGGCAGGTGGCGTCTCAGGCTCGTACCTCCAGACATATGCTGCCAATGATCCTTCAGCTGCGATTACGTCCTGCACGCGACCGGCGTTATTGATCACGGCTTCGATCTTGCCGCGGTGACGTACAATGCCTTTGTCGTCCAGAAGACGATTGATATCTGCATCAGAAAACTCTGCTATCTTGTTGAAATCAAAGTTTCTAAACGCTGCTCTGAAATTCTCGCGTTTTGACAGAATGGTGCGCCAGCTCAGGCCCGACTGAAAGCTTTCAAGGCATAGTTTTTCAAACAACCGTCTGTCGTCGGAAACGGGATATCCCCATTCGTTGTCATGATAGTCGAAGAATTCAGGGGCGGCGTTGCACCACGCGCACCGAGATCTCCCATCTGGACCCGTTGCCAAATCGCTCATGAATGTACCCTTTTTGTTCCCCGCGAGGATAAGCGACGAGATCGGCTGAAATCAAGCAATCATTCAGTTTGACGATACCAATTCAGAATGAAAACGCGAATAGCCGAAGCTAACCCGGTTTCAGGATCACGATCTGCATCAATATTTGCCGCCAGAACATTGATTGGAATATCTTTTTTCCGCGCAATGTCACGGAATGCCTGCCAGAATTCATCCTCAAGCGATACGGATGTTCGATGACCTTGCAAGGTCAGAGAGCGTTTGATAGGCCGCCCGCTCATTCGTCGACCTTGTGACCGTCGAGGTCGCGGCGCTGGCGCATTTGCTCCAGCTTTACCACAGCTTTCTCGGATTTGGTCTGTCCGTGCTTCGCAGCGTTTGCATCTGCACGGGCCTTCTTTTCGGCCCGCGTTTTTTCTTTTCGATACCGGTTCAGGTTGACCGGCTTGCCCATCAGTTCTTGGGCCCGATCATCTTCTCAGGGCGGACAACTGCGTCGAAGGTTTCTTCATCGACAAAGCCCAGTGCAATCGCTTCTTCCTTGAGCGTCGTGCCATTCTTGTGCGCCGTCTTGGCGACGGTCGTGGCGTTGTCATACCCGATGGTGGGGGCCAGAGCGGTCACCAGCATCAACGACTCTTTCATCAGTTTATCGATGCGCGGTTCATTGGCTTTGATGCCTAGTAGCATCCGTTCGGTAAAGCTGTCGGTCGCATCACCCAACAGTTGGATGGATTGCAACAGGTTATACGACATCATCGGGTTATAGACATTCAGTTGGAAATGTCCTTGCGAGCCAGCAAACTTCATTGCTGCGTCATTGCCCATCACGTGCGCGGCCACCTGTGTTAACGCTTCGGCCTGGGTCGGATTGACCTTACCGGGCATGATGGACGAGCCAGGTTCATTCTCGGGCAGGATAAGTTCGCCTAGCCCCGAGCGGGGACCCGAACCTAACAGACGGATATCATTTGCGATTTTATAGCAGGATCCGGCGATCGTGGCCAAAGCGCCGGACAAGAAGACCATGGCGTCATGAGCGGCCAACGCTTCGAATTTGTTTGGTGCAGTAACGAAGGGAAGGCCGGTGATTTCGGCCATATTCCTAGCGACAGCCTCGTCCCAACCGTCATGCGTATTCAATCCAGTACCAACGGCGGTGCCACCTTGTGCCAGTTCATAAATGCCAGGCATCGAGGCTTCGACCCGCGCAATGCCCTGACGAATCTGATGCGCGTAACCGCCGAATTCCTGTTCCAGTGTCAGCGGGGTGGCGTCCTGTGTGTGGGTGCGACCGATCTTGATGATCCCGGCGAACTCTTTCGCCTTGGCTTCCAGCGCAGACGCAAATTTCTCGAGCCCAGGCATCAGCACATCTCGCACACTCATTGCGGTGGCGATGTGCATAGCAGTAGGAAATGTGTCGTTCGAGGACTGACCCATGTTGCAATGATCGTTCGGATGTACTGGCTCTTTCGAGCCGATCACGCCACCCAAAATCTCGATCGCGCGGTTTGCAATGACCTCGTTCGAGTTCATGTTGGATTGAGTACCCGACCCGGTTTGCCAGACGACCAAGGGGAAGTTGTCGTCAAACTTACCCTCGAATACTTCTCCTGCGGCCTGAATAATCGCGTCAGCGATCTTATCATCCAACTTGCCCGTCGCCTTGTTTTCCATTGCGCAGGCCTGCTTGATCACGCCCAGCGCCCGTACGATTGCAACGGGTTGCTTTTCCCAGCCAATTGGGAAGTTCATGATCGAGCGTTGTGTTTGTGCGCCCCAGTATTTGTCGGCGGGCACCTCAAGAGGGCCAAAGCTGTCGGATTCGGTACGGGTTTTAGACATCGGTCGCTCCGGTCTGGTATGCAGTCGTATGCCGTTTAACCGCAGCGGGGCTGAGGCGCAATCGGCCAGTTGAGCGCACCATAAACCTAGGCCGGACAAAGGTATAGACGAAGCGCCGCACCAATTAATTTCTGTTAGCGAAAACAGTGCCATTGTGCGCAGATGGACTAAAGTTAGAATGAAGTTACATAGAGGACGGAGTCAGCCATGCGAGTATCATTTATGAACAGACCCCTGCATGCGGTTGCGTTGGCGTTTGCCGCATGTATCTGGCTGGCCGCATCTTTACAGCACGCCAACGCGACCAATATTGAGCCTTTTGTCGGCGATTATACTGGATCTGCCGAAGTTGTTGACGCCGATGGTACTTCGACGCCTCGGGATATGAGTGTTTCAATCCATGAGATTAAAGGTGGTTTCAATGTAAGTTGGACCACCACGACTTACAAAGCAGATGGGCGCATCAAGGATGAGAAATATTCGGTTGATTTTCAAAGCTCAGATCGTGCGGATGTTTATTCTGCCGCAATGAAACGCAACGTGTTCGGGCACGAGGTGCCGCTTGACCCGATGAAAGGTGAACCATTTGTCTGGGGCAGGATTGAAGGCGACACTCTGACTGTATTTTCGTTGTTCATCGCAGAAAATGGGGGCTACGAGTTGCAACAGTTTGACCGGACCTTGGCAGATGGCGGTTTGGATCTGTCATTTTCGAGGTTCCGGGACGGAGTCAAATCACGCTCGGTTGAGACATTTTTGAAAAAGGAGTAAACCCCACATCAAGCGGGGAACTACCTAATTATTTTCGGAAGCTATCCAGCGAAACCACATCCGCATCATGATGCTGTGGTTCCGGTTCTTCCGCTTCCAGTTCGATTGGGGCTTCATCCGCCACAAAGACTTCGTCGTCCTCATCCTCGGGGCTTTCAAAGCGCAAGCCAAACTCGACCGAAGGGTCAACGAAGGTTTTTATTGCCATATACGGTATGTACAGCGGCTCAGGCGCATCGCCGAAATTCAACGTGATCGAAAATCCTTCATCGCCGACTTCGAGATTCTCGAACCAATGCTGCATGACGATCGTCATTTCACCGGGATACCGCTCTCGTAGCCAGTCAGCCAGTTCAACGCCTTCATATCGTGTATCAAAGGTGATGAAGAAATGATGTGCTCCGGGCAGGCCAGTCTTGGACACATCCGTCAGGACGGTCTTGATCAGGCCCCGCATGGCCGTGTGCATCAGATTCCCGTAGTCGATGTCTTGCGACATGTTTGATCCTCGAAAGTGGTTAATACCAGCATAGTTCATTCGGACGGAAACGAAAGGCCGTGCTGGGCTGTATTGGTCACAAAAACTGCAACCCGATTCCGGCCAGAACCATAATTCCTAATGTGGTCGCTAAACCGGATTTCATACGGAAAATCAACAGGCCAGCTAGCACCGTAAGAACAAGCGCCCTGATATCGAGCGTAGCAGGATCGGGCAGGGGGATTGACACAGGTCCCAATGACCAACCGGGGAGAGAGCCAAACAGAACGTTCAACCCAAACCACACGGAGAGGTTGAGAATCACTCCGACAACCGCAGCCGTGATGCCGTGCATAGCGGCCCCAAGCCGAGGGCGTGCTGCAATTCTGTCCAGTTGTGGCGCCGCGAGGAAGATCCAGAGGAAGCAGGGAACAAATGTCGCCCATAAAGCGACAACTCCGGCCGCTAGTGCAAGTGATGGCCCTCCGGCAACCTGTCCAGTCAGCATCGCCACAAATTGCGTCACAAGGATTAGAGGTCCCGGCGTGGTTTCGGCCAGGCCAAGCGCGTCGATCATCTGATCCGTACTGATCCATTGGTATGTGTCCACAACGGTCTGGGTCATATAGGCCAGCACCGCATAAGCTCCTCCAAAGGTGACGACGGCAAGACGGGCAAAAAACCAGCCTAAGTCGCTGAGCAGTTCCTGCCCTGACAATTGCAGTAAAAACAAAGGTCCCAGCCACAATATGAGCCAGAATACTGCCGTTTGAACGGGTTTGCCTAATGCCGGGCTTGCTTGGACGGCTGTAGGAGCTTGGCCTTTGGACGTGGCAAAGCCCCAAAGGGCCGCGCAGAAAATGATCAGAGGGAAGGGTAGGTTGAACAGAAATATTCCAAGAAACGCGAGCCCGGCGATCATCTGATGTTCGGTATCGGTCAACGCCTTTTTCGACAGATTACGCAAGGCTTGAAGAACGATGATAATGACAGTGGCCTTGATGCCCAAAAACCCCGCCTGAACCAGTGGCAATGTACCATACGCTGCATACAGCGCTACAAGTATTGCAATGACCAGCGCCCCGGGCAGGACAAACAAGCCACCTGCAATCAAGCCTCCGGTCACACCACGCAATCGCCAACCCGCGTATGTTGCCAGCTGCATGGCCTCGGGCCCCGGCAATAACATGCACAACGAAAGCGCGCGCAGATAGGTTTGCTCGTCCAGCCAGGGGCGTTTCTCGACGAGTTCCTGATGCATCAGTGAAATCTGCGCCGCTGGCCCACCAAAGGACAAAAGCCCGATACGCCCGAAAACGCTGAACAACTCACGGTACGATAGTGTCATTTCCCGTGACCTGCTGGCCAGTCATGTGTTTCACCAGATCCATCCCGCGCCCATCGATAAAGCGCATCGTAGATATGCAGACCAGCCTCCAGTTGTTGCTGATTGTCCCGATATTGGCGCGACAGTCCGACCGATATTGCCAATAATCCAGCAGCTTCTGGCGCTAAATTATGCCTGTTGGTGTCAGCCGCGCGTATTATGGTGGCCAATCGGTCCATTAGTTCGGAATGCAGGTTGAACACGTCCAGCATGGTATCGAAGGTGCATTTCTCACCGCGATGGCTCCAGTCGACACCTTCGACGTCAAAGGGAGTGGCGCCGAAATGCTCCGCTACTCCCTGTATTTCGCCGGGCGCCACAAAAAGGAAGCGCGCTTGAGCGTCGACAAACCTTCGGATTAACCAAGGGCACGCAATGCGATCAATCTTGGGGCGATGTCGTGTCACCCAAATCGTACCGCCCTGGGCAATCTCAGGCAGGGCAGAAATAGGCACGGAGGGTGCCCCTGGCAGATCGCGCCAGGCAAACATGCCGCCCTCAAGATATTCGGACATTACGCCCTCGGATTGCAGCCAAGAGACGACACCCTGGCTTAGTTTCTTGCCTTTTTGACAAATCACAACAGAAGAGCGATCTCCGATCCATTCTCTGATTTTGTCAACATCTTTGAAAGAACGACGAATAGCGCTCGGAACAAGCACAGGGTCGTCCGCAAAATCCGCCTCGGTTCGCACGTCGATAAGGACAGGCGCCTTGGGCGTACCGATTAAGCGAAGCAGTTGTCGGGGTGTTATTGCATTGGGGGCAGCCATTGCATGTTTCCTTGTGGCTTTGGATACATGCGAACTTGGGCTGCCGCCTCACGGGGTGTTCGCAAGCTTACCCCTTGAACCTCTGCTATCGCGTGGATGCGGTAGGGGTCAAGCTTGCGGTTGTGGTTTAACCGACCCAGTCCAACCTTTGCCCAGTCATGCAAACCGGAAGCGTATCCTGCGGGAACTGCCCAAGCTGCTCAAAGAGTGAAATGAAATCGAACTGATTATACGCCTCGACCATTTTATCCCCTTTGAATCGGGCCATGACTTGCCCGGTAACCTCTAATGGTGCGCCGTTGTCAGCCCGAAATGTGCGGACGTGAAGAACTCCGGACACCCAATCACCGTTTTCAATGATTTTGGGGAGGTCGACCTTGATTTCGCCCAGCACATGTCGGAAGGCCATGACCAGATCGCGAAAATCATCGGCCCCAACTTGCATTTCGGGGATCAACCCCTCGGCCATCGTGTCTGGAGCAAAAAAGTGATCGATTGCGTCGGTATTGCCCTGTTCCCAAACCTCAGAATACCACGCCCTAAGCCTGTCAGAATTCGTCATCTTAACCCTCCTGTCGCCTGGACAGAAATGTGGGATAAACAAGTGAATAAATCCTGAATCTCTAATGAGCTATGAGCAATAAACAGACATAACAGGGAAAATGCAGGTTTCTGTTGCCAGGTACCTGCGAACCCCGCCTTACGCGGCTAGGCGCAAGGGCTTAAGTTTCGGTCTTGCTACTGCTTACGCAGCAACTGCAACCGGAGCACGATTGTCGTTTGCAATTGTACTATTTTCGCCGATAACGGTGGCAGACAGCCGAGACAAAGCTAACCCCTTTAGACGTTCGTCGATCCTGTTTCGGCCCCAAAATCCCCAAACGAAGGATGGTTGGTGGAGCCGCCGGGTACCGCCCCCGGGTCCGATCCGCTTATTACGAGCGCGTTTATGTCCATAGTCCCGAGGGACCTCTCTTATATAGGTGAGGTGACGATGGGATGCAAACTCGGAATCTGGGCTATGGGGTGGTTTTGTTTCAATGGGTTACGATGCTCTGTTCATGTTTGCCAGAATAAGCCAGATGGCGAGAACAAGTTCGATTCCACCAAAAATCAATGCTTTCGCCAAAGGTGGATGATCGAGAGCAACAGAAACGAATCTGCCAAGTGCTGCTCCAGAATAGACTATCCCTAGCATCACATAAGCCATCGGATTGTTAAGCCACAGCACCGCAGCGCCGGTGACTACAAACAGCCCACCAACCGAGGCGCGCATTTCACTGAGACCCATGGTGCTTTTGGTCGGGACCAGATCCAATGCGTTAGCAGTATGCGCAGGCGCCAGGAAGCCAAATAACCCGAAAGCAATTGTCAGCAAGGCGGCAACTACATTGAGGACAGTGATCATTTTCACCTCATGTTTCCATTTCAAACCTCTGATATAAAGCTATTTAGATCAGGCCGGTTTGCGTTTTTTCTCGGCGACATCTTGCGCCAGTTGCCGAGTATAGCTCTCAAGCTGAACCAGCACTGCATCAACCTTTTCAACGTCACGCGCCTCTAAGGCATTGGCGATTTTGGTGTGCAACGCGATGATTTCTTCCCGCGAACGAGCGGTGAAGGTGATCATGTTCATTAATGGCTGCATCGCCTCGACAGCGCCAGCCAGCTGGTAGGACAAGACCGGATTGCCAGCGCCATCGACCAGCGCTCGATGGAAGGCAACATCTGAGGCGCAGAATGCTTCGTCGGTCAGACCGGGCTGTGCCTGCCGAAAGATCTCGGCCCGCATTGTCGCAAGCTGATCTGCCGTTCGACGTTGCGCAGACAGGGACGCACAGGCTCGTTCCAACGCGTACCGTGCCTCGCACGCAGTGTCGAAACTGACCGCGTTCATCGACAGTAATAGCGTTGAGGTCGTAACCTGTTGAGAATAAGCGCCTTCAAAGCTTAGTCGATTTACAAACGCGCCCCCTGTGGCCCCACGTTGTGTACGGATCAGAGATTGTGCCGCCAAGCGTTTCAAAGCTTCGCGAACAGTCGGGCGCGAGACATTGAATTGCTCGGCAAGTTCAGATTCGGAGGGCAAGCGTTCATCGACGATGAGCTGCCCCGATATGATGGCATCCCGGATCGCTTGGGCAATTTGAGCCGATAGATCGGCAGAGCTTTGGGGGTCAATCTTCATCGTCGCTTGCGTCAAAAGTAAATTTTTATTTGTCTGACATTTAAAAGTCTGACATTTGAAAAGCAAGAGAGTTGAGTCGGGAGAGGCAAGTGAGTCGCTCAGTTTTCCGCAGCGCGCTTTGGTTGGGCTTCTACATCGCGATCATTTGGGCGTGGTGGATGATGGTCTCGATGAGCCGCGATATGGATTTGGACTGGATCGGGCGGCCCGGCCCGATGGGACAGGCCATGGCGGCGATGGACCCGCGCATGGATATGTATATGCCCATGGCCGAGTTTGGCCCGCTGTTCTGGATGTGGGCGATCATGATGGCGGCAATGATGCTGCCAACACTAGTCCCCACATTGCGCAGTTACGATGATCTGATCCGCAGCGCGAATGGCACGCGGGCAGGGTGGCTGGGCGTTCTATCCGGGTACTTCATAGTTTGGGTGGGTTTTGCTGCGTTGATCACCGGCCTGCAGCTGGCACTGCTGTTCGGAGGTGCGGTTGATATGCTGGGCATCGCCAAATCGCCCTACTTGGCTGCAGGCCTCCTTATGGCAGTGGGCGCGTTCCAATTCACCCGTGCAAAAGAGGTCTGCCATGGCGTTTGTCATGCGCCCATGATGTATTTTCTGGGACATTGGAAAGCGGGTTTCTCAGGCGGCCTGCGCATAGGCCTTGGGTTGGGTGCATTTTGCGTTGGCTGTTGCTGGGGCTTCATGGCTCTGGGCTTTGTGGGCGGCGTCATGAGCCTGCTGTGGATGGGGCTGGCGACGCTGTTCATGGTTTTGGAAAAACTACCCCAAATCGGACACGTAGTGACCCGGCCGATGGGGTTCATCTTAATAGCGGGCGGTCTGGCACTGCTCGTACATCACATTACTTACGGAGGATAGGTCTATGGCTAAGAACAGAAAACCGGATGCGGATAAGCTGCCGGTCAGTCAGAGAATTGACAGCCGAATGCCCAATCCCAAGCGCCGAGAGATGAGCCCGACCGACTGGGCAGTCAAGGGTGAACTGATCCTGAACTGCTCCTGCGATGTGTTTTGTCCTTGCGTCGTCTCGCTAGGCGCACACCCTCCGACCGAAGGGCATTGCCATGCGTGGATGGGTATCGTGATCGACGAAGGCCACTACGAAGGCGAAGATCTGTCAGGCCTCAACGTCGGGCTGTTGGTCGATATCCCCGGGCGCATGGGAGAGGGCCAGTGGAAAGTCGCGGCTTATGTCGACGAACGCGCTAGTGGGAAGGCCTATAACGGGTTGCTGCAAATATTCAGCGGGCAGGCAGGCGGCACTACCGGTCTGTTCACCATGTTGGTTAGTGAAATCATCGGGGCAGAGCGTGCACCGGTTCAAATCGAGCGAGATGGGACAAAGCGCCGGATCATGATCGGGCGGAAAATTCAAGGCGAGATCGAGATGCTGGCTGGTAAAGACCCTGAGCATCCAGTGATGGTTTCAAACTCGAAATACTGGATGGGCCCGGACATCATCGTGGCCAGAGGAACGAAATCCAAGGTACGTGATTATGGTCGCGTCTGGGACTTTGGCGGGAAATCAGCCGAGATTTGCCCCATCGACTGGCACGGGCCAAAGTAATGATCACCGGTGCCTATGCCCGTGAGATGGCGCGTTATAGTCGATGGGAGAACAGTCAGTTAAAGGGTTTTCTTAAGGCTCTTTCCGACGAAGAACTGACGCGGAAACGGGGCGTCTTTTTCGGTTCAATCATGGGAACAGCCAATCACCTGCTTTGGGGGGACTGGATCTGGATCTCACGGTTCGACAAAGGCCCTGGACCAGGCGGTGGCATCCCAGAGAGCGTGTCAATCTGCGCTGGTTTGTCCGACTGGTTGCCGCTGCGGGATACCATTGACGATCGGATTACTAGGTGGAGCGAAACGTTGGGAGACGACGAACTTACGGGCCCATTCACATGGTATTCCGCTGCAAAAGAAGAAGATGTAACAAAGCCTTATGCGCAATGCATCATTCACATGTTCAATCACCAGACGCATCATCGCGGACAATTGCACCAAATGCTGACCGAGGCAGGCTCTGATGCGCCTGTGAGCGATCTTGTCTTTCTGCCAGAGGATTTCTGACATGGCAGTCATTACGCCGAACCGACGCGTGCGCAAAACCCCGTTTACTCCGGGTGTCGAAGCCGAAGGGGTCAAGGGATACACTGTCTATAATCACATGCTTCTGCCTACAGTCTTCGAAAGTGTCGAGGCTGATGCTGCGCATCTGAAAAAGCATGTGCAGGTTTGGGATGTCTCGTGTGAGAGACAGGTTCTGATCAAAGGCCCGGACGCGCTGCGACTGATGAAAATGCTCAGCCCGCGCGATATGGACAAGATGCAGACGGATCAGTGTTATTATGTGCCGATCGTTGACCAAAATGGCGGTATGCTGAATGACCCGGTGGCGATCAAACTGGCAGATGACCATTACTGGCTTTCCGTCGCTGATGGAGATCTTTGGCAATTTGCTCTGGGCATCGTGCTTGCCCTGGAGCTGGATGTCGAAGTTTCCGAACCAGACGTGTCTCCGCTAGCCGTTCAAGGCCCTAGGGCAGATGATCTGATGGCACGGGTATTTGGAGAAGATGTCAGGGACATAAAATTCTTCCGATACAAGAGGTTGCCCTTCGAAGATACATCGTTTGTCATCGCCCGATCCGGCTGGTCGAAACAAGGTGGGTTCGAGATCTATGTCGAAGGGGCGGATTACGGAATGCCGCTTTGGGACACGTTGTTCGCAAATGGTCGCGACCTGAATGTACGTGCGGGTTGCCCCAACGGGATTGAACGGATCGAGAGTGGCCTATTGAGTTTTGGGTCGGATATGCGACGCGAGAACACTCCTTATGAATGCGGGCTTGAGCGCTTTTGCAATTCTCCGCTTGATTACATCGGTAAGGCCGCTTTGGCGGATCAGGCAGAAAACGGGCCGCCCAGACAAATCCGTCCGCTGACTATCGAGGGCGAGATCGGTCCGTGCACCGAATCCTGGCCTTTGATGGCTGAGGGTCGTCAGGTGGGGCAAGTGGCCTCTGCTGCATATTCGCCCGAGTTCGAGGTGAACGTCGCCATAGGGATGGTGGACCGGTCGCATTGGGCACCCGGCACACGGATCGAGTTGATGACTGAACACGGTATGCGATGGGCCGTCGTACAAGAGAAATTCTGGCGCTGAGCCCTGTATCTGAGGACATGCCCATACGGGCTACTAAAGGAGTAAGTTTATGTTTAATTCACTCGTCGTTGAAAAAGATGAAGAAAGTGGCCTCGCAAGCGCCTCGGTAAAACAGATATCTCTGGATGATTTGCCGGATGGAGAAGTGACTGTTGCTGTCGAATATTCAACAGTTAACTACAAAGACGGGCTGTGTATGTCGCCAAAGGGTGGCGGCTTGGTGCGGAGTTATCCGCATGTCCCGGGTATCGATTATGCGGGCACCGTCGAGCAATCCTCTGATAATCGCTATAAACCCGGTGACAAAGTCGTTTTGACGGGCTGGCGCGTGGGTGAGGCGCATTGGGGCGGGTATTCTCAGAAGGCCAATGCCCGTGCAGATTGGCTGGTTCCTTTGCCGCAGGGTTTGGATACGCGACAGGCGATGGCGGTTGGCACCGCAGGATTTACGGCCATGTTAGCCGTCATGGCGTTGGAAGATCATGGAATGCAGCCGGGCCATGGCCCGGTGCTAGTCACGGGTGCCGCAGGCGGCGTGGGTTCGGTCGCCACTGCCATTCTGGCTCATCTGGGATATGAGGTCGCAGCAGTAACCGGTCGCCCGGATACCGCTGACTACCTAAAGTCTTTGGGTGCAACCACAATTGTTCCGCGCGACGAATTGAACGAAACCACCAAGCGTCCGCTGGAAAGTGAAACCTGGTCCGGGTGTGTTGACGCAGTGGGTGGCGCCATGCTCGCCCGCGTATTGGGTCAGATGAAATATGGGGCATCAGTTGCTGCCGTTGGACTTGCCGGAGGTGCGGGTTTGCCTGCGACTGTGATCCCATTTCTACTGCGTGGCGTGAATCTGTTGGGTATCGACAGCGTCATGCAGCCCTATGACAACCGTGTTCGCGCTTGGCAGCGTATTGCTACCGATCTGCCCATGGAAAAGCTTGAGGCCATGATTCACCCAGCAACACTGTCTGATCTGCCGCAATTGGGCGCGGATATTCTGCAGGGACAAGTCAAAGGTCGCGTCGTAGTCGATGTGAACATCTGATATTGATTGTACCAAGAAGAATCCGACCGAATTCAGTGTTCGGTCGGTCCCTTGGTCGCGATTGGGGCCGGAATGCCGGAAACAGTTCTGGTCATTGCCACAATTCATCCGCATGATTGCTATACATCCCAATTGTGATGGCTTAAGACCCATCCAAACATCACCTGAAGACGGGGAGTGAGCAGCATGTCTGATGATTTCATACTCGACACCGATGATCTGAAACGCCGTATGGACGGCGCAATGGCCAACCTCAGAACCGAATTCGCTTCATTGCGGACCGGGCGCGCTTCGGCCTCGATGCTTGAGCCCGTGATGGTTGACGCGTATGGCTCGATGACCCCAATCAATCAGGTCGGCACCGTAAACGTCCCCGAACCACGTATGGTTACCGTAAATGTCTGGGACAAAGGTCTTGTGGGCAAAGTTGAAAAAGCAATTCGTGAAAGCGGGCTTGGTATCAATCCACAGCTGAATGGCACGATCATCATGCTGCCGATTCCTGAGTTGAACGAGGAACGCCGGCGTGAATTGGGCAAGGTTGCAGGCCAATACGCCGAAAGCGCGCGTGTTTCGATCCGGAACGTGCGCCGCGACGGTATGGACCAGATCAAGAAAGCCAAAGCCGATGGCATGTCCGAGGATGATCAGAAATTCTGGGAGGTAGAAGTGCAGGAGCTGACCGACACGATGATCAAATCCGTCGATGAGGCACTTGAGACCAAGCAAGCCGAGATTATGCAGGTCTGAGACTCGGTCATGCCAAAGGATCCCGATAACGCTTTGCAAACCGGTCCGCGCCATGTGGCCATTATCATGGACGGCAATGGTCGATGGGCTCAGGCACGGGGACGGCCTCGGTTGTTTGGCCATCACGCAGGCGCGCGGCGTGTTCGTGAGGTGGTCGAGGCCTGCCCAGGGCTCGGGATCAAATATCTGACGATCTTTGCGTTTTCGACCGAAAATTGGAAGCGTACGCAGGTGGAGGTTGCAGGCCTCATGAGCCTGTTCCGACGCTATATTGTCAAAGAAACCAATACTCTAAAGAACAACGGTATCCGGGTGCGATTTATCGGTGACCGCGTACGTTTGGATGCCAAACTTACCGAGCTGATGGATACGCTTGAACGTGAAACGCAGGATAATGATCTGGTCCATCTGACAGTCGCCTTGAACTATGGCGGTCGAGATGAGGTTGCTCGCGCAACCAAACGTTTGGCACGTGACGTGGCCGAAGGTGTTTTGCGTCCCGAAGATGTGGACGAAGAAACTCTGCCCAAATATCTGGACACGCGGGTTCTGCCGGACCCTGATCTGGTAATCCGTACCAGTGGTGAAGCCCGAATTTCGAATTTCTTGCTCTGGCAATCTGCCTACTCAGAGTATGAATTCATAGATACATTGTGGCCCGACTTTACTGCTGCCGAGTTGGAACGCTTATGCCTGAACTATGGATCGCGTGAACGGCGATTTGGGGCGGTTCCGGCATGAGTGATGGCCGATGGTCTGATCTGACCGCTCGGGTTTTGTCAGCGTCCGTGTTGGTCCTCATAGCGGCCATCATGGTGTGGCTGGGTGGATTTTGGTTCGAGGCATTTATTGCCACTGCGTGCGGGCTCATGACGTGGGAGCTGGTGCGGATTGTGGACCCTCAGCAACGAGGTGTCGCGATTCAGCTTGCGATATTGACCGGTGTCGCCGTTGTTCTGAGTTACCATTTGCCGCCGCTGTATAAAATTCCATTTTTGTTGGCACCTGCTTTGGTTGGCGCGGGTCAAATCAAGTGCGCGCGTGGTACCTACGCGCTTTTTGCGATCTGGATAGCGACTTCGGGTCTGGGGTTTATCTCGATACGCGAAAGCTTGGGGTTTGGATGGATGGTGTGGCTGATCCTTGTTGTCATAGCGACGGATGTTGCCGGGTATTTTGTGGGCAAAACGCTTGGTGGACCTAAGTTTTGGCCAAAGGTCAGCCCCAAGAAAACATGGTCCGGAACGATAGGGGGATGGGTCGCCGCAGGAATAGTTGGTACATTATTTGCGTTCTACGCGGGTTTTGGTTTGGCTTTCGTAGTTGTATCGGTTCTCGCCTCTATGGCGAGCCAGATCGGCGATATCGTCGAAAGCTCAACAAAACGCAGGTTTGGAGTTAAGGACAGTTCGAACTTGTTACCTGGTCATGGTGGCTTTCTGGACCGGTTCGACGGGATGATGGGGGCCTCGGTCTTTGTCCTGTTGGCAGGGTTGCTTTATGCACCCGGAGGCATGTGATGCGAAAGGTATCGATATTCGGCGCGACGGGATCGATCGGGCAGAACACGCTTGATCTGATTTCGAGGAATCCGAATGCCTATGATGTCGTCGCGCTGACCGGTGGCGGCAATATTTCGAAATTGGCGCAAGATGCGGTCCGTCTGGGAGCAGATGTTGCTGTCACCGCGTTTGATGACAGGTTGGATGACCTGCGTTCAGCCTTAGCCGGAAGCGGTGTTCAAGCGGCTGCGGGGCAGGCGGCTTTGATCGAGGCAGGTGCGCGCCCTGCAGATTGGGTTATGTCAGCGATTGTCGGCGCTGCGGGACTTGCTCCGGGGATCGAAGCCCTTAAGCAAGGCGCGACGCTTGCGCTGGCGAACAAGGAAACGCTGGTATGTGCAGGACCTTTGGTACTGGAGACTGCGCAGAACTACGGCGCAAGGCTACTTCCTGTCGATAGTGAACATTCGGCAGTCTTTCAGGCCCTTGTTGGCGAAGACATGACAAGCGTCGAGCGGATTATTATCACGGCAAGCGGTGGCGCATTTCGGGATTGGCCGCTGAGTGATCTGGCGAACGCAACTGTCGAACAAGCGTCAAACCATCCGAATTGGAACATGGGGCAGCGAATTACAATCGACAGTGCTTCTATGTTCAATAAAGCACTGGAAGTCATAGAAACAAAAGAATACTTCGGCATTCAGCCCTCTGAAATCGAAGTTCTGGTGCACCCCGAATCTATTGTTCACGCGATGGTTGGGTATCGGGATGGTGCCGTGATGGCACACATGGGTGCGCCCGATATGCGCCATGCCATCGGATACGCATTGCACTGGCCCGAGCGGCTTGATCTACCTGTCGCAAGGCTTGATCTGGCTCAATTGGGGCAATTGAGCTTCAGCGCTCCAGATGAGGCCCGGTATCCTGCGTTGCGTCTCGCACGCGAAGTGATGCAACGCGGCGGATTGTCGGGTGCGATCTTCAATGCCGCAAAAGAGCGCGCGCTGGACCACTTTATCGCCCGTAGAATTCGGTTTCTGGATATGGCTGACGCAGTTTCGTCGGTTTTGGAGCGATTTGAGGCGACAGATGGCCTTATTGATGCTCAGTTGACTCTTGATAATGTACAGCAAACGGACCATCTCGCACGTCAGTGGGTCGATGAAACCGTATTGGAACGAGCAGGATAATACCTTTGGACATACTCTCTTTGATCCCGCAATTCGGCAATCTTCTCTATACGATAGTTGCCTTTGTTATTGCGCTTTCAGTGATTGTCGCTGTGCATGAATACGGTCATTACATTGTCGGGCGCTGGTCGGGCATTCATGCCGAAGTGTTTTCGATCGGCTTCGGTCCGGTTCTGTGGAGCCGGGTAGATAAGCGCGGCACACGGTGGCAGGTCGCGTTGCTTCCATTTGGCGGATACGTCAAGTTTTTGGGGGATGCCAACGCTGCGTCTGGCAAAGATACGGATGCGATGAACGAAATAGTCGAGCAGAGCCCGGAAGAATTGCGTCGAACGATGCATGGGGCACCGCTGTGGGCACGTACCGCCACTGTGGCGGCTGGGCCTATATTCAACTTCGCGATGTCGATCCTGGTTTTTGGATTTGTGTACTGGTCGCAAGGCGTATCACGAGAACCTTTGACAGTCGGTTCCTTGCAGCCGCTCCCCGGAGTCGAGCAGGGGTTGCTTGAAGGGGACGAAATTGTTGCGATTGCAGGCGTGCCGACACCGGATTTTGATAATGCAGGCAGTTGGTCGGATTTCGTTGATGCTCTGCCCGTACAGCCTGAACTGGACTATACTGTAATCCGGGACGGTGAGACCATCGATGTTTCTGCCCCGTGGCTGTTTCCAGCGTTGATCCAGCAGGTTACACCACGCAGCGCTGCAATGGACATACAATTGCAGCAGGGCGACGTAATTACAGCGATCGATGGCGACCCAATTTTCAATTTCGAACAATTGAAAGAACGTGTCGAAAGCTCGGACGGGCGCGTGTTGCTTCTGGACGTTTGGCGCAATGGAACCGAGCTTGAATTTGCGCTGGCCCCCAGACGTACCGACGAGCCGAAAGCAGATGGAGGTTTTGTGACCCACTGGCGGATCGGGATCGTTCGGGGAATGATGTTTGAACCTCAGACTGTTCCCGCCGGCATCTGGGATTCCGTAAAAACCGGTTTTGCTCAGACCGGACGCATTATCGAAGGGTCATTGTCAGGTATGTGGCACATGATCACGGGGGCGATCAGCACGTGCAATATTTCCGGCCCGATCGGGATTGCGGAAACCTCTGGCGCGATGGCCAGTCAAGGCGCACAGAATTTCATCTTCTTTATCGCGGTACTTTCTACGGCGGTTGGGCTGCTGAACTTGTTCCCGATCCCAGCGCTTGATGGCGGACACTTGTTGTTTTACGCCTACGAAGCCGTCTCGGGCAAACCACCCAGTGACAATGCCCTGCGGATTTTGATGGGAATTGGGATAACGCTGATCCTTTCGTTGATGATCTTCTCTGTCAGCAATGACCTGTTCTGCTGAATAAGGCGTGACAGGCGCCATTTGGACGCAATATTGCCGCAATTGAAGCGTATCTTCATTGGTGTAATTCAATGAGCGGGCTTGAGAGCGATGACCGAAGCGTTGCAGAGATCTTACAAAAGCGTCAGCGTCCTTTTTCAGTTGAACTGGGATGTATTACTTAGCTTTGGCGTAACCGCCTTGGCATTGGCTGTAGGCGGATATCTCGTCGGTTTGTGATTCTTCAGACCAAGGCTATGAAAATGCAACGGCCCACCGGGCCGTTTTTTTGTGTTTGCTCTTTTGACATGGCTTCTCAATCCGGCTACTCAGCAACTACAGGCTGAGATTTCTGGGTAGTGATAAAAATGACTGATTGCAGGGGCACGAGCACATTCTGCGGCGCTCGAGGGCAGAAGACCAATATTTTGTGGCAGGCACTAACGCTCTTTTTTCTATTTGCTACACCGGGTTTGCTGGTATTACCGGATCCTGCTCAGGCGCAATCTTACACGATTAACCGCTTCGAGGTTGAAGGCAATCGACGGATCGAAACCTCGACAATCATCGCACGAACGGGAATCGAACCGGGGCAAACTGTCAGTGCCGGACAGATAAATGATGCTTTTCAGCGTTTGCTTGACAGTGGTGTTTTTGAAACAGTCGAACTGACTCCTCGCGGAAACACACTGGTTATTGCGGTTGAAGAGTACCCGACGATTAATCAGATCAGCATTGAGGGGAACCGTCGCGTTAAGGATGACGTACTGCTCGAGGCGATCTCATCCCAGACCCGCCGTGTCTTTACCCCGCAATTGGCAGAAGCCGACGCAGATTTGATCGCCGAGATCTATTCGGCGCAGGGCCGGGTGTCAGCAACGGTGATTCCACGCATCATCCGCCGAAATGACAATCGTGTGGATTTGGTTTTTGAGGTGGCCGAAGGCACCACCATCGAAGTTGAGCGCGTCAGCTTTGTTGGCAACCGTGCTTACTCGGACCGCCGCCTGCGTCGTGTGCTCGAGACCAAACAAGCAAATATTCTGCGGACTTTCCTGCGGGGCGACACGTTTATTGCTGATCGTATCGAATTCGATAAGCAGGTCATCCGCGATTTCTACCTTTCGCGCGGTTACATCGATTTCCGAGTAAACAGTGCCAATGTGGAATTCACGCGTGAACGGGATGCGTTTTTCCTGGTTATGAATATCACCGAAGGTCAGAGATTCGCCTTTGGTCAGATTTCAACTGTAAGCGAAATTCCTGGCGTCGATCCGGCACCCTATCAGGCAGCACTAAAGGTCAAGCCTGGTGTTATCTACTCGCCGACTTTGATTGAAAACTCGATTGCTCGACTTGAGCGTCTGGGTCTGAAACAGGGCGTTGATTTCTTGAGGGTTGAACCTCGGGTGACGCGCAACCCGCGTGATCTGACGCTGGATGTTCAGTTTGTCCTAACCCGCGGCCCGCGTATTTTTGTCGAACGCATCGACATCGAAGGCAATACCACAACACTTGACCGGGTGATCCGGAGGCAATTCGATACCGTGGAAGGTGACCCCTTCAATCCCCGAGAAATCCGTCAGAGCGCCGAACGTATTCGTGCGCTGGGCTTCTTCTCAACCGCTGATGTTGAAACCCGCGAAGGTACATCTCCAAGTCAGGTCATCGTTGATGTCGATGTTGAAGAACAACCAACCGGATCGCTTAGCCTGGGTGGTAGCTACTCAGTCTCGGACGGTTTCGGGATCGCCATTGGCCTGAACGAATCCAATTTCCTGGGCCGTGGCCAGAATCTAGGGATCACGCTTTCGACGGCTCAAGATTCTGAGCAGTATACAATTAACTTTACCGAACCTTATCTGCTGGGGCGGAAATTACGCTTTGATCTTGGGGTGGGTCTTGCAAGCACCAACTCAAGCTTTGCGAGTTACGACACCAAAACCGTCTTTTTTAATCCTCAGGTCAGCTATGCCATCGGCGAACTTTCAGCGCTGCGTTTGCGTTACGGCTGGAACCAAAGCGAAATGACCCAGCAGAGCAACGAGACCAATGGGGCGGTCATCGCTTCTGAAATTGCTCAGGGCAAAAGAACCAGCAGTTCGATTGGTGTTTCTTATGTGTACGACAGTCGATTGGGTGGCTTGAATCCCAATGCAGGCGTCTTGTTTGAGCTTGGCGTAGATGCAGCTGGATTGGGCGGCGACAACGAGTATATCAAGACCACAGCCCGCGCGATCGCTCAGAAACGCGTACTCAACGAGGAGGTCGTGCTACGGGCATCTCTGGAACTTGGCGCGCTCAACTGGACCGGGGATGATTTTAGCCGGACCATTGATCGATTTGTGCTTGGCCCGAACACGTTCCGTGGTTTCGAACCTGCCGGTCTTGGGCCGCGCGACCTTTCCAACGGTCAGGACGATGCCATCGGTGGTAACTATTATTGGGTTGCCCGGTTCGAGTCTGATTTCCCCTTAGGCTTGCCTGAAGAGCTCGGATTGCGGGGTGGTTTATTCTACGACGTAGGTAACCTTTACAACATCAACAACGTGGATACGTCGGGTGCCGATATCGTCGGAGCCAGCGGATCCATCCGCCATGTGGTCGGTGTCTCGGTTCTGTGGACAACGCCATTTGGTCCGCTGCGCTTCAACTTTTCACAAGCGCTGAAGAAAGAAGAGTTCGACAAGGAACAGAGCTTTGACCTGACCATTCAGGCACAGTTCTGATCCCAGATGTTGACTAAAGTTATGAATAATCTGCAGGGCCCGCTAAGGGCCCTGTGTGTTTGGGCGGCCCTGATGGCGCCAAGTCTATTGTTGGCGCAACAATTGGGCGTTCCGCAATCAGACGTACTTACCATTTCAAGTGAACGGCTATTTGCTGATTCTCGTTTCGGTCAGCGCATTTTTCGCGAGATTGAGGCCGAGAGCGCTCTGCTAGCGGATGAGAATGAGTTGATCGTGGCACAGCTCAGCAAAGAAGAGAAAGACCTGACGGACAAGCGCTCTGAAATGTCCGCCAGTGAATTTCGACCTTTGGCCGAGGCTTTCGATGAGAAAGTCCAGTCGCATCGGGATGGCCAACGAGCCAAACTGGATGCTTTGGCGCGGCACGGAGAAGAAGCACGCAATCAGTTCTTTGAGATGGCTCAACCTGTATTGATCGAACTTCTACGCGAATATGGGGCGTCGATTGTCATCGAGCGTTCAAATGTTGTTCTCAGCTCGGATGCGTCGGATATTACCGATACCGCAATTGCCCGGATTGACGCGGCAATTGGCGACGGGTCTGCACTTGAAGACGCTAATGACGAATAGGCTGGCTTGCCCTTAAGTACGCGTATTGCTAACCACGCTTGAAAGAGACATCCAAAACAGGACATCCGCACCATGACCACGGAAACCCAGAGCGCCGACATTCAGCTGATTCAGCGTATATTGCCGCATCGCTATCCGTTTTTGCTGGTCGACAAGGTCGTGGATATTGACGGCTATCAATCTGCAGTTGGCATCAAGAATGTCACTATGAACGAGCCGCATTTTCAGGGTCATTTTCCTGGCACGCCGATCATGCCCGGTGTGACCATTGTCGAAGCGATGGCGCAGACTGCAGGTGTCATGTTGGGTGTTGGTATGGACGTGATCGACAGTGAATTGCTGATCTATTTCATGAACATCGACAAATGCAAATTCCGCCGCAAAGTCGTGCCCGGTGACGTGCTTGAGATGCATGTCGAAACTGTGCGTGGCAAGAAAGGCGGCAAGATCTTCAAGTTCAGTGGTCGCGCGACCGTTGAGGGTGAGGTCGCCGCCGAAGCCGAATTTTCGGCCTATGTCGACTGGGACATGGAAAAGACAACATGAGCGGCATTCATCCCAGCGCCATTATCGAAGACGGTGCGCAGATCGGGCAGGGCTGCACGATTGGTCCGTTCTGCCATATCGGGCCGTCCGTCCGTCTAGGCGATCGGGTTGAGCTCAAGTCCCATGTGGTAGTCACCGGCGATACCTCAATTGGTGACGACACAGTGATCTTCAGCTTTGCTGTTGTCGGCGAAATCCCACAAGACAAAAAGTTTGGCGGCGAAAATACACGGCTTGAAATCGGTGAACGCAATCGCATTCGCGAGCACGTCACCATCAATACCGGCACGGATGGCGGCGGTGGCGTCACGCGGATTGGTGATGACTGCCTGCTGATGGCTGGAGTCCACGTTGCGCATGATGTGCAGATCGGTAACCGGGTCATTTTGGTGAACCATGCAGGCGCAGCAGGTCATTGCATTATCGAGGATGACGTCATCGTCGGTGGTATTTCGGGTCTGCATCAGTTCGTTCGCGTTGGTCGCGGGGCCATCATCGGTGCGCTGACTATGGTTCCGAACGACGTGATTCCATATGGTCTGGTTCAGGCACCACGCGGTGAGCTTGATGGATTGAATCTGGTTGGGTTGAAACGGCGCGGTGTCACGCGCGAAGATATCTCGGCGCTGCGCGCGGCATTCAAAGAGTTGTCGGAAGGTGACGGCACCTTCATGGATCGCGCCAATCGCTTGGGCGAGGAGGCCGACAACGAATATGTACGCCAGATTGTCGAGTTTGTGACGGGGCAATCGGACCGTTCCTTCCTGACGCCGAGGAAATAAGACATGTTGGCGCTGATCGCGGGAACTGGGGCATTGCCGGACGAGGTGGTTGCATGTTTGCCGAACCGACCTTTGATTTGCGCGCTGGAAGGGTTTGAGCCTGATAGGCTGAATGTTGACGTGGTCTTTCCGCTTGAGGAATTGGGCAGCTTTATCGCCGATCTGAAAGCGCGCGGCGTGACCGAGATTTGCATGGCCGGGGCTGTGCGCCGGCCCACCGTAAATCCTGCGCGCATTGATGCTGCGACGATGCCATTGGTCCCGATTTTACAAAAGGCCATTATGGCCGGTGATGACGGTGCCCTGCGCGCGGTTATCGGGATTTTTGAAGATTCTGATTTGACGGTCCGTGCCGCGCACGAGATCGCACCGGATTTGCTACCGCCGCTCGGCGCGCTGACTGAGGCACAACCCTCGGATACTGATCACGCAGATGCTGACCGTGCGGCAGGTATCCTGCGAAGCATGGGGACTGCAGATGTCGGTCAGGCATGTGTAGTGCTGAAAGGGCAAGCGCTAGCAATTGAGGGCATCTATGGTACTGCTTGGATGTTGCAGTCGCTGACCCAACGCCCTGACGCGGGTGGGGGTATTCTGTACAAAGGCCCCAAACCCGATCAGGACCGGCGCGCGGATATGCCTGCTATCGGACCCGGCACCGTATCGGGCGCGGTTGCGGCGGGCTTGTCAGGTATTGTCATCGAAAAGGGCGGTGTCATTGTCCTGCAACGGGACCGAGTGATTGAAGAGTGCAATCGCCTCGGTCTATTTCTCTACGTTCGCGAGCGCACCGTCTGATGCGCGTATTCTTGGTCGCCGGTGAACCGTCGGGCGACCGATTGGGCGCCGCTTTGATGGAGGGACTTAAAACCCTTTCGCCAGAGGTGCAGTTTGATGGGGTCGGCGGTCCACTGATGCAGGCGCAAGGACTGAGCAGCCGCTTTCCCATGTCCGAACTCAGCGTCATGGGATTGGTCGAGGTTCTGCCCAAGTTCTTTCACTTGAAGCGCCGGATCGCCGAGACCGCTCAGGCGGTTCTGGACACGCAGCCGGATGTGTTGATCACCATCGACAGTCCGGACTTCTCGCTGCGGGTCGCTAAACTGGTGAAGGCGTCCAGCAATATTCGAACCGTCCACTACGTTGCACCCAGCGTTTGGGCCTGGAGGCCCGGGCGCGCCGACAAAATGGCGAAGGTGATCGACCATGTTCTGGCGCTGCTGCCGTTTGAACCGCCCTATATGGAGCGGGTAGGGATGGAGTGTGATTTTGTCGGTCACCCCGTCGTCAACGAGCCGATTGCGTCTGAACCAGATATCAAGATATTCCGTGCGGATCATGACTTGGGCGACGCTCCAATTGTGCTCGCATTACCCGGCTCTCGGCGGGGAGAGGTCGAACGATTGGCCCCGATATTTGGCGCTGCTCTGCAAGAATTCCTGACAGATCGACCCGATACCCGTGTCGTTGTTCCAACCGTTGCGCATATGGTTGATGTGGTTGCCGAACAAGTTCGGGATTGGCCGGGCAATCCGATTGTTGTCGATCCGCGAAAGTTGCCATCGGACGAGGCACAGGCGCAGAAGAGGGCGGCCTTCGCGTCAGCCGATCTGGCATTGGCGGCATCGGGCACCGTGTCATTGGAACTGGCTGCACAGTCAACGCCGATGGTGATCGCTTATAATCTGAATTGGCTGACCACATTGATCGCGAAGCGCATGGTCAAGCTCGATACGGTGACGCTTGTCAATCTGGTCTCGGACACGCGTGCTGTACCTGAATGTCTGTTGGACGACTGCCAGCCGCTAAAGATCGCGGCAGCACTGGAAGAGGTTGCAGCTACGCCGGACGCCCAACATGAGGCTATGGCGATGACGATGGAGCGTCTTGGGCGGGATGGAGAGGCGCCGGGTCTGCGCGCGGCAAAAGCCGTTTTGGACAGAATGAACACGTGATGCTGGATCACGTGATCTTTGCCGCCTCTGCCTACATGGCACAGGTTCTGACTAACCTCGACAACCTCGCAGCGCTTGTTGCGCTGATGATGGTTTCCGGTCCGCGACGGACCGTTGCGGGGTTCCTGCTTGCGCAGATATTGATCATCGCCGCCGCCTTGTTGCTGGCTTTGGGTGTCGATGACGTGGTGCCACATTGGGCTGGCTATCTGGGTGTGATCCCGCTTGGCCTCGGCGTGATTGGGGTTATCCGGCAGTTTCGGGGATCAGAGACCGAGGAGGCACCGCAAGTATCCTCAGGTGCCTCAACCGTTGTAACGATGTTGCTGTTCATAAGCCTGTCGATGGATACGTTCGCTGTGCTCGCACCGCTTTTGGCAGACTCGGCCCCAAGCTACCGTATTGCAGGCGTTACAGGTGCGGTTGCTGCGGCCCTGACGCTAACCATGCTTGGTCTGCTAGGCGCGCGATCTCCGATCATGACCGGCGGGTTTGCGCGGCGACTTGAGAAACTGGTTCCTTACGTAATGATCTGTGCCGGTATCTATATCCTCAGCAATTCCTGGACTGACGCGATTTAATAACCGCGCCAGATCCAGCCACCGCCAAAGATGCGGCTTCCACCAGTTTCGTAAAACACACAAGCCTGACCCGGAGAGATACCTTCTTCGGGTGTAAACAGCTCAACCTCGGCCGTTGTGTCGGACAGAGGCCGAATGATCGCCTCGCGCGGCGGGCGGGTCGAACGGACCTTGACCGAAACATGCCATTCGTTTTTTGACGTGAAGGGTTCATCCCCAAGCCAATTGATTTCACGCACCGGAACGGTCCGTGTAGCCAACATCTCTTTGGGGCCGACGACAACCTGCTTTTTGTCGACGTCCAGCTTTACCACATACAACGGCTCGCTTAGGCCACCGATGCCAAGCCCGCGGCGCTGACCGATTGTATAGTGAATCACTCCATCATGCTGTGCCAGAACACGGCCATCGGCATGTACGATTTCACCCGGCTCTGCAGCACCTGGGCGCAACTTTTCGATTACGCTGGCGTAGTTGCCGTTCGGTACAAAGCAGATGTCCTGGCTGTCAGGTTTGTCCGCAACCGCCAACCCGTATTGCGCCGCCATCTCGCGCGTGGCGTCCTTGGAGGGCAGGTGCCCCAAAGGAAAGCGCAGGAAATCCAACTGCTCGGGCGTTGTCGAGAAAAGGAAATAAGACTGGTCGCGGTTGGCATCCTCAGCACTATG
Organism: Ruegeria sp. AN6; assembly: GCF_056540425.1. NCBI lineage: Bacteria > Pseudomonadati > Pseudomonadota > Alphaproteobacteria > Rhodobacterales > Roseobacteraceae > Ruegeria > Ruegeria sp. AN6. The sequence goes on from NZ_JBQFWR010000001.1 coordinate 437,204, forward strand.
CAACTCGGCCCCATTGGTTCCCATCTTGCGCTGGATATAATGACCGGTGGCCATACAGTCGGCCTCTAGGTCCTTGGCGGTTTCCAACAGGTCCTTGAACTTCACCCGCTCATTGCAGCGGATACAAGGCACCGGAGTCGCTCCTGCCAGATAGCTGTCAGCGAATTCGTCGATTACAGCGTCTTTGAAGATGTTCTCATAATCCAAAACATAATGAGGGAAGCCTCGCTCTTCGGCCACGCGGCGCGCGTCGTGGATATCGATTCCCGCACAACAGGCACCTTTCTTGGCAAGCGCCGCACCGTGGTCGTAAAGCTGCAGCGTAACCCCTACAACGTCATAGCCCTGATCAGCCAGATAGGCCGCGACAACAGAGCTGTCCACGCCGCCAGACATAGCCACAACCACCCGCGTTTCCGAGGGCGGTTTGGCAAAGCCAAGCGAGTTTAGCGGGGTCTCGGTATCGAGGGCCATTGACGGTTCCAGTCCGGGTTAAGAAAGACCGGCAGAATATAGGAAAATTCTACACACTCTCAAGGGGCGGTTTCACACCGTTTTAAGTAGATTGGATGCAGCTTTGTCGCAGCAGAAGAAGGTGGAACAGATGTATTTGCACAAAGTGGAAGGTCCAAGATCGGTCACCTTTCCGGATGGAAGCGTGCTAACACGCGCCGATCTACCCCCGGCAGACACGCGGCGATGGGTAGCTTCGCGCAAAGTAGTTGTCGTGCGTGGAGTGCTTTACGGGCTGATTTCCCTGTCTGATGCAAAGAAACGCTACGGCATCAGCGATGAGGAATTCAATTCCTGGGTGTCAGCCGTCGCAGAGCACGGAATCGATGCGCTGAAGGTGACTGCATTAAAAAAATATCGACAACCTAAAGGAGAAGCTAAATAAATGATTCAACGGTAACGTCAGATTAACCATTTTTATTCAGGCTCAGATCAGTTGAAGAATTTGACCTAATTGGAGCAGTGAAAAATGCGCATACTTCTTGTCGAGGATGATCCAACCACGTCCAAGAGCATTGAATTGATGCTGACGCACGCAAATCTCAACGTATATGCGACGGACCTTGGCGAAGAAGGAATCGATCTGGCCAAGCTGTATGATTATGACCTCATTCTGCTTGACCTGAATTTGCCTGATATGAACGGCCACGAAGTGCTGCGCCAACTGCGGATCGCACGCGTGGAAACACCGATCCTGATCCTGTCGGGCGCGGACGACACCGAAAGCAAAATCAAAGGCTTCGGGTTTGGTGCAGACGATTACCTGGCCAAACCCTTCCATCGCGAAGAGCTGGTGGCGCGTATTCATGCGATCATCCGGCGTTCCAAGGGGCATTCCCAGTCCGTGATCCACACAGGGCAGGTGGCCGTCAATCTGGATGCCAAGACCGCCGAGGTCGAAGGAAAGACCGTGCACCTGACGGGCAAAGAATATCAGATGCTTGAGCTTCTAAGCCTGCGCAAAGGTACAACTCTGACCAAAGAGATGTTCCTGAATCATCTCTACGGCGGCATGGATGAGCCAGAATTGAAAATTATCGATGTGTTCATCTGCAAGTTACGTAAGAAGCTCAGCAATGCCACTGGTGGTGAGAATTATATCGAAACAGTCTGGGGTCGCGGTTATGTTCTGCGCGATCCACAATCCAGCAATATGGGTGAAGCCCGCCTTGCCGTTGGCGCCTGAATTGATCTGACTGCTACCGTCGATGGTCCAGGACGGTAATTTCACTCGCGTCTCAGCACAACACTGGACCTGATCATGGCCTCGTCCTATCACTGGATTCTAATATGACGTGACAGGGCGGGGCCATGAGCGATACCACTGCAATCGCAGAATTGACGGAAGACGAAGCACGTGCAGAACTAGCTCGGCTTGCCAAGGAGTTGCAGAGGGCCAACCAGCTTTATCACACTGAAGATGCTCCGGAAATATCAGACGCCGATTATGATGCCCTCAAACGTCGCAACGCCGATATTGAGGCGCACTTTCCGGAACTAAAACGTGCAGACAGCCCTTCGGATCAAGTAGGGGCACAAGTTTCAGACGGGTTTTCCAAAGTCACGCATGCAGTGCGGATGATGTCACTTGGCAATGCCTTTGACGAGGAGGATGTTGCCGATTTTGACCGCTCAATCCGCAAGTATCTCGGGTTAGGGGAAGACGCACCACTTGAATATACAGCCGAGCCAAAGATCGATGGCCTCTCGTTATCCTTAAGATATGAGCACGGCGAGCTGATTCAGGCGGCGACCCGAGGGGATGGTGAGACCGGGGAAAACGTGACCGCCAATGCGCGCACTGTGTCGGATATTCCGCCTCGAATTGAAGGTGCTCCAGATATATTCGAGGTTCGCGGCGAGGTTTACATGTCTCATCATGATTTCGAAGCGCTGAACGCACGGCAAATTGAAACAGGTGGAAAGACTTTCGCAAATCCGCGTAACGCAGCGGCTGGTTCGCTGCGTCAACTGGACTCGGAAATAACTCGATCACGTCCACTAAAGTTTTTTGCCTATGCCTGGGGCGAACTGTCGAAACCTCTGGCTGAAACGCAAATGGGGGCAATCGAACGACTCAAAGCGTTGGGCTTCCAAGTCAACGCGCTTACGCGTCTCTGTTCCACGACAGGTCAGATGCTGGATCATTACCGCGCGATCGAAGAACAGCGCGCGATTTTGGGATATGACATCGACGGGGTGGTCTACAAAGTTGATGATCTGAGTCTGCAATCCCGGTTGGGATTCCGCTCGACAACGCCCCGCTGGGCGATCGCGCATAAATTTCCGGCCGAACTGGCCTGGACCCGGCTTGAAGCGATCGACATTCAGGTGGGTCGGACCGGAGCGCTTAGCCCGGTTGCACGTTTGCATCCTGTGACTGTCGGTGGGGTCGTTGTGTCGAACGCGACGCTGCACAATGAGGACTATATCGCGGGGCGGGACGCCAAAGGCGGGGTTATCCGCGATGGCAAAGACATACGCATCGGCGATTGGGTGCAGGTTTATCGGGCAGGGGATGTGATCCCAAAGATTTCGGATGTTGATCTGTCGAAACGACCGGATGATGCGAAACCTTATTCCTTTCCAACGACATGCCCGGAATGTGACAGTGAGGCAATCCGCGAAGAAGGTGATGCGGTACGCCGATGCACCGGGGGTTTAATTTGCCCTGCGCAGGCGGTGGAGAAACTTAAACATTTCGTGTCGCGCAAAGCCTTCGATATCGAAGGGCTCGGTGCCAAACAGATCGAGATGTTCCACAACGACCCCGTTCTGCCTATCAACACACCTGCCGATATCTTCACCTTGAAAGAACGGGACGCTGAAAATCTTGCCCGTTTGAAAAACCGTGACGGTTGGGGAGAGACCTCGGCCAGCAATCTGTTCGCCGCGATTGATGACAAACGAACCATTCCCTTCGCTCGATTGTTGTTTGCGCTCGGAATTCGCCATGTGGGCGAAGTCGGCGCCCGGGATTTGGCCCTGTTCTATCGGGATTGGGATCAAATGACCGCGTCGATCGATACGGCGCGACCCGCAGCACTTGCGCAGCGTGCCGCTGACGAAGCGGAAGATGCAGAAAGGATCGCAGCTATAGAAGAAGGTCGGCGCGCCAGAGTCAAAGAGGCGCGGGATGCTACGGTTGCTAAGCTAAATGTACCAGCGGACGCTGCCAGCGCTTGGACGGATATGATTGGAATTGATGGCATTGGAACCACGCTGGGGCTGTCGCTGTCTGACGCCTTTGCCAACCCGGACGAACGCAAAGCGATTGATGGACTGCGCAGTCACTTAACCATAGTTCCGCCAAATGCGCCTGCATCGGATAGCCCGGTTGCAGGAAAAACGGTCGTCTTTACAGGAACGCTTGAGAAGATGACCCGCGCCGAGGCCAAGGCGCGTGCCGAGGCGTTGGGCGCCAAGGTGTCGGGTTCGGTCAGCCAAAAAACCGATTTGTTGGTGGCGGGTCCGGGTGCGGGTTCCAAGGCAAAGAAGGCGGCCGATCTGGGTATAGAAACCCTGGATGAAGACGGCTGGCTTCAACTGATCGGCGATCTATGAGCGGCAGGCCAGAGCAACTCTTTCCGCTGTTCGCAGGACTTGAAACGCTGGATGGTGTGGGACCGAAAACAGCGCAACTTTTCGGCCAATTAGACATCGAGTCGCCGCGAGATGTCTTGTTTTCATTGCCATATGCGGTGATCGACCGGCGCCGACGCGATACCATACAAGGGGCCGATCTTCCGACCACCTTGACGGTAGAGGTCACGATCGGAACCCACCGGCCTCCGCGTAACAAAGGTGGTGCATACCGCATTCATGTCGAGGACAGCCAAGCGGATTTTCAACTAGTGTTCTTTCACGCGCGCGGGGATTATCTGAAGAAACTGTTGCCGCAGGGTGCGCGCCGCGTGGTTTCGGGAAAGCTGGAACTGTTTGATGGAATGGCCCAGATGGTACACCCCGATCACATGGTTGCGCCAGAAAACGCAGGTGAGTTACCAGAGTTTGAACCGGTTTATCATCTGACCCAGGGCGTTACGCAGAAAACGGCGTACAAGGCGGCGCAAAGCGCACTCAAACGGGTGCCTGCTCTGGCTGAATGGGCAGACCCAGCTCAGGTGGCTCAGCAAAACTGGCCCGACTGGTCGGCTGCAATTCGTGCTGCTCATCATCCGCATGGGGCAGATGACGTAGCCCCTTTTGCACCTGCAAGGGAGCGTCTGGCATATGATGAATTGCTCGCCCATCAACTGACTTTGGCTCTGGCACGACAGCGTGAGCGGAAGGCGCGTGGCATCATCAGTCTCGGGACAGGGGCGCTACAATCTAAGGTGCTTGCAAGCTTGCCGTATCGACCAACCGATGCTCAATCCCTTGCAATCGAAGAAATTTCGGAGGATATGGCCTCTAGTTCCCGCATGAATCGATTGCTGCAAGGCGATGTCGGCGCGGGAAAGACGCTTGTGGCGTTTATAGCGCTTTTGATCGCGGTTGAAGCAGGCGGGCAGGGGGTGATGATGGCTCCCACCGAGATCCTTGCCCGACAACATCTTGAAGGATTGCGACCCTTAGCCGAAGAGGCCGGAGTTGTGCTGGAAATCCTGACCGGGCGCGACAAAGGGGCCGAACGTCGGGCGAAGTTGGCCGCACTGAAACAAGGTGACATTCAAATACTGGTCGGCACCCATGCGGTATTTCAGGACGATGTCGAGTTTAAGGCCTTAAGGCTGGCCATCGTTGATGAACAACATCGTTTTGGTGTCCGCCAGCGGATGGAATTGTCCGAAAAAGGTCAACGCGCGGATGTTCTGGTGATGACCGCAACGCCCATCCCGCGCAGTTTGGCGTTGGCGCAGTATGGTGACATGGATGTCTCGGTTCTTGATGAAAAGCCACCTGGCCGAAAGCCAATCAAGACCGCGATCGTCAGCACGCAGCGCATGGACGAGGTTGTGGCCCACCTGCGCGGCGCGATTGATGCGGGCAAACAATGCTATTGGGTATGTCCTCTGGTCGATGAATCCGAAGTCTCAGACCTGACCGCCGCCGAGGAGCGTTTCAAGCGGCTGCGCGCGCTTTTGGGGGATGATGTGGTGGGGCTGGTGCATGGCCAGATGCCACCCACCGAAAAAGATGCTGCAATGGCGGCGTTTCAGACCGGCCAAACCAAGGTTCTAGTCGCAACCACGGTGATTGAAGTTGGGGTCAATGTTCCCAATGCGACAATCATGGTGATTGAACGGGCAGAGATTTTCGGATTGGCGCAATTGCACCAGTTGCGGGGGCGGGTTGGACGCGGAGAGGATGCTTCGACCTGTTTGCTGATGTATCAACCGCCACTTAGCGAAGGTGGCCGCAAGCGTCTGGAAGTTCTGCGTGAAACCGAGGACGGGTTCCGCATTGCTGAGACCGATTTGCAGATGCGCGGCGCGGGTGACTTGATCGGCACAGCGCAATCTGGCTTGCCTAAGTTCAGGATTGCCGATCTCGAACGCCAGGCAGGATTGATGGCAGTGGCGCAATCTGATGCGCGCGCGTTGCTCTCCTCAGACCCCAAGTTGACATCGGACCGAGGCCAGGCGGCGCGTGTTCTTTTGTGGCTCATGAAACAGGACAAGGCGATCCGTTTGATATCAGTGGGTTAGACTGTAAATCCCATAAAGTTCACAAATGTTCCCAAAAAGTTCTTTACCGACTCGTTAAAATATGAGAACAAAAGGTCAACAAATGATTAAACCTGACCGGAGGTGAGACCATGCTGAGCCAGATCAAGACTGCCTTTACCCGTTCGCAATCCACGATCTTGCAGGATGCAGCAGGCGCGGTTTCTCTGGTTGTGATGCTGGTGGTTGCCCTTCACCTGCCAAGCGGGTTCTAAGCCTTTCTGCCTGCGATCTCGTGCCGATCATACCGCGCTTGTTTCCCCGTCATGATCAAGGGTGACCTGCCTGTCCCATTTCCCTTGAAGGGGCCAGCCTCGGCCCCGTGCGGTAATCCGGACCCTACATGAGAAACGCATGACTTGCCGCCGCCCTTTCCGCCCGGAAGGTGCGGCGGTTCTTTTTTAAAGCTGACCGGTTTTGATGATCTCAATCGTCGCCGACAGGACAGAGTTGACCGCGACTGAGGCCAGGATCATTCCCATTACGCGGCTGATGATGGCTGCACCTGAATGACCGATTAATCGGATGATCGGTTCTGCCAATAGCATCAGCACAAACGCGATGGCGATCACAGCTAGCATAACCATGGCAGTGATACTTTGATCAGCGACGCTGTATCGGTTGTTGTCGGTCAAAACAACGATAGCGAGCATCGCGCCAGGGGAGGCGAGGGATGGAACGGCGAGCGGGAAAATGGCCGGGTTGGTCTTGTGCATTTTATCGTCCAGGTCCTCTTCGGCCTGACGTTGTTCAATCTCTTGCTTGCTTTCGCCAAAAATCATGGTCAACGCGAAGAGGAACAGTATTATCCCACCGGCAACCTGAAACGAGTTCAGGCCGATGTCCAAAGCCTCGATCACAAGTTGTCCGAAGATGAGAAAGAACATTAGTATTCCCGCGCTCACCAATGCCGCCAATAGGGCGGTCTTGCGACGGGCCCCAGCGGCTATACCGGCAGTGACGGCGATAAAGACGGGGATCGTGCCGATAGGGTCGATTACAACCCAAAGCGTCACGAAATGTTCCAGCAAATTGTTCACGTTAACCCCCAAATCAATTAGGGGCACACTATACGTCTTTGTTTGGAAAGGCCACGATCAGGCGCAGTTGGCTTGTTCTACCTGCTCCATCGCTTCCGCAGTTGCGTCCAGTGCCAACAAGATCGACGCATGCCGGTTCCTATAGTCCCGTGCGGGCATTAAAACCTCGAGCCCGTCAAATGGAGCGTCGGGGGCCGGGCCGTCTTTCTTCAACATTGCCGAAAGCTGATCGCGCGCGGTTTCTACCTGAGCCCGTGTCGCACCGATCACCGCGCTGCCGACAACCGAAGCCGAAGCCTGGCCCAAAGCACAAGCCTTAACATCTTGCCCGAAGTTGGTAATCCGACCATCCTCGACTTTGACGTCAACAGTTACTGTCGAGCCGCATAAAGGTGCACGTTTTTTCACTGTCGCATCGGGACTTTCCAAGCGGTCCAGATGCGGAATATCCGCCGCCAGCGCCAGAATGCGTCCGGAATAGAGCTTGATTAGATCGGTTTCGCCGCTCATGGCTTTCCCTCGTTTTCTATTCCCCATACATAATGGCGAGATTCTGGGATGCAAAAGGTTTTTGCGATGGCTGACACAGTCTTGTTTGACCCGTCGACACTGAAATTCAACGAGGCTGGTTTGATCCCTGCGATTGCGCAGGATGAAGAAACCGGTGAGGTTCTTATGATGGCATGGATGAACGCCCAGTCCATCGAGCGCACGTTGGATACTAGGCGCGTCACCTATTGGTCGCGGTCGCGACAGGCGTTCTGGGTCAAAGGCGAAAGTTCGGGCCATGTGCAGGAGTTGGTGGATTTTCGCGTCGATTGTGACCGGGATTGCCTTCTGATCGTAGTGAAACAAACCGGACCGGCCTGTCACACAAATCGGCGGAGTTGTTTCTATACAGCGGTTCGCGATGGCACCGAAGTCGAGCTTATGTCACCGATTGAATGAAGCGTTAGGCGATCGGTTTGCTTCTCAGATCAAAGCCCGACCATCGCTCTGATTTCGGCCGGTGTAGCGCCTTGATCGCGATAGAGAGAAATCGCGCGCGCATCATCTCGTTTTGCAAGCCGTTTGCCAGCCTCGTCCCGGATTAGACGGTGGTGGTGATATACCGGCGTTGGAAGCCCAAGCAAGCCCTGTAGCAAGACGTGTATCTGCGTAGCGTCGAACAGATCTTCACCTCGGACCACATGCGTTATGTTCTGATCTGCGTCGTCAACGACTACGGACAAATGATAAGAACTGCCCATATTGCGCCGAACGAGGATGATATCGCCGACTGCGTTGACAAGCGTATCGGCACTAAGTGAGTGTGTTCCCGCATGTTTCGCTCCGGTTTCACGAAAAGTGCGAAGCTCTGACGCCTCTAGCGCTTTTTCCATATTGAGGCGAAGAACATCCTCGGGGCCCGCATCGAGCAGGAGCCGCTGACGGCATGTACCCGGATAGATGCGCCCATCTGGTCCAAACTGGGGCGCTCCTTCCTGTGGGGCCCCAGCCGCGGCCTCGATATCGGCACGCTTACATTGGCAAGGGTAGACCAACTTCAGATCGATCAAGGTTTCGAGCGCGTGTCGATATTTTTGAATTCGATCTGATTGGCGCATCACCGGCAGAGGCCATGTCAGGCCAAGCCAGTGCAGATCGTCATAGATTTGGTTTTCCCAATGAAGGCGAGAACGCGACTGATCTATATCTTCGATCCGCAAGTGGAATTCTCCACCTGCAGCCTGCGCTTGATCACGGGCCAGAAGTGCGGAATATGCATGGCCCAGATGCAATGGACCTGTCGGAGAAGGCGCAAAGCGCGTTATGAATCTCACGCTTTTTCAACAACGTAGACGTTAGATTTCATGTCCATTCCGGGGAGGTGAGGGCCATATTCACGAAATAACAACCGTGCGTGCCCCATGTCCAGCCAATCGTTGAGACGCGCGGTATAGGCGTGATCGGCCAAGGTATGGTCATTGAAAGAAAAGGCCAGATACCCACCGCGTGGTAACGCATTCATAAGAAGATCAAAGGTTTCAGGCGGAGCCGCGCCGGCTCCAATAACCCCTATAGATGTGATGGCAGAGTAAGCACCCGCCTCAATCGGTTCGGGGTTGGTGACGTCAAAGCCTATCAGATTGCGATAGACACCCTTGGCCGCTGCCCCTTTCAGCATATTCGGCGATGGGTCCATGCCGTCGATCACGTGGAAACCGGCCTTGCTCAGCGCAACACCTGAAAGCCCTGTGCCACAGCCATAGTCCAAAACCGGCACCTCGGCATCTGAGATAAATGACCACAATGCTGCGGCAACACGATCCGGGGTGACGTAGCCATGCTCATCGACTTCATCATCATACGACGCCGCCCAATTCTGATAGTGTTCCTGCGTTTCCTGGGCAGAGTTCAGATTGTATGTGTTTTTCAGAAACTTGTCGCTCATACCTCACATGTTAGGCGCAGGGTAGGCGTGCCGTCCAGTCAACACTGGTTTAACCAGTCTCTCCAGACAGCTTTTGCCCGGTCTGTATACGCCTTGTAGCGATCTTTACGGCCCCGACGACCACCTTTCAGACCATCGACTGGGCGGAATAATCCGAAATTCACGTTCATGGGTTGGAACGTTTTGGCCTCAGCACCGCCGGTAATATGGTGGATCAACGCGCCCATCGCGCTGTCTTGAGGCACTTCGGGCAAGGTCTTGCCCAAAATCTCGGCGGCAGCAAGACGACCAGCCAGCAAGCCCATCGCGGCACTTTCAACATAGCCTTCAACCCCAGTGATCTGGCCCGCAAATCGAATATTGGGCCGGGATTTCAGCCGCATCTGCGCATCTAGCAATGTCGGAGAATTGATGAAGGTATTACGATGAATGCCACCCAACCGCGCAAAGCTGGCGTTTTCCAGCCCTGGGATTTTACGAAAAACATCCGTTTGTGCGCCGTATTTCATCTTGGTCTGAAAACCAACGATGTTGAATAAGGTGCCCAAGGCATTGTCACGCCGCAATTGAACAACAGCGTGTGGCTTTACATCCGGTTGGTGCGGATTGGTCAGACCAACGGGTTTCATCGGACCGTGACGCAAGGTTTCACGGCCGCGCTCGGCCATTACTTCGATCGGCAGGCAGCCGTCGAAATAACCAGCGGTTTCGCCCTCGTGGAACTCGGTCTTGTCAGCCGCCAGCAGCGCATCAATGAAGGCTTCGTACTGTTCACGATCCATCGGACAATTGAGATAGGCCGTCCGTTCTTCTTCGGTCTCGCCCTTGTCATAGCGCGACTGCATCCATGCTTTGCTCATATCAATGCTGTCGGCGTAGACGATAGGCGCTATGGCGTCGAAAAAGGCTAGTGCTTCGGCACCTGTCTCTGACCGTATGGCCTCACTCAAACCGGGTGAGGTCAGCGGGCCTGTGGCGAAAATCCAGTGGCCCTCACTGGGCAGGCTGGTGACCTCCTCGTCAGTGACCGATACGTGTGAATGTGCCTTCAACTTGGCGGTCACAGATTCAGCAAAAGGATCACGGTCAACCGCCAGAGCACCACCGGCTGGTAGGCGGTGGCTATCAGCCGTGGTCATAATCAACCCGTTTGCTGCGCGCATTTCCCAATGCAGCAATCCGACAGCGTTCTGTTCATCATCATCCGAGCGGAACGAGTTCGAACATACCATCTCGGCCAGATAGCCGGTCTGGTGCGCAAAGGTGCCTACATTAGGTCGCATTTCGTGGATCACAACATCCACGCCCATTTCCGCCGCCTGCCAGGCGGCCTCGGACCCGGCCATGCCGCCGCCCACGATGTGCAACTTATCTGTCATGCGCTGCCAAATAGGGCACTGCAACGTCATACGCAATGCGCAGATATCAGCAACTTTAAACGGAGAAGTTTTTGGGGTCGCCGCTGCGGGAATGTCTGCGCCGGTGAGAGAAACCAGCTGGAGGGACCTTCCGCCCACGGCGACCCAAAAGCATATTCAGGCCTTGGCCTTGTCCCAGCATTGCCACAGTGTCGCCCTTTTGAAAAGTGAAAAAATGCGAACAGTGCTGAAAAATGTATGAAATAACAGCGTCACTGATGCCAATTGGGCGGACGTTTCTCTATAAATGCGCTTATGCCTTCCTCGGTATTCCGGTCCATCATATTCTGAGCCATTACTTCGGCAGTGTACGCGTAGGCCTGGTCAACGGGCATGTTAACTTGTTGATAAAAAGCTGTTTTACCGATTTTCACCGCACTGCTAAGCTTTGCCGCCAACTTCTCTGCAAGCGTATCAGTTTCTTCCGCCAGCAGGTTTTCTGGGACAACCCGATTGACCAGACCAAGCTCGGCTGCGCGTTCGGCTGAAATAAAATCACCGGTCGTCAGCATCTCAAACGCCTGTTTACGCGGAATATTCCGGCTGAGTGCCACCATCGGGGTCGAGCAAAACAGGCCGATATTAACGCCATTTACACCAAACCGTGTACCCTCGGCCGCAATTGCCAAATCACAGGTTGCTACCAACTGACAGCCTGCCGCCGTGGCGATTCCGTGCGTCTGGGCAATAACAGGTTGGGGCAGGGACTGGATAGACAGCATCATCTTTGCGCAGCGGTCGAACAGATCCTGAAAGTAAGAAAGCCCTCGGTCGCTGGCCTGTCGTCCTTGCGTCATCTGTTTCAGATCGTGCCCGGCACAAAACGCTTTTCCTGCCCCTGAAAGAACAACGACACGAATCGAATTATCATCACGCAGTGCATCGAGCTCGGCCTGCAACGCGGCGAGCATTTCGTCACTCAGTGCATTCAAACGCTGAGGCGCATTCATCTTGAGCCGCGCAATAGCTCCTGTGTCGTTACGTTCCAGAATTGCCATCTTGCCCTCCCACTGGCGTTTGGGCCAACTCTAGGCGGGCAGAGCCATGAGGGGAAGCATGTCGTTAGCACTGAGCAAACAAGATTTGGCAGAGTATCTGGAAGAAGTATTTCCACAGGTCCACAGCGATTTTGTTGTGGAAGAACTGACCAAGACGTCCATCACGATGCGACTAAGGGTCGAGGACCGACATCTGCGACCTGGCGGCACCGTATCTGGGCCGTCCATGTTCGGGCTGGCTGATGTTAGCGTTTACGCGATGGTTTTGGCGCGAAAGGGTCGGCAATCGCTGGCGGTAACCACAAACAGTTCGCTGGATTTCCTTCGCAAGCCGAAAGGTGGCGCGGACTTAATTGCCGAATGCAAGTTGTTGAAATTAGGCCGAACATTGGCAGTAGGGGATGTGCTGATGTACTCAGAAGGCTCGGACAAACCGGTCGCAAGGGCGAGTATGACGTATTCCATTCCTCCAGAAGGCTCAGCCGCCGCCGCGTTTGGATAAAAAAGGGCCGGGGACAAACCCCGGCCAGGAAGAGGTCCCTTAGGTGGGACTGGGGATAATTATTTCATCCAGAAATAGCGGCTTGCTTCTTCATCAGCGCGATGGCGGGTCAGTCCTACATCGCGAAGCAGCCTGTCATCCAGCTTGCCTAAATTGACGCGGCTGCGGCGGCGTTGCTCCCACTGTGTGACAATCGCCGCAAACCGCACGGCCAGCGCGGCGATCAGCGGCAGCCGAGGGCTGTCGTTCAGCAGCAAGAGGGCGGGGTTGTGCATTGCGCGTGTCATCTTGGGTATCCTTTCAAATTGTATTGACACAAAGCTAAGATGTTCGGTACAGTGCGTTGATACATTCAACATTGTATCGAAATCAAAGGAAGAATTGTAATGGATACAATTTGGCCAGAGGCATTACCTAAATCCAAAGGTCCAAAATACACTCTGGTCGCCGACACGATCCGAAAAGCAATAGATAACAAGACACTGGAGGTTGGAAAGAAACTGCCTCCGGTACGGGAACTGGCGTATCGACTAAAGATCACACCAGGCACTGTCGCGCGTGCCTATACGATCCTGACCGATGAAGGCTTGCTACAAGCCGAGGTCGGGCGTGGTACATTTGTCGCCCCGCCGCGATCGCCCATTTTGGATGATGTCTGGTCGAGGCAGCTGCATCTGAGGGACGATAAATATGAGTCCAACGTCAGCCTGTTCAGCCCACGCCTGCCGGATGTAGGGCAGGTGACCTTAATCCGCGAATGCCTTGAAAAGGTTGCAAAAGGCGATCCGCGGATGTTCATGAACTATCCGACCCGCGATGCTTATCTACCGGTGCGCCAAGTTGTGGCTGACTGGTTATCGGATCTTCCACTTGGTTCATTGAATGCTGATGACATTGTACTGACGCATGGCGGACAAAGTGGTATTTGTGTTGTTTTTCAAACCGTTCTGAGGGATCCCAGACCCGTCGTACTGGTCGAGGATCTGTCGTATGCTGGCTTCCGACGGGCCGGTGAGTTAATGCGCGCCGAGATTGTTGGGGTAAAGATGGATAAATGGGGCATTAGCCCAGACGCGCTGGATCACATCCTCAGGCAAACCAAAGCACAAGCGATCTGCGTCTCACCTGAGGTGCAGAACCCGACGGGCGGGCATTCTCCGCTGGAGAGACGCAAAGAAGTGGTCGAGATAGCGCGTAAGTATGAATTGCAGATCATCGAAGATGATTGCTATCGCATGGGTGAGGCACGCGCGCCCAGCTATCGTGCGTTGGCACCTGAGCGGGGCTGGCATGTCTCTTCAATTTCCAAAACGCTGACGCCAGCGCTACGTGTTGGATTCGCGATTGCCCCGCGGGAGCGAAGCGTAGATTTGCGCCGATCTGCCGAGTACGGGTACTTTGGGTTGGCCCAACCCTTAGCCGAATTGACGCGACTATTGTTGGGGCACCCAGAGGCGAGGCAACTGGCACGAGATGTTCGCTCCAAGATGGGAGAATATGTGCGGGTCGCAGTAAACGCCTTGGGCGGCTTTGACCTTAATTGGGATTCAGAGATTCCCTTTGTGTGGCTGCATCTGCCTTCGGGTTGGCGCTCTGCTGCCTTCAGTCGCGCAGCTGAACGTGAAGGTATTCAGTTGCGATCTGCCGACGAATTCGCGCTTAGAAACGGCAGGGCACCGAATGCTGTCCGAATTGCAGTGAACGGGCATGTCTCGTTAGCTAAATTCGAAGATGCAATGCTGCGCCTGCGCGCGTTGTTGGATAACCCACCCGAACAAATAAGCGTCTAAGTTTTAATTCAACGGGGAAGGGTCGCCAAAAAAACCGGCCAGATGCCCGATCTTGCCGTTGGCATCGAGGCGGATGAAATCATGTCCCGCAACCATGATCGAACCATCGGGTGAAACCATATGCCAGGTGAAGTGGACGACGTCATGATGTGAGGTGGGGGCGCTTGTCAGTTCAACGCGGCCTTGCGTATCTTTCAGGACTTCTCCGATATGTTCGGATAGCTGATCTCTTCCAGTTACCGCAGCGGTAGGATCGACATAGCTGCCATTGCCAGCAAAACACTGATCAAGCAGTTTCAGTCGTCTATTCGGGTTCGTTTCCTGCCAGGCAGCACCGTAAGCAGCAATTACATAGTTTAGTTCTTGCATGGTAGCCTCCCGGGACTGGTTGGTTTTTATGAGCGGGTTACAGTTGCGCACCTTATAGATTTAGATAGGTTGGCGGATAAATCATTGGGGTAAAATAATACCTATTTTGTAAACATCTGTTATCGCATAATTTATTCTACCTTGCGTGTATTGACCTGCATCACGAGTAGGTCTAAACCCCATCCATCGAATTCGAGCCGCTCCGCCACGGGGCGGTCTTTCACATCAAACAGGACTATCCTGCCATGAAAACCTTTTCTGCAACACCTGCAGACATCGACAAGAAATGGATCCTGATCGACGCAGAAGGCGTTGTTCTGGGCCGTCTTGCCTCGATCGTCGCCATGCGCCTGCGTGGCAAGCACAAAGCGTCGTTCACCCCGAACATGGACATGGGCGACAACGTCATCGTGATCAACGCTGACAAAATCCAGATGACCGGCAAGAAGCGCGAAGAGAACTTCTACTGGCACACTGGCCACCCGGGCGGCATCAAGTCGCGCACCAAGCAGCAGATCCTCGAAGGTGCACACCCCGAGCGCGTCGTGACCCAAGCGGTCAAGCGCATGCTGCCGGGCAACCGTCTGGCACGCCAGCAGATGACCAATCTGCGCGTTTACGCCGGTGCCGAGCATCCTCATGAGGCGCAAGCGCCCGAAGTTCTGGATGTTGCATCCATGAACAAGAAAAACACCCGGAGCTAATGACCGATGGCTGACCAGATCAATACTCTCGAAGAGCTGAGCGCCGTCGCAGGCGTTGAAACCGTGGCCGAAGAAGTCATCGTGCGTGAACCCGTACGTGACGAACTGGGCCGCTCCTATGCCACCGGCAAGCGTAAAGACGCCGTTGCCCGCGTTTGGATCAAGCCGGGTTCCGGCAAGGTCACCGTGAACGGCAAAGATCAGGACAAGTATTTTGCGCGTCCCGTTCTGCAGCTGATCCTGCGCCAGCCGTTCCAGGTTGCTGGTGTTGAAGGTGAGTTCGATGTTGTTGCAACCGTCAAAGGCGGTGGCCTGACGGGGCAGGCCGGTGCGGTCAAGCACGGCATCTCGAAAGCGCTGCAACTGTACGATCCGAACCTGCGTGGCGCTCTGAAAGCTGCTGGCTTCCTGACCCGCGACAGCCGCGTTGTGGAACGTAAGAAATACGGTAAGCGCAAAGCGCGTCGTTCGTTCCAGTTCTCGAAGCGTTAATCGCTACGGATACCGAATTGGAAAGGGCTCGCAACTGCGAGCCCTTTTTCTTTGGTGGGTTTATTCTTCGTAAACCAGTTTCCACGCACCATTTTCGACGACGCTGACAAAGACAGTATCAGCACCCTGATGGTCATCCGGCCCATAGGTGATCTGGTTGCCGACCAGCTCATCCATGTAATCCAGCGATTCCATTGCGGCGATGAAACTTTCGTGGGTCAGATCAGGCCCTGCGGCCTCAAGCGCTTTGACCATCATCTCGGCTGCTGAATAGCCAAGCATTGAGAAACCGACCGGATCCTCGCCTGTTGCCTCTTTGTATTCTGCGATAAACGCTGCCGGGGCAGGTTCTTCCGCGCGCGCCCAGAGGTCCAACCAGGACGCGGCTGCATAGAAACCATCCGTGACGCCTCCGGGTACCTGTGCCACCACGGTCAAGAAGCTGGCCGAGGTGCCGAGGAACTTCATGTCGGTCAGACCCATTTTCTTGGCCGTTCCAACAACGGTGATTGCCTGACGTACGCCGAGGGCCATGGTGACGATATCGCAACCTTCTTCCTTGAGCTTGCTCAAGGACCCCACGAAGTCCGTCTCGTCCGGCTTATGGGTGGTCTCTGCGCCGAAAGTGATGCCAGCTTCTTCAGCCCCAGCTTTGCTGCCTTCCAGGATTTCCTCGCCGAAATCGGTGGGTAGATACATTGTGCAGACGGTTTGCGATCCGAATTCACCGTTTAGATATTTCACTCCAATCCGCGCCTGGTCGTAATAGGTCGAGAACGACGTGAACTTGTTCTTCATCGGCTCTTGCAGCATCTGCCGCGCGGCGGTCAGAGGAGCGACGTTGGGAATACCTTTCGGGTCCAGCAGCTTGAACCCGGCGACGTTCATCGGCGTACCCAGCGATTGCAGCATGGCAAACACCTTATCGCGGTTCAGAAGCTTGTTATAACCCTGCATCGCGCGTGGCATCTGGTAGCCATTATCCTCGACCACAAAGCGAATCTGACGCCCGTGAACGCCGCCCTCAGCGTTGACCCGATCAAAGACCACATTCGCGCCCTTCGTGGCCGGTACTCCCACGGCAGCGAAGATGCCACTGAGGTCGTTAACAGAGCCGATGACGATCTCATCATCGCTCACACCTTGGGTTTGCGCCCAGCCTATTGTGGCGCATGCAGTTAATGCCGTGGCTGCAGCAAACCCTTTAATCAGTTGTTTCATATTTCTCCTCCCTGTTGGGTCGTCCCTTAACTAATTGTACATATCTTCAATGAGATGTGCGTGTTTCTTTTCCACAAGACCACGCTTGAGTTTCATCGTCGCAGTCAGCTCATCATCCTCTGCGGTCAGCAACACATCGATCAAACGAAAATCCTTGATCTGTTCGACCCGTGCAAACTCTTTGTTTATGGCTTTGATCTCTGCACCAATTAGTTCGGTGACTTCCGATGCCGCACAGAGGGATGCAAAATTCGAGAAGGGGATCTTACGCTCTTGCGCGAATTTCTCGACATTCTCCTGATCGATCATGATTAGCGCAGTTAAATACTTACGCCTGTCCCCGATGATTACCGCGTCCGAGATGTACTGGCTGAACTTCAATCCACTCTCGATCTCGGCGGGCGTGATGTTCTTGCCGCCCGCAGTGATGATGATGTCCTTAAGGCGACCTGTGATGGTGACAAAGCCATCCTCGTCGATATGCCCCATATCCCCGGTGCGCAGCCAGCCGTCGCAGGTGAAGCTTTCAGCTGTCTTGGAATTATTGCGCCAGTAGCCCTGAAAAATGTTCAGACCTTTAACCTGAATTTCCCCATCATCCGAAATGCGCATGTCGTTTCCGGGCACCGGCATTCCAATGGTGCCGATCTTGTTGACCCCAAGCGTGTTCAACGCCGCTATGCCGGCAGTCTCGGTCATCCCGAACCCTTCGACAATTGGTACGCCGATGGCCCAATACCATCTAAGCAGATCGGGAGAGATCGGGGCTGCGCCAGAGCCACCCCGACGAAGCCGGTCAAGGCCCAGCATCCGTCGGAGGTTGCGCAATACCAGCCGATCCCAGAACCAGAACCGCATGGCGACAGGCGAGGGCACAGGCTTGCCCGTAAGGATGTAATCAGCGCGCGCCGTGCCCGCCTTGAGCGCCTGCGCAAAGGCGAAACGCCCGGTCGGCGTGGCCTCTTTCGCCATGAACATGACCTGCGAGTAGATTTTCTCCCACACGCGCGGAACGGCGGTAAAGGTGGCGGGAGAGACTTCTTGCAGGTTGGCGAATACCGTTTCGGGGCTTTCGGCGAAATTCACTGTGCTTTTCATTGCCAGTGGGTAATAGATCGACACGTCGCGCTCGAGGATATGACAGAGCGGCAGAAAGCACAGTTGTTCGTCGGTCGACTGAGACGGTAGGGAATGCGCCCCGGCCTCGATCGCCGCCATGATGTTTTCATGGCTTAGCATGGCGCCCTTAGGATTGCCGGTGGTGCCCGATGTATAGATGAGCAGGGCAGTGTCTTGTGGCGAGGCTGCAGCGATCTCCGATTCGAATGCGCCAGCTTCTTCGGCCTCAGCCTGCCGCCCCAGAGCGTACAAGTCCCCAATCATCATGCAACGCGGATGGTCGAGATCGTGCAGGCCTTCGTCTTCAAGGATAATGACCTTGAGCAGATCTGGAAGTTGCTCTTCTACCTCGAGGAACTTGTCCAACTGCTCTTCGTCTTCAACGATCAGAAACCGGCTACCACTGTCGTTGATCAGATATTTCAGCTGAGCAGCTGAATCCGTGGTGTAGACGCCAGAGGCGATCCCTCCGACGCATTGGATGCCCATATCGAACCATGCCCATTCCTTGCGGTCTTCGGACAAGATCGAGACAACCTCGCCACGTTGCAGGCCCAACTTACGCAGGGCCAGCCCGATCCATCTGGCGTGCTGCCAGTATTCGGCCCATGAATAGGATTTCCAGATGCCGAAATCCTTCTCGCGATGCGCTGTCCGCTCACCTAGTTCGGCACAGCGTTTCTGGAACAGCTCGCAAATCGTCACGCAACCATCGACCCGCAGCGGGCGCTGCCCGGGCGTCGCGTTGAACTGCACGCCGTTGATCGTGATCTGAGGGGGCAGGGGGGTCGCGTCCATCCGGCTCACCTCCACGTCTTCTTGCGTTTCCAACGGCGGTTCTCCCGCGCGCCTTCTTCCTGAACGCCCAAATAGAAGTTCTGGATGTCCTCGGATCGCTGCAGTACATCGGCGGCACCATCCATGACGATCCGCCCGATCTCCATAACATAGCCATGATGGGCAAGTTCCAAGGCGGCATTGGCGTTCTGTTCAACCAGCATCATCGTCATTTTCTGCTCGTCATTGAGGCGCTTGAGGATGCCAAAAATCTCTTGCACCAACAATGGGGACAGGCCCAGCGAAGGCTCGTCTAGCAGCATGATACGGGGGTTGGCCATCAAACCGCGACCGATTGCGAGCATCTGCTGCTGTCCACCAGACAAGGTGCCGGCCTCTTGACCCCGGCGTTCTTTCAGAACGGGAAAGTAGGAAAAGACCAGATCGCGGTCGTGATCGATCTGACCTTTGTCTGACAGGGTATACGCGCCAAGGCTCAGGTTCTCATCGACGGTCAGTAGCGGAAAAACCTCACGTCCTTCAGGCACATGTACGATGCCTTTTTGAACAACCTTGTGAGGTTCGGAGCCTTGTATTTGCTGGCCGTCAAATGTGATCGTGCCTTTTTCGGGGTCCATCACGCCCGAGACGGTTTTCATTAGTGTCGTCTTGCCTGCACCATTCGCGCCAAGGATCGAGACGATCTGCCCTGGATGCACGTCCAGCGATACACCGCGAATTGCCATGATCGGTCCATAGAAGCTTTCGATATTGCGGATTCTGAGAATTGGCTCATTCATGAGGCTTTCCCCAGATAAGCCTCGACCACGGCTGGATGCGATTGAACCTCAGCTGGGGTTCCTAGCGCAAGTTTCGCTCCGTCTGCCATCGCCAGCACTCGGTCGGAAACGCCCGAGACCAGTCTCATGTCATGTTCCACCATCAGCACGGTGATCCCCATCTGCCGCCGGATATCATCGATCCACCAGCGCATATCGGTGGTCTCTTCAACCGACAGGCCCGAGGCGGGTTCGTCCAGTAGCAGGAGTTTTGGATCGGTGGCCAGCGCGCGCGCGACCTCGACCACCTTGCGTACACCGTAGGGCAGGCCCGAGATCATCTTGTCGCGGAAAGCCTGAAGGTCGAGGAAGTCGATGATCTCTTCTACCTTTTCACGGTTTTCAATCTCTTGCTTGCGCGCAGTGGGCGTAAACAGAATTTCCGAAAACAGGTTGGTTTTGCGGTGCCGGTGGCGCCCGACCAGAAGGTTCTGTAGAACGGTCGCGTGTTCGAACAGTTCAATGTTCTGGAATGTACGTGCCACACCATAGGCCGCTACGGCCGAAGGTTTCACGCGCAGCAAGTCGTGCCCATCGAACCGGATCGCCCCCGCATAAGGATCGTAAAATCGTGAGATCAGATTGAAGACAGTAGATTTGCCAGCCCCGTTCGGACCAACGATTGCAAAAACCTCGCCCTCCTGAACATCAAATGACAAATTATCGACTGCAGTCAGACCGCCGAATTTCAGGGTGACGCTTTCAAACTCCAGCAAGCTCATCTCAGACGCTCCGTCTTGAGATACGATTTTTGCCGTTTGAACATGTCCTTGCGGTAGAAGGGGAACAGCTCGAACCAAGTGCGGATTTTCAGCCATCGGCCATAGAGGCCCATTGGTTCAAACAGGATGAAGGCGATCAAGATCATGCCGAATACGCCGAACTCCAAGCCCGGAATGGCAACGGTGTTGCCGCCAAATAAGGCTGCTACATATTCTTTCGAGATCGATAGGAACTGCGGCAGGAAACCGATCACGATTGCACCCAGAAACGCGCCATGGATAGAACCCAATCCGCCGATCACGATCATCATCAGCAACTGGATCGAAATGACGACACTGAAAGTCTCGTTATTGAACGCTCCCGCAAACATTCCCATCAGTGCGCCTGCCAGCCCGGTGACCGCACAAGAGAGGGCAAATGAGATCGATTTGGTGCGCGCGATATCCACGCCCATCGCCTGCGCTGAGACCTCCGAGTCTCGTACGGCGATGAAGCTGCGGCCCAAGGGCCCGCGCAACAGGTTGATATAGCCCAGTGTCACGACAACGGCGACGGCCAGCACCAGCCAGAAGAACGGGGCCGGGGTGGCCCAACGATCGACCAGATGTCCAAAGATCTCGACACCACCCAGATATTTACCCGCGACACCTCCGGTGATGGGTTCGGCCAGAACGATGATGTCGTCCATGAGCACAGACAGGGCCAAAGTAAAAATCGCAAGATAGATGCCGTGCAGGCGCAGGGCAGGGATGGCGACGGTTGCTCCGACGATGCCGGTCAACAGACCCGCCAAGGGGAAAGCGATGAGGAAGGGTACACCAGCCTCGATCAGGATAACGTTGGCATAGCACCCAACGGCCAGAAAGGCGGCATGGCCAAGACTGGCCTGCCCGGTATGGCCGGTCAGGATCATCAAGCCCAAACCCGCTATGGCCCAGATCAGAACGTTGGTTAGTTCACCAAGATAAAAGTCATCCAGCCACCACGGCGCAGCGGCTACGACCGCCAACAGGATCAGATAGAGGCTAAGCTGATAGCCATCCTTCCACAGGCGAATGTCCTGCATATAGCTTGTTTTGAAAATAACCCGCATGGCGCTCAGACCTTCTTGACCCGCACCTGGCTGAACAGCCCATGCGGTCGAAAGATCAGTACCGCCAGCAAGAGCGCATATGGTGCGATCTGGCTGTATCCAGCGGCGACATAGCGGCTGGCAAAAGGTTCGATCACTCCTACAATCAGCCCGCCGGCCAATGCACCCGGAAGGCTGCCGAACCCTCCGATCACTGCGGCCGCAAAGGCTTTGATTCCCAGCAATCCGGTCGTGGGATCAACCGAGCCTTTGGCGGCGAACAATATTCCGGCGATTCCGGCAACGACACCTGCCAAGGCCCAGATAAACCCCTGAACGCGCTTGACCGGGATACCCATGTAATAGGCTGCCAACTGGTTCTGAGAGGCACCCTGCATGGCAAGCCCCAACTTGGTCTTGCTGAAAAACACATAAAGGCCCCAGGTGAGTAGGATAGTGACGACGATAACGGCCACATCTTCCATGCCTAGAACCAGTCCACCAAACCGGATTTCCTTCCCGGCCAGAGGATTCTGCAGCGTTTGTGGCTCGTGCCCCCAGATCTGACCGGCGGCAAACCGGATCACAAAGCCCAAAGCGATGGTCAGGATCACGACCGCGGTTTGGCTTTCGCCAAACAGGCGACGGATGATCAGCCGATCAATCAGATATCCCAACGCCCCCATAATCATCAGTGAGATTGGCAATGCCAGCCAGAAGGGCAGACCCATATATTCAGTATTCGTAAGGCCGATAGTGACAAACGCACCCAGCATCATGAAATCGCCCTGCGCGAAATTCACCGCCTCGGTCGCTTTGTAAATCAGAACAAAGCCCAGAGCGATCAGGCCGTAAACGCAGCCATTCGCCAGCCCGCTGATCAGCAGCTGTGCGTTATCCAATCTCACCCTCCCTCAGCCGGTTATGTCCGGCGCTTTGTTCTACTATGGCGTGATAATCACCTTGCCGTCACTCTTTTTTAGAGCGTCTGCCAGATTTGGCAGCACTTCTCGCAACGAAAGCCTTGCGGAAACATCTGTGTGCCAGCGTCCGTCCGCAAATCGCGCCTGTACTTCGCCGACAACGCGCATTTGATCAGCCGGGGGAGTGTCCATCATCCAGCGGGTCAGCCAAAACCCTTCGATCCGTTTGCTCATAAAGATCAACTGTCCCATCTGAGTCAGCTTCGGCAATTCAGAGCTGAGCTTGCCGTAACACACCCAGCGCGCGCCATTGGGCATGGCACAAAACACTTGCTCGGACAGTTGGTCTGCAACGGCATCAAGGAACACACGAGGTTTTAGGTTTTTGCTGATAGTCGCGAACTGCGTGGCTGCATCAGCGCCACCAGTTACCACCACCTCTGCAGCGCCGAAGGCCTTTAGCGAGTCAACCGTTTCAGCTCGTCGCACCAACGCGATTGGTTTCAACCCAAGGTCCCGCCCAAGGCTGCACATCAATTTTCCGAGTTGGCTGGTCGCAGCGGATACCACAAAGGCCTCACCTGCATTCTTCGCGATATCCACCATCGCCATAGCTGTCAGAGGGTTAACAATCTGCGCAGCACCGTCTTCGTCTGAGATATCGGGCCGCAAAGGGATGCACATCTGAGATTGCGTGACGACATATTCGGCCCATGCACCTGAGCCTGCTGCAACAAACGCCACCCGCTGATCCTGCAGGGCTTCAGCGCTGGCTCCTGTGGCTACAACGTCCCCGCATCCTTCGAAACCTGCAGCAGCACCTTTGACCCGAGGCTGACCGTATTCGCCTTTGATAAAATGGATATCAGATGGGTTAACCGAGGCAGTTCGCAATCTGATCAACACCTGACCCGGCCCGGGAACGGGCAAGGGTAGATTAGCTTCGGCCAACCAATCCGATGCCTTTTCCAAAGTGGGTCCGGTGGCAGTACCGGAATAGCCGTCATGTGTTTGAACAATGGCAATCATGGAGTCGGGCAGAGCGGTCATTTTACAATCCTTTTGGAAAGGAAGTTCAACACAATGTGGAAACTACTTCAACGTAACACTCTGACAAACATCTAAAATTGTATTTCCCAGTGTTGCAGAACTAAGCGTTCTTGGGTTTGCTGCATTACTTTGCACGATCGCAACACTAAGGAATCAAAGTACCCAAGCTTAGCTGAACCAGCCCCAACCGGGCTGGTTCAAAGAGCCGCGCTACTGCGTCAGCAAGTTGCGCAGGTCTTGTATCTTGGCGACGATCAGCTCGGGCGATGCTTTAATATCGTCGAGAATCGTAAGAGCTTTGGATTTAACATCCTCAGTTAGAGTGCTGTCCTGGATCGATGTGACCAAGGCGTCATAGTCAAAATTCTGTGCAGTCAGCATTCCCTCTTGAACCCAGGAATTAAACAGCTCTTGCCCCTGCGCCGTGAGCGCAGCAACTTGTTCTCCGGCGTCGGAAACTGCATCGCTGGCTTGTTCTGCGACAGATGACGCCGCTTCACTTGCTTGATCTGCAACCGAAGATGCGGCCTCAGACGCTTGCTCGGTCGCCGCTTCAACCGCATCGCTCGCAGCCTCTTGAATGGCTGTGGCTGCCTCGCCAACAGCGTCGGATGCGTCCTCGGCAGCCGATTGAAGCTGTTCGGCTGGTGTTGGTTCAGGCTTTGTGGCGAAATAGTATGCCCCTCCGCCAATGATGGCGATGGCAACAATTAACAATAGACGCGACATAGGGGGTCTCCTTCAAATAATGTGTCGCCGACATGGGTTGAATTTACCCTAGCGCCAAGGGGAAAACCCGTGAATCTGCAGCACATTCCGGGTTTGAGCTACACTGTGCTGATAGGCATGGTATGCGGTGGCAACATCATGCCGTATTCGGTCGATTGATCAGATAAAAACATGTTTCGGAAGTTTGTGGTGGAAACTCAAGCGGCAAACTAGGCTCAAGACTCATAGCCAATAGATTAAGAGTGCGGCGAGCGCGATTGCGGACAGGAAGACCTTCGGGCATCTGTCGTATCTTGTTGCAACTCGCCGCCAGCCCGTCAGCCTGCCGAACATGATCTCAATCTGATTACGTCGTTTGTATCGTCGCTTGTCGTATCGAACTGCTGTCTCGCGTTGCTTTCGACCGGGGATACAGCCGCGTATCCCTTTGTCTTTCAATGCTTCCCTGAACCAATCAGCGTCATAGCCTCGATCACCCAGCGGCCAATCGACCTTTGGTAGACTGGAAACGAGAGCTCAAGCGCCGATGTAATCAACTGACCTGACCGGCGGTTGTGAAGGAATTCAACGGTCATCCAGTGCTGTCACAGATCGCGTGAAGCTAGGTGTTCATCCCGCCCTTTGTCCGCCCGATCAGACGGCTACGTCCCCTTTTTTCACCGCAAGGCTCGACGCCGTGCGATGGGCTTTGAGATAGGTTGCGTCGATCATGACTGTATTCTTTTCACCTTGATCTGCGGCCAAACCAATCAACATCTCAGCAAAGATACCCTTATCGCTCCATCGCTTCCAACGATTGTACAATGTCTTGTGCGGCCCGTATTCTTTGGGTGCGTCGCGCCACCTTAACCCATTGCGATTGATGAAGATAATCCCGCTCAGCACACGCTTATCGTCAACACGGGGCTTGCCATGGGACTTCGGAAAGAAAGGTGCAAGCCGCGCCATCTGCGCGTCGCTCAACCAGAATAGACCACATATGTTCACCGCTCGTTTTTCGACCCGTGAATCACGCAACCAAACGGAATTCAATGGCTCCTGAGCCTAACAATTTCAGTTGGCGAAGTAATCTGTCCAAGTAGGTTAATATACTGACATCGGGCTTGTCGTTCCTCTAACGACACATTCGAGTTCGCAACAGATTTTAAAAGGCTCTGGATGTTCTGAGGTAATGTAGTCGGTGAACCTCTCGCCAGCGAGTTTGCCGATGTTTTCTGCCGGGATGCGAATGGTTGTGAGGCCCGGCTCAACATCCGCTGATCCTTTGAAGTCTCCGATGCCGATGATCGAGAGATCGTCTGGAACCCTCAACCCCAGGCTCTGGGCCGCGAATAATGCGCCTTGCGCAATGACGTCATTGCCGCAAAGCAGAGCCGTAGGACGAGAGTGCTTCGTCAAGAGGGTCTGCGCTGCTTGCTTAGCTTGCGACACACTATATGGGGCTTCAGACTCATGTTCACTCGGAACGGAAATACCCATTTCGTTAAGCGCTGCATGCACGGCAGATATCCGATGTTGGGCGCGGTCATTACCATTGGTTTGGGGAAATATCAGCCCAATGTCACGGTGCCCCAAGGCCAGTAGATGTTCCGTCGCAAGACGCCCGGCCAGCCGATTGTCGGCCCCCACACAAGGAAGGATGGATTCTTCCGAAAAATTCCATATAGCGAGCGCGGGTATTTTCTGCTGTTCGATCAGTCGGGCGGTGGCGTCAGAATGTTCCAATCCAACCAGCGCCACTCCGTCGACACGATGTTCAAGAAATTTTCGTACCATCGCGTATTCCCGATCGAGGTCATATCCATGCGACGCCAGCAGCAGGCTAAACCCGGCGTTGTCGATTGAGTCCGAGAAGGCCTGAATCACTTCGGCAAAAATGGCGTGGTTGATCGTCGGGACGACCAGGCCGATGGTGCCGGAACGTTTGCCATGCATCGTCTGTGCGGCACGGTTTCGGATATAACCCAACCTTTGCACCGCCCGATTGATCTTTTTCCGAGTCGCGGGGTTGACCAAATTCGGGTGATTGAACGTGCGCGACACTGTTGATGGTGATACTTTTGCGGCCTTTGCAACCGCTACAATGTCCACCTTACCTTTTTGAAAGTTAGACATAATATTCTCTCACTTGATCGAATTTATGAAAACATTTGCAATACTATTTTCATCGCCTACCCTGATTTGTCAACAAAAGTAAAAGTGTGAACTGATGGGTTGGGAGGCCCTGAATGGACTTCATTTATTACTTCGGAGACGTATTCACGCCGCTGTCCTTTATGCTACTGTTGGGCGGTACGATTGGGGGGCTTATCCTGGGCGCGACGCCGGGCTTGTCGCCAACAATGGCAGTCGCACTATTGATCCCTTTCACCTTTCAGCTGGAGGCTGCGCAGGGCCTGATCCTGCTGGGTGCCGCCTACACTTCAACAGTCGCAGGTGGAGCAGTCAGCGCCATCTTGCTCAAGATCCCCGGTGCGCCAGCAAATATCGCAACGACCTTGGACGGGCATACCATGGCCAAACAGGGTCAGGGTGCGCGGGCGCTGCAATTGTCGTTTCTGGCTTCGGCCGTAGGTGGCATTTTTGGCGTGCTTTTACTGATCTTTCTAACCCCGGTGCTGGCGAAATGGGCTTTGGCTTTCGGGCCGTCACATCTGTTCTGGCTGGCTATTTTGGGCGTAACAGTAATCGGGACGCTGGATTCCGCCTCGGTGGTTAAAGGTCTGCTCTCAGGCTGTATCGGGTTGTGGCTGGCCACTATTGGCTTTGACGATATCATGGGTGCGCAACGTTTCATCTTTCACCCTGCTTTGGGAGGCGGGATCAATATCATCGCCGCGCTGATTGGCCTGTTCGCGATCCCGCAGGTGCTTACAATGTTCGCAAAGGGTCGCCACAACACCGGTGCCGAAGTCATCGAGGTGCAACGGCATTCTATCCTCGAAGCCTTCCGCGAACTCTTTAGCCGCACACGCGCGTTGAGCATCGGAACGCTGACCGGCTCGATCATCGGCCTGATCCCCGGCGTCGGAGGGCAGATCGCCGGGCTCGTCGCTTATGACCAGACCAAAAAGTTCTCGTCTGAAAAAGACAAGTTCGGCACAGGACATTCCGAAGGCGTAATCGCCGCGGAATCGGCCAATAATGCGATGGTAGGCCCATCTTTGGTGCCGCTGCTGACCCTGTCGATCCCGGGTAGCCCAACCGCTGCCGTTCTACTGGGCGGATTGCTGATCCATGGGATATTCCCAGGTTCGGATCTGTTCGACAACCATCCCGACGTGGCTTGGACTTTCATCAACTCGATGCTGATCGGGCAGGTCTTGATGTGCATCTTTGGCCTCTATGTCGCCGGTCTCGCAGCGCGTGTAGCCCAAGTCCCGCAGTCGGTTATGGCAGCCATCGTTCTGGCACTGTCGGTCTTCGGGGCCTATTCGGTGCAGGGTTCGATGGGCGATGTTTATGTCATGGCCTGTCTTGGAATCGGCATGTTCTTCCTGGAGCGCTTTGGTTTTTCAGCCGCACCACTGGTGTTGGGGTTAATCCTTGGGCCAATCGCCGAAGCCAACTTCATTCAAGGCGGGATGATCGCCGACGCAACTGTCGGCAAGGCTTCGTATTTCCTGACCGGTGGACTGAACCTGTTGCTGATTGCAGTGGTGCTAGCCTCAATCGCTTACTCGGTCTGGATGGAACTGCGCCACCGTCGCTACACCACGAAAGAGGAGGCGCAGGCATGAACCGCTCGCAACACGTATTCGGGTCGGGTCTGGTCTTTGCCGTGGGTCTATGGGTGACCTGGGTCAGCTATACCCAGCAACCGGCCGAGGCATTCCTATTCCCGCGACTTATCGCATCAGTTTTCGTGGTTCTGGCCGGGTGGACATTTGGCAAAGCGGCGATGGGTCTGTCCAAGGTCGGGAATGGTGTAACACGATCGATGTTCCTGAACATGCTGCCGGGTTTGATCATTACACTGATCTACGTGTTCTGGGCGGCCAAGTCGCTGGGCTTCTACACAGCGACGGCCATCGCATTTTTCGTTCTGCTGTCGATTTATGATCCAGCCCCACATTCCGAAACCAAAACCTGGGTTAAGCGCGGCGTCATCACGGCAGTCTTTTTGGCGGTGATGTACGGGCTCTTCGCCATGCTTCTGAACGTCTACACACCAAAGGAAATTCTGTTCTAACCGCGCAGGGCGCGGGGAACTAAATTAGGGAGGAAACGCAAATGAGACGAATGATAGCAGGGGCCGCATTGGCCTTCATGAGCCTGACAGGAGCCGCAGTGGCAGAGGAGTACCCCGAACGGCCGATCATGATGATGGTCAGTTACGGCGCGGGAGGCGCGACCGACTTTCAGGCGCGCATTGTCACCATGACATCCGGTAATGAAGACGCGCTTGGAATGCCCATTGCCATTATCAACAAACCCGGGGCAGGTGGTCGTGTGGGTTGGAATTGGTTTGCCACGCAGGCTGACCCGGATGGCTACACACTTGCGGCCTATAACGTCCCGCATTTTATCGCTCAGTCGATCAAAGGTGGGGTGGAATATTCGACTGACAGCTTTGAACCCATCGCGAATTGGGGCGCTGATCCGGCTGTATTCGTCGTTGGCGCGGACAGTGAGTTCAATTCAATGGAAGATGTTGTCGCCTTTGCCAAGGAAAACCCAGGCAAGCTGACCGTTTCCGGCGCGGGCCTATTTGTGGGTCACCACATTGCAGCCTTGCAGATCGACAAAGCAGCGGGAACCAAGATGGCCTACATCCCGACCAAAGGCGGTGGGGCTGCGGCCATGAAAGCTGTGATCGCAGGTGAAGTGTTGGGCGGTATCAACAACCTGTCGGATGCGTTCCGCGCGCAGGAAGCGGGCAACGTCAAAATTCTGGGTGTTGCTGACCTCGAGCGTAACGCATTCCTGCCCGACGTGCCGACGATGATGGAACAGGGATTGGACGTCGACAACTCGTCGGTCAATTTCCGAGGCGTGATGGTGCCCAAAGGCACTCCACCCGAGGTTATCGAGAAACTCTCGGCAACAGTGCCCGAAATGTTTGCCAATTCCCGCGTTGCCAAAAAGATGGAGGCCGGCGGTTCACCGATGCACATCATGACACGTGATGAAGTGATCGAGATGTGGGCTCAGCGTCAGCAGACACTGAACGAGTTGCTGGCCGGCCTCTAAGCCGGATGGACGCAGCGGGGCGGAGCTGGTCCGCCCCGGACAACATATCGAGGACCAAGATGAACGCTCAGGACGGGATTTCGCCGGAAATAGCCGAAGTAGATCGTATCGTAGCTCAAGCGCGCAAGGCGCAGAGGGATTTCGAAGCTGGTGGAAGTCAGTCGCTATACGACAAAGCGGCACTGGCAGCGGGATGGGCCATAATGGAACCAACGCGCAATCGGACGCTGGCGGAAACTGCGGTTGAAACCACCGGTCTGGGCAACGTGCCGGACAAGATCACCAAGAACCATCGGAAGACACTCGGCCTGCTGCGCGATATTGCCGACGTGAAAACCCACGGCGTCATCAGTGACGACCCGAAAACAGGTATTACCGAAATTGCGCGTCCAATCGGCGTGATCGGCGCGGTTGTACCCTCGACCAACCCTGCCGCAACGCCCGCGAACAACATCATCAATGCGCTCAAAGGCGGTAATTCTATCGTGGTGGCTCCGTCGCCAAAAGGCGTGGCGTCCTGCGAAATGTTGGTTGACTACATCCATTCCGAATTCGATAAGCTCGGGCTGGATCGCGATCTGGTTCAGATGATCCCCGCGCCCGGATCCAAGGCCAAGACACAACGGTTGATGGAAACTGTTGATCGCGTGATTTGCACTGGCAGCCAGAACAATGTCCACCGCGCGCAGTCCTGTGGAACGCCAGCCGTTGCGGTTGGCGCAGGCAATGTGACCGTGATTGTGGACGAGACCGCTGATTTGCAGGCAGCGGCAGCCAAAATCACGGCTTCAAAATGTTTCGACAACGCGACGTCTTGTTCTTCTGAGAACGCGCTGGTCGTAGTGGGCGCAGTCTATGACGCGTTCGTGACCGCAATGGCTGCTGAGGGCGGCGCTTTGGTGACGTCCTCTGAGGCAAGTGATATCGTGGCGCGACTTTGGCCTGATGGCCATCTCAACCGATCGGTCATAGCGCAGGACGCCGAAAAAATGCTCGAAGCCTTGGGGATGGCGGGCAAAGTACCTGAGGGGACTAGATATCTGGCGGTGGAGACTGATGGAATCGGCCCGGATCATCCTTTGTCAGGCGAAAAGCTCAGTCGGGTCCTAGCTCTCTATCGTGCTGCAGATTTTGAGGCGGCCAAGGCCATAGCGTCGAGCATTTTGGTGCATCAGGGGGCCGGGCATTCGGTTGGCATACATACTGGCGACGACGAGCGTGCGATTGGATTGGGTAATGATTTGCCAACCTGTCGGGTCATCGTAAATCAGCCGCACACCTTTGCCACTGGCGGCAGTTTCACCAATGGAATGCCTTTTTCCCTTTCGATGGGCTGCGGTAGCTGGGGCGGCAATTCAATCGACACCAACCTGCATTGGCGGCATTTCGTGCAGACCACCAAGATCGTTCGAGAAACATCCCCGCGTGAACCCGAGCTGGAAGAGATCTTCGGTGACTACTGGTCGGAGGCCGGACAATGATGGAACCGCCCAAGGGAACTGTTCGCGAATGGTTAGACTACAGGGCAAGCCAGGGAGGAACCGGTTTTGTTTTCCCGGATGGGGCACCGGAGCTGAGTTGGAGTGAGTTGCGCGAAACGGCCCACCGCATCGCAGTTATGTTAACCGGCATGGGTGTGGAGAAAGGAGAAAGCGTGGCGATCCTGTACCCTAACTGCCGTGAAGCGCTAGAGATCCTTTTCGGCGTCCTGTATGGCGGGTTTCGGGCGACGATGATTAACCTTGTCGCTGGTGACAGCGCCGTGGCCTACGCGCTGGAACACAGCGGCGCGCGTTATGGCTTCGTCCATCCCGGACAGATGGATTTGTTCGCGCGCACGGCCAATCCTGATGAGGTCACCGCGCTGCGGGTTGAAGATGCCCAGAGTTCCGATGGCAACTTGCATGACCTCTCATCCGGCGACCACGCGCTTTTGATGTACACATCCGGCACGACCGGGCGTCCAAAGGGCGTGGTCCACACGCATTCCAGCCTGCTCGCCGGAGGCTGGACAACCACCGTGGCGCATGATTTGACCGAAGCCGACCGTGGGTTCTGCGTTCTGCCGATCTATCACATCAACGGTCTTTGTGTGACGGTCATGGGAACACTGGTCTCGGGCGGATCGCTGGCCATGTGCGATCGGTTTTCGGCCAGTCGGTTCTGGGGCAATATTGGAAAGTCCCAAGCGACATGGTTCTCTGTGGTTCCAACCATCATTTCCCACCTGCTGCACTCGGATACCTGCCCGGACACCCAAACGCGCCAGAATGTGCGTTTCGGTCGTTCTGCGTCGTCAGCGTTGGCCCCGGATGTGCAGCGCGCCTTTGAGGACCGGTTCAAAATCCCCATCGTGGAAACTATGGGTCTCACGGAAACAGCAGCGCAAATTCTTTCCAACCCATTGCCTCCAGCCGTTCGCAAGATCGGCTCTCCCGGCATCCCATACGGGAACGAGGCGGCAATTGTTGATGCCGACCTGCGACCTGTTCCACACGGATCAGAAGGCGAGTTGGTTATTCGCGGACCAAATGTAATGCTGGAGTATCTCAACGACCAAGACGCTACCACGGGCACGTTTACGTCTGACGGATGGTTGCGAACCGGTGATCTCGCCCGCATGGACAAGGACGGTTATGTTTTTGTCACCGGCCGATTGAAGGAGCTTATAATAAAAGGCGGCGAAAACATTGCACCGCGCGAGATTGACGAAGCACTTTATTCGCATCCCGATGTTGTTGAAGCCGCCGCATTTGCGCGCCCCTGCAAAAGCTATGGCGAAACCGTCGAGGCAGCGGTCAAAATTCGTAAAGGGTCCCAGGTGACGTCGCTGGGCCTTTCGAAACTTTGTGAAGCTCAATTGGGTCGTTTTAAGTCCCCCGACGAAGTTCATATCTTGCCGGAACTTCCAAAAGGGCCGTCGGGAAAGATTCAAAGAAACAGAATACTCGAGATCGTTGGCGAGAAGGCCAACGACTTGAAGAAATAAACATCTGTGATGCTGTGTGTTTGAAAATCCAATGTTCTCACTTCATATACTGCGCAGCGGCACCGTCAGGGTGGCTTAGGGTCTTCGTTGAGCCTGGCTGCCGTCAATCGAGGTGCTGAAATGCTACGCGTCACACCAAAGGCGGCTTTGGACGACTGCACCGCGGCATCATATTTGGAACGTTGAAGTCCACTTTGGGCCGCCAACAGTTTTTACAGAAACCCGCAACGATCTCCTTATTCGTGCGTTCGTAGCTTCGTTGGATCGTAGATGGGGTAGTTTGCGATCTTTGCCTTTGTGTTTAGGCCCTCGCCTGCGACGGAGAGCGTCGTTCCAACAGCCAGTCCTGGAACAACATGCGCAAGAGCAAGGGATTTACCCATCCGGTGTGAGTAGCAGGGGCTGTTGATCACGCCGATAATTTTGCCACCCCACAAAAGCGTTTCACCGCCAACAACCATGTTGGTGTGGTCAATTTCCAGGCAAACATTGCTTATTTTTTCGGCCCCCTTTGCTGCCGAGACGGCAGCTTTTCCGCGATAGTCGGCCTTGGTTGTGCTTACGGTAAAGCCTAAGCCAACCTCCCATGGGGTGTTTTCCTCGTTCATGTCATAGCCGTAAAACAGCAGCCCGGCTTCGATACGCACCTTGTCCAAAGCGGTAAAGGAACAGGGCATGACTCCCTGTTGCGCGAGCTTGTCCCAGATATCCGTAATCACTACCCCATCTGCAAAAATCTCGTAACCGCGTTCGCCGGAATAGCCTGTGCGTGAGATGCGGCACGGATAACCAAAAAGCGTCGCCAGTGCGTGTTCGAAATAGTCCAACTCTGCCAAGTCGATATCTGTGTGGGCGTTCAGGATCTCCAAGGAGGCAGGGCCCTGCACCGAAAGGTCATGCAGATCGTCAGTAAAGTCGATCTGAACGTCACGCCCTGCCGCCGACGCTTTCAGCAGCGCCATGGTGTCGCCGGAGCCGTGCACGATCATCCATTCATTGCCACCATTGTTCGACACGATCGCATCGTCAGCGATCCCGCCTCCATCGGTCAGAACACAGAGGTAGGCAGCCTTACCCGGTCCAACTTTGGTCAGATCGCGCGTGGTCAGATGGTCTAGTACCGCTTGGGCTTCGGGGCCGCGCACGAACACTTTCTTCAGGGGGGACATGTCGAACATACCGGCCCGTTCACGGACCGCATCGTGCTCATCATTGGGATCGGAGTTATAGGTCCAAGCCGTACCCATGCCGTTCCAGTCCTCCAACCCAGAGCCAAGCGCGGTATGGCGCGATGCAAGGGCGGATGTGCGGCTAAGCTCTTCGGTCATGGGGCTTCCTTTCTAGTACCATTCGTCCGGCATGCTTGCCTTGCGTTCAGACACGAAGCCTTCAAGCGCGGCTTTTGTGCAGGAGTTCATTTCGGGCTGTTGATAGTCGTCCAGCATTTGGCGCCACCGCGCCGTGGCGCGTTGGTCTGACGTGAGCGCGCCTTTCTCCGTCCAGGTCTCGAAAGGGCCGGCATCCGGGATTTGCGGTTCGAAATTCGCCGATTTGTAGTGACGCAGCGTGTGGCTGGTGGAGAGGAAATTCTCACCCGGGCCGGTTTCGAGATAGGCATCGCGGCCAAAGGCTTCATCGTCGACTTCAAAACCCTGCAAAAGTTTCAGCATCGCGCCGCAGTGATCTACGTCCATGATGAACTTCTCGTAGGACATGACCAATCCACCTTCGAGCCATCCCGCCGCATGCCAGACCTGATGCGCGCCGGATAGAAGTGTGGACCACATGGCCCCCGTACTGTCCTGCATCGCTTGTCCGTCCGGGGCGTTGGACGCGGTGATTTGTCCGCCGCCCGAGCGCACCGGAACACCAAGTCTGCGCCCCAATTGCGACAACGCCATGGTGACCATGTTCGCCTCTGCCGATCCGAAGGTCAGAGCGCCCGTGCGGAGGTTCATGCTGGAGTGAAAGGACCCCATGACAACCGGGCAACCGGGCCGGACAAGCTGCGCCAGGGCGATACCGACCATGGCTTCGGCCAGTGTCTGCGCGACCACTGCTGCGGGTGAAAGCGGCCCCATGGCACCTGCAAAGATCGCCGGAGAGATACACACGCATTGGTTTGCTTCGGCATAGATGCGCAGCGCGGACGACATGGTGTCATCGAAAACCAGTGGAGAGTTGACGTTGATATTGGCCTGCATCACGGCGTTGTATTCCATGATGTCGCCCCCAAAGACCAATCGCGCCATGTCGATGCTGTCCTGCGCGCGGTCTGGCGCGGTGACCGATCCCATAAAGGGCTTAGTCGATAGGGTGAGATGGGCCAACACCATTTCCAGATGCCGCTTGTTCACGGGTATGTCTGTCGGCTCAACTACGGTTCCGCCGGAATGATGTAGGGCAGAGGAGCTGTATGTGAGTTTGATAAAGTTCCGGAAGTCTTCGAGCGTCGCGTACCGACGACCATTGGTCAGATCGCTGACAAAGGGTGACCCGTATCCCGGCATCAGGACAATATTGTCGCCACCGAGGGTAACGGTGCTGGTCGGGTCCCGACCGTGCAGTTTGAACTCGGACGGTGCTGTGGCGCAAAGGTCGCGCGCATGTCCCGGGTCAAACCGAACACGCTCACCTTCGACGTGAGCACCTGACTCGGCAAACATCTCTAACGCCGCGTGGTCGCCTCGAAAATCGATCCCGATCTTGCCCAGAATCCAGTCCGACTGTTCTTCGATCCGCGCCAAAGCCGCATCGCTCAGCAACGCGTATGCAGGTATCTTTCGCTTCGCAAACGGAGCGCTGGCCGCAAGTGTGCCTCGACACGACGACCGACTGCGACGGGATCGGCTGCGGCGCTCTGCAGGTTGCGGTGTATCCTTTGTTGCGTTCAAGGAACCCAAACGCGTTACTCCTGCTCTTCAGTATCGGATTTAGAATGGGCAATGTTGCGTGATTGGAAATCGAAATTTTCTGGTCTCAGCGTTCAAATTTCTTATACAACGAGGGTATGCCTCGTCACTTTCATCATCATGACCTTCTGCGGCTGTTTACTGAGATTGC
Organism: Ruegeria sp. AN6; assembly: GCF_056540425.1. Classification (NCBI taxonomy): domain Bacteria; kingdom Pseudomonadati; phylum Pseudomonadota; class Alphaproteobacteria; order Rhodobacterales; family Roseobacteraceae; genus Ruegeria; species Ruegeria sp. AN6. The sequence continues at coordinate 472,831 of NZ_JBQFWR010000001.1, forward strand.
CCGATATTCCAGTTTCTCGGATGCTGCCACGGCCCTGAACATGACCAAAGGCGCGATCAGCTATCAGATAAAGACGCTTGAGACTGACTTAGGAATGGCCTTGTTTCGGCGCACGACGCGCGGCATCACGCTTACGAATGACGGGCTAAAGCTGCTGGTGACTTGCCAATCCAGGTATGAAGAAATTGAATCCGGTATCCTGACATTGAAGGGGAAAATCTCACGGTCTCTGACCGTCGGCGTGTCCACCTATTTCGCGGCGCGCTGGCTATCTCCTCGCCTGATGACGTTCATGCAACGCCACCCGGATGTGCAGTTGCGCATTCAACCGATGATCGAATTCTCTGATCACGAGATGCAGGATGTTGATCTGGCGATCAGATGGGGAAACGGTGAGTTCGGTCACGGCAATGTAACCCGCTTCATGCCGATGTCGCCCTATCCCGTTGGGAATGCCTCAGCGGCCCAAATGGTTGCAGAATCGGGAATAGATGCCTCCATATCACAACTCATCTTGCTCAGAGATCGCGATGACAGCAACGCTTGGTCCGATTGGCTGATCGCGGCACATCTGCCCCAGCAATCGCGGCAGGATGTATTGATCGTTCCTGACCCCAATGTCCGGGTGCAAGCCGTCATCGACGGGCAGGGCATCGCCTTGATGGATGACCTCGTGTCGGCTGATTTGGAGGCGCAACGGCTGTTCCGGTTGTCCGATATTGAACTGCCCGACTACGGATACTTTCTTGTTCAGCCACATAACACCGTTGCGACGGAGGCCGTGGCCGCCTTCTCGGAATGGGTGACCAACCAATCCTGACCACGTTTGGCTTGAACATCATCGGTTTGAAATTTATACGCCGTATAATTTAAGGCTTACGGAGGCACCGATATGACAACTGGGCACATCATGATGGCCATGAGCCTCGATGGTTTTGTTGCAAGACCCGACCACGCGCTTGACTGGCTGAACAAGCAAGCGACGCATAACGAAGATCACGGCTTTGCAGAGTTTCAGGGCCGGATGGATGTAATCGTCATAGGGTCGGGATCGTTTCGCACGGTTGTGGGATTCGGGGAGTGGCCATACTCCATCCCCTGCATCGTGATGAGCCGCACTATGACTGACGAAGACGTTCCCATGGAGCTGCGCAGCAGGGTTGAGGTTTCAACGCTTGAGCCGAATGTCCTATTCGCCTCTTTGCAGAAGCGCGGATTGCAACGGGCCTATGTCGATGGTGGCGCGGTTATTCGATCGTTTATCGAGGCGGGTCTTATCGAAGACATGAAGATTACCATCGTCCCAATCCTTCTTGGTGATGGCATCCGGATTTTTGGTTCCATCGACAGGGACATTGATCTGGAACTGATGTCCTCAACACCTTTCCCTTCGGGGCTGGTGGACCTTGAATACAAGGTGAAACGGTGACGAAGGTCGTTTCAGTCGGACGGCCGGTAAAGTCGTCGCAAAAGCTCTCAAAGCAACTGATCCTCAGAACGGCGCTGCCGATCGTTCAGAAAGGCGGCGTTGAAGGGCTGTCATTTCGTGTGCTGGCTGAACAACTGGGCGTTACCCCGATGGCAGTCACGTATCACGCAGGTAGCAAGAAGCAGCTTTTGAGCGATCTGGTTGAGCTTGCATTCGAGGGAGTCCTGGGTGGCATTGAGGACGGTCCTCCGGTCAAACGGGCGCGTAGCATACTGGCGGCCCACTACCGGTATGCGTTGAAGAACGCCAATCTTCTGCGTGCGATCCTCAATGACGTGACACTCATGAGCGAGGACCTTGTCCGTGTTGCGGCGGAATTGAAGGCCTGCACAGACCAACTGAAGAACAGCGATGGCGGAGATGTCCTTGTTCACCTTCTGATCGACTATGCGCATGGCTTTGTGCTCTCCGCCTCCAGCGGAGAAAACAATCCGCTCACAATCGACGACTTTCTGCGCGGCGTTGACTGGATTCTGTTTCAAGCAGCTGGAATGGACGAGGCGATTTAAGATGAAGTACATCCGTGCGGTGCGCCAGAACACCTTTGAAGGCGTAGACATCAGTATCTAAGCAATAATATCTCGGTACTTGCGGGTGTTTCCGGTTCGGGAAATTGTTCGCTGGTTGAATTCACTGTGGGGGATGTTCTGCACCGGCGGCGAATGTCTAGAAAGCAGAATACCACCACAGCATCTCAGCTGGCTGTTGGATGTCACCTTAGGACCGTTTTCGGTACTTGTGAGCGTGGGCAGAGTGCGGAATTCGCCGCGTTTCCGCGAGGCACATTACTGAACACAGATCAAACATTCGATAAAGTTAGGACATTGATTGATCTACAGTCAGAGCGTGAGAATTCGGCAAGAAACCAATTTTAGTTCCGATCAATCCTTGAATTTTGCATCCACAATCGCTGCGAGAACAAATCGCGTTGCTGGATCAATTTCGTCGCCTTGGAGAAGGCTTTCGAATTGATGGTTTAATGCCTTTGAATGCCAGTTTTGCATGGTCGTTGCGACGCGGGCAGCCAAAGACGCGTTATTAGCCAAGGCCTCAGAATACAAACCAATGATGTATGGTCTATATTCCGGATGAACGGTGCCGCCATCAGCCAATGCCCGAACAAGTTCCTTGATGCTTGCATGGTGCACATGGGATTGCCCGAGCGCCTCTCCGATTGTGCGGATTGCTTTCATGCCATCGACTTCGATCCCGGCAAGTGCCCATTCATATACATTTGATCTTTTTGATCGCAATATCTCCGCAAAATTGAACCTAACAACAGCAGCGGCCGTTGCGTCAGTCTGTAGGCCCAGTAGCCGGATGGAAACCGGTACGTAACTGACGCGATCAATTCTGCCGAATTCTTCCAATAGCTGGCTTGTCTCAACAGAGGTTTTCAGGGGGTGCACGAGTTGATACGGTGCCCGATGTATCTCGATCAATGCGACGTTGCGCAAGACCGGGTCTGGGTGTGACAGGTAGTTGGCCAAAAAGGCTGTTCGTTCCTGTTTAACGGATTTCGTGGAAGGCCAGAACGCTGCGGCCTTTCGCAAGCGATTTACAAATTCGGCTCTTTCAGGCGTCATCAGAAAAATTCGTGTCCAACGCCGGGATATAGCGCGGCCAGCGCTATCCCGGTCAATAGAGCCGTAGGTGAATAGCACAGTCTTGTCGGGATCGGATTGCAGCGCGCGCCTTGTCACGCTGTCGATCAGGAACGGGATCTCAGGTAGTCTACCAATTTTCCGATCATTTTCTTTCCACACTTGTATTGGTGCGAACTTGAAAGGATTGTCTGGCTGAGGTCGCGCGAGGACGATGAAATCTGCCGAAAGAATATGGTCCGCAACAGAAGCTTCCGGTAGTTCGATGCAAACCGAACATGCGTGGAGCGACCGGGGCCAAGCCACGACACAGAAAAACAGACAGAGAATGGCCATCAACAGCCGAAGATGTGGCATCCAATTGATTTGCTTCTCCGCACTCGACATAAGAAACCGTTCTACCCCCAAAATCCCTCAACACGTTCAACCCGCCAAAACTGAGCCTATCAGATAAATGGTCACCGTGTTTAGAAATTGCCATTTCTCTGCTTTGATCCGTTCGAATGCCGGAGAAAGCTTCGTGATCAACTCGCCAGTGAAAGGATCCCGGCAACAGACATGATTTGACCGATTTCTACACCAAGGTTGAACCCCAAACGAGCAACAAATTTGTCTCCCTCTGGTAACCCGATTTCATTCAGAGCACTGGCAGAACCCAGGCCGTGTAGAAGGCCACAAGAAAATGAGACAATCCACGGCCATCTCTCTGACATACGCAAGTGCTCGCTATCGCATTTTTGCAATTTCAACCGCAAGAATGACGATTGACAAAACGATGACAGCTTCCACAGGTGGGGAAGGGACATGGATCAAATTCAATGAAGCCAAGGCCAGTGTAATACTATTCGCGAAGGTAAAGGCGGTGATAGCACCAAGTATGGTCCGTTTCACCCCGCGCTCTGCTAGTTCGCGCAGCGCTACATTTTATACTTGTAGCGAATGGCGATAACGGGGGCTACCACAGCAGAATAAAAGCACCACGCTGAATGCCTCTCATGGGCAGGGGATAGATCGTGGAATACGAGACAGGGTTCTATGCTTCAGGAGTTCCGAGGCTGCTACGAGCCCATCCCAGTCTTTGTATTTTTGTGCGGCGCGGACTTATGCAGACATGTTTGCTTAAACTCTAAAACTATTTTGAGATATCTGGTTACTGACCCATTTGTTGTCTAACGGATAGTACACCAATAGCGAGTGACGCTTCGCGCCGCTGACAAAGGCATGTACTAGTCTTAGCAAAGTGGCGGTGGACGCAGTCTGGAGCGAACCGGTCTCTGCGAAGACCGGCGGCAAGACTAGGCATTTTCGCGGTTGTTGGCCTGATTTACCTGTTTTTCACAGTTTTGCGTGTTTTGTATCAGCTCTATTGTCGTAGTTCTCCGATATTGTCCCAAGGTTTCCGCGAGTTAGTCGAATTCAGGTCGCTTTGAAAAACACGCCAGAAACACGAGCAAAACACGTGATCTACAGGGTAGGGGGCTTGGAAATCAGGATCAAATCAGGGTCGGTGCACGCGGTTGATTCAGCGGCAACCCATAATATGACCCCAAATGGGGTTGACTTATCGAGGCGCGAGTATTAATTCGACCCTAAGTCAAGCTGAATTGGGTGCACCAATGTCAAACCAAACCTATGGTCGCGGACAAGCCGAGTGGGCACTGTGGAAGAGTTTCACGGTTGGGAGCGGTGCGTCTGATGACGTCCCAAAGGTCTTCCGGACCCGGGTGAAGCGCCTTCTTGATGTGGATCGCGAACACGACTTTTCTGAGGCCTCTGCGCCACCGCCTGTGCGATGGTCCTTTGTGGCGCCGCCGGAAGAGAGTGGCGCGGAAGCCGCCTATACCGCGATCGACGTGTTCTGTTTGGCGATTGGACTGGACCTGCTCGATGCCGGGTTCAAGCAATCAGAGATCGTGTTTCTGATGCGATACCTTCGGCCCGAGCTGGAGGCGCGCATGCCAGAGCTTGTTGAACGCCCGTCGCTTAACGCCCGCCAAAGGTATAAACCCGAGGTCGACCCCTCTCTCCCGACATACGGCGAGAACCGAAAGAGATACCTGGATGCCCGCCAGTTTGTCGTTTTGAGCAAGATCGAGCTGCGGGAGATCGTGCCGCAGGGCAGGGCCCGTGCGCAAAAGACGCCGCTGTTCCTTGAGCCGGACTTCTGCGGCGGGATCGAAGCGCTGAGTGAGGTTCTGAGCGACGCGATGCCCAATCGCCGCCGGGTCGTTACCGTCCTAGAGCTGACTGCCACGGCCCAGGCAGTTGTCAATTCCCTTGAACAAGCCCCAAGCATCCGGCGCGGACGACCCAAGGCTTAAGGCGTGAGAGATGATCCATTCCCGTCCCAAAGCATCGCCTAAATCAACCCTTAGTGAGGTTAAATAATGAGAACTGTTAGACTTGAGACGATCGATCCAGACGGTCCCATCAGAGCTCTGAAGGGAACAGCGACACTACCAATCGCGCGCCTGAAGCCGCATGATCGGCGGGCGCGGACTCATTCAAAGCGACAAGTCCGCAAGATCGCGGCATCGATCGAACGCTTTGGTTTTGTAAACCCGGTGCTTGTGGATGGAGACAATGGGATCATCGCTGGTCACGGCCGCGTTGAAGCCGCCAAGTCTCTTGGCTGGACAGAGGTTCCCACACTGCGCGTCGAGCATCTGAGCGATGCTGAAAAGCGTGCCTACATTCTGGCGGACAATCGTCTTGCAGAGGAGGCGGGTTGGGACCGGGAAATCCTCGCGATCGAACTTCAGGGGCTTATCGACGTTGACTTCTCCGTTGAGTTGACGGGCTTCGATCTCGCTGAGGTGGATCTTATCCTCGAGGAGCAGGCGACCGGTCAGGCAACTGACCCCGGCCGCGAAGACGAAATCCCGCAGGTGCCCGACGACGCTGCCGTCATCAGCCGTGTCGGCGATCTCTGGGAACTTGGATCACATCGTCTGCTCTGCGCCGATGCAACGTGCCCTGCCTCCTATGAACGGCTTCTCGGCGACGATGTCGCCTCCCTGATCTTTACCGATCCGCCTTACAACGTTCCCATTGCCGGGCATGTGTCTGGCCTCGGAAAGGCACAGCATCGCGAGTTTCCGATGGCGTCGGGCGAGATGTCGTCGGAGGCCTTCCAGACCTTCCTGGCCACTGTCTTTGGGCACATGGCGGCCCATTCAGGTGATGGTTCGATCCATTTTATCTGCATGGATTGGCGCCACATGGGCGAGACCCTGGCGGCCGGGGATAGTGTTTATGACGAGCTCAAAAATCTCTGTGTCTGGGCCAAGTCAAACGGCGGCATGGGTACATTCTATCGGTCGCGACACGAGTTGGTCTTTGTCTTCAAGAGCGGGACAGCGCCGCACATCAATACATTTGAGCTTGGCCAAACCGGGCGCTACCGAACCAATGTCTGGGAGTACCCAGGCGTTAACAGCTTCGGCGAAGACCGCGACGCGGCCCTGGCCATGCATCCGACCGTCAAGCCTGTCGCGCTGGTCGCGGACGCCATCAAGGATTGCTCCAAGCAGCGGCAGATTGTGCTTGATCCCTTTGGCGGGTCAGGCACAACCCTGATCGCGGCAGAAAAAACCGGCCGGCGAGCACGGCTCTTGGAACTTGATCTGGCGTATTGCGACACGATCATCCGTCGATGGCAAAATCTGACTGGCAAGCATGCGCGGTGCGCTGAAACGGGCACGCGATTTGCAACAAAGGCTTCCGAACACGAGGCCGAGGTGCAAGCACCGTCCGCGACGGACGCCGAGCCAGCCTGCTGACATCCAACCATCAAATGAAAGGTAGATTGATGCGCAAAGAAGATGAAAACGCGCCTGATGTGGGCTCGAAACCGACAGACCAGAGCCGGGATGCCCGCGGCCGTTGGCGCAAGGGTCATTGCCCAAATCCGAAAGGGCGACCGCGCAAAAAGAGGTTCAAGAACTACTACCCGTCTGATGTGAAGCACTTTGCCAACACACAAATCGAATTGATGATCGGCGGTGAGCCGGTGAAGCTGGATCGCCGTTCAGCGCTTTTGAACAAGATATTTGAGAGCGCGATGAAGGGAAGGGTCTCGCAGCAACGCTATTTGATGGGGTTGTTTGAAGAGAAGGATGCCGAACTTGCCGAGCTCAGGCACCAATACGAGCGATTTCTGCACGAATGGGTGTTGGACAATCCAAACTTCAAGAACTTCGATGACAGCCTGTCCCATGAGCAACAACTCATATTGCTTAAGATGGGTGCCACCCTCAATCACTACTATCCCGGGCAGTTTACTGCATTTCTGGGGATCGATGATACTGACGAAGAGGTCGGCTAAACGGACAAAAGCGGCTGTTAAGGCGCAGAGCAGCGAATGGCGGTAACGAGCCCAAAGCCGAAGTGCTCTTTCGCTCTTGCTCGCTCATGCAGCAATGCCAACGCCAAAACTTTTTTCCACGCCGAAAATGCGAAAGAAGACGTTCATTCACGGTGGGCCGACAGAACTGCAATTCGTCACGGTGCAAATACTTAAATCGTTAGTTGGCACGGCATCGAACCTTGGTTCTGTCTCGTTCTTATGTAAACGGGCCACGCCTTCGCAGCCTTGCGCTAATACGCACCTTTGCCTCCAATGACAGCGTAAAATGTTCGAAAAAGAATCCGGACGTCCGTACCAAGGGAGCTTTGGCGAACATAATCGAGATCAAGCGCAATCATTTCTTCGAAGCCAATGTCCGCTCGGCCAGATACCTGCCATAAGCCAGTAATGCCTGGCAGAACTTCATGCCTTCCGAGCGCATGGTTCGGGTAGGCGGCCACCTCGTCGACCAGTGCAGGGCGAGGTCCGACCAGTGACATATCTCCGCTTAAGACGTTGAACAGCTGTGGAAGCTCGTCCAAAGACCAGCGCCTGATAAAACGGCCGACAGGCGTGATGCGAGGATCGCATTTGACTTTGAGACAAATCCCGTCGCGGTCGCTCATGTCTTCAATATCTCTGCGGCGGTTCTCCGCATCCTGGTACATCGACCGAAACTTCAACATACGGAAAGTGCGACCGTCGCGACCCACCCGGGTTTGCACGAAGAACACTGGCCCGGGCGAAGTGCTGGCCACGGCTATGGAGATCACCAAAAGGACAGGCCAAATGGCGAGGAGACCCAATGCCGTCAATGAAACATCAAGAACGCGTTTCGCTCCGATTGAGGGCGTTTTTTTGCGCGGCAAATTCGGTTCGATGCTGATCATCGTCATTTTAATTCTCCAGTTCTCAAGAATTTCAGGTGCGGACTGCGACCCAGGGGTCTCCACGCAGCGCGTTACGCATCACGGCCACGCTGCCATTGCGCGGAAGTTCATCAAGGCGGTCTATTTGGGCGAAAACATCTGCGCGCACGTCCGAAGGTGCCATTGCGAGTACACCGACATCCGAGTTTGACAGGATGAGCTGTGCAGAGAGACGGTCTTTCAGGCTCCCGGCAGAGACAACGACGACGTCGAAGGAGTCCGAGGCTTGTTCAATCGCGGCCCTGACCATGGGCGCGGACACCATTCGATCTTCGAGTGTCCCTGGTATTCCTTCGGCCAGCTCCCATAGCCCAGCAGTTTGGGCGTTGGCGCGCGGCTCAGTTGCTTGCCCCAAAAGCACATCTTGCCAGCCGGTGGCGGATACCTCCTCATCGAGATTTCCCAGGTCAGCATCGACAAAGAGCGTTTTCATACGCGCTCGTGCAAAACTCTCGGCAAGCGATCGAGCAAGGTCTGTTGTTTCTCCATTACACGCTCTTGTTACAGCGATTACCGGGGCCTTTCCGACGAGGCGTGGTTTGCGAAAGCTTTGCAGCTGCAGTTCGTTGCGCAGCAGATCTGCAGCATGTGGGTCTGCTTCGTCGGCATCGGAAACCTGATGCACCGGGATACGATTTTCGAAGGGCGCTAATGCTTCTGCAAACCGCACTCTGCGTTCGAACAAGGCCAAAGCAAGTATGAGCGTTCCGGCAAAACCAATTCCCCCAACCATTCCTGCCGCCATGAACATTTTCTTGCTGTCTTCAGCTGGATCAACCGATTGTGACGGCGGTGACATGACAACCGTGTACCCGGGGAGGGCGCGACCGGATTCTAGTCTAATGACTTCAAGAGCATGCCGTGTTTCCTCCAGCAAGCGCTCGGCCTCTTCTATTTCGTTCTCAATACCGTCAAGTTCAATCCGGCGGCGGTTCAGATCTCTTGCTTCCTGTCTCGCGGTTGCGAGTTGCGAGGATACTTTCTCAAACAGAGATCTGAGCTCGACGACAGTCGTTTGAGAGTCGGTTGCCGCGACATCCGTCAGTGCACCGGTTTGCCCCAACACACGGATTTGTTCTCGACGATCCGCTGCGGCTTGTTCGATGACGGCTATCTGATCAAGCTTAGCTTGTTCTTGCTGTCTGAATTGTACGTTGGTTGGGTGCAGGAAACCGGCACGCAATGCAGCCAACTCGCTCATAAGTTTGGCGCGCTCAAAACTGAGATCGGCCATCGCTCGATCAAGCAGTGTCGCGCGCATTATCTCCTGGTCTGAGGTGTCCGCAGAAGGCGCACTGCTCTCAGCTTCCAGCGCCGCAATTGTAGCAGCAACCTCGGACTTTCGAGCGGTCAAGCCGTCGATCTGTGCGATTTTTTCGATGTGCGCTTTGGCAAGAGCATTCAGGCCAAACTCGCCACCGACTTCAAGCTGATCTGTACGGAGAGCAGAAAGCCTTTGCGAGATTTCCGCTTCTCTGTCGTGTAACTCAGAAAGTCTGACGGCCGATCGTTTTTCTTCGGCCTCTGATTTCAATGCGAGGTAGGAAGCTATCACTGCTTCCAGTTTTTCTCTCGCAAAATGTCGATCCTTGCTCCGCGTTTTCAAAACGATCAGGCTGTCAGAACGTTTGATTTCGACAGATCCAGCGAGATCAGAGGTTTTGATTTCATTGGCAAGGTCTGGTCGGGAAAGAGCCAAGGCCTCGACCGAGCGCGCCATTACAGGTTCCGAGGCGACATAGGTTGTTTCGGCCTTCACGAAACTGTCGAATGTTTTCAAGACCGAGTCATTCCCGGTCGCATAAAGAATATTCGACTCTTGCGGGTATACGCGAAGAATGGCTTGCGATTCATAGAGTTGCACGCCCGCGAAGTACCCCGCCGCAGACATCGCCGGACCAAGCAGTGCCGCGCTGACAACAACTGCTTTCCAACGCCCCCGCATGGCCCGAGCGAGTGCTGCAATTGGGTTGGGTTGAGGCGTCTCAACAACAGGAGGCAAGTGAATTTCCTGCCTCTCATCGACAACGGGTGAAGCTGCGGCAACCATGGCGCTATCCTCCAATCCGCGTTGTCAAATCGCGTTCCCAATGGGTGTTTCCTTCTGTCGTCCGGCATGCAAGGACCATCCGGGCCCAGGCGTTGACTGCGAGGTAGACGAAGACGGAATGCAAATTCCTCGGGTTACAGATTGAGCGCCACAAAACGACGCCAATGCTGCCCCGTTCAGGGCTTGGAAAGCCGAGTTCGGAGACTTCTCTCGCGCCGCGCAGACTGCGACGACGAACGCGCGCCAGACTTCCAAGCGTCTTAGGTGCTCGAGCGGTAAAACGGCATCGTTTGACGTAAGTGATTTCATGCGGAGCAAAGCTGCGCCGCACAAATTCATCGTCTGCAGTTATTTGAGGAAGTGGAAACACCCGAGCCGCGCCCTTCGGCGAAACCGCAAAGAGGCCCCCAAACTTTCCGCGGTCGAAGTATGGATTGTTCTTCCAACCATTGTAGTAGGCGCGCACTAAGGGGTGCGCGTCGCAGGTACGAACATCCATGCGCCCGCAAGCGGCAAGGGCAGCGCCTTTTTCTAATGGCTCGATGAGGGCAAGCAGTGTTTCCAATGTCACGTCTACATCAGCATCGAGGCAGATAACCGGCCGGTCTTTTTCCGCTTCGTCGAGACCAAGGTTGAGCGCGTTGCATTTGCCTGGAGTTGCTGTCTCAATGACGATCCCATGCGACAGAACCGAGCGCGCTTTCACGGCCGTCGCATCGGAACAGCCGTTTGCAATCACGACGATTTTGAACTCGCCACGCAGCAAACCACTGGAAAGGTGCAGCAAGGTTCTGCCAATCACTGCTGCTTCGTTGTGCGCCGGGATAAGGATCGTCGCCCGCGTCATGCCGCTTTTTCCCTGAAATCGCTGCGTGGCTTCGCTGCTGTGTCAAACTCCGACCAGACAAAGTCCCGTACAGCTTCGATCAATGGATCGAAATCGCTGGCCTGCGCGACGGCGGTCTGCGGCGCAATCTCAAAACCCCGGGAAAGTGCGTAATCCAGCGCTTCATGCAGCGCCTCACCGTCCTGTACGACCGTAACGTTCGAAAGACGCGCCATCTTGTTGGCCGTGTCCTGTTGATGGTCGTTTCTGTGTTCCCGAAATTTTGCGCGTCGTGGCATCAGAATGATTGGCTTGCCCAATTCAGCTGCTGACAGAATGGATCCCATTCCCGCGTGCGCCACGACCAGATGAGCGGCTTCAAAGTGAGCCTGGAAGTCCGACTGACTTAGGTGAGAAACTGTTTTGATGTGAGAAAAATCACGCGTACTCGTACCGGCCTGTGCGAAAACGGGTACATCAGGGTTCCGCATGGCCCAGCTGTTCAGCCCAAGCAGCAAGCGATCGAAAGGCAGCTGTGTGCCCACAGTAGCAAAAATCATGACTGTATCCTCAGAATAGTTGGGTTGTCAGATGACTGCGCCGCGATATTCGGCGTCGGTCAGAGCGGCGACATCTGGCCATTGCGAAAGCACACGGTCCGCAACACCCAGCGACAGACGGGCGGAGATGGATAGTTCCCGAGCATTCGCAATTGAGTCTATGAACATCGTGCGGGCGCCGATCAGGCGCGCCAGCTTGATGGCGAGAAACCCGCCTGCCGCGCCTGTAGAAACAACAACCTGTGGACGCAGGCGGAGCACGATCCACGCCAGCCGGATAACGCAGAGGAAGAGACGGAACGCTGTGTCTTTGTTTGCGTCCGGATACACGTGCAACTGTGACTTGCCGATCTGATCCGCAGCAGATGGGTCAGTTGTCGCGTAGTGCACATCCGCTCCGGAGAACGCCGGTGCCAAACGCCGCATCTGGACCCAGTGACCACCACCGGAAGAAACCGCGAGTACAACGGGTCGTCTGTTATCTGATCCAAGCATTTATTGATCTCCATCTGCTTCGTTTGACTTCTTGCAGATAGATAACTTGAATTAAGTCACTGATGTTAATGCGTAAAAGTCGTGTCGGCGAGCAAGTTGGCAGTGGTCACACTATCCTTTGGTAGCGTTGGCGCAGACCTTTGGTCAGCGACGATATCCTCGTAGAGAGACACCAGATGTGCCGCCTTGACGGGCCACAGTCCTTCTCGTTCGACTTTTGCCCTCGCGCCCTCGCCAAGGCGAAGCCGCAGTACCGGATCGTTGGCAAATTTTCTGAGCGTCACCGCGATTTGATCGGCAAAATCCGCAGGTTCAGCAACCGGTACTTTGAACCCGGATGCTTCGTCGATAATCCATGCAGGGCCACCGCGATCTGCCGTGATAATCGGAAGGCCATGACGCATTGCTTCGTAAAGCACGCCACCTGCAGGTTCCCGAAACGACGGGAAACAAAAGGTGTCATGAGACGCGTAGAGCCCCTCGACCTGCTCGCGCGGGATTCCGCCGAGGATGGTAACGCGGTCACCGACACCCAGCCGCTCAGCCTCCATGCGGCACGTTTCAATTTCTTCACCGGCACCCGCGCTGGTCAGTGTTACACCGGGCAGATCACGCAGCTGTGCCATCGCGCGCACCGTGTCCCTGAGGCCCTTGGTGCGAACACCGCGCCCGACGTGCAGCACCTTTAGCTGGCCGGCGTCAGTCGCACGTCCCCGCCGAGGTTCCACCTCGTCGATCCCCAATTCAAGGACCGGCTCAAACCTGCGCAACTGCACATCAGCCAGTATGTCGCGCACATAAGGGGCGACCCCGAGAACACATGCAGCTTCAGAATAGGAATTGCGCAGCCATGGGTCGTTCCGGAAACGATACTGGTCCAAAGCGCGCAGGCGCGTAAACAGCGGTGCATTGCCTGCCTCTTCACGAAATTCATCAGGCGTATCCAGCGCTCCGCCCAGTGGTCCGATGATATAGGGCGTATCGAAATGGCGAAGTGGCGATGCGTAGCGCGCCGCCTGTGGCATCAGTTGGTGCGCAATATCGAAGATTTTGCCGCGTTTGTTTGCGGCTTTGACCCACCGCCGAACATGACTTGCAAAGACCGGCCATGCTGGCTTGAGCATAGCATTCAGGCGTTCGTTTCTTCGCGCCCACGCCGGCTCAAGCCACGTCACAACGCGGGCACTGGGCAATTGTTTCGACAAGCAACCGCGGCCGGGCCGCTGGAAGGACAGAACGGTCAGATCCACCAGGTCAGCCAACGCGTTCGCCCATTTGAATGCCACATAGGCTTCGCCCACATCCGTTGCGTCAATGTTGGGTGCGATCAACAGAGCCTTCATGCTTTCGCCGCCCTGTGTTTCGACGGCCATGCCTTTGGCATGTCCAGGGTCACTTTACCAAAATGTTGCGCTCGCGCCTTTGCTCCGGGACGGTGCAACAAACTGAGTACTGACCAAAAAATGGCTCGGGAAGTGTTGTGAGCGGCAAGGATGGCAAAACAGCTGAGCGCGGCGAGCAGCCCGCCGTGTTTCAGATGCAGTCTCGTCGTACCCTCCGTCATCAGCACATCGCGCCGATGATTCAACTTGCCTGCTGAGCCGTTTCCGAAGTGCGTGACCTCCGGGATCGGCGCAAAAACCAATTCCCATTCCGCTTGTGCGAAGCGCCGGCACCAGTCGGTCTCCTCCCCATAAAAGAAAAACGCTTCATCCAACAATCCGACTTGTCGCATCGCCGCAGTTCGGACGAACATCGCAGCCCCCGAGATCACGTCGACATTGCGTTCGGTCGTTCTGTCCCATCCGATCATGCGATATGCGTCCCACTTCGAAAAGCGCGTGAGGCCCATGGTTTGCATTGCTAGATGACCTAGGCTTGGAAAGGCACTGCAAGAGGGCTGAACGGATCCGTCGGTGTTCAACAGACGAGGTCCCATGACGCCGACTGTGGGATGGGCGTCAAGCCAGGTGACTGCGTCCTGCAGCACCGTCCCATGAACAATCGTATCCGTGTTCAAAAGCAAGATGTAGCGCCCTAAGACCTGCTTGAGCGCCACGTTGTTCCCGCCTGCAAAACCCAGATTTTCGCCGCTTTCGAATAGCCGGACCGCCGGGAACTCAGCCCGAACCATGTCGCAAGACCCATCCGAAGAAGCATTGTCGACGACCAACACTTCTGTGTGCAACGAGCCGAGACCCGAATACACCGACTGCAGGCAATCGCGTAGCAGGTTTTCGGTGTTCCAATTCACAATGACGATGGAAAGATCCATGGCGTTTGTCCTGTCAAATGAGTGTCAAAATAGCCTTGCCGGGTGCAAATTGGCTTGAGGCGTTAGAGGGACGTGGAACCGACGTTTTCGTTCAGGCGCCGCATCAAGCAGCCAGGCTCCGGCACCGAGCAGAAAGAAAAAGAGTACGAAAAGAGCGTTCCAGAGGTGAACGGTAGCCGCAGCGACGGTGATCCCGAAAAGCGTAAAGGCCCAGGCGTGACGTGCGCGTTTCCAGTCGGGGGGGAGGTTTTTCCTCTGACCAACAGCCCAGACAAGCCCGAGTAGGAGAGCGAGCAAGAGCAACAACGCCGGCAATCCATAACGCACCGCGATGGCCAGCCAGAAGTTATCCATACTGTCCGACATCCAAAGCGGTCTTTCCCATTCGCCCAACCCGATCCCGAAGATGGGGTGCCGGGCGACTTCCGCCGTGCCAAACTCGAAAATCAAAATCCGGTTGTAGGCGGACTGCTTTGAAAACGTGAAGTAATTTACGAAGACATGGAAAGGTGTTTTCGTTGAGAAGAGATCGATGGCGACGTAGGCCATCGCAAACAGTGAGAAAAGCGCCGCCCAACGGCCCTGCACGGTGCCCAAAACGCGCTCCCACCCGGCCACGAACCCTTGCATCATCAAAACGACATAAGGACCACCCGAGGCGGACATGAAAGTAGCCAGCACCACACCAGCGACCTTCGCCATGCCGCCAAAGTTCATAAGTTGTCTTTGTGCGAGAACAAAATACGCAAGCGAAAAGGATGACGCGCAGAATACACCGTACAGGATCGGATGATCGAAAGGACCAAAAGTGCGTTCAAGCCCCATGCGCGGTTCGATAAAAGGTGCTTTGGGTCCTCCAACGGCCCCGGAAATACCATCGTGCAGAATGTGAACACCGGTCAGTGCTTCGGGAATCGTGAATACCAAAGTAGCGAGCACCATGCCCACGTAGGCACGCGCCATTGCTGTAAAGTCATCGCAAGATCTGATGTAGAGACGACCGAGCAGGTATGCGCCGGCACATTCAACGATGTATATGCCACCAGATTCAATGCCCTGAGCGACACCGCCCCATTTGATGAGTGCCAGCAATGCCCATCCGCAGTGGGCAAATAGAAGCGCATCAAAGATGTGCATCCGGCCACGGTGGCCGGATATCAGCTGGACCAGCATTGGGACAATCAGCACGATCAACACTACCCGATACGCGGAGAGCCTTAGTCCACCAAGGTTCAACGACACGGCTGTTGGCAACATCAACGCGAGAAAGAATATCGCGACCGCTGCGGGGACACCAAAAATGGCGTAGGAGTGCACGCGCGTCGTCGCCATCGCTCAAGCCGCCGCCCGACGATTGGCGAGTCCGGGCCGTTCTACAAACTGCCAGCTCAAGAACGCTATCGGATATGTGGCCAGAAGGCTCAGAACGGCCAGCGGTACCGGCGATATCCCGGGCAAAACAACCACAACCGTCTGCGCGATTGGCCAACCGTATATATACATGCCGTAGGAAACATCGTTGCTGAGCGCCACTACTGGCGCGCTCAGAGCCAGCATGACCAAGGCAAAGCCAGCCACGCCAAGCGCCAGCGCCTCGGGCACAATCGATGCCAAGCCAAGGAGTAAAACAATCATGATCGGACGCAATTCAATCCGGTCGCGCCAAACATAAACCGCCATACCCAGAGCAAAGGATGCGAAGAGCGGAGCAAATGTGGCCGCGCGTCCGAATAATTTTTCCTGCACAAGGCAAGTTGCGGCAGCGAGCGCCAGTAATGCCCAAACTGTTTTCGCATTTCGAGCACCGCCCATCCACACGAACGCCGCGCAGATGCCATATGCAAGCACTTCGTAGAATAGGCTCCACAATGGTCCGTTGACGACTTCGGGGTACGGATTTGTCGCGAAAGCGTCTGTCAATCGGTGTTCAATGGAGACGAGTGTCAGCGCGCGCAAAAACCAAGACGTCGTCTCATGCAGCCCCGCAGTGGAACCGCTGGCGAAAGCCATCGCGAGCGTGACAAAAAGTGCGGCACCCAGGCCAGGTACGATGCGTCGCGCGCGTGCCGTCCAAAAGTGGGTAGGCGTTTTGCGTTCGGCACTAGCCGTTATCAACAGCCCTGAAATGAAGAAGAAAACGCCAATGGCCCAGCCCCCAAGTGAATGACCCGTGAGATGTTCCAGCGGTTCCGCTGTGCCGGGTCCGAGCGAAAGCGGCCAGGCATGGCTGACTAATACCCCTGACGCCAACGCCAACCGCAGGAGGTCAAGATTTCGGCTGCGATCTGAGGCCATTGCTTCTTCGAGTGTCATTGCACCCGCTCCGTAATGGCTACATCGCGCCACAGTCTGTCTCGCAGGACCCTTTTCCACGTCCCGAGAACTGACTGTAGTTTCTGTTTATTTGGCAAGCCCAGCCAGAGACTAAACAGCCTCTGGCCCCGATCCTCTGGAGGGGACAGGCCAAGGACGCGCATGGCGATACGACGCCCCCAGACCGCGCCATTTGTGGCGCTGAGGTTCGGTTGGGCTTGCGCGATCACATCACGTGACCGCTTTTCGGCGACGAGAAAGCCGGCTTCCATAGCCGCTTCGATGAAAGCCCGACCGCGCGCGGTGCGCGCAACAATGAGTGACTGGCCTGCTTCGGTGTTTCCTTTGGGCGGGGCGTGCCATGGGTCGCCCACTGAAATGTCTGCAAAAGCGCCCGTGTGGTCGGCGCACACGCGGCAGCGCCACCTGCGACTTGATTGAAGGATTTTCCCCCAGCCTTCGGCATAAGAGATGCCTTCGCTGGTGTGTTCCTGACCGGTATTGTCTTGCCAGACCGCCTGCATGAGACCCGGCCAGCCTTCTCCGCGATACCTGAGTTCGGTCAGACGCGCATTTTTCGGAACACTCAGGCGATCGAGCAAGGCGTTGGTTGCGACGAGGGTAGGAGCACCGGCACAAAAAATCGCAATAGTCAGGGGTATGCGTGCGGCAAGTGACGCATCCGCCGCCGTGGCTTTGTGAATAGACGCCACATCGCAGGGCTTTCCGACTAACACCACAGGCTCAGTGCCCGCAGAAATCTCGTGGATCGCCTCGGCAGGACTTGCCTGAGCATAGCGCGAACCCGGTGCGCGACGCAGCCCTTCCGCGTCTCTACTGATCACAGTCTCGTTCAGGCGCGGGTCATCGCTACGTGCGGCCACATGTGCAACTCCGGAAGCGAGCCCGTTTGACAAAGCAAATTGGGATAGTGCTGTGACTGCACCGCCAGACGACCCGCGATATCGCGTTTCCGGGTCAGTGGCCCATCCTTCCCACGCGCTTAGAACCGGACCCCACGCTGCGTCAATTTCGTCGCGAATTGGAAGTTCTGTCCAGTTCGTAGAGGCTCCGGCGCAGGTTGCCACTGCAGCTCTGGAAGCCTCGTGGCCCGCTCGGGTTTGCCTAACAACCGGGCGGCGACCGTTCTCGGGATCGTCCACCATCTTTATAAAGTCGGGAAAGCTGCCGGCACAGGCGCCACACCCGGTGCAAAGGTTGCAAGCAACGATCGAGGTAATAGGGTCTTTGGTCATGCGAAAGCGCCTTTCCTATCGTTACAAACGAAAACTGTCGATGAAAGTTGAAACGCGCGGAAAGTAGCGCCGCCTTCCCCTATGGCTGCGGCGGCCGCTATGGCGGCTAAAGGCAGCCCTGCCACAGCAAAGGCTGCTGCGGGCACCAGGGCGAGCGCGCGAATGAGATTTGCACGCGCTGGGTCGCCTGTGCGCCCAGTTGCGACTGCAAGCTGCGAAAAAGGTGTTCTTAGGATTCTGAAACCTGCGGCAATCGCGAGAGCTGTGGCCAATGCAACTTCAGGCTGAAACGCGTCTCCGTAGACGAGTGAAATCACGGTGGGAGCGAGCGTGGCAAAACCAACCACCATCACGCTGGCCAAAACAATGTGAGTGTTGAGACAACGTGACCAGACCCTCTCGAGGTCATTGTTGGCAAGAGCCAAACGCAACTCAGGCAAAACGAGAGACGCCGCCGCCCGGCCAACGATCTGAGCAGGAAGCAATGCCAGTTGCAAAGCCACGCCGTAAAGCGCCAGTGAGGACCACCCATATGCCTGAGCAACGACAAACCGGTCGGCGTAAAACGTCAGAAACAAAAGGCCGGCATTCAGCAGTAGTGGCGCTCCGAACGTCCAGCTGCGCCGCAACGTTGCCAGCGAAAGTGCTGTTTTGTATTTTCGATCTGCAACCAGATGCGATAAGGTTGTGTAGGAGACTGCGTGCGCTACAAGAATGACACCCATCGCGCGGTGATCGGTAAAAAGCCAAGCGAACGGCACCACGCATATGGCCATCGTAACCGTTGCACCGCCCTCTACGATGCTCATTTTCATGTAGCGAAATTGTCTTTCCAACCGGCGATAATCGAGATGCCCGAAACCGCGGATCAAAGGTATGATCGCCAAAAACCCGTACGCCGCCGCGCTCGGGCCATCTGAAAACACCGCTGCCAGCAAAGGTGCAAATCCCAGTAGGATTGTCGCACAAATCACGCCTCGCAGGATCGCAGCTCCCTGAAGTTCTGACTGAAAACGCGCTGCATTGCCGTCGGGCGCCTGAACCATCAGACGTTCGATACCCAAATCGGTTGCCATTTCGACAAGCCGAACAGTCAAGGCCAACATCATAGCGCGCCCCAGCTCGTCGGGTCCAATCACCCATGCAAGAGCTATAGAACGGCCCAACGCGGCCGCTTCCGCCAGCACAGGAACGGCCCACGCAAGAGAGCGGCCAGATATCGCAATCAACCGCACTAGCTCAGGCCCCGACCTGCCGCGCTATCATGTCCATTTCGCGATTAGCGCGGGCGCGAATGCCATCGAGGCGTGATCTCAGGTAAGATTTTCTGCGCTTTGACGACAAGTACGAAGCGGCTGCCCGCGCGCCCAACGCGCGTGCATCTAAGCGGCGCAGGTCTGCCACGTCTTCGCCAATGCCGCATTCGTCGAATACGCCCTGAGCTTTGTCCGTGTACCCCAGGCCCAGAGTCGGCACGCCGGACGAGAAGGCCCCGATGGTCGCATGCATCCGCGCGCCTGCGAACCAATCCAGCTTGGCTAGGACCCACTTGAGTTCCATTGCGTCCAAATGCTGCTCAAGAATGTACACGCGCTTGTGTGCGACCGGTCCCAATCGCCTTAGCAAACGGCGGCATGCTGCCAGATCGCTTTCAGTTTCGGTCTCAGGCTTATGCACATGCGGTATCAATAGAAGCCGCAAATTCGGATCGCCCTTCAAGAGCGACCGTGCCAATGTTTCAATCTGTTTTTCGTGCGATTCCGCGAGATCAAAAGTCAAGCGCGCTTCAGGTGCATCGTTGCAAAGCAACCCTGATACATTAAGCCCTACGAGAGGAAAAACCGATTTCAGCGTCGGCGCAAGCAGGCTTTGAACTTCATTGGACAACATCTGCGGCTTCTTCTGCGGAAGTGTTACAGCAACATCAACGGCAAGACGGTGGCGTTTGGGGTTAAAATCGGACCCGAGATGCTCTTGAAGGAATTCGAAGCTTTGCGCATCTCTCACCCAAACGGCTGCAGCGCCGCGCAGAATGCTTACAGCTTCCACAGCTAGCTCTGGGTTGCGGAACGGCCCGAGTTTTTGCGGCAACAGGATAAGCGGCACACCAGCGTTTAGCGCCATTTGCTTGGTCAAAGCCATCGCCTGGAACCGCTTAAGTCCGTAAATGTCAGTGAAGCTGTCTCCACCCGAAATGTCGAGCACGGCGTGCGACCGCGCGATCGAGCGCGCCGGAGCACTGATCATACCGCCAAAGCGCGTCATGGCATGCGCTGTGCGCAGGTTATCACCCCGCCAGAACCGCCTGTTGTGCGTCAGACCTACAAGATTGACAGCGGTGTAGCCCCAGTCCGCACGACGTAAACCGCGCCCATGATCCGCAACGGTAATCTCTTTCACACCGCGGCTTGATAATCCGGCAACTACGGAGTGGCATAATGCACTAACACCCTGGTTCCCGGTGTCTGGTGCAGCGTTCAAAAGCGTAATCATAACATTCCTCATTCAACTGAGGACGTGATACGCGGGCCTTACCTTCTTGTCCGCTGCGCATCGGGCTGAGACGAACTCCAGTTGGACAGGTGCACCTATACGATCGGATAGATCAGCGGCTGCCACAAGAAAACCGGCGGAAATTCCGCCGGTTTGCTTCTGTGTGCTGTTCTCTCGGTTATAAGAAGTTGCGATCTCTAGCGATCATTGCAGCATGAGTTCTGTTTCGGGCCCCAAGTTTGCGGCACAGCGTTTTGGCGTGCAACTTCACCGTGGCTTCGTGAATATTGAAATCCCGAGCTATTTCCTTGTTCGCTTGGCCGCGACAAATGCCCTGAAGCACGTCGAGCTCTCGTTTTGAGAGCAAGCCTGATGTCTGTTCTTCCCGTTTCTGCATCAGATTGAACGGGGCGTAAATCTCACCGGCCGCCATGAACCGCGCAGCACTGATCATTGATTTTGACCCGAGCGTTTTAGGTACAAAACCTGCGGCGCCTTCGGATATTGCTTCCTCGGCGAGGGCGCGCGTGGTTGTCCCGGACAGCAGAGCGACTGGCCGTTTATCACTGATCGAAATCATCTTTCGCAAGCCGTCGAGGCCGTTCATGCCCGGCATATTGTAGTCAAGTAGTACAAGATCGAACGGACCTTTTTGCTTCACTTCATTGATTGCCTCAGGAAGAGAACCGGTCACAACAACGTCGGCTTCACCTTCATTGACGAGAAATGCCGCGATCGCTTCGCGCACAAGGTCGTGGTCATCGGCCAAAAGTATTTTCATATCTCGCCTTCCTGAGTTTGAGATCCGCGCATCTGCATGACGGCGCCGCTCTCTTCAATGGCGTGCACTACAGCAAATCAATTTAATAAGCTTGCATGGGATAACATCTCCACGGATTACTACTCAACACTCTTTGGCATGGACAAATTGGAGCATCGGCAGCTCCGACATATCCGAAAGTATATAAACCAATGCGTATGGGCAGATGACGAAAATGGTTTTTCGTGTCAGAAACTCCCGCACACTCAGCGGAGATAACAAATGTCTGGATTTACGAAGAGCATCACAAATGCGGCCTTTGGATTGCTTTTTTGTCTGGTAAGTCTGAATGCAACAGAAGCGGGACCCCTTGAACCGGCAAAGAGCGATGTTGTCCTTACCGTCAGCGGTGCAATTTCAAATACCAACGCAGGCGAAACCGCAGAGTTTGACAGGGCAATGCTTGAGGCCATTGGCACAGTTACGTTTGAAACAGAAACCATGTGGACAGAAGGAGTTCAAACCTTCACCGGTGTCGAACTTTCAGATCTCTTGTCTGTACTGGGGGTGAATGGGTCGCAATTGAGAGCATCAGCTGTTAATGACTATGCGGTGGATATTCCAACAGAGGATGCGGTAGAAGGCGGACCCATTGTGGCATTCCTTCGGAATGGTGAATTGATGAGTTTGCGAGACAAAGGTCCGTTGTGGATCGTGTACCCTTATGACAGCTCGCCAAAGTATCGGACCGAAGTGATTTTTTCCCGCAGCATCTGGCAACTGGATCGCATTGAGGTACTGCCCTGAGCGAACAATCAAAAAAGTTGCGAGTCGCAATAGCGCGTATAATTCGCGAAGGTGGCCTGCAGGTCGCGTTTGCGACCGCAGGTTTGTTGTTTTTCTTAGGGTTGATTGTAGCGCTCGTTCAGCTGAACCGGGACGTTTACGGGCAGATTGATGCGTTGGCTTCAGCGAATTCAGACAGCACACAGTGGACGATCGCGCAGTCTGACGTTGAGTTGCTGACCCTAATGACAGCACTCGCCGACGCCGCCGCCGACCCGGACGCTTCTTTATCGGCAGTACGTACCCGCTTCGACATATTTTACAGCCGAACACGCATGCTTTCGGCCAGTCAATCTTTGCAATCTGTGCGTGAAAGCGCGGAGGTCATGGATGCACTGGCAAGGCTCAATTCCTATCTCGATGAAAATGCGCCGCTCATTGATGGCGACGATTCCTCACTTCGTCGCTCACTGCCCGAACTTCAAAGGCGAACGGCCGATATTCGCAATGACATACGCGAAATCAACCTGACCGGAGTCAATGTATTGTCTCGGGAGGCGGATTCACAGCGTACCAGTATTGCCAACACTCTGAGCCGGATGTCGCTGCTCACTTTCGTTCTCTTTGCGATACTTGCGGTTACGGCCATTCTGCTCCTGTTCTTTTTTCACCGCGCCCAGCAACGCGCTGCGGAACAGAGCCAGATCCGATCGCGCCTGGGGGCTATGGTTTCCTCTTCTCTCGACGCTGTAATTGCCGTGAATACCGCTGGGCTTGTGATCGATTTCAACGGTGCTGCCGAAGAGATCTTTGGATATACGCGCGAAGAGGCGTTGGGACAAAAAATGGAGGACCTGATTGTTCCGGATCATCTCAAAGAAGCTCACGAGGCGGGTATGGAGCGTTATCGGAATACCCGCGAGAAACACGTCATCGGAAAGGGTCGCGTTCAGCTCGAAGCGAGGAGGAAAAACGGAGAAGTATTCCCGGTGGAACTGTCCATCGAAACGGCTGAATCCGACGACGGCGAGATATTCGTGTCTTTCCTGCGCGACATATCCAAAAGCGTAACAGCCGAGAAGCAGCTCATAGAAGCGCGGGACAACGCTGTTGCTGGTGAAAAGGCAAAAGCCGATCTGATCGCTGTCATGAGCCACGAGATGCGCACTCCTTTGAACGGGATGCTCGGCACGCTTGAGCTTCTGAAGTCGGAAGAACAAAAACCCAGGAACCACGAGTATCTCGACATTATTCGTGCGTCGGGAAAGCTTCTCTTACATCACGTCGACAATGTGCTCGAAATTTCTCGCGCCGAGGCGGGAAAAATTGAGATTGAACAGACTGTGTTTTCGGTACCGGCTCTGGTGCGGGAGCTCGTTGAAAGTCAACGCGGCGTCGCCGAGCATCGTGGCAATACCCTCTCGAAGATGGTCGAAATGCAGGGTGAAGATTATGCTGTGGGCGATCCGACACGCATTCGGCAAATCCTGCTCAACCTGATCGGTAACGCGATCAAATTCACTCGTAACGGCTCTATTACAGTGGAAGCTAAACGCCTAAAAGAAGGCGAACGCGTTGAGTTCCGCGTCACGGACACGGGTGTTGGGATCCCGGCTGACGCGCGCGAGCGGATCTTCGAAGACTTTGTCACTCTGGACCCGTCGTTTTCCAGAGTGGTTGGCGGAACGGGCCTTGGCCTTGCCATCGTCAGACGGTTGGTTCTGGCGATGGATGGTGAGATTGGACTGGAAAGTACAAGCGGATACGGAAGCAGTTTCTGGGTTCGTCTGCGTTTGCCTAAGGCAGCTGGACATACCCCTGCGGATCCAGGTTCGGGTATTGAGAAAACGCGAAGGATCTCAGACGTCCGCTCGCCGCCCATGAAAATTCTGGTTGTCGAGGACAACCGGATCAACCGGGTCGTGGTGCACGACTTACTCGTGCAAGACGGGCATTCCGTAGACGAAGCGTTCGATGGTCAACAAGGGGTGAAATTCGCGAAAAGCAACTCTTATGACCTCGTTTTCATGGACATTTCAATGCCCGTGATGGATGGGATCGAAGCAACCCGGGAAATTCGGGCAAACGAAACTGCGGGCACGCATTTGCCAATCGTAGCTTTGACGGCAAATGCGGTTCCGTCAGAAAAGGACCGTTTTCTGGCAGCAGGCCTTGATGACATATTGGTCAAACCAATAACACAGCGGCGTTTGCGCGAGATCCTGGCCCGGTATTCCAAAACAGGTGAGCCCGTCGAGTATCAGTCAGAAAACGATGATGGTTCCACTTTTGACGCCATGGTTAACCACGACCATCTGCGAGATTTTTCTGAGGCATTGGGCGCGGAAAAGGCCAACCAGCTCATCGGGAGCTTCTTGCAGGAGGCAGACGAGACGATTTCCGGTATCCGCGCGCGCCTCGAAGCCGGCGAGAGGTCGGACAGCCTGAGGGAGACTGTTCATCACACTGCGGGTTCAGCAGCGCTGTTGGGGGCGGAAGTGCTGCGCGCCATGCTCGCGGAAATCGAAATTGACTTGGCCGAAGGCGTAGAATGTGATCCGTGCAATGCAGATGATTTGAAGGACATATGGTCGAAGACTGCACCGGAGCTGCGCTTACACTTAAGAAATGCATAAGCAGCAAAAAGAGCGGCCGGACGGCCGCTCTTTTAACTGTTCCATCAGTCATGCCGTAGCTACTCTTGGCTCACAGGAACATGAGTTCAACTTCGTTCGCTTGTTCGAGATCGAGTCCACACAACAGTACGGACGCGTCACTCCCGTATTCGATTGAAATGCCGCGATCATCTTCGACCCAGACAAGATCGGTTGGATCAACAGCAAGAAACCGCAGAGCATCTTCTGTCGTATCGAAGGATTTGATCTCATCATGACCATCACCCGACGCGAATTCGAATGTATCCGCGCCAGCGTCACCGCACATGAAGTCATCTCCGAGGCCGCCATTGAGTACATCGGTGCCTGTACCGCCGCTGAGCGTGTCGGCACCGGCTCCCCCATAAATGAGGTCGTTACCGGCATCCCCCAGAAGCTTGTCGGCGCCTTCGCCGCCAGACAGGTTATCGTCACCCAGCATCCCGTTTATGTGATCGTCACCAGCATTCCCGGACAGAACATTATCTCCGGTGTTCCCGACCAGGAGGTTATCACCCAAATTACCACTACCAACAAATCCGCCCTCTCCAAAAAACAACAAATCCTCAACATGCTCTGAGAGCGAAAAATCAGCCATGGCGTGCACCACGTCATGCCCTTCACCAGCATATTCGATAATCGTATCCAGCGTGTCTGACACTTTGTAGGTATCGTCCCCCAAGCCACCGTAAGCTATATCCGCGCCCGCGTTGCCCGAAAGCAGGTCCCGCCCGGCACCACCGAACATGATGTCGTCGCCGTCACCGGGGCACAATGTGTCGTCGCCATCTCCGCCATAAGCGACATCATTGCCCGTGCCGCCATGCAGTTTGTCGTTTCCGGTTCCTCCCCAAAGCTCGTCTGCTCCATCATTTCCGTGCAGCTTGTCGTGCCCGTCGCCGCCATAGATGACGTCGTCTCCATCGCCGCCAATCAGGTTATCGTTGCCGCCTTTACCGTCGATCAGATCATCATTCTGGTTGCCAACGATCATATTGCGAAGTTCGTTGCCAATACCGACATCCGCCACCGAGCCTTTCAAGAGCCAAAGGTTTTCCAGGCCGTCTCCCAAAGTGAAATCAACTTTGGACTTCACCGTGTCGCTGCCACTTCCGTCTTCTTCGGAGACTACGTCTCCAATGGTGTCAACGAAGTAAGTGTCATTCCCAGTGCCGCCAAACATCCTGTCGTCGCCGGTCCCACCGTCGAGAATGTCATTATCCGCCTCGCCATAGATGACATCATTGCCAGCCTGCCCCCTGATAAAGTCGTTGCCGGCACCACCGTAAATGTCATCATCCCCAAGTCCTGCGTAGATTTTGTCTTTCCCGCCGTAACCGAGGATCACGTCGTTCAGGCCATCTGGTCCGTCGATATGCGTACCATCTGCGTCAGTATACCCAACCATATGATTGTCTTGGGCGGTGCCTTGCACCGGAGACGTTTCAATTGTCAGCGTTGCAGTATCGGTGACGCCACTTTCGTTACGGATCGTGTAGGTCAACTCGGCCATGACATCACTCGGGTCGCTTCCGGGCGTGACAGAAACCATACCAGTGCCTAGGTATGTGACGATCTCTCCAGTGGCGAGTGTGAAGGTGTCGCCATCCGCAACTTCCACTCCATTCAAATGGGTCAGCGTCAGACTTTCCCCCTCGCTGACATCATCGTTTGCCAGAAGATCAATAGAGACCTGATCACCTTTCGCTGCGAGTTTTACATGATCGTCTTCTGCCACAGCGACTGAGAGCACTGGTGAACGCAACAAGACGGTCGAAGATGTATCGATCCCGAGAAAGGGATCGACACCGCGCGTATCGAGCGCCCCGTCATTGCTCGACACCCTGGGAGCTTCAGCAAGCAGTTCCATGTAAAGCGCGCCATCATCGCCGGTAGTAATTTTGTAAAACCCACCTTGGATGGGCGTTGACGCATCCAAGTCGTGATCCGCGTTATTGGCGCCGATGTAAACGTTGCCGTCGCCATCGACTATTGTTGCACCGAAGGCGCTTGATGGGATGCCAGATTTGACTTCACCGTCAACGATTGTGCCGACAATTAGTTGGGTCGTGACGACAGGTTCTCCGCCGAGGCTCACTTGCGAGATATCGATCGAAACCAAGGTACCGGGTTGTCCGCTCGAGCCGCCGTGGGAGACGCCAAAGAAGGTCTGAGACGACGGCAAGTATGCGAGGTCGGCAAGACCCTTGGTGGAAACACCAAGTGATGGCAGGTTCAGTGTTTGACTGACCAGAGATCCATCCGGGTTGGTTTCTGAGAGATCGTAGACGACAGCGGTGCCCAGATTACCACTGAAAGTCCAAAGGTTTCCGTGATCATCCACGTCACCAATGTATGATCCCATAACACCAGGCGATACAGCATATGTCGCTCCGGTTGCGTCCATGGCAATGACATCATTTCGCGATATTGCGTTCCCCAAAGCGTCGGTGCCGTCGGAACGGGCTATTCCGTAGATCAGATCAGTCTCATTCGAATAGCCGATAGCATTGACGTTGACCGCAGCGGGTGTCTCTGTTTCGGTGTAACTATTGGTTTCCAGATCGAACTTGACCAACTGCCCATTAAGGACCTGATAGATATAGTTTTGGCCGGGTGCGAAGGCGTCGACCGTGACTTCCTCGCCGAGAAAGCTCACCGCTCGCTCATAAGACGGCACGACGCCGGAGGTACTAATTGACCCTTCCGAGCCTGCGTTCACGTCTGTGATGCGGAATTCCAGTTCCGAAATGTCACCTGTTCCGATGAGATCGAAAGTATAGCTTTCGAAAACACCGCCTTCATGGAAAAAGCTCCCAATGTTTTCGCCGCCGAAGAAGACCTCAACGGTGACACTTTGGACATCCGCCGCAAGATTGGCCGCAAGGTTGAACTCAAGCTCGTAGGGTACGTCCAGAATGGTTTCTACGGACGTTGACAGCACGGGCTGACCGTTCTCATCGACTTCGCCCACCCAGTAGTCTGACACGGCATACTGGTCAAAAGTGAGCTTTTCGTCTGCATCCTGCAGTAAGTTGTCCATTTATTTTTTTGTCCTCGGTAAAAGCGTCGTTGTGAGCTTTGCGGTTGGAGGCGCCGCAAGCCGATGCTTCAATATGCTCCAACGGCACGTCGAGTTCTCGGCGCCAAAAGCATATTCTGAGTACCGTGGGTAGCATTTGCTTCTACTTTCGGAGCGGTCGGATCGACTTTCTGTGTGTGCTGCAGATTGTGACCGGTAAAGAAACACCGCACTCTAGTGAGGAAGATAAACGTCGCTGACTTTTGCTGTAGATATTCACTGATTGAAGTGAAGTGGCAAACGACTGAGTACGCTTGCGTAGCAGTTGGCAAAATAATCGACTGTTTTGAAAAAGAGCATACCGCCTCGCCGTGACTTGATCGGTGTTTTGCATGGTAAAAGTTCGTAAAGTTCGCCGGATCAGCATTAGGCAGCTTTGTCCGCACAGCGGTCGTTCAAATGTACTGCCGCGAATAGCTGCTTCGAGCCCAGAGCAGACCCAACGCGCCAGCCTTTCTTTGCAAGTGCAGCATCTCAGTTTGCCCAACGAACAGCGCATTCCGTCATCAGACCTAGATCTTGCTACCCGGCCCCGAGCTTGTCGGCGAAACGTTTCAATTCTACGGTGTCCTTGACCACGATCTTGCCGTAGTAGGTTTCCAGAATTCCCCGGCGTTTCATGTCGCGAAAAGCGCGCTGGACAGTTGGAACCGAAACACCGACAGCCAATGCAAAGTCCATTTGTGAGATCGCAACCGAATTACCCGCATCCAGCCGGTCGTTTGCTGCCATCCATGACAATCGCCTCGCAACCAGGTCGACACCTTCACCCGTGACAATTTCTGCAACAACCTCTTGCATTTGACGCCTTAGCGCGTTGTCGTGAGCGATGATGTCGACGTAACGCCTTGGGTTTGAGTCCAAAAAGTGCATCAGTTCCCGTCTGGAAATGCGCAGCAGTACTGACGGTTGGCGCGCGATGGCCAACCCCACTGCGGGCTCGTTGGTGATCACATCCGAGAAACTGTACCACTTGCTTTGCCGACCGGATGGGTATGCCAGTTCTTCATTGTTCGGGGCAAGAAGTTGAACGTCAATCTGCCCTCGGATCAGACCATGAACATGGGTTGGAACCCGGCCACGAGGATAGAGAATCTGTCCGATTTCCAGCGTCTTTACTGCGCCTAGTTTCAGGAAATCGTCCTGAAACGCCGGGCGTCTAGTGGAAAGCCATCCGGACCCTCGAAGAATGTCACTCTGCTCTGCCGTCAGTTGTCCAGAATTCCCCATGCCGGCCCTTCAAGCACATTCTTCGCTTCATTCCCGTGCTCATGATGAAGCGATAAACATCGTAAGTTGCTCTGGTGATCAAGTCTACTGAATTAACGCCCCCTATCATTGTGTGCGTAGAGTTGTTCGATGCAAGCATCGCCTCAGATCGGCCTGTCAGACCCAAATGCGCCGAGGTGGAAACAACCGCTCGTCACGTCAACAAGAACGGAGAAAGATGATGACCACCCGCAGAGATGTTTTGAAAGCCATACCCACTGTCGGAACAGCATTTGCTGTTTCTGCAAACGTTCTCTTGGATGATGCCGTCGCTCATGCGCAGGAGGTCGCGCCGCCGTTGGATGGCCATTTCCACCCCAAAGGCAAAGCGCCATCTTCACACACCAAGGCAATTCTGGACAAAGCGCGATCCGACCTGCCGTTTTCTGACACGCAGGATTTTGACGAACAAAAGCGCGGATTGATCGCAGAAATGCCCGAGAAGCAGATCATGGCGGATGCTGGTCATGTCGCCTGGGACAAAGAGCGGTTCGACTTTCTGAACTCGGACGAAAATTTTGACAGCATCCATCCTTCGATGCAGAGAATCTCGCGCCTGAACCAAAACTATGGGCTCTACGAGGTCATCCCCGGCATCTACCAGGTGCGCGGTTTCGACCTTTCGGACATCTCATTCGTGCGCGGCAAGACCGGCTGGATCGTGATCGACCCTCTGGTTTCGGCAGAAGTGGCGCGGGCGGCATGGGAGTTGTTCCAAGAACATGTGGGTGAAGGGCTGCCTGTGACGACGGTGATCTACTCGCACAGCCACGGCGACCACTGGGGCGGTGTTCGTGGTGTCGTCGACGAAGCCGATGTTCGGTCTGGCAAGGTCGAGATCATCGCTCCGCGCGACTTCATGGAACACACGATTTCAGAGAACGTGTATGCCGGTAACGCTATGAACCGGCGACTGTTTTACCAATATGGCCTGCTGCTGCCTGCGAGCCCACACGGATACGCTGGCCAAGGGCTTGGTCAAGGCGTCTCCGCCGGTCAGGTTGGCCTGATCGCACCGACACGCATCGTCGAAGACGATATCGAGGAGTTCGAGGTCGACGGGGTGCGGATGATCTTTCAGAACACCCCGGGCACCGAAGCGCCATCTAACATGAACACCTATTTGCCGGACATGAAAGCGCTCTGGATGGCAGAGAACGTCACCGCGACGGTTCACAACATCTACACGTTGCGCGGTGCGCCGGTGCGGGACCCGTTACGTTGGTCGAAATACATTTCACGGGCGCTGCACCTTTATGGGGAAGAGGCCGAGGTGATGTTCTATTCGCACCATTGGCCGCGCTGGGGAAATGATCGCATTCAGACCATTCTGCGCGACCAACGTGATGTTTACGCCAACATGAACAATCAAGTCCTGCATTTCGTAAACAAGGGCGTGACGATCAATCAAATCCACAACGTTTATGAGTTTCCGAAAGGACTACAGGATAAATGGCATTGCCGCGGCTATCATGGGTCTGCAGCCCACAACAGCCGGGGCGTGGTGCAGCGCTATATTGGGTTCTGGGATTGCAACCCGGCCACGCTGATCCCGCCGTCGCCGGAGGACAGTGCCCCGCTCTATGTCGAGATGATGGGCGGTTCGGACGCGATCATCGCGCGTGGGGCCGACTTGCATGACAAGGGCGACTACATGCTGGCGACCGAAATCCTGAACAAGCTGGTTCAGGCCGAACCGCGCAACATGGCGGCGCGGAACCTGCTGGCGGATGTCTACGAACAGCTTGGCTACCAGCAGGAAAACCCGGGGCTGCGCAATTCGTTCCTGTCCGGCGCGTTCGAATTGCGCTCGGGCATTCCCGGCGGGGACATTCCGGATACCTCCAGCCCAGACGTGATCCGCGCCATGTCGACCGAGTTGTTCCTAAACTTCCTCGCCATTAAGATGGACGGTCGCAAAGTTGAAGGGCATGAATTCACCATGAACCTCGTCACTCCGGACAATGGCGAGAAGTTCCTTGTCGAACTGCGCAACAGCACGCTGACCAATGTCGAAGGGTTCATCTCTGATGCTCCGGATGTGACACTCACGATCAATCGATCAGATTTGGAGCCGGTCATGGCCGGGGAAAAATCGCTGGATGCCCAGATCGCTGATGGTACCGCAACGCTCGACGGCGATCCGACCATTTTGGGTGTTCTGGCGCAGGCGATGGTCGATTTCGATCCCTTCTTCGAAGTTCTTCCAGGCACACGTGATCCACATCATGTCGAAGCTCATTCTGACGCATTCGAAGCCGTAACGGGGCTACCCGTTATCGAGTGAGTGTCTGAAGGATCAGGTGGGAACAAGGCATGGGCGGCAAAATCGCCCGTGCAAGGCATAGATAACAAGGCCATGTTCATCCGGCAGGGTCGACTGGGTTGAACAGAACTGACGGGGGTCCGATCATGATCAAACGTTACGAATACGCTTTTTCGAGACGCCAGTATATTGCACTTCTGTCCGCGGCCTCGCTTGTCTGTGTCGCGGGTTGCGCGTCCTTGACGGCTTCGTCCGAAATCAATGAGCTCAACTCCGATCTCAGGGCCAGACTTGCGACCATCCCGGCAAGTGACAATTCGGAACTGGTGAACATCGCGCGTCAGATCGAGGCATTGTCGTCATCAATGATTGAGGCACATCTGACCTTCGTCGATGAGTTCAATCGTCTTTCGATTGATCAGAGCACAAGCAGCAGGCAACTGACCGAAGCTTCGTCCAGTTATGACGCTGATCGGCTGTCGCGACGTTCCCAGCTGCTTGGATTGCAGCAACAACTGCAAGGTTCAGTTCCAGATGAGTATTGGCCCGAGGTCGCCGAGATCCTGTACAAGAAATCGGACGTCCTGAGCGGTGGAACACGTCTGGAGATCTGAAATGCCCGTACTCATAACAATCACAGCAGTCAATTTCTTGTTTGGAGGGCCATCCGACGGCCCAGCGTCATTTCTGAACCCGGAATCCCTCAGGTCCAAGTTGAATGATGCCATCGAGCCAGAGGACAGCACCACACGCGTCGCGGCAATGCAGATTGTAGACGAGCTGGTCGCAGCTGTTGAAAGCTACCAGCTGGCCGTGGATGCCGCTGCGGACAAGGCGATCCTCCAATCAAAAACCAGACAGACGTCGGCCAGATCTACTGCTGTCATTTTTTCCAAGATTGACCGTAACCGAAGCCAAGCGATGCAAGACATCATACGCTTGCGGGGTCGGCTCGCTGAACTTCTGGGCCAAGGAGTCTGGTCGCGGGTATTCGAAAGCTGAATCGTCTGCGAGAAACGGGCGCGCAATCTGCTGGTATTGGTGCCGCCAATCTTTCCAAATGAGAAAACTGGAAAGGCGCAACACCCCTCTTCCGCCTTGAGGCGACGGTGGTAAGTGTCGGTGACGCAGTTCTTTAAAGCCGCTGTGCGAACCGCCAATGTCTGCTTTGTCGAGCCGTTTTTCGGTAACCAGGCCGACCGACGATTGTCGATCTTGAACCTTTCTCGCCGACTTTGCAATATCCGCTTCCTGCGCATAGCTGTCACGCCAAGATAATCAGGCTGCAACTGCGGCGAACGGCAGCAAGGTCCGCGTTGCAGACCTTGAACCCGAGCTTCAGCAATGACTGCAATGCGGACTAAGCAGACGAGCTATCAATATTGTAAGCTGGCTTTGGCCTTAACGGCACGGGCACCTCAATGGCGGGATCGTACTGACAGTAGCCGAAATACTTAGCCACTGATACTTTCGGCGCTGAGGTCACCCTGCGAGGTAAGAAATGAAGAGATACTGGTCATTTGCCGCAACCATGCTTCTATCTGTTTCCGCAACGGCAGTAAGTGCCACGGAAGACATTCGACTTGTCGTGCAGATAACAGTGGATGGCCTGCGTGGAGATTTGATTTCCCGGTACAGCGCCTCTTTTGGAGATGGAGGGTTTTACAGACTTCTGAAAACCGGTGTCTGGTACACCGACGCTCACCATAGACACGCCAACACCGAAACTATTGTCGGCCACGCGACTCTTGCGACTGGGGCATACCCCTCTGAACATGGAATGATTGGCAATGCCTGGTTTAACAGGAGTGAAGAGCGTTTGGGGTACAATATTGAGGACCCGAACTTTCCAATGCTAGCTGTTACCGGCTTTGGGGGTGAGGTCGATCAAGTTGACCCAACACAGGCAGCCGCTACGACCTCAGGCCGTTCGCCTGTTAACCTGCTGGCCACAACTTTCGGAGATGAATTGTCGAAGTCCAATGCGGGCCGATCCAAAGTGTTTTCTGTGTCTGGCAAAGACCGTTCGGCGGTTGCAATGGCCGGACATGTCGGCAAGGCCTTTTGGATGTCGACGGCCACTGGCGCGTTTGAAACAAGCACGTACTATTATGACGCATATCCTGACTGGGCAAACGATTGGAACGCCAAGCGCCCGGCAGATACGAAAATCGAGAGTGAATGGTGGCCGGAATGCTCGGACGCGCCCTACCTGATGGACAAAGAGGAACGTCCATTCGTAACAAATCTCGGCACGTTCGGTCGTACTTTCCCACATTTCTATGGGACGCCGGAAGATGGGCTCTATTACACACAGGTCCTGGTTTCACCGCATGGAGATCGGATCACGGCGGATTTTGCAAAAACTGTTATCAAAGAAGAAGAACTAGGCCTTGACGAGTGGCCCGACTACCTCTCCATCAGTTTCTCGGGCGTGGACGCAACCAACCATTTCTTTGGACCAACCAGCCTGGAAAATGAAGAAATGGTGCGCTGCTTGGACGAGACGCTGGCAGATTTTTTCGCCTTCCTGGATCGAGAAGTCGGACCCGAGAATGTACTTTACGTGCTTTCCGCAGATCATGGCATGCCCGAAGCCCCGGAAGAGATGGCTCAAGCCGGACTCACGACTTTCCGAAACTCCACCGAAGTACTGATGGCGGAAGTAAATAACACTATTGCTGATGAATTCGGTGTTGAGGGCGCGATTCAGTTCTTTTTTCGTCCATATGTTTATCTCGACCACAACGCTATATCGTCGGCAGGCGCCGACCTCCGGTTGATCGAACAGCGCGTCGCCGAAAGGTTAATGGCTGAACCGGTTATTGAGCTTGCCATGCCGACTGTACCGCTCGCTGAACAACAGGGTCACACGCTGCAAAACCAAATCCGGCGCAATTACCACCCAACACGCTCTGGAGACATTTACGTTGTGCAGACGCCGTACTCATTTCTGTTTGAGGATGGTCCGATTGCCGTAATGCACGGATCACCTTGGCGCTATGACACTCACGTTCCTATCATCTTCTCTGGGCCCGACATCAAACCGGCTAGAGTAAGTCGCCCAGTTTCAACAGTGGATGTCGCTGTTACATTGAGCAATTTTTTGGGTATCAGCCAACCTAGCAGCGCTGCTGGTGAACCGTTAATGGAAATTGGCCCTCCGAGTCCTTAAGGTGGTAGTACTGGGCTCAAGGCAGACGTTCGCTCTCGACTCAAAACTGCCATTCGATCGAACAGATACGCTATTGCTACTCAACGGTTTAGACACTTCAATATCGGTGACTGCAGGTGCTGAATTCAAAACCCCGATTCTTCATCTGCTCATAACTGTGAGGAATAAGCCAATGAAAAGAATTATTTGTTCGACAGCTCTCATATTATCTCTTTCCGTTAGTTCGTCTATGGCTGTCTCACCCACAGGCTCAGACTTTGCCGACACTGGCGACATTCTTGCCCGCTCGGCTGAGATTGAAGACATCGAATATCAAATCATGGTCCAGCGGGCGACGCAGGCGGCGATCTACTACATGCCAGCTGTGGCCCAAGTCGACTTCATCAAGGCCACCGTGCGGGCCGGCGGCGATTACGATACTGTCAACTACGTGACCGAACCCTTTGGGTCCGAGAAGGGTTTTCTCACAGCGAACGACACGACGGCCTATGCTTGGGGGTCGATCACATCCAAAGACGGCCCGATGGTTGTTGAAGTCCCGCCAATGACGGACAAAGTGGACTATTTCGGCTCCTTCATCTCAGCGTGGCACGTCCCGATGATCGACGTTGGATCGAAAGGGGCCGACGAGGGCAAGGGCGGTAAATACCTGTTCTTACCGCCCGACTACGATGGCGCGTTCGGCACGGCGGAAAAGCTGGAAGCACAGGGCTATATAATTGTACCTAAGTACGACACGTATGACGTCTCATTTTCGTTCCGCCCGACGCTTTTAAACGGAGCCACACACGCGGAAGCTGGAGAGCACGCCAAGGGCATTAAGATCTACTCGTTGGAAGAAGACGTTAACGGAACCATCGAGCCCACGCATTACCTCGATGCCACCGAGCTCGCTTACGACTGTCTGCCGTATTACAACATGACCTTTATCGAAGACATTAACGATGTGGTGCAGAACAACCCGATCCGAGAAAAGGACCGCGCCATGTACTCGATGCTGGAAAGCTTCGGTATCGAGAAGGGTGAAGCGTTTGACCCCACGGAGACGCAGAGGAAAGCTGCGCTTGAGGGGTTGGAGCTCGCCTACGCCCACATGCAGAACAAGTTCGTCACCGAGGGCGAAACGGTTGCTCCTCTTTGGACTAAAGATGGTGAGAAACTGTCTGAGTGGTCTTTCTGGAACTTTGGTCCTCAGGCCCAGATGGGTTTCCCATTTGAGGATGGTGCGGAAATCCTCATAGACAAAAGGGCCGCGACCTTCTTTTACGTGACCTTCCTTCCGAGCAAGTTGGGCGGTGCTACCTTCTACCTGACTGGTCTGCGCGATTCAGATGGGAACATGCTCAATGGTGAGGACACCTACAAACTCAACGTACCTGCCGATGTGCCCGCTGAGGATTTCTGGTCGGCTATCGTGTACAATATGGAAACCAAGAACTTTAATCGCGGCGTTGATCGGGTCGGGGCGTCGACCAAAGACTTGGACAACATGGTGAAGAATGACGATGGCTCTGTCGATGTTTACTACGCTCCCAATCTTGATGAGGTGCCAGAAGGCTTTGAAGCCAATTGGGTGACCACAGAGAGCGCCACCAATGCCAACGATTGGTTCTTCCTGTTCCGCCTCTACCGCCCCGTGAGTGAGGACTGGTTCAAGGACTGGATGCTGAATGACGTTGTGAACATCTCTACTAAGTAGAGAATCCAAGGGCTCTTTCGGGAGCCTTTTTTTCTGCCGCGCTAGTAGTATTGCTTTGTCTGGTGACTGCGCAATACTGACACTTGACAGTTTCACAGCATCGTCGCCTTTGGGCTCGTAGCTGTTGTTCGCTGTGTCTTGAACGAATGGCGGGTTTTGGAGCTGAGGGGCCTTGGCTTTGTCCCAGTCGAGCACCACTAGCCGGTGCGACTGGCGTTTGCTCACAATGTTTTCTGGGAAGTTGGGCGGACCCTCTCCAACTTTGGACAAATGACTGGACTACGCGGGCATAGTGAGCGTGTGTGGTGCTGTGGTGACGCACTCATGTCGCCAGTCTCCGCCCGGTTTCCCGGGCTTGTAGCGGTGCGGGGCGCTGGATGGACCAGCAACGATCACCACAGGAGACAAACATGACAACGCAAACAGGAAAGACTGCAGCGAGCAAAACGAAGAAGGCCCGGCTGGTGGGGCTTCTCGGGCGCCCAAGAGGCGCCACTGTCGGGCAGCTTCAGAAGGCGCTGGACTGGCAGCCGCATATCATTAGGGCCGCGATTTCCCGCCTCAGGAAGGACGGAACTGAGATCACCCTCCACCACAGCGGAAAGACACCGGCCTATCGGATCGACGCCGTTTCATGAGCGGGCAAGGGACCCGCGATCTCCCGGAACAACTTCGGGAGATCGCCCACATGGACCACGCCGCTTGTACCGAAGCACTGGCGGCCGTGCCGGGGATCACGCTGCCATCTCGCTTACGGGTCCAAACACTGAGACGGTTGCTGGCCTATGAGATCCAGGCGCGGGCTCTTGGCGGGTTGAGCCCGAAAGAACAGCGCGCACTCAAAGCCATTGCCGGAGGCAAGAGTGCCGGTGATGTGGGTGCCGCGACCCCGTCGACTGGCACGCACCTGGTGCGGGAGTGGAATGGCCGAACCTATCGGGTTGAAGTGACAGACGAAGGCTATGTGCTGGATGGCACGACGTACCGCTCGCTCTCTGCTGTCGCCAAACGGATCACCGGCACAGCTTGGTCGGGCCCGCGTTTCTTTGGGTTGGCAAAGAAGCGATCGGCATGAGAAAGACCCGCTGTGCGATCTACACCCGCAAGTCGAGCGAGGAGGGGTTGGATCAGAACTTCAACTCACTCGACGCGCAGTATGAAGCCTGCGCGGCTTATATCGCTAGCCAGCGCCACGAGGGCTGGGTTCTGGTTAAAGACCGATATGACGATGGCGGCATATCAGGCGGGCATCTCGATCGCCCGGCACTGCAACAGATGATGGCAGACAT
Organism: Ruegeria sp. AN6; assembly: GCF_056540425.1. NCBI lineage: Bacteria > Pseudomonadati > Pseudomonadota > Alphaproteobacteria > Rhodobacterales > Roseobacteraceae > Ruegeria > Ruegeria sp. AN6. Next base: position 510,449 of record NZ_JBQFWR010000001.1, read on the forward strand.
CGCCTCAGGCCGCATCGATCGGATCGTCGTCTACAAGATTGACCGGCTGACGCGGTCGCTCACAGACTTTGCAAAGCTCGTCGAGACGCTCGATGGGGCAGGGGCGTCCTTTGTCTCCGTGACCCAGTCCTTTAACACGGCAACCAGCATGGGGCGGCTCACGCTGAACGTGCTCTTGTCGTTCGCCCAGTTCGAGCGGGAAGTGACCGCTGAGCGCATCCGCGACAAGATCGCTGCGTCGAAGAAGAAGGGCTTGTGGATGGGGGGAAATGTTCCACTCGGATATGTGGCGGCAGACCGAACACTTTCTATTGTGTCAAAGGAAGCAGAGACGGTTAGGGCACTCTTCGACCTTTACGAACAACTGGGCACGGTGACGTCGGTCACAAAGGAAGCCGCGAAGCTCGGATTGAGATCAAAGAGACGGATTGGCCGAGACGGAACACCCCGCGGCGGATCGATCATGGGTCGCGGCCAGGTCCATCACGTGTTGTCGAACCCAGTCTATGTAGGGCGCATCCGCCACAAGGCCAAAGTGCATGAAGGCCAGCACGCAGCGATCATTGATCCCGACCGTTTTGATGCCATCCAGACCCGGCTGAAGGATCGCTCGGCCAAACTACGCAACAAGCCTGCCACAGCCCATGTATCACCGCTGGCGGGCAAGATCTTTGATGAGACCGGGGATCGTCTGACCCCGTCGCACGCCTGTAAGGGTGGCAAACGTTATCGCTATTATGTCTCTCGGCGACTCGTGACCGGAGCATCCGATGACGGCACCGGATGGCGGATTCCGGCGGACCGGCTGGAGAGAGATCTTGCCAGCTCTTTGCAGAAGCACCTCGTGGAATGCATCGATCGCGGTGACATAGCGGAGAGCCGCGTGCAGGTGATCGGTCGGCTTAGGTCAGACGCAGATGCGCTCGGGCTTCAGGTTCTGGGCATCGTAGGAGCGGCAAGGTTTGCGGATGGCGCCGTTGCGATCGATCTCGATCCCGGTGAGATCGCAAGGAGGATGCAGATTGCACGGACCAGCATCTCATCGGAAGCGCTGTCGTTGCGACTGCCGTTCCGGCAGCGTCGCCGTGGCGTCGAGAACCGGCTGGTCATCGGTGCTGGACAACCCGCCAGAGATGATATCCTGATCTCCAATATTGCGCGGGCATCAGCCTGGCGAGAAGCTCTGTGCATGGGCGAGGACCTTGCCACCATTGCCGCCCGAGACGGCATTGCCGTAAATTATCTCGGCGCGATGCTGAACTTTGCGTTCCTGTCACCAAAGCTTGTTCGCCTGATCTGTGAAGGTCGCCAACCGCCGATCCTAACTACCAACTGGATCCGCCGTCACGGCCTTCCGGCATCCTGGGCCGAACAGGACAATATCCTCGCGCAGCTCTGAGCATCCCACGCATCGCTAAGTCTACTCTGGAAAAGGGAAGCTGAGACTCTTGGCCGAAAGGGCCTGCATTCGGGTCTCACTGTCGGTCTCTGGATGCACCACCGCCCGCTAGTCCCCGGAAATGCGGGACTATTTTGGCGCCGGTGGAAATCAACTGTCGAGACAGGACTGTGTGGCGGAGAGACAGGGATTCGAACCCTGGGTGGGCTTGCACCCACAACGGTTTTCGAGACCGCCCCGTTCGACCACTCCGGCACCTCTCCGCGGGGGTCTGTGAAGGGGGGATTTAGTGGTGAACGGGCAGGGGCGCAAGTGGAAAATTCCGGAATTTAATGATCCTTGGGTTTTCCATTGCCTGAGACAAGAAAACTCCTAGGCTGATGGGTATGACCTACCATCTACGCCAGTTTACCATCAGTGTTATAATTCTGCTTCTTTCGCTAGGTGCCATGACGGTGCAATCGCTTGCCGCCAGCCGAGACCAGATTGAGGCATTTCTGACCACAACAGGGTTTGACGTTGCGTTGGAAAGTATCGCGCATGCGTCTGCCTCAGCCCCGCAAATGCTGGGAATTGACCCCGACGGTTTCGGTTCAGATTGGACGCGACTGACTGAAGAAGTATTCGATACAGAACTCATGTACGATACCGCTGTTTCAATCCTCGAGCAGACGCTCAGCGACGAGGCGTTGGACCATGCTGTGACATTTTATGCATCCGCGCTGGGGCAAAGACTAGTCGTTGCCGAAAACGCAGCTCATTCGGATGAAGATGACGATGCCAAGCAGCTTGCTGGGCAGGAAATTGTGTCCGAGCTCATCAAAAATGGATCTTCCCGCGTCGAAAGCCTGAAACGAATGAACCGAGCGGTAGATGCAAGCGGCACTTCCTTACGTGCACTGCAGGAGATTCAGGTTCGGTTTTTGATGGCGGCCAGTGCGTCTGGCATTATCGACTTGCAACTCAATGGGGATGAGCTGCGTGAAATGATGCGCCGCAACGAAGGCGATATACGTCGGTCGCTGCAACTGTCCGCTTTGGCCGGCGCGGCCTACACCTATCAAGAATTCTCAGATGATGATGTCGATGCTTATGTCGAGGCCCTGGAACAGCCTTTGATGCAAGAGGTGTATGAGCTGTTGAACGCGATCCAATACGAGATCATGGCAATGCGATTCGAGGTCTTGGCGGCCCGCATGGCCGAGCTTCGTCCGGCTCAGGATATTTGATGCGCGTTCTCGCCGCTGCGATCTTGTTGGTCGTATGGGCAGTGCCCTTGGCAGCCAATCAGCAGGCTGAACGATTGATGCAGGCCATGCATTTGTCGGATTTCCTGGAAATACTAAGCGAAGAGGGCTTGGCCCAAGGGCTCTCGATTGACGAGTCGATGCTAGGCGGAGCGGGAGGGTCGTATTTTCAGGCTCAGGTTGCTGAATTGTATGATCCTTCATCCATGTACGAACGCCTGTCGCAATCGGTTGGGCGCATAATGACCAATGCACAATTGGAACAGTCTTCGATCTTTTTTGAAAGCGATCTTGGGCAGAGCATTGTTTCTCTTGAAAATTCAGCACGGAAGGCTCTGGCGGATGATACGATCGATCAGATGGCGCGAACGGCCTATTTTGAGACTGATCGTGAAGACATGTTTTTTCGTCTGGTGGACGAGTACGTGCAGGTTAACGACTTAATCGAACAGAATGTCCGGGGAACCATAAGTGCAGACTTCAGTTTCTACCGTGGGCTCGCCTCGGGGCAGAACGGGTCATTGGATGAGGCAACCGTGTTGGATGAACTGCTGTCCCAACATGAGCAGACCAAGGCAGAAACGACGGAATGGATGTACTCATTTCTTCTTTTAGCCTATCGGCCTTTGAGTGAAACGCAATTGCGCGAGAACATTGCCTTTTCGCGCACGGATGCCGGACGCGCCCTAAACGCGGCTTTGTTCAAGAGTTTTGACGAGATGCTCAACAGCATCTCATACCAGCTTGGCCAGGCCGTTGCGCAGGCAATGAGCGCCTCAGAACTTTGATCCCGGTTTTGGGTTGACTTTGGCAGGCAATGCTTGGATAAGCGCGCATCCCGGCCGGTTTTCCGCGCCGGGTATCGTTATTCTTTGACCCGATAGCAACGCGCTAAGGGTCATCCACACTGCCCGAAAAGGGCGCGCTGTTCGAGGTGGCGAAAGCCAGAAACACCCATCCGGGGACCACAGAACGCGGTTAGACAAAGGAAAGACGCATGTTTGCGGTCCTCAAGACTGGCGGCAAGCAGTACAAGGTTCAGGCGGGCGATGTGCTCCGTGTTGAAAAACTGGCTGCCGACGCAGGTGAAAAAGTTCAATTCAACGATGTTCTGATGCTGGGCGGTGACGCTCCTGTTGTTGGTGCGCCTTTCGTTGAAGGCGCAGGCGTACAGGCCGAAGTGATCGAACAGATCAAAGGTGACAAGGTCATCAAATTCGTCAAGCGCCGTCGTAAGCACAGCTCAAAGCGTACCGTTGGCCACCGTCAGAAGCTGACACTGGTCAAAATCACCGACATCCTGTCGTCGGGCGCTGACAAGTCGGGCATCAAAGCTGCAACCGGTTCAGCTCCGGCTGGCGAAGCGGCACCTGCTGCAAAGCCCGCCAAGAAAGCTGAAGCCAAGGCAGAGGCACCCGCCGCTGCTGCTGACGATCTGACCAAGCTGAACGGTGTCGGCCCTGCCGCTGCCAAAAAGCTGGTTGAGGCCGGTATCGAGAGCTTTGCCGCTCTGGCCGCCTTGTCGGATGAGCAGATTGCTGCTATCGACACCATCAAAGTGAAACCCGAATGGGTTGAGCAAGCCAAAGAGCTGGCTCAAGGCTAAGGAGAGAGAGAATGGCACATAAAAAAGCTGGCGGTTCCTCCCGTAACGGTCGCGACTCAGCAGGTCGCCGCCTTGGCGTGAAACTGTATGGTGGCCAGGCAGCCATCGCAGGCAACATCATCGTACGTCAGCGCGGTACCAAGTTCTGGCCAGGTGAAGGCGTAGGCATGGGCAAAGATCACACAATCTTTGCAACTGTCGATGGCGCCGTGAAGTTCCATAAGGGACTTAAAAACCGCACCTTTATTTCGGTCCTGCCAGTGGCGGAGGCCGCAGAGTAAGCCGAAACCCAGAAGGTTTAAGAAAAATTCATGGGGGACCGGCACAAAGTGCCGGTCCCTTTTTCGTTTTAACGCAGTCGTGATCACCAGAGCCGATGACAGTCGCAACCACCAGTTTCCTGATTTTTGCCGCCTCGCAGGTTGGCACACCGGGACCAGCCAACATGGTCCTGCTGGGAACAGGTGCGCGCTATGGGTTTCGGTCGGCGCTGCCGTTTGTAGGCGGGGTCATTCTGGGCAAGCAGTTGATCATCTGGCCGGTTGGTTTCGGACTGATGCAGGTGGCCGATCAGGCGCCGCTGGTGTTTGAGGCGCTCAAATATGCTTCGGCTGCCTATATTTGCTGGCTTGCGTGGAAAATCGCCAATCTGCGGCTTTCTCGCAGTCAAACGGATAAGCAAGTGCCCGGATTTCTGGCGGGGTTAATTGTACACCCGCTTAATCCCAAGGCCTGGGCGATGATTATTGCAGGCTTCACTGGATTTGTGGCCGCAGGGACACCGAGTTTTGAGGCGACTCTCACGATCGCTCTCTGTTTGTTGATCTGCCAGATCGTGTTGCACCCGATTTGGACATTTGCAGGAGATCGGATCGCCCATGCGGTTGAAGGTCGGCCTGCCGAAAAATATCTGATGTGGACGTTAGCCAGTTTGACAGTTGCGTCCGTACTTTTTGTGTTGTTCGGAGGAGGAACGCACTCATGAAACTTGAGGCAATTATAAATCAGCCGGTCATTGAAACCGAGCGGTTCGACCTGCGCCCCCTGCGCCGGTCGGATATGGGACTAATTGAGCATTACGCCGGCGATGAACGTGTCGCGCGCATGACCACGCGGATCGCCCATCCGCTGCCGCCCGGAGCTGTCGAGGCGTTCGTAACGCGCGCCATGTCGGACGAGCGGGACGAGGACGTTTGGGCGATGGATGCGACCAAGGATGGCGGGCCCGAGCTGATTGGCTTGATTTCGCTTGAAAAGCTGGATCGCAATCAATCCGAAATCGGCTATTGGGTCGCGCCAGTTTATTGGAACACAGGCATTGCATCTTTGGCTGTTGAAACGCTGGTCAAAGCCAATCCGCTGGAAAATGCAACAATGTTTGCCAGCGTGTTTCAGGACAACCCGGCCTCAGCGCGGGTGCTGACTCATTGCGGGTTTCAGTATCTTGGCGATGCGGAAACTTATTCAGTGGCGCGCGATGCGAATGTGCCCACCTGGACGTATACAAAGAAACTCTGACTTGTGGCCGATGGGGCCTTTGCAGTAGGGGACAGCTATGAAATTTCTCGATCTTGCAAAGGTCTACATCCGGTCCGGGGCCGGAGGTGGCGGCTGCGTCAGCTTCCGACGCGAAAAGTACATCGAATACGGCGGACCCGATGGCGGGGACGGCGGTAAGGGCGGTTCGGTATGGGCCGAGGTCGTAGGCGGACTAAACACCCTGATCGACTTCCGTTACCAGCAGCACTTCTTCGCCAAGAACGGTCAACCCGGGCGCGGTCAGCAGCGTACTGGCAAGGATGGTGATGACATCATCCTACGTGTGCCTGTCGGAACCGAGATTCTCGATGAAGACGAAGAGACCGTGATCTGCGACCTGACGGAAGTTGGTCAGCGGGTCCTGTTAGCCAAAGGTGGCAACGGCGGGTTCGGTAACCTGCATTTCAAATCAGCCACCAATCAGGCACCACGCCGTGCCAATCCGGGGCAGGCGGGGATTGATCGCACGATTTGGTTACGCCTGAAGCTGATTGCGGATGTGGGCCTGCTTGGGATGCCCAATGCGGGCAAGTCAACCTTTCTGGCCGCAACATCAAACGCTCGGCCCAAAATCGCTGACTATCCCTTTACTACGCTGCACCCAAATCTGGGCGTTGTCGGCGTAGATAACGTGGAATTCGTCGTCGCAGACATCCCCGGCCTGATCGAAGGCGCGCACGAAGGGCGTGGGATTGGGGATCGCTTCCTCGGCCATGTCGAACGCTGCGCCGTTCTGCTGCATCTGGTCGATGGCACGTCCGAAACCGTCGCCGAAGATTACCGCACTATCATTCACGAACTTGAGGCCTATGGCGGCGAGCTTGCGAACAAGCCGCGTATCACCGTTCTGAACAAGGTTGACGCTCTGGATGAGGAAGAACTTGAGCTTACCAAGGAAGAGCTCGAGCAATCCGTGGGTGGCCCGGTTATGACGATGTCTGGTGTTGCACATCTGGGTGTAACAGAAGTGCTGCGCGCTTTGCGGACACAGATTGATGAAAACCGCCTGCGGCAAAAACCCACCGAGGAGGCAGAGCCTTGGCAACCCTGACCGCCGCAAACCGCATGGTGGTCAAGATTGGGTCCGCCTTGCTGGTGGATCGGAATACCGGCCAGTTGCGATTGGAGTGGTTGCAATCGCTCGCACAGGATGTGGCATGGCTAAAAGGTCAGGGGACAGATGTCATCCTGGTATCTTCAGGCTCAATCGCGCTTGGGCGTGGAGTTCTTGGATTGCCAATGCAGACGCTGCCGTTAGAGCAATCTCAGGCCGCGGCTGCTGTCGGTCAAATTCGATTGGCGCGCGCGTATGAGGAAGTATTAACGCCACATGACATCAAGACCGCACAGGTTTTGGTGACGCTAGAGGATAGTGCAGATCGGCGGCGATACCTGAACTCTCGCGCGACGCTTGAGACATTACTTGGGTTAGGTGTTGTGCCTATCGTTAACGAAAATGACACAGTGGCGACCGATGAAATTCGGTATGGCGACAATGACCGGTTGGCTGCACAGATCGCCGTGACGGTCGGCGCAGATCAATTGATCCTGCTGTCAGACGTTGACGGGTTCTATACTGGCAACCCGATCGAAGACACCACCGCGACCCGATACAATGTGATCGACCAGATCACGCCCGAGATCGAGGCCATGGCCGGTGATGCGGGATCGGGGCTGTCTAAAGGCGGAATGAAAACCAAGCTTCTCGCCGCCAAGATGGCAACGGCTGCCGGCTGCACCATGGCAATAACTGAAGGGTCAACATTGAACCCGCTAAAAGCGCTGGAAAACGGCGCAAATTGCACTTGGTTTACAGCAACACTTGATCCGCATGCTGCCCGGAAACGCTGGATATCGGCCATGAAACCGCGTGGTGAGATCATGATCGATGATGGTGCGGTTACAGCTCTGACAAACGGTAAAAGCCTTCTTCCTGTTGGAATTGTTGAAGTGACCGGCGAATTTGGACGCGGTGACCCAGTTACGATCCTAGACCCAGCAGCGCGACCACTGGCGCAAGGCCTCAGCCGCTATACCGCGCAAGAGGCCGACGCGATCAAGGGGCGCAAGTCCTCTGAAATCGAAACCACACTAGGCTATCCGGGCCGCGCAGTGTTAATCCATCGCGATGATCTGGCGCTTTGATAGAATAGAGAGAACCACCTGAAAGGCTTACGAGATGAAAGACTTCGACAGTATTCCCAGCCTGATGGAAGACCTCGGCAAACGCGCGAAATTGGCTTCGCGCGAACTGACATTTGCCAGCGCCGAACGAAAGCACGCGGCGTTGATCGCGGCTGCAGATGCCGTATGGAACAATCGCAATGACATCATTGAGGCCAACAAGAAAGATTTGGAGTTTGGTCGTGAGAAGGGCCTAAGCCCCGCGATGATGGACCGCCTGATGCTGGATGAGGCGCGCGTTCAAGGTATGGTTGACGGCTTGCGAACCGTGGCTGAACAGGCCGATCAGGTGGGTGAGGTTCTGGCCGAATGGGACATGCCCTCGGGTCTGAACATTCAGCGTGTACGCACGCCTTTGGGTGTGATCGGAGTGATCTATGAAAGCCGCCCCAATGTGACGGCGGATGCGGGTGCGCTATGCCTGAAGTCGGGCAATGCAGTAATCTTGCGCGGCGGGTCCGAGAGTTTTCATTCGTCAACCGCTATTCATGCCTGTTTGGTCGAAGGACTGAAGGCCGCCAACCTGCCCGAAGATGCAATCCAACTGATACCGACCCGTGATCGTGCCGCAGTGCAAGAGCTGCTAACGATGACAGATTACGTTGACGTCATTGTCCCGCGTGGCGGCAAAGGTTTGGTCGGTCTTGTGCAGCGCGAGGCGCGCGTGCCGGTATTTGCCCATCTTGAAGGCATTGTTCATATCTATGTCGATAAGGCTGCAGACCCTCAGAAAACGCTGGATGTGGTATTGAATGCCAAGACGCGGCGCACTGGCATCTGTGGTGCTGCGGAGTGTTTGTTGGTGCATCAGGACGTGGCGGAAACGCTTGGGCGTGACGTCATTGCGGCGCTTCAAGCGGCGGGTGTCGAGGTTCATGCACAAGGCATCTTGGCCAATGATCGCACTATTGCCGCAACTGATGAGGATTGGGGCAAGGAGTTTTTGGATAGCATCATCGCAGCCAAGCCTGTTGCTGACATCGATGCTGCGATCGATCATATCAATACGTATGGTTCCAGCCATACAGATTGCATCATGACCGAGAACACTGCTGCTGCAGCGCATTTCTTCGAGCGCCTCGATAGCGCTATTCTGATGCACAACGCCTCAACCCAGTTTGCCGACGGTGGCGAGTTCGGAATGGGTGCCGAGATCGGCATCGCCACGGGCAAGATGCATGCTCGCGGACCTGTCGGGGCGGCTCAGTTGACCAGCTTTAAGTATCTGGTTCGTGGAAACGGGACGACGAGGGTTTAGAATCTCAGTTTCACCAGGGTTGTGGTCGTTTCTACCGCAACCCGACGCCCCATCGCAGCGGCGGTTTCGGGCAACAGTGCAAATTGAACATGTGCCGGACTGACTTTGCTGGCAAAACAGCCGGTTGAAACCCCTTTCCACAAATCGGGGTCGAGGTTCAGTTTGTCGGCTGTTCCTGTCACAGTCCACGCATCACCCCGAGTTTCGATCTCCACCTCACCACCAAACGGCATCGCGCTTTCGCAGCACATCACGCCGAGGAAGGCGAGTTTAACCTGATTGCGCGGCACGGGTTCGGTCAGGTTCCATGTGATCCGAACCCGGCTCGCCTTTTCAAGATCCTTTAGCAGTTCAATTACCTCAGTTCTTCCCAGCGGTTGATCACTGGCTGCCCCAAAGGCCACGCGAAAGAACCGGATGCGCGCGCCCGCGCTTCCGACGCTGCCGGAAATCAGCTCCATCTCGGGACCCTGGACCGCGCCAACCATCTCCAACAGTTCAAGCCCGTTGGTGATTGCCCCAATTGGGCTGATCAGATCATGGCAGATCCGAGAGCCGATCAATTCGGCCAGGTTGACGTCTGAAGCGCCCATGCGTACCTCCTGCTGCATCTGCCTCAGGACCCGGAGCCCAATATGACAGATCTGAATGCCATTCTTGCACCGGGCATGTATGTCCGCCACCCCGATTTCCCCGATTGGGGCGTTGGACAGGTACAGTCCAATATCGGGGGCAAGATCACCGTGAACTTTCGCGAGCAGGGGAAAGTGGTAATCGACGGGACACGCATAGCCCTGATGCCGGTCTTTGATCCGTGAAACTGGTTTAGGAAAGGTTAACAACTCAGGCGAAACGCGGGCTTGTTGCCTTTCGCAATGCAATCGCGCTATCAGCGCGCAATCACAAATAGCGGACCAATCATTGATGCCGGATAAAGGCCCCTCATTCACCGTAAAACTTGCTGAAACCGAGGCTGAACAACGCGCGGCCCAGCGTCTGCGTTACGACGTCTTTGTGCGTGAACTCGGCGGCGGTGGTGAGATGGTGGACCATGAGTCCGGGCTCGAGAAAGACCGGTTCGACCCGCATTTCGATCATATGCTGGCCATTGATGATTCAACGCGCGCGGTTATCGGCGTCTATCGATTGCTTCCCGGTGAGCGAGCGGCCGAATTGGGGCAGTTCTATTCCGAGGATGAATATGACCTCACCGTTTTAAAGCAAAGCGGGCGCAAACTGTTGGAACTTGGGCGCTCGTGCGTGCATCCGGATTACCGCGGTGGCACCGCGATGTATCACCTGTGGAATGGGCTGGCAGCCTACGTCACGGAGCGCGAAATCGAAGTTTTGTTCGGCGTCGCAAGCTTTCATGGCACCGATGTCCAGAAGCTGGCACAGCCGCTATCGATGCTGCATCACAACCATCTCGCCCCTCCAGACCTTAGGGTCCGCGCACAGCCGGGCGTGTTTCAGCCCATGGACATTCTCCCGGTCAATGCCCTGGATCGTCGTGCCGCCATGGTTCAGGTGCCATCCCTGATCAAGGCTTACCTCCGTCTGGGTGGTTTCGTCGGTGAGGGGGCCTTTATCGATCATGCATTCAATACAACCGATGTGTGCCTGATCCTCGACACCACCCGCATGAACGCGCGTCAGCGACGCATTTACAGTGGAGCGTAACGAGGTGAGCGATCCCTCATGGCAGAGCGAAGACGAACCTGATCCGATCGAACTTGGTGTTCTTGGCTGGATATTGGTGTTCTTGCGCGGCGTCCCTCTGGCGGTGCTAGTTTTTGGGGGCCTGATCGTTCTGCTGTCGATACGCTTGATCGAACGTCCATTATGTGGCGTTCAGCGACCAGTTACACCTTTCATCAGTCAATTTGTCTGCCGCAACGCGTTCAGGACCCTCGGGATAGGATTTCATAGCTCTGGTGAGTTGATGCGGGAACGTGGCGCCGTGGTCGCAAATCACACGTCGTGGCTGGACATTTTTGCGCTGAATGCCCGCAAACGCGTGTACTTTGTCTCGAAAGCCGAGGTGGCGAAATGGCCGGGGATCGGATGGTTGGCACAAGCAACCGGTACGTTATTCATTGAGCGAAATCGCCAAAAAGCTCGCGAACAGACCCGCATATTCGAAGAGCGCCTTAAAGCCGGGCATAAGCTGTTGTTCTTCCCAGAGGGCACTTCGACAGATGGTTTGCGAGTTTTGCCATTCAAAACAACGCTTTTCGCTGCGTTCTTTACGGATGAGCTGCGTGAATTCATGTATGTCCAACCCGTCTCGGCCATTTTTCATGCGCCCAAAGGGCAGCCTGCGCGTTTTTACGGTTGGTGGGGTGACATGGATTTCGGGCCGCATCTGCTCAAGACGTTGGGCGCGCGACGACAAGGTTGGGTGGAATTAATATATCATGAGCCCGCCAAGGTCAGCGATTTTGAAAACCGTAAAGCTCTAGCAGCACATTGCGAACAGGCCGTGCGGCACGCTCACAGCTTGGCGCGGCTTGAAAAATAAGGGCATTTGGCCCTTGCACTGTCTCAAATCCTGTCATATACGCGCGCCATTCAAACCCGCAGGCGGGGTTTGGGTCATTTGAGGGAGACATCCTTATCTGGCCCGCCGGTTGGAGCATCCGCTTCTTTCACCCCCGCCGAGGCGTAAACCGGAAAAGGAAAATAGCATGGCTCTTCCCGAGTTCTCCATGCGTCAGCTGTTGGAAGCTGGCGTTCACTTTGGTCACCAGACACAGCGTTGGAATCCCCGCATGGGCCCGTTCATCTACGGCTCGCGCAATGGTATCCACATCATGGACCTGACCCAGACTGTTCCGATGCTGGATCAGGCTCTGCAGGCAGTTCGTGACACCGTCGCAAAAGGTGGCCGCGTTCTGTTCGTAGGCACCAAGCGTCAAGCCGCTGGCCCGATCGCGGAAGCCGCTGAAAAGTCGGCTCAGTACTACATGAACCACCGCTGGCTGGGCGGCACACTGACCAACTGGAAAACTGTTTCCCAGTCGATCAACCGGCTGAACCAGATCGACGAAGCGATGGAAGCGGGTGCTGAAGGCCTGACCAAGAAAGAGCGTCTGGGCATGGAACGTGACCAGGGCAAACTGCAGGCATCGCTGGGCGGTATCCGCGAGATGGGCGGCGTTCCTGATCTGCTGTTCGTCATCGACGTCAAGAAAGAAGCACTGGCGATCGCCGAAGCCAACAAACTGGGTATCCCGGTTGTGGCTGTTGTCGACACCAACTGCTCGCCCGACGGTGTTGACTACATCATCCCCGGCAACGACGACGCAGCGCGCGCCATTGCTCTGTACTGCGACCTGGCCGCACGCGCCGCTCTGGACGGCATGACCGCTCAGATGGGTGCTGCAGGTGTTGATCTGGGTGCATTCGAAGAAGCTCCGGTTGAAGAAGCCGTTGCCGAAGAAGCACCCGCAGAAGAAGCCGCGCCGGAAGCCAAAGCCGAAGCGTAAGCTGCCCGTCACGTAAATGACATATGGGGCAGGGTAGACCTGCCCCAATTCCGTTTGAATTGAGGAGAGCCAAAAGATGGCAATCACAGCAGCAATGGTAAAAGAACTGCGCGACTCGACCGGCGCAGGCATGATGGACGCAAAAAAAGCGCTGACCGAAACCGGCGGCAACATGGACGAAGCCGTTGACTGGCTGCGCACCAAGGGCTTGGCCAAAGCAGCCAAGAAATCGGGCCGTACCGCCGCCGAAGGTCTGGTGGCCGTTCACGTCAACGGCGGCAACGGTGTTGCAGTCGAAGTGAACTCGGAAACCGACTTCGTTGCGAAAAATGGCGAGTTTCAGGAAATGGTCGGCAAGATCACCTATGCAGCCGAAGGCGTCGACGATGTCGAAGCTCTGCTGGCTGCCGATCTGGGCGGCAAATCTGTTGCAGACACTCTAACCGACAAGATCGCCACCATCGGTGAGAACATGTCGGTACGCCGCATGTCCAAGCTGAGCGGTGACACTGTCGTGTCCTATGTCCACAATGCTGCAACCAGCGGCATGGGCAAAATCGGCGTTCTTGTTGCTCTGTCTGGCGGCGATGAAGCCTTCGGCAAGCAGGTTGCAATGCACATTGCGGCAGTGAACCCGGCGGCCTTGTCTGAGGCGGACATGGACCCGGAAGTTGTCGAGAAAGAGAAGCAGGTCCAGATGGACATCGCCCGCGAATCCGGCAAGCCGGAGCAGGTGATCGAAAAGATGATCGTCGGTCGTATGAAAAAATTCGTTGCCGAGTCGACTCTGCTGAACCAGGACTTCGTTGTGAATCCTGACCTGACCGTCGAAGCTGCGGCTAATGAAGCGGGTGCAACCATCACCGGATTTGTCCGCATGGAAGTAGGCGAAGGCATCGTTGTCGAAAAAGAAGACTTCGCAGCCGAAGTTGCGAAGGCAGCTCAAGGCTAAAGATAAAATGCAGCCTCACTGAGGGGCTGCAATCCATAAAAGACCCGGTTGCGATGCAGCCGGGTTTTTTTGTGCTAGGCAGCTTTTCAATGCGCAGTAAACAACATCAAGGAAAAGAGGAGATTGAGGGGCCCTGCATGATGGGGATGGAAGGGCCCCTCAAAAATTCCGACAAAGCGACGCGGACGAATAGACGCCTCTATGTCAGAGCGATCAGAGAGCTTTGGTATTACAAAGATCCAATCAAAACGTTCCCTGGCTAAAGCCACCACTCACGGAACAATACCAATTTGCAATTTATGGGGGAGATTCGGAAAGTCATGTATTCCTTACCCCAGGTCAATTTGACGCAATGTAGCGTCAAATCAGGGTCAGGCTTCCATTACAAACATCTGGTTATGCAAAGTCGCCTTAAGCACAGCCTGCGCTGTGGTTTCAACCGAAAGCGCCTCGCGCGCCAGCCTTAGGTGCTTTTCCACCGTCGCGGCAGTCAAACCCATAAGTAACGCGATGTCCTGAGTGGTCTTTCCATCCCCCACCCATTGAAGCGCCTCTCGCTGCCGCTTAGTCAGAGCGCGGTTCGGAGCGTTGTACGGTAAGGTAAGGATTTTGAGATGAGCAACATTGTTCATCAGCAAAATATCCTTGCCGTGTTCCTGCCAGATCTCGTCCACTTCATCCTGATCATGCATTCGGGCTGCAAGTGAGATCGCGCCTTTGGTTCGCATCGAAACCGAGTTGAAGCTGACCGTATAACCCGATGTAAGACCCAAAGATTTGTTAAACTCATAAACCCTAAGTTCTTCGGGTGTCATAACCCCGCTGGACATCATGTCATTGATCATGCTCCAGCTTGCCGCGCCCTCATGATCCAAGGCCCATTTCAACATCGGAGCGTGAAAATACAATCCCGAGCGGAGGAACCCATCAAGGTAATCTTTGCAGTGGTTGGACAGGATGACGAAATCCTCGGGGTCACCCAATGATGTCGCCGTGCGATACTGGGTGTAACCATACAGCAACCGATCAAATCCGAACTTTGCCATCTGGCGGCAGTGGGCATCCCACAGCTCTTCCAATGTCTTGGTATAGCTCAGAAAGTTCAGATAATCGTTGAGGTTCATCCAGTGCCCCCCTCAGCCAAATGGGCCGCAAGGGCATTCAGCGCAAGCACATAGCTATGTGCGCCGAATCCACAAATCTGACCAATGGCAACTGGGGCGACGTATGATTTGTGTCGAAACACTTCGCGCGCGTGAATATTTGACAGATGAACCTCTACAACCGGAACTTCGGCGGAAGAAATCGCATCCATCAGCGCGACCGACGTATGGGTGTATCCACCCGCGTTCAAGACGATTCCATCCTGTTCGCCGCGTGCTGCGTGAATCGCATCAATCAATGCGCCTTCGTGGTTGGTTTGAATATGCGTGATCGTCTGATTCAATGCCTGTCCATGAGCAACGCACAGATCCTCGATCATCTTCAAGGTCGTTGATCCATAAACCTCGGGCTGCCGCGTCCCCAGCAGATTCAGGTTCGGACCATTCAGAACCAATATTTTTTGCATATTCAAACTGTCCCCATCTTATTCTTTTTCATAAACCCGAAAATTTGAGGCGTCCAGCGACCATCGCCCCTTTGGCGCGAGTGGTTGTGTCGCATTTTGGTAAGAATCTAAAGTTCTGAATGAATATCAGCTCATTTAGTTCCCATTGTGACCACAACATTACCGAGAGTTTTGCGTTGGTCCATCTTGGCGATCGCTTCCGCCGCGCGTTCAAGTGGGAACCGGGCGCTGATACGAGGGCAGATGGCACCGCTTCGATACATTTTGAACAGCTCACCCACATTATGAGAATGCCCTTTCGGATCCCGAAACACTGACGCGCCCCAAAACACGCCGACGATTTGACATCCTTTGAGTAGCGTCAGGTTCAACGGAATGCTGGGAATGCCTGCTGGAAAACCGACGACCAGATATCGGCCTCCCCACGCCAAGCAGCGCAAGGCAGGTTCGGCGTAGTCCCCGCCAACGGCGTCATAGACCACATCCACACCTTCGCCACCGGCCAGCGATTTGATTTCAGCAGACAGCGCCTTCTGCGCCGCTCGGTCCAGATCACGTGGATAAATCAGTGTTTTATCTGCACCGACTTTTTTGCAAAACTGTGCTTTTTCTTCGGACGAAACTGCCGCGATCACCTGCGCGCCCATGGCTTTGGCAAGCTCTATCGCGGCAGAGCCAACGCCACCCGATGCGCCCAGCACAAGTACGGTTTCCCCCGAGAGCAGCTGCGCTCGATCTTTGAGCGCATGGTAAGACGTACCGTACGTGAATATAAAACACGCAGCGTCTTCATATGGCATATCATCCGGGATTTTGATCGCCGTCGCTGGTTTGAGCGTCAGGTGCGTGGCGAACCCTCCATGTCCTGTCAGCGCCAGAACACGATCACCGGGCAGGAAATCAACGACATCTTTGCCGACGCTGGTGATCTCACCTGCAATCTCGCCACCTGGGGCAAATGGACGAGGAGGCTTTATCTGGTAAAGGTCCCGGATCATCAGCGTATCTGGAAAGTTCACTCCGGCCGCGTGTATTCGCACCAATATCTCACCAGCCTTTGGCACGGGATCGGGCAGGGTGGTCAACTCCAATGTTTCTGGTCCGCCCGGTTTGACGCTGAGTAATGTCTGCATATGCCCCACTTGCCCCTTGCTTCGTTTGAATTGAAATCGTTGGATTACACGAACGTATTGTCAAGATGACCGCCGCTCTGGGTCTCAAACGATAGGCGCAAAGAGCAGATCACCTGAAAGGAGATTTCATGACGCCCGAGACATTGTTTTCACTCAACGGAAAAACTGCGCTGGTGACAGGTGGGGCCACGGGTATTGGCCGGATGGCAGCCGAGGCGCTTGTTCGCGCCGGTGCTCATGTTCTGATTGCCTCGCGCAAGGGTGATGCATGTGAACAGGTTGCGGCAGAGTTGAACGCGTTAGGCACCGCCGGATCTGCAGAAGGTTTCGCAGGCGATATCGGCAGTGAAGTGGGTATTGATGCATTAGTTGGTGAGATCAACAAACGAACGCAATCTCTTGAAATATTAATGAATAATGCTGGTGTTACCTGGGGTGCACCGATGGGTCAGTTTCCCCACTCGGCGTGGGACAAAGTGATGTCCGTCAATGTCGCAGGTATATTCGATCTGACCCAAAAGCTACTACCGCTTTTAATGAAATCAGCCAGCGACGATGATCCAGCACGGGTCGTAAATATTGGATCGGTTATGGGCGAGGTCCCGATGGGTGACGGGGCCTACAGCTATTCCGCGTCAAAAGCCGCGGTGATTCACCTGTCAAAAATCATGGCCAAGGAACTTGCGCCGTATCGTGTCACAGTGAATGCTCTGGCGCCTGGGCCGTTCGTATCGCGCATGACCGCCTTTGCAACCGAAGATGAAAGTAAGCGCGAACGCGTCGGCAAGGCGGTACCGTTGGGTCGCGTGGGTCGTGACGAAGATATCGCGGGCTGTATGTTGTTCCTGTGTGGCCGCGGTGGCAGCTACATCACGGGTGCGGTGTTGCCGGTATCCGGCGGGATCAACGTCCAGACAGGCGGTAACATCTTTGCCGATGCTCTTTAGCCCCAGATCGACCGCAGGTTTGGTAGATGAAAGAAACCGATAGTACATTAGATATCAACGCAGTTGAAACCTATCTTAACTCACATCTTGATGGGTTTCACGGCCCATTGAAGGCGACAAAGTTCACCGTAGGCCAATCCAACCCGACATATTTGCTCAGCACACCGAATGAGGCTTATGTTTTAAGGCGCAAGCCGCCCGGAGTATTGCTGAAATCAGCCCATGCAGTGGATCGCGAGTTTCGCGTCATGAGCGCGCTTGCTGGCAGCAATGTGCCTGTGCCGAAAGTTCACCTGCTATGCGAAGATGACCGGGTGATAGGGTCGGCTTTTTACGTAATGGAATATCTGCAAGGGCGTACGTTTGTAGATCCGGTCATGAAGGGTGAAGACAACGACACCCGTACGGGCGTGATAGATGAAATGAACCGCGTTCTGGCTGAGTTACATATGGTCGATATCGATGCAGTTGGTCTTTCAGATTACGGGCCACCTGGCAACTATTTCGAACGGCAAATTGCCCGCTGGACCAAGCAATATCGTGCTTCTGAGACCGAAACTATCCCAGACATGAACCAGTTGATTACCGCGCTCGAGCATCAAGTTCCAGAGGATGACAACCAAAGGACGTTGGTGCACGGGGATTATCGCATCGACAATCTGATGTTTGAAGCGAATGGCACGGGCTGCATCGGGGTCCTGGATTGGGAATTGTCGACCATCGGCCACCCATATGCGGATCTCGCGGCAGTTATCATGCAATGGCAGCTGCCTCCGGGAAAAGAGGGGCGCGGATTGGCGGGCGTAGACCGAGAAAACCTTGGCTTACCAACAGATCGCGCCTTTGTCGCAAGCTATTGCGCACGTCGCGGCATTCCAGCGATCGAGAACTTTGGGTTTTACCTTGCTTTCAATTTCTTTCGAATGGCTGGAATTCTGCAAGGTGTTTACAAGCGCGCACTTGACGGAAATGCATCTGATCCGAAGCGGGCACAGGCATTTGGTGCGTATGTCCCACTCTTTGCTCAACATGGCTTGTCTGCTTTACGCAGCGAGGCGTAAGCGGTTTGACCCAAACGGAGTTGCCTCATGGGATTTGATCCGACCTCACTGGCCAATATTCGCAAATGGATGAACAGGTATGTGGACCAGCGCAAATATGCGGGTAGCGCGCTTCTAATCCACCAGCACGGGAAAGAGGCCTTCTTTCATACTTGTGGGCGCCGCTGCATCGAGAACGACCTTCCCTTCCAACGTGATAGTTTGGTTCGGATATATTCGATGACAAAACCGGTGACCTCAGTTGCCCTCATGACCCTGGTCGAACAGGGTTTTTTTCATCTCGACGCTCCGGTTTCCGAGTTTCTGCCTGAATTTAAGTCCATGAGGGCCCTAATTCCGGACGCAACCAGCCTAGATCAGACTGAGGATTCGCCGTCACCAAGCCTGCATCAGCTTTTGACCCATACCAGCGGGATGAGTTACCCGTTCAATCCCGGCCTGCTGCCCAAGGCCATGGACGACCTTGATCTGATCTTTTCACCACAACAGGGCCCTCTGTCAGAAAGGGTTAAGCTGTTGGCGCAACTCCCACTGGCCTTTCAACCCGGTGCGCGATGGGAATACTCGGTCGGGATAGATGTAATTGGGCGCGTGATCGAAGTGGTATCAGGCAAATCACTCGACGTATTTCTGACTGAACATATCTTTGAGCCCCTGGGTATGAATGAAACCGCGTTCTCAGTGCCTAATGGGGCAGGGGACAGGTTTGCCTCACTCTACACCCCGTTGGAAGGTGACGCGATGGCGCTGAACGCCACAAAATCAGGTGCCGAAACGCTCCGATTGGTGGATAATTCCGGGCAATCTCCATTCGAGGCGGCGAATACTTTCTCCGGAGGCGGCGGGCTGATCAGTACGATCGACGACTTCAGTAAATTCGCCGAAATGTTGCGGAGCAATGGAACAGGAAATGGCGCCAGAATCCTGGGGCCAAAGACGATGGAGTTTATGTTTCGCAATCACTTACCGGGCGACATTGCATCAATGGGGCCGCAAAGTTTCGCGGAACAACCCATGGACGGAACAGGTTTCGGTATAGGAGGAGCGGTGGTTCTGAACCCGGCACTTGCCAAATGCCCTGGTTCGGTTGGAGACTTCGGCTGGGGTGGTATGGCATCGACGTATTTCTGGTTCGATCCAGTCAATGATCTGACGACCGTATTCTTCACTCAGCTTTCGCCGTCCAGCTCCTATCCATCGCGCGCCGAATTGAAGGCGCTTGTGCATGCAGCACTCGTTGAATGATCGGTTGTCGAATGATACCCGAAAAGTCTGGATGCAGGAGACCCCAAGATGACCGAAGCCGAACGTGTACTGCTTGATCTGCTGAATATCGAGAGGCTCGAAGTCGATCTATTCCGCGGCACCGGCTCAGGCGGTGAAACGCCAACGCGCATCTTTGGCGGTCAAGTGATTGCACAGGCGCTTGCGGCAGCCTACCGGACGGTTGAAGATCGCCTGTGTCATTCGCTACATGCTTATTTCATCCGCCCCGGCGATCCGTCCATTCCCGTTATATATCAAGTGGATCGCGCACGAGATGGAGGTTCATTTACGACCCGTCGCGTGGTTGCGATCCAGCATGGCAAACAGATCCTGAACATGTCCGCCTCATTCCACAAACAGGATGATGGGTGGGATCATCAGCATCCGATTCCCAATGTTGATGGTCCAGAACTCTATCCATCGCGTGACGATCTGCGGCAAAAGTATCTTGGCCGTGTGCCGGACAAGCTGAAGCCAGAGTTTCTGCGTGAGCGTCCCATCGAAGTGCGCGAAGTTGATCCTCTGGACCTGTTCACGCCCTCAAAGGCAGATGATAAGAACTATCTCTGGTTTCGCATGGGTGCGGCGAATGATGCGGACACGATTACGCAACATCTTCTCTTGGCCTATGCCTCGGATATGGGGCTGCTCACTTCCGGGATGAGGCCCCATGGGCTGAGTTGGTTTACTGGCGAAATCGATGGTGCCAGTCTGGACCATGCCATTTGGTTTCATGCACCCGTTATGTTTCAGAACTGGCATCTTTATTCCATGGAATCACCATGGACGGGGCAGGGGCGTAGCTTCAATCGCGGATCAATCTTTTCTCAGGATGGAAAGCTGGTTGCGTCAGTCGCGCAGGAAGGCCTGCTAAGGCGGCGTCGGTTACGTTAGATATCACCGATAAAGCGTTGATTAATCTTATTCATATTACTTAACCAGCCATCATAGTCTTCGATCTTCATGCGCATGTAATCAAAGACTTGCGGATGCGGAAGAACCAGAAAACGCTCGTCGGAAATTGCCTCGATACAGGATTGTGCAACCTCAGCAGGCTCAATTATTCCGTCGAACGCGGCAACAGAATCTTCGTATCCACGCATCATTTCTGTCCGCACAGCTTGCGGACACAAAACAGAAACTCGGATGCCACGGTCGCGATATGTCAGAGCGATCCACTCAGCAAATCCTACGGCCGCGTGCTTGGTAACTCCATACGGCGCCGCGCCGGGTATGTTGAGCAGTCCAGCGGCAGATGCAGTAAACATCATGTATCCGCCACCACGCGCGACCATCCTTGGGATCAAATGCCGCGCAGCCCAAACATGCGACATTACGTTGATTTGCCAGATGCGCTCCCAATCCGTGTCAGGTACGTCAAGCCCACCGAACGTTAGAATGCCAGCGTTGGCACAGAACAAATCAATCGGAGCAATGGTATCCTCGACCACATCGATCAGCTCTCGAATGTCGCTTTCTTTGGAAACATCACATCTGATTGCATCGCCACCGATTTTCTTGGCCACAACCTGCGCGCCAGTAAGATCGAAATCCGCACAGACCACATGTGCGCCTTCCTTTGAAAACCGTTCTCCAAGACCTTTACCGATGCCACTTGCTGCACCGGTGATGACAACGGTTTTTCCATTCAGATCCATCACGATATCCGTGTTCTACATTTCAAACACAGCGTAACATCTTGGGAAACCACAGCCAATGCGGATTAGCCAGCAATGGTTTACCCATTCCATTATTTACATAATACCGATTATACGATTAATCGATAAAGCTTCAGTAAAACGCCTGCAGACCTGTTTGCGCCCGTCCCAGGATCAATGCATGGACGTCATGTGTCCCCTCATAGGTATTGACGGTCTCCAGATTGATCATGTGGCGCACGACTTGGAATTCGAGCGATATCCCATTGCCGCCGTGCATATCACGCGCCATTCGAGCGATGTCCAACGCCTTACCGCAATTGTTGCGTTTGATAATCGAGATCATTTCAGGTGCAGCCTCGGCCTGATCCATCAAACGTCCGACACGCAAGCTTGCCTGCAAGCCGAGTGAGATTTCGGTTTGCATCTCTGCGAGTTTGCGCTGAAACAGTTGGGTCTGTGCCAGAGGGCGATTGAACTGCTTGCGATCTAATCCGTATTGGCGAGCTGCGTGCCAACAACATTCCGCCGCACCCATCGCACCCCAACTGATACCAAAGCGTGCGCGGTTCAAGCAGCCAAACGGGCCCTTTAGGCCTTGAACATGAGGCAGCAAGGCACCCTCGTCCACTTCAACACCATCCATGACGATTTCACCGGTGATCGAGGTTCGCAGACTCAACTTGTTTTCGATCTTCGGAGCGCTCAATCCCTTGGCACCTTTGTCCAACACAAATCCGCGGATCTTACCGTCATGCGCATCGGATTTGGCCCAGACCACAAAAACGTCGGCAATCGGCGCGTTTGAGATCCACATCTTACTGCCGGTCAAGCGATAGCCACCATCAATCTTCTCGGCGCGGGTTTTCATTGCCGCCGGATCAGAACCCGCATCCGGTTCCGTCAGGCCAAAGCAGCCGATCCATTCTCCGCTGGCCAGTTTCGGCAGGTATTTGCGCCGCTGTTCCTCGCTGCCATATGCATAGATTGGATACATTACCAACGAGCTTTGCACCGACATCATCGAACGATAGCCAGAATCCACACGTTCGACTTCGCGCGCTACCAGGCCATAAGTGACATAACCGGCACCAATTCCACCGTATTCCTCAGGGATTGTTGTGCCGAGCAGACCCATTTCCCCCATCTCACGAAAGATTTCCGGGTCCGTTTCTTCGTTTTGGAAAGCCTGAGTAACGCGCGGCTGCAGTTTTTCTTGAGCATAAGCGCGAGCGCTGTCGGCGATCAGGCGTTCATCCTCTTCCAACTGGTCAGACAGGCGGAATGGATCATCCCAGTTGAAACTGCCAAGTTCGGGCGCATCCTTCGCGCGCAGGACCGGTTTTGTATCTGGAGCATTCATTTTGTTTCTCCGGCAGGAATGGGTTTGTACAATCATAACCTGAGCTATTGTCAAAAAACAGCGAGACATTTGCATGGTTTCATGATCAAAACGCATAGATGAGACCGAACCGCCCTACTCTACCGCCCATTTCTGCACTGCGCGCGCTTGAAGCTTTGGATCGACTTGGGTCAGCCTCGGCAGTCGCTGATGAAATGGCTCTGACGCAAAGCGCTGTCAGCCGACAACTTCAGACACTTGAGGCGCATTTGGGCGCCGAGTTGGTTAGTCGTGATCGAAAGCGGCTATCACTCACAAAGGCGGGGCAAGACTATGTTCGGGAAATTCGGCCAGCCTTGTCGCAGATCGCACAGGCTGCATTGAAATTGCATGTTGCTCCGGCCGGTGGAACACTAAACCTTGCGATCCTGCCAACGTTCGGAATGCGTTGGTTGGTGCCGCGTCTTCCCGACTTTGCGCGGCTCTATCCTGATATTACAATCAACATGACCACGCGACTGAGACCATTCAGCTTTGCATCCGAACCTTTTGATGCAGCATTACATTTTGGGGAGCCGGATTGGCCTGGAACTGATCGCTTGTTGTTGAGTATGGAGCGTGTTCTACCTGTTTGCGCGCCCGGTCTCTTACCGCAAGGCGCGCCAACCTCACCTCGAGACTTACTCAAACTGCCTTTGCTGCACATCCAGACCCGACCCCGTGCATGGCAAGACTGGTTTCGCCAAATGGGGATCGAACATCAGCACCCTCTGCCCGGCACGATCCACGATCAGTTCAACACGATCAATCAAGCTGCGTTGCATGGATTGGGTGTGGCGCTATTGCCGAATTATCTGGTCGAACAGGACCTGGCGACCGGCAAACTGATTGCGGCTTTCCCAAACGCAATTGAGGCTATGGGTGCCTATTATCTGGTTTGGCCGCGCGAAAAGTCCGACGACGACGCCCTGCGGCAGTTCAGACATTGGTTGGCATCTCAGGCACAAACCGAAGAAGCGCTACCGCGTTAGCCCAACGCGTACCCTGCCCCACGAACCGTACGCACCGGATCTTCACCGCCGTGCTGTGTCAATGCTTTGCGCAAACGTCCGATATGGACATCAACGGTGCGCGTATCGACATAGATATCGCGCCCCCAAACACGGTCGAGCAATTGCTCGCGGCTCCAGACACGGCCGGGTTTTTCCATGAATGTGCTCAGCAGCCGGAATTCGGTTGGTCCCAATTTCAAAGGCTTATCGTCTCGGCTGACCTTGTGGGTCTCGGAATCCAGAATGATATCATCGAACTCCAGTCGGATACCTACAGTCGCTGGCCTCACTCGCCGCAGTTGCGTCCGGACACGCGCCATTAGTTCCACGATCGAGTACGGTTTGACCACATAATCATCCGCGCCCGTCTCGAGGCCGCGCACCTTGTCGACCTCCTCGGACCGGGCTGACAGCATGATGATCGGGATCGAGCGCGTGTCAGACCGCGATTTCAATCGACGGCAGACCTCGATACCACTGAGATTGGGCATCATCCAATCGAGAACGATTATGTCAGGGCGATCTTCTTCGACCAGCAGTAAAGCTTCTTCCCCATTGGCAGCGCGTGATACGCGAAACCCTTCGGCGTCCAGATTGTAGGCCAGCACCTCTCGCTGAGCCAGCTCATCCTCAACCACCAGTACCGTCGGTTGATCAGCGGACATGTCGAAAGTCTCCTAGATCGTTTGCGACGTGTTATCAGCTTTGGGCCGGGCCTCGCTGGGTCGCTCACCCGTAACGAGATAGACAACCTGCTCGGCGATCGCTGTCACGTGGTCGCCCATCCGTTCGATGTTCTTTGCGATGAAATGCAGGTGCATGCAGGATGATATGTTGCGCGGGTCCTCGGCCATGAAGGTCAGGAACTCGCGGAACAAGCCGTTATACATTTGGTCTACTTCCTGATCGCGTTCGATTACGTCGGTGGCCAATTCTGCGTCTCTCTGGATGTAAGCATCCAGCGCATCGCGCAGCATCAGTTCAACTTCGCGCGCCATGCGACGCAGCGCAGCGGCGCTGCCGTTGATCTCGCCCGCGTTGACCAGAACGGTGGTTCGCTTAGCGATGTTCTTGGAGTAATCGCCGATCCGCTCGAGGTTGGCTGAAACCTTGAGCACCGACAGAACCAATCGTAGATCACCTGCCGTGGGGGCACGCAACGCAATCAGCCGTGCGGTTTCTTCGTTGATCAATTCTTCCAGCGCATCGATGGCCTTATCGCCCTGCCGCACTTCCTGCGCCAATTCCTCGTCGCGGGTTTCCAGCGAACGGGCGGCGCCCATGATGGCGGCTTCGACCAAGCCACCCATCTTCATAATATGGGCTTGAATGGCCTCGAGATCCCGGTCGAACGCGGATGCAATATGTTGTTCGGTCATGTCTGAATACCTGTTCTCAGCCGATCCGGCCGGTAATGTAGCTTTCGGTCCGGGGGTCTTCGGGATTTGTAAATATCTGGCCGGTCTCACCAAATTCGACCAGATTGCCCAGGTGGAAAAACGCGGTCTTTTGGCTAACACGCGCGGCCTGCTGCATCGAGTGGGTAACAATCACCACCGAATACCGCTTACGCAGATCATCTATCAGTTCTTCGACCTGTGCCGTCGCAATCGGGTCTAGCGCCGAGCATGGCTCGTCCATTAGCAAAACCTCTGGTTCGGTCGCGACGGCGCGGGCGATACATAGGCGCTGCTGCTGGCCACCGGACAGGCCTGTTCCGGGCGCGTCCAAACGATCCTTTACCTCGTCCCAGATAGCACCGCGGCGCAGGGATTTCTCAACGATCTCATCCAGTTCCGCCTTGTTCTTCGCAAGGCCGTGGATGCGAGGACCATAAGCCACGTTGTCATAGATCGACTTTGGAAACGGGTTGGGCTTCTGGAACACCATGCCCACTTTGGCGCGCAGCTGCACCGGGTCGACCCGTTTGTCATAGATATCTTCACCATCCAACAGAATATCCCCGGTGACGCGGCAGATATCGATGGTGTCATTCATCCGGTTCAGGCAGCGCAGGAACGTGGACTTGCCGCAGCCCGAGGGGCCGATGAAGGCGGTAACCGTCTTGTCCTCGATCTCGACATTCACGTCCTTGATGGCATGGGTATCGCCATAGTGGACCTGAACGTTATACGCGGCGATCTTGATTGCTTTGGAGTCCACGGTTCTCTCCACTCGTGTCATATCGTTCATCTTAGCCCCCTCTTACCAGCGGCGTTCAAAGCGGCGGCGCAGGATGACCGCAATGGTGTTCATTGTCACGAGGAAGATCAACAGAATGATGATGCCCCCCCATGCGCGTTCGTAAAAGGCCGGGTCAGCGCGTTTGGACCATTCATAGATCTGCGCAGGCATGGCCGAGTTCGGAGACAGAAACCCCGCAACGATTCCGTCCGGCGGGTTTGAAGCGATAAAGCCTACCATCCCGATCAGCAGCAACGGAGCCGTTTCCCCCAGCGCTTGCGCCAGGCCGATGATAGTACCTGTCAGGATGCCCGGTGCTGCCAGTGGCAAGACATGGTGGAACACTGCCTGCATTTTCGAGGCCCCTACCCCAAGCGCCGCATCGCGGATCGAAGGCGGCACCGCCTTAAGTGAAGCGCGGGTCGAGATGATGATCGTGGGCAGCGTCATCAGCGTTAGCACCAGTCCACCCACCAGCGGGGCTGAGGTCGGCAGGTGCATATAGTTGATGAACACCGCCAGTCCGAGGATACCAAACACGATGGACGGTACGGCTGCGAGGTTCGAGATGTTCACCTCGATGATATCGGTCAGCCGGTTTTGCGGCGCAAATTCCTCAAGATAGATTGATGCGGCCACACCAATGGGCAATGCCAGCGCCAGCACCACGAACATCATGAACAGTGAGCCGAGCATGGATACACCGATCCCGGCCGCTTCGGGCCGCTGGTCAGAGGCGTCCGAGCCAAAGATGAAATCCGGGTTGAAGGCTTTGTACAAGATGCCCGCATCCCTTAGCTGGTCAACAAAGTCCAACTGCGCGACCGAGATGCTCTTGTCATTGGCAATAGACTCGCGCGTCACGCGACCTTTCATGTAACCATCGACACGGCTGTTGACCAGAAAGCGGAAGCTTACGGTTTTTCCAATCTCATCCGGATTGGCGATAACATAGTTCCTCAGTTCTGCTTGTGCGGCCTTCGACAGAATCTTACCCATTTCTTTGGGTTTCAGATCTGTTTGAATGCCAAGCTTTTGTACTTCGGATTCCAACGCCGAAGCGATCAATGGGGCGTAACCAAAGGTTGAGACCTTTTTGATATCCTCGATATTTCGATTACCCTTTTTGTCCAGCTTGTCTTCCTTCAGCTCGACATTCAGCTCTAGAAAGCTTTGTTGGAAAGCGCCAGTACCGGCGGTCACGATATTGGTCACCAGAACGATCAACATCAGCAGACCGATACCAATGGCGGCGATGCCATACAGTTTGAACCGCCCCTCAGCGGCATTGCGACGTTTAGTGCGTGCATCCTTATCAAACAGCGAACCTTTGGGTTTCGCAGCAGAAGAAGCACCAGGGGATTGGGAAATATCGGTCATTCGTACTGCTCCCGGTATTTGCGTACGATGTAGAGGGCGAAGATATTCAGCCCCAGCGTGATGACGAACAGCGTGAGACCCAGTGCGAAGGCCACCAGCGTTTCAGGGCTTGCAAAGTCGGTATCGCCGGTCAGTTGGCTGACGATACGGGTGGTGATAGTCGTCATCGCCTCAAAGGGATTACCCGAGAATTTCGCAATCGCACCGGCCGCCATAACCACGATCATGGTCTCGCCAATGGCCCGACTAGCAGCCAACAGGATCGCACCGACGATCCCCGGCAGCGCTGCCGGCAAGACCACCTGACGCACAGTCTCGGACTTGGTTGCTCCCAACCCAAGCGAGCCATCTCGCATCGATTGGGGCACCGCATTGATGATGTCATCCGATAGTGAGGATACAAACGGGATCAGCATGATCCCCATAACCAGACCTGCAGTCAGAACGGCGTTGGAACTTGCCATCCAGCCTAGCCCCAGTGCCCCGCCGTCCCCGAACAGGGACACCAGCGCCGGACCAACGGTCAACAAAGCAAACAAACCGTAAACGATGGTTGGGATGCCTGCGAGAATTTCAAGCAGCGGCTTGGCAATCGAACGGGTCGCTCCGGTCGCGTATTCCGATAGATATATCGCCGCAAAAAGGCCAATCGGCACCGCCACCAGCAGCGCGATAACCGAAATGTATAGCGTGCCCCACAGCAACGGCAGGATCGAAAGCTCACTACCTCCACGGAAGTTCGGGGCCCATGTGCTGCCAAAGAAAAAGTCTTTCCATGAATGCAGTTGGAAGAAATTCATCGTCTCGAACAGCATTGAAAGAACGATGCCTACGGTTGTCAGAATGGCGATAGAAGCGGCCAGAAGAAGAAGCGCCAAAATACCTTGCTCGACAACGTTGCGGGCGCGGAATTCCCTGTGCGTGCGGATATACGCATAGGCGGCTCCCAAAAGCGCAACGACCAGCACCATGATCTGCATTGCGGTTGAACCGGTCGACGTCATGCTACGGTATTTTTGAGCGGCCAACAGAATGGGCTTTGAGATGTCTTGAGTCAGAACCTGACCTGCATCTTTCAGCGATTGTGTCAGTGCGTCGATATCTGCATCGGCGTTGCGCGCCTGCACCTCGGACAGCAGTCCAGACGCAATCGCGCCGTCTAACCCATGGGCGACGCGGCGAACTTCGCTCATGACCAGACCACGATCAGAGCCTTCGGCGATCGCAGTGTCAGGGATCATACCTGACACCGTGTTGTTCACAATCAATGGCTGCACCAGAAGCCACAGGATCAGCAATCCCAGCGCGGGGACAAGCGCGGTAAGCGCGACATTGTACCCATAATAGGATGGCAAGGAATGCAATGCGCGCGCATCACCCTCGGCACTTGCCAAGGCGCGGGACCGGCCCGCGAAGTACCCAAGCACCGCCAAAGCAAGCAGGCTGAGCAAAATCCAGGATAACGCCATGTGAACTCCGTGGGTATGGCAGAGTTGGAGTCAAAAAGAACCGGGGCGTGTTTGCATCGCCCCGGTTCATAAGTTCTATGGTTTAAGAACCGCCGCCCAGAACGGTTTCATTGGCAACAGCTTCCTGAACCTTGATCAGTTCCGGATCCGACACCAGGCCGTATTCGGCCAGTGGGCCATCAGGGCCAGCAATCTCGTCCGCGACGAAGAATTCAGCGTATTCCTTCAGGCCGGGGATCACACCGATATGCGCTTTCTTTACGTAAAAGAACAGCGGACGAGAGACCGGGTATTCGCCGGTTGCAATCGATTCGGTCGAAGGAACCACGTCGGACATGGTGGCAACCTGCAGCTTGTCTGTGTTGTTCTCGTAGAACGCCAGACCAAAGACGCCGATGCCGTCTTTGTTGCTGTCGATGCGGGCCAGAGTTTCAGTGTAGTCGCCGTCGATGTCTACTGAAACGCCATCAGTACGCAGCGCGATACAAGCTTTTTCAGCGGCTTTTTTCTTGGCTTTGTCGCTATCACCTTCGGCAGCGGCCAGATAGGCGTCAAAATCGCCGGTGTGCTCGCAACCTGCCAGGATCACTTTGTCTTCGAACACTTCACGGGTGCCGTGTTTGGTGCCAGGAACGAAGGCAGCAATCGGCTGAGCAGGGAAGTTCGGGTTCACCTGATCCCAAGTTTTGTAGGGGTTGTCGACCAGCTGGCCGTCAACAACAACCTGAGCGGACAGGGCTTTGTACCAGTCATCCGGTGTGAACGCGAACGAGTTGCCGTTTATGTCGGATGCAAACACGATGCCGTCATAGCCGATCTGAACTTCGATGATGTCGGTAACACCAGCATCTGCGCAGGCTTTGATCTCTTTTTCGCGAATCTTGCGCGAGGCGTTGGCGACGTCGATGGTGTTTTCACCCACGCCTTCGCAGAAACGCTTGAGACCAGCAGAAGAGCCACCGGATTCAACAACAGGTGTCGGAAAATCAAAGTTCTCACCGAAGGCTTCAGCAACAATCGAAGCGTAAGGCAGAACGGTTGACGAGCCAGCAACCTGAACCTGATCACGAGCGGCCGCAGTGGTCGCCGATACGGCAGCGATGGCCAGAGCCGAAGCCGACAGTTTTACAAAGGACATCCCAGTCTCCTTGAGAAATATACGTTCTGATCACCCCTATGATGATCTGGGCGAAGCACTATGACGCTCGCGTAAGCCTTTTGTGACAGGCATGTAACAGTTTCATGACAACTCACGAATTTCTCAGAAATTCTTAACTTGACGAGGCGTCATGACTGGATGACCAACCGTCCGTGTAAACTCAACGCGGCAAGATCACCGTGAAAACGGCACCTTGTCCCAACTCGCTATCTACTTTCAGTCGTCCGCGATGGCGATTGACGATGTGTTTTACGATCGCCAAACCCAGCCCCGTTCCGCCCAATTCGCGTGAGCGGTGGCTGTCTGCCCGATAGAATCGCTCGGTCAACCTGGGTAGATGCTTCGCATCGATGCCGGGACCCTGATCTATGATCTTGATCCGCACGGCTGGCCCGCGCATTGCGGTATCTCGCTCGGACAGATTCACGATCACATCGACTCGGCCACCACTCCCGCCGTATTTGATCGCGTTTTCAACAAGGTTAGTGAAAACTTGACGTAACTGATCGCTGTCCCCAACCATCGTGATTGGCTCGTTCGGGGCATTCAGTGATAGCTCGACACCTGCATCATCTGCCAATGGCCGTAGCGTGTTCAACGTCGACTGAATTAACCCGGTCAGCTCCAATGGTTCCTTGGGCCTGACCCGCTCTTCGCTTTCGACCCGATTAAGCGAGAGCAGATCCCCCACCAGCCGGTTCATTCGATTGGCCTCATCCGCCATGATCTGCAGAAACCGATCACGTGCTGCTGTGTCATCGCGGGCTGGGCCTTGCAGGGTTTCGATAAACCCCATCAGCGCCGTTAGAGGTGTCCGCAGTTCATGACTGACATTGGCTACAAAATCGCGGCGCATCTGGCCGGCCTGTTCCAGATGCGTGACATCCTGAAACACAACCAGTACGGCATCGGTCCCATTGACGGGCCTGCACTGTACCTCAAAAGTGGTATCCTGCGCACCGTCATTTGACAGATGTCGCGCCCGACCCGGTTCTTTCGAACGGAGGCTCTGCTCAACCGCATCTATGATCTGCGGTTGCCGCAGGATCGTTGCAAAGTGCCGGCCTTCAATGGCTTGGCCCAGCAGAGACAAGGCCTCAGTATTCGTAGCAACGATCCGCTCGGTTTGCCCGACCAGAAGCGCTGGTGCGGGAATGGCAGAGACAAGATCAGCGAGCAAAGTGTCAGTCATGCAAACTCAGACCGGTCGCAGAGAATCGCGAAAATTACGCATGTTTTCCTGATAATGCAGCGCACTCAAAGTCAGCTTTTGCGCAGTTGCATCATCAATCTGTCGCACGATCTTACCGGGTGATCCCATGACAAGTGAGTTATCGGGGATTTCCTTGCCTTCCGTAACAAGCGCCCCTGCCCCGATCAAACAGTTTTTGCCGATCTTTGCGCCGTTCAATATGATGGCGCCCATACCGATCAGAGAATTATCTCCGATTGTGCAGCCGTGCAGCATGACCTTGTGACCAATGGTGCAATTCTGACCAATCGTCAGCGGATATCCGGCATCAATATGCATCACGCAGTTTTCCTGCACGTTGCTGCCAGCCCCCACCCGTATTTCCTCGTGATCCGCGCGGATGGTGCAACCGAACCAAACCGAAGACCCCTGTTCCAATACTACCTTGCCAATCAGGTTGGCATCAGGTGCAACCCAGGTGTCTTCGTGTATCTTTGGTGTGTGTTTGCCCAAGGCGTAAATCGTCATGATAGACCATCGAATTCGGTTTGCAGAGCGCGGATGTGGTTTTGCAGGCTGGGCTGCTGAATTCGGCGCATCCGCTCGGCACTGACAATGGTTTTCAGTTTTTCCTCGGTTGCATCCAGATCATCGTTGATCAAGACGTAATCATAGTACCCCCAATGACTGATCTCATCCCAACTTTTTAGCATGCGTTTGGCGATCACATCATCACTGTCCTGACCGCGCCCTTCCAGTCTGCGCCGAAGCTCACGGATTGAAGGAGGAAGGATGAAAATTGACAATGCGTGTTTGCCAAGATCAGAATTGCGAATCTGCACCTCACCTTGCCAATCAACATCAAACAGCACGTCGCGCCCTTGCGTGATGGATTCACGCACCGGCCCCGCAGGTGAACCGTAGAAGTTACCAAATACATGAGCGTGTTCCAGCATCTGGCCATCTGCGACCTGCTGCTTGAACTCGTCTTCCGAGAGAAAATAATACTCTCGCCCATGTTCCTCACCCGGGCGCGGCGCGCGGGTAGTGGCTGAGATTGAAAACTCAAGGCCGACATCCCACTGCATCAGGCGACGGGCCAGAGTAGATTTGCCTGCGCCCGACGGCGACGACAGAATGATTAGTAGACCGCGGCGATCCGCCATGTGATGTATCCGTCCTTATTCCACGTTCTGTACTTGCTCGCGCATCTGATCGATCACGGCCTTCAGCTCTAAACCGACTGCTGTCAGTTCGGCATTTTGCGATTTCGAGCAAAGCGTATTCGCTTCACGATTGAACTCCTGCATCAGGAAGTCCAGCTTGCGCCCGACCGGTCCGTCTTGCGACAACAGCGCGCGTGCCGCTGAGACATGCGCGATTAACCTGTCGATCTCTTCGGTAATGTCAGCCTTCACCGCAATAAGCGCAAGCTCCTGCGCAACTCGTTCAGGATCGGCACCTTGGGTGTTGTCGAGAACCCGCGCGAGATTGTCTCGCAATGCCTGTTCCATTTGCAACCGACGACCTTCGGCCAGTTTGACAGCCTGGTTTGTCAATTCAGCGATCTGGTCTAATTGCCCGCCAAGAATGCCTGCCAGCGCTTTTCCTTCAGCACTTCGCATTTCAATAAATTCCAAAAGCAGCCCGCCAAACTCCGCTTTCAGCTTCTCAACAAGTGGCCCCGGATCATCACTATCACCGCCTATTTCCATCATCCCCTTCAGGGAAAGCAGATCGCTGGCCTTCGACGGCGCCAATAGCACGCCGCGCGTGCCAGCCATGGCCTCAGTCTGAGCCAGCGCCTCCAGTGCAGCCTCCATCGCAGAAGTGTTCAGTTGGATATCTGCAGCGGCTTCCTCACGACCCAGCCGCAGGGACAGCGTGACATTGCCGCGATTGACTTGCTTTGACAGGTCGCTTCTCAGCGCGGCCTCAAGCCCTGTCAGCCAATCCGGCATTCGCAGACGCAGGTCCAACCCTTTGCCATTGACGCTGCGCAACTCCCAAGTCCAGCTATGGGGCCCGAACGCGCCCTTACCCGAGGCGAACCCGGTCATGGATTTGATCATGACTGCCCTTTCCGTCAAATTCACTGGTCGCACCTAATGCCATTGACCAGCAGGGGGCAAGTCCTTGCTCAAATCCGGATCAATTCCGAGAGGTTAACCATTCGTTAAAGAATTGCTCCAAAATTGTCTTAACCCCTGTCAATCTTGCAGCGGGAAAGGCTGGTGGGTCGCAGCATTGCCCATTAGGTGGCATTTTAGAAAAATCGTGATCTATTGACGTTGGGGTGATGAAATGAAGAGGTTTTTCAGTACTAAATCCGGTTCTGAATTTGGAAAGATCATCGCGATGGACCGATTTGAGAGTGGACGCAGCCTGTCTCCTATTCGTCAGGCCGAAGCCTATTGGACAGCATTGCTGACAGCAGACGGCGTTCCGATGCGGTCACAAATCGACCCGCGCGGGCTTGAGAATATTCTGGAATACACCTTCATTCTTGAACGCATCGCACCGGGCCTCGCCCGATTTCGTCTGGCCGGGAGTCATCTGAATAAACTGGCGGGAATGGAAGTTCGCGGGATGCCGCTCACTTCGTTTTTCGAGCCCGATGCCCGAGATGACACCAAGCAGCTTCTCGATCAGGTGTTCTCTGCACCAGCAGTTGCCGAACTTGGGCTCGTCTCAACGGGCAAGTTGGGTCGGGTAAGCTTACAAGCGCGCATGATCTTGCTGCCACTCAAGAGCGATTTGGGAGATATCAGCAGAGTCCTGGGTGTCATGGTCAGTGATGGGATGATCGGTGTCACGCCGCGCCGGTTCACAATATCCGATCACCGGGTACATAAGGTTTCCGATCTACAGACCCCGCCAAAACACGCGCCGAACATGGCAGAAGGATTTGCCGAAAGTCCGAGCGGGTTCAAAGGCGCACCGCACCTAAAGCTGGTTTCGTCGCGGGATGAATAAAAAAACGGCGGGCAAGTTGCCCGCCGTTTTCGTCTTTGAACCATTGCTACTTTAGCTCGCGGCGCGCTTGCCCCGATCCCGGCGCAGATTGGTCAGTTCTTCCGCAACAAGGAAGGCCAGTTCTAGCGACTGCGACGCATTCAGGCGCGGGTCGCACGCTGTGTGATAGCGATCGGAAAGATCCTCTTCGGTCACCGCGCGGACACCGCCGGTGCATTCGGTGACGTCCAGACCGGTCATCTCGAAATGCACCCCACCCGGAACGGTGCCCTCGGCCTGATGCACTCCAAAGAAGTCGCGTACTTCACGCAGCACGGAATCGAACGGTCGTGTCTTATACCCGGTCGCCGATTTGATCGTGTTGCCATGCATCGGGTCACAAACCCAAGTGACCTTGGCACCTTCTTCTTTCACAGCCTGGACCAGACGCGGCAAATGCTCACCCGCTTTGCCTGCGCCGAAACGCGCAATCAAAGTCAGACGACCCTCTTCGTTTTCCGGGTTCAGTTTCGACATCAGAACCTTGAGGTCTTCGGCGCTGGTTGTCGGACCGCATTTCAAACCGATCGGGTTCAGGACACCGCGGCAAAATTCGACATGCGCACCGTCGGGCTGGCGGGTACGGTCGCCGATCCAGATCATGTGGCCCGAGCCAGCCAACCAATTGCCCGAGGTCGAATCCAGACGGGTCAGCGCCTCTTCGTACTCAAGCAGCAGGCCTTCGTGACTGGTGTAGAACTCTACCGACGAAAACTCATGCGTCGTATCCGCAGTGATGCCCGCCGCCCCCATGAAATCAATCGAATCCTGAATGCGGTCGGCGATCTCAGAGTATTTCTGAACGTCTTGCCCATCGGCAAAGCCCAGTGTCCAGGAGTGGACATGGCTCATATCCGCGAAACCACCTGTCGAAAACGCGCGCAGCAGGTTTAGCGTGGCGGCCGCCTGAGTGTAGGCCTGCAGCATCTTGCTCGGATCAGGAATTCGGGCCTCGGGCGTGAAGTCCAGTTCGTTGATGATATCACCACGGTAGCTGGGCAGTTCTACACCATCCACAATTTCCGTTGGCGCGCTGCGTGGCTTGGCGAATTGACCCGCCATGCGGCCAACTTTCACCACAGGCACCTTGGCGCCATAGGTTAGCACCATCGCCATTTGCAGCATCACCTTGAACGTGTCACGGATAGCGTCCGCACTGAACTGTTCAAAGCTTTCAGCACAATCTCCGCCTTGCAGCAGGAATGCCTCACCACGGCCTGCAGCACCCAAATGCTGCTTGAGCCGCCGCGCTTCGCCGGCAAAAACCAGCGGGGGATACTTTGAAAGCTGCGCCTCGACTTTTCCCAACGCAGCCGCGTCGGTATAGTCGGGCATCTGAACTCGGGGCTTGTTGCGCCAGTTCGTTTTTTGCCACTCGGTCATAGCTTGGATCTCCGCTGAGGTAATTCAGATCGTCTCTATACAAAAAGCATTGAAGAGAGGCCATATGCGATTTGCACCTCTTGACGGCACAAACAAGCTTTGAGCATGTTGACGGGCATATCTGCCGTCGCCAAGAAGCTGACGTGTACCGAATCAAGGACAGTTCGCCATGCAAGAGCAACGCCAAGTTGTCACCGTGGAAAATGACGCGGGCAAACCGCTTAATTTTGTGTTTGTCCTTTTGGACAAATTTTCACTGCTGTCCTTTGCTTCGGCCCTCGACAGTCTGCGCATCGCCAATCGTATGGCAAATCGCGATTTGTATACTTGGACGCTGGCGGGTGAAGGCGGAGAGCTGGTGCATTGTTCAGCCGGAACCACCTTCAAATTGGATGCAGACCTTAAAGAATTGCAGCGCGATGAAGTGATCCTGATCTGCGGTGGGGTCGACGTTCAGGCGGCCACTACGAAACGGGTGTTGAACTGGCTCCGCCGCGAGGCCCGCAAGGGGCTGAAGATCGGTGGTCTCTGCACTGCTGCTTATACGCTTGCGAAAGCGGGATTGCTGGAAGGTAAACGCGCCACAATCCACTGGGAAAACTCCGACAGCTTTGCTGAGGAGTTCGATACGGTCGAGCTTACCAAATCCGTATTTCTGGTGGATGGGAACCGAATGACCACCGCAGGTGGAACATCGTCGATTGATCTGATGCTTAAACTGATTGCCGACGACTATGGTGAAGATCTGGCCAACGCTGTTGCAGATCAGATGATATATTCCTCAATCCGCACGGATCAGGACACTCAGCGTCTGTCGACGCCGACGCGGATCGGTGTACGTCACCCCAAGCTCAGCCAAGTCATCCTGATGATGGAAAAGAACATAGAAGAGCCGATCTCGCCATCGATTCTGGCCAAGGACGTGGGCATGTCCACGCGTCAGCTTGAACGCCTGTTCCGCCGCTATCTTAGCCGTTCCCCCAAGCGCTACTACATGGAACTGCGCCTGCACAAAGCGCGCAACTTGCTGATGCAGACAGATATGAGTGTCATCAACGTGGCACTGGCCTGTGGCTTTGCCAGCCCATCGCATTTCTCAAAATGCTATCGGGCGCATTACAACACTACACCCTACCGTGAACGTGGAGCGCAGAGCGGGCGATTGTCTGTTTGATCCAAGGACGCTGCCAGACCTACAACTCTTTTTCGAAGTAATGCAGGTGCGGCCGAAGCATCGGCTGATCCAGATAGGTTGTTGTTTCGATCGGTTCTTCAAGCTCGACGAATCCGAGCTTGGGATACAAGCTTCGCATTTCGACATTTGGCGTCAGTGTGTCAGCGATCAGGCGCTTGAGACCCATATCGCGTGCAGCTTGTTCACGGGCCATAATCAGCGCACGCCCCGCACCGGTTCCTCTTGCTCCCTCAATCACAAAGACACGCTTTAGCTCACCTGTACGGGAATCAAAGCGTTTCAGCATTCCGCATCCAATGATGTCTCGGGTTTGATTTCTGGCCACAACCAAGCATCCGTTCGGGGGCAAATAGTCATCCGTATTTGCCCAGAACTCGGCCAGCGCGCTTTCAGGGGCAGCTGGATCTATCTCAAATCCCATTGCCTGCATTCTGACAACGATAAGCGCGTAATACTCTTTCAAGATCGAATTCAGTTCGCTCTTCGGCGGTATAGTGCTGCACAGTTCAATTACGAAGCCACTCATTTGGCACCTCAAAACAACTGGCCACCGGGTTACTCAAACGCTTCGATGACTTGGAAAATTCAATAACTTCGTTGCAGGTTATCAGAGGCGCGACATCCTATAAACCGCGCCCTGCCCGACCGAAATGAACCAGATCGACCCATCGGACGCCTCTACGATATCACGGACACGTTCTGTTTCAGGACCCTTGATCCGTTCTACCTCACGAAGCGGATTGCCCGAAAGCCGTGCAATATAGTCGAATTTCAGAGATCCGACGAACAAATCACCTTTCCACTGCGGCCACAGCTTACCCGAATACACAAGCAATCCCGAGGGTGCGATAGACGGGTCCCAATAGTGTTTAGGCTGCTCCATCCCTTGTTTCGACGTTCCTTCGCCAATCTTCTGACCCGAGTAATGCACCCCATAAGAGATCACGGGCCATCCATAGTTAGCTCCGGGCCGGATCAGATTGACCTCATCGCCCCCTTTGGCCCCGTGTTCAGATACCCAAAGCCGACCCTGCTGATCCAAGTTGGCTCCCTGAGGGTTCCTGTGCCCAAACGACCAGATTTCGGGCCGGATATCGGGATTGTCCACAAACGGATTGTCACGAGGAACTGTTCCATCTCGATTTATTCGAATAACCTTTCCCAAATGGTTTGACCGGTCTTGAGCTGCCGGACGATCCCCACGATCTCCGATCGTGACAAACAAAGAGCCATCCTCAGCCTCGACGACACGCGAGCCAAAGTGCCGACCCCCGGAACCGCCGGGTACGGCCTCAAAAATTATGCGCAGGTTGGTCAGGCGATCCCCGCTTTCGGAGAACCGCGCGACTGCAACTGCAGTACCCGCACCACCTCTTTGCGGCTTTGAAAACGTTAGAAAAAGCTCTCGGGTTTGACTGAAATTCCGAGCAATCGTGACATCAAGCAAACCACCCTGCCCGTTCGCGACCACTCTTGGCACCCCTTTGACGCGCTTTGCCTCGCCTTCAGCGACGTAAAGAAGCTCTCCATCGCGTTCGGTTACGACGAAACTGTTGTCCGGAAGAATGCCAATGGCCCACGGCGTGTCCAGGCCTTTCACGACTTGGTTGAGTTGAATTCTCCCGACCGAAGTCTCGATAACATCGGACCAGCCGGACACCGACCAACAGGACAGAATCAGAATCGCTAAAATTCTATGCATCTCTACCCTCTTCTCAACAATACTTCGGTATTAAGGCTCAATTCCCATCAAAGCAGATAGATTGTCTGCGGACAAAAGCACTTTTTTGTTAGGACTTTTCTTTTCCGAACAGCTTGCCTAGGGTCGTGCCCAGAACGACAACGTTCAAACAATAAATAGGGAGTAACCTAATGAAAAAGCTGCTTACCGCTACCGCAGCAACCGCCCTGCTGGCGGGAACCGCAATGGCCGACGACGTTAAGCTGGGTGTGCTGTTTGGCTTTACGGGTCCGATTGAATCGCTGGCACCTGCCATGGGTTCGGGCGCTGAACTGGCAATGGCCGAAGTTACCGAATCCGGGAAGCTGCTGGATGGCTCAACCGTTACCGGAACGCGTGCTGACACCGGCTGCATCGACAACGGCCTGGCGACATCGAACGGCGAACGCATGATCGCGGATGGCGTCGCTGGCATCATCGGCGGTGACTGCTCGGGCGTAACTGGCGCCATCCTGCAGAACGTTGCGATTCCGAACGGCATGGTCATGATCTCACCCTCGGCAACATCGCCTGGCCTGTCGACCATGGAGGATAACGGCCTGTTCTTCCGCACCGCCCCGTCGGATGCGCGTGAAGGTCAGGTGATGGCAGATATCCTGAACGATCGCGGCATCAGTTCGATCGCTCTGACATACACCAACAACGACTACGGCAAAGGTCTGGCAGACGCGATCCAGTCTTCATTCGAAGCTTCGGGTGGTGAAGTCACCATCGTCGCTGCACATGAAGACGGCAAGGCTGACTACTCGGCAGAAGTCGGCGCGCTGGCCTCCGCCGGTGGCGACATACTGGTGGTTGCGGGTTATCTGGACCAAGGCGGTCTGGGCATCATCCAGTCAGCACTGGACAGCGGCGCGTTTGACACGTTCGGTCTGCCTGGCGGCATGATCGGTGACTCGCTGCCCGCAAATGTCGGCCCCGACCTGAACGGCTCGTTCGGACAGATCGCCGGTTCCGGCGGCGAAGGTGCTGAGAAATACTTTGCCATGGCTGAAGCTGCTGGTTTCGACGGCTCTTCACCCTATTCGCCCGAAGCTTACGATGCCGCAGCGCTGTTCATGCTGGCCATGCAGGCCGCAGGTTCGACCGCTCCGGCAGAATACGGTGCAAAGATCATGGACGTTGCCAACGCTCCGGGTGAGAAAATCTATCCCGGTGAACTGGCCAAAGGTCTGGAACTGTTGGCTGCTGGTCAGGAAATCGACTATGTCGGCGCATCTGGTGTTGAACTGATCGGACCCGGTGAAAGCGCAGGTTCCTATCGCGAGATCGAAGTGACCGACGGCGAGAACAAGACCGTCAACTTCCGTTGATCCGAACTTCATAGTCATAAAATCAAGCAGCCCGGGCCTTGTGTCCGGGCTGTTTCAATGACAAAAGGCCGCACCTCCCTTAAGGGGATGTGACAACAAGAACGCCGAACAGGGCGGCAAGGGGAAAAGATGATCGTCGTCGAAGACGTGCACAAGCATTTCGGCGGGTTTCATGCGGTGGACGGGGCATCGCTGGAAATCCAAAAAGGGTCCATCACCGGCCTGATCGGTCCGAACGGGGCCGGAAAAACCACTCTGTTCAACGTGATCGCGGGTGTTCTTCCACCGACCAGCGGCAAGGTCCACATGGATGGTGAGGATATCACTGGCCTGCCTCCGCATGAGCTGTTTCACAAAGGCCTGCTGCGTACCTTCCAAATCGCGCATGAGTTTTCCTCGATGTCCTGCCGCGAGAACCTGATGATGGTACCCGGTGCGCAATCGGGTGAATCGCTGTGGAACACATGGTTCGGGCGTAAACGTATCGCCGATGAGGAACGCGCACTGAAAGCCAAGGCTGATGAGGTGCTGGAGTTCCTGACCATCGAGCATCTGGCAGATCACAAGGCCGGTCAGGTCTCGGGTGGGCAGAAGAAACTGCTGGAACTTGGCCGCACCATGATGGTCGACGCCAAGATCGTGTTTCTGGACGAGGTCGGCGCGGGCGTGAACCGCACCCTGCTGATGACCATTGCTGACACGATTCTGCGCCTGAACAAGGAACGCGGCTATACCTTCGTCGTCATCGAGCACGACATGGATTTCATTGGCAAGATCTGCGACCCGGTCATCTGTATGGCCGAGGGTAAGGTGCTGGCCGAAGGCACTCTGGACGAGATCAAAGCCAATGAACACGTGATCGAAGCTTATCTGGGCACCGGCCTTAAGAACAAAGACAAGCTGGAGGCGGGCGCATGAGCGACAACCCCTACCAGGACGATAAGGGCAACAAGGACGCCTCAATCACCAATCCGCATGGTGTCGGCACCATGACTCCAGCGCATCGCAAAAGTGGTGAGACTCACCGAGTCGAGGGCGGCCCTTTCCTGATTGGTGACACCATGACCGGCGGCTATGGCAAAGGGCCGGACATACTGCATGATTGCACCATTGCCGTTGACAAGGGTGAGATTGCGGTGATCGTGGGACCCAACGGTGCGGGTAAATCAACTGCAATGAAGGCTGTTTTTGGCATGCTAGATGTACGCCAAGGGTCTGTGCGCCTGGATGGCGAAGACATCACCAATCTCAGCCCGCAGGATCGTGTGCAGCGTGGCATGGGCTTTGTGCCACAGACCTCGAATATATTTACGTCGATGACGGTCGAAGAGAACCTTGAGATGGGCGCTTTCATCCGTCGTGACGATTTCTCGGATACGATGGAGCAGGTCTATGACCTCTTCCCCATTCTCCGCGACAAACGCAATCAGGCCGCCGGAGAGCTGTCAGGTGGTCAACGCCAACAGGTCGCTGTGGGCCGCGCGCTGATGACCCAGCCCAAGGTACTAATGCTGGACGAACCCACCGCTGGAGTCTCACCCATCGTGATGGATGAGTTGTTTGATCGGATCATCGAGGTCTCGCGCACCGGCCTGCCGATCCTGATGGTCGAACAGAATGCCCGTCAGGCGTTGGAGATCGCGGACAAGGGGTATGTACTGGTTCAGGGACGCAATGCCTATACCGGGACGGGCAAGGAACTGCTGGCCGATCCGGAAGTTCGCAAGAGTTTCTTGGGGGGATGACGCCAGTGACAGCTACTCTCGTGTTTGATCACTCTGAAATCAGGTCGAAAAAACGAACGAACTTGGAAAATGAGGTAACGAACTAATGGACTTCCTCAACGCCCTTGTGGCGCTCTCCAACTTCGTTCTTGTTCCCGCAATCGCCTATGGCAGCCAGTTGGCGCTGGGCGCGTTGGGGGTGACGCTGATCTAT
Source organism: Ruegeria sp. AN6 (assembly GCF_056540425.1). NCBI lineage: Bacteria > Pseudomonadati > Pseudomonadota > Alphaproteobacteria > Rhodobacterales > Roseobacteraceae > Ruegeria > Ruegeria sp. AN6. The sequence goes on from NZ_JBQFWR010000001.1 coordinate 552,120, forward strand.
GGCATCCTTCGGTTCTCGAACTTTGCCCATGGCGATACGATGGCCTTTGGCGCGATGATCGCCGTGCTGGTCACGTGGGCCATGCAGGCCGCCGGGGTCAGTTTCGGGCCGCTGCCGACCGCTCTGCTCGCCCTGCCCTTTGCCATTCTGGGCTGTATTGTGCTGGTGCTGATCACCGACCGACTGGTTTATAGGTTCTACCGGGAACAAAAGGCCAAACCGGTTATTCTGGTGATCGTATCCATGGGCGTGATGTTCATCATGAACGGGCTGGTACGGTTCATCATCGGGCCAGATGACCAGAGGTTCTCAGACGGTGCGCGGTTCCTGATTAAAGCGCGGGATTTCAAGGCTTGGACAGGGCTGAACGAGGGGCTTGCGATCAAGACCTCGCAAGCCATCACAGTTGTTGTCGCTGTGGTAGCCGTGGCCGCCTTGTTCTGGTTCCTCAACAAGACCCGCACCGGCAAGTCGATGCGCGCCTATTCGGATAACGAGGATTTGGCGCTTCTGTCCGGCATCAACCCCGAACGCGTGGTGATGATCACCTGGATCATCGTCGCCGCCCTGGCGACCACTGCAGGTGTGCTTTACGGCCTCGACAAAAGCTTTAAGCCTTTCGTCTATTTCCAGCTTTTGCTGCCGATCTTCGCATCGGCCATTGTGGGCGGCCTCGGAAACCCTCTGGGCGCCATCGCGGGCGGTTTCATTATCGCGTTTTCTGAGGTGACCGTCACCTATGCGTGGAAAAAGGTGCTGACCTATCTGGCACCGGAAAACCTGGAACCGTCCAGTTTGGTCCAGTTCCTGTCCACCGACTACAAATTCGCCGTCAGCTTCGCCATCTTGCTGATCGTGCTGCTGTTTAAGCCGACAGGCCTGTTCAAAGGAAAAGTAATATGAGCGAGCCCGTCAAAAACACACTGCTATTTGTTGTCGTTGGCAGCCTGATCCTGTTGACCGGTTTCACTCAAAGTTGGAACGCCGCGATCCTGATCCTGAACATGGGCCTGATCTCGGCCATCATGTCGATTGGGGTGAATCTGCAATGGGGCTTTGCAGGCCTGTTCAACGTCGGCGTCATGGGCTTTGTTGCGCTGGGCGGGCTGGCGGTTGTTCTGGTCTCAACCCCACCGACACCCGGCGCATGGTCAAGTGGAGGTTACGGTGTCATACTTTCGCTTCTGCTGGGGGCGGCAACCGTGGTTGCGGCCGTTATGGTCGCGCAGAAGATGCCGAAAGGGCTCACACGGACATTTGCGATCATCGGCATTCTGGTCGTTGGATTTTTTGTTTACCGCGCAATCTTTGATCCCAATGTTGCTTCGATCGAAGCGATTGATCCTGCTGTGGCAGGCAATATCGGCGGGCTGAACCTGCCGGTCCTATTCGCTTGGCCGGCTGGAGGGCTGCTGGCCGCAGGCGCGGCCTGGCTGATCGGTAAAACCGCTCTGGGTTTGCGTTCGGACTATCTGGCGATTGCTACGCTTGGGATCGCCGAAATCATCATCGCGGTTATGAAAAACGAAGACTGGTTGGCCCGTGGGGTCAAGAATGTCTACGGCATACCGCGCCCCGCACCAGTGGTGGGCTATGAGGTTGAGCTGCAGCAAGACCCCTCTTTCATCGCGCGGGCCGAATGGTTCGGGCTGGACCCCGTCACCGCCTCGACCCTATCCGTGAAGCTTGGGTATTCGTTGCTGTTCCTCATCGTGTTGCTGATACTGCTCTGGATGGCTCAGATGGCGTTGAAAAGTCCTTGGGGCCGCATGATGCGTGCCATTCGTGACAACGAAGTCGCGGCTGAGGCGATGGGCAAGGACGTCACCCGCCGTCATTTGCAAATCTTTGTTCTGGGTTCGGCCATCTGCGGCATTGCCGGCGCAATGATGACCACGCTCGACGGGCAGCTGACACCAGGTACCTACAACCCCTTGCGCTTTACCTTCCTTGTTTGGGTCATGGTCATCGTCGGCGGATCGGGCAACAATTTCGGAGCCGTACTGGGAGCGTTCCTAATCTGGTTCTTGTGGGTGCAGGTTGAACCCATTGGCCTGTGGCTGATGAACCTAATCACCGCAGGAATGCCCGATGGCAGCGCTTTGAAGTCGCATCTGATAGACAGCGCAGCACATATGCGGTTGTTCACGATGGGACTTATTCTGCTGATTGTTCTCAGATTCAGCCCAAGAGGGTTGATCCCAGAGAAATAAGCAAAATTTCGTGAGAAATTCCCCTAACGCGCCGTGATCCGGCGCGTTTTATTGTGCGGAAGATCAGAAAGGGCTAAACCTGCACACTGCGAACCACCACATCGCTGCTGTGCCGAGCTCTGTGCGAGATTGGCGCAGGGTTGTTAACGATCTGAACGTTTACCAGGATGAGAGCATCGACCTCGCTATGAACAAACCACTCAAAATATTCGCTATGGCCGTTCCGACATTGGCAGTGTTATCGGCCTGCGTACCCACGCCCGAGGAATTGGAAACCACCCCGGTCAAGGTGCAGACACCAAAAGGGGTCGTGACCTGCCAGCTTTACCGGCATGACAGGGTCAGCTGGGATCGTGCGATCGATTTCCCCGCCACCAAGATGTCGGTGCCCGAGGCAGACAACTACTGCAAACAAGAAGGCCTGCGACGATTGAAGCGCTGATCAGGCGGCGTGCGACCTGTTGATCGCGCGCATGAACGAACGCCTCATCGATTGCGAAACAATCCGCCCAGGATGCCACGAACGATACGGCGACCTGTCGTTCCTTTCAGCTCTTTGATCACGGCCTCGCTCATGGCCGTGGCGAAAGTATCCTTCTTTCGCGAGACACGCGAAGAAGAGCGCCCAACACGACTGCCCGAATATCTGCGGGCCGAGGCATATTCCCGTTCCATCGGGCTCTGCTGTTCCAAAACTTCGTCGGATTCGGCCTGTTCAGCCGCGTTGGCCGCCGCATTGGCCCGCGCCTGCAGGATTTCAAAGGCAGATTTGCGATCGATCCGGGTGCCGTATTTGGCACCCATCGGAGACGTTTCGATGAACGATTGACGCTCAGCCTTGGTTATCGGACCAAGTTGAGAACCCGGCGGTCGGATCAGGGTGCGTTCGACGACACCCGGGACCCCTTTTTTTTGCAGCATCGAGGTTACCGCCTCGCCCACGCCGACTTCGCGAATGGCGGCCTCGGTATCGAAGGAGGGATTCTCGCGATAGGTCTCTGCAGCCAGACGCAGGTTTTTTCGATCGCGTGCGGTAAATGCCCGAAGCGCATGCTGGATCCGATTGCCCAGCTGGCCGAGGATATCTTCGGGAATGTCGGCTGGGTTTTGCGAGATAAAGTACACGCCCACACCCTTCGATCGGATTAGCCGCGCCACTTGTTCGACCTTGTCCACCAGCACTTTCGGAGCGTCCTCGAACAGCAAATGCGCCTCGTCAAAGAAGAACACCAGCTTGGGTTTTTCCGGATCACCAACTTCGGGCAATTCCTCGAAGAGTTCACTGAGCAACCATAACAAGAAAGTCGCATATAGACGCGGAGACCCCATCAATTTGTCCGAGGCCAGGATGTTCACCATACCTTGCCCGCTTTCGTCAGTTTGCATCAGATCTGCAAGTTCCAGCGCAGGCTCACCGAACAGGTTCGTGCCACCCTGATTTTCAAGCACCAGCAAACGCCGCTGAATGGCACCAATCGATGCCGTGGAAACGTTGCCATATCGCAGCGACAGCTGGGCTCGGTTTTCGCCAATCCAGACCAGCAATGCCTGCAGGTCTTTCAAGTCCAGCAGCGGCATGCCCTCTTCATCCGCGACCCTAAAGGCGATATTCAGAATACCTTCCTGCGCCTCGCTAAGCTCCATCAGTCTGGATAACAGCAGCGGGCCCATCTCTGTCACGGTCGTTCGCACGGGATGGCCTTGTTCACCGAACAGGTCCCAAAAAGTAACCGGGCACGCGGTGTACGAGAATGTATCGAACCCGATCTTTGCAGCGCGGTCCTGAAAGGCTTGATGTAGCTTGTGACTTTCGCTTCCGGGCAGCGCCAATCCCGACAAGTCACCTTTGACATCGGACAGAAACACCGGAACACCGGCTTGCGAAAATCCTTCGGCCAGAATTTGCAGCGTTACCGTCTTACCTGTTCCGGTCGCGCCGGCGATAAGACCGTGGCGGTTCGCGTATTTCAATGACAACCCCTGTGCCACTGAGTATCCATCACCGCCGCCGCCTACGAATATTTTGTTGTCCATTAAGAAACTGCCCTGAATTCTACCGATCTGCTGCAAGCATACAAAGTTAACCTTTCGCTGCGAGAGTAAATGTTGCTCATCGTGGTCTGACTGCGGTGGCAAACTTCCTCCCTGTCGACTGGCCGTGCCTTCGGGCACGGCTTTTTTATGAATTCTGACCAAATCCAACGATATCGGTTCTTTTTTTGGGGGTTAGCAGTTGACCGATGGGTTTCGCTTTCGTAACGTCTGCGCATAACTAAGTCGGCCAGTCCGACGGGGAGAAAAATTCAAGAAGGGAGCCGCTCCACCGGCTCCCTTTTTCATTGCCTGTTCACTGCTTAATTTGCTGTGTTTGACGCGTATCGGCAAAAAATTGAGTAATTTGCAGACCGTCGTTCGGATTGTTCCTGACACCGCCCTACAACAATGTTAGACGAGGCAAAAAGCTGGATCATCAAGATGAGGCATTTATGATCAGGAAATTGGCACCCCTTAGCATCGTGGCGGCAGGACTTTTCTGCACCACGGCCCTAGCGCAGGAAAGCACCGACGCTCCGGAAACCGGGGCCGAGGTCGGTTCTGATCTGGATTTGGGCCAGACCGGTCCCCGGATTGGCGAGCAATATGAGAAAGAGCAATCGGGCGATTGGAAAATTTCTTGCATCAAATCCGATGCTAGCCAGGATCCGTGCGCCATGGTTCAGATTCTGAACAATCAGCAAGGCGATCCAATCGCCGAGGTGTCGATCGGCAAGTTGCCGCAAGGAGGTGCCGCCGTCGCTTGGGCAAATGTCGTGGTTCCGCTTGAAACACTTCTGCAGGCTCAGTTGGCGGTTTCAATCGATGGTGCGCCGCGCAAGTTGTATAACTATCACCACTGTGTCCCGGTAGGATGTCTTGCGCAACTGGGACTGACACAGGGCGATATCGATGCCATGAGATCGGGATCCACTGCAGTGCTCTCGCTGGTCCCTGCCCGGCTGCCGGATCAGGTGCTGAACATGGAGATGTCGCTAAGCGGTTTCACCGCAGCATTTGATGGCCTGACTGAGTCAGCAAACTGATACCGAATTTAGCTAAAACCCGGGCCGTTGCTTAACAGCGACGGCTTGTTCATATCCGCTTTAGCGCGAGAACGGCATTCAATCCGCCAAAGGCAAACGCGTTGCTAAGTGCGACATCGACCTTCGCCTCACGCGCTTCGTTCGGCACCACATCGAGTGCACATTCGGGGTCAGGCTCTTCATAGCCGATAGTCGGGGCGACAATTCCGTCGCGTAAGGCCATGATACAGGCCAGCAACTCGACCGCGCCAGTTCCACCAATCAAATGACCATGCATTGATTTGGTGGACGAGATCATGAGGTCGTCTGCATGAGGGCCAAATACATCAGCAACCGCAGCGCATTCGGTTTTGTCATTTGCAGCCGTGCCAGTGCCATGCGCGTTGATATACCCCACGTCACTGGCATTTAATTTGGCATCCGCCAAGGCACCGGCCATCGCACGAGAAGCCCCTTGTTTGCTTGGCATAACGATGTCGGCCGCATCTGATGACATGGCAAAGCCCACGACTTCGCACAGGATTTCAGCGCCACGCGCACGCGCGTGTTCATATTCTTCGAAGACAAAGACACCCGCTCCTTCGCCTTGCACCATCCCGTTTCGGTTAGCACTGAATGGGCGACAGGCATCTTTGGACATGACACGAAGCCCTTCCCACGCCTTAACACCGCCAAAACACAGCATCGATTCCGACCCACCAGTCACCATGGCTGGTGCAGCCCCACTGCGCACCATCTGAAACGCCTGTGCCATGGCATGATTCGATGATGCACAAGCGGTCGACACCGTGAAGCTGGGGCCTTTTAGGTTGTGTTCCATCGAAACGTGGCTGGCTGCTGCGTTGTTCATCAATTTGGGGACAACAAATGGATGCACCCTGTTTTTACCGTCCTCGTAGACCGAACGATAGTTGTCATCCCAGGTTGAAACACCGCCCCCGGCGGTTCCCAAAACAACGCCTGACCGTGCCGCAGTATCACCCGAGAACACAATACCTGACTGGTCAATCGCCTCTTTGGCAGCGGTCAGCGTGAACTGTGTGAACCGATCATACAGCGTCATCTGCTGACGATTGAACCGCCCCTCAGCCTCAAAACCGCGCACTTGACCGCCGATTTTGATCGACAACCGGTCTACATCACGGAACTCAAGATCTGAGATACCGCATCGGCCTTCACGCATGGCTTCCAGCGTATCGGGGACAGAATGACCCAGAGAATTGATGGTGCCCGCACCCGTAATGACGACGCGTTTCATACCGGAGGTCAGACCTTTTCCGATACAAGTTTTTCTATGCCCGCAATAATCGCGGCCACGTTTGAAATATCGAAATCACTTGCAGTGGGTTCGTTCGCGTTGAAAGGCACCGTGATATCAAACTCTTCTTCGATGGCAAAGATGCTCTCGACCAGACCCAGGCTATCGATGCCCAAATCCTCGAGCGTGCTGTCGGGCGTCACATCCGAAGGCTCAAGCACGGCCTGCTCGGCAATGATTGCAATGACGCGGTCGCTGATGCTCATCTCGATCCCCTGGTTATCGTGTTGGGGTTGATTTAATCGCTTGGAGCCTGTTTGGAAACAGCCTTTTTCAACGCCTCAACGTCACGGGCCAAACGGGGCAACCGGCGTTGGGCTTTGTAAATCTCTGTGTGGCTTTCCATTTTGATCGCTGGATAGCCCATAATCACGCGGCCAGCAGGCACATTCGACAGGATCTTGGTACCTCCACCGGCTATTACCCCATCACCGACAAAGATGTTGTCGGAAACGCCGGTCTGACCACCCAATACAACGTTATTTCCGATCTCAACTGAACCGGATACTCCGGTCTGACCACATAGCAAGCAATCCTGCCCCACGCGCGTGTTGTGACCTACATGTACAAGGTTATCCAACTTGGACCCGCTTCCGATCACGGTGTTGCGGATAGTGCCGTTGTCGACCGTACAGTTCGACCCAACTTCAACATCGTCACCAATCTCAACCGCCCCAAGTGAGTGAATGCGCAACCAGTTCTGTGCTTTTGCATCCCCTTGATCGCCAAGTGTTTTCCGCGCGTTTTCTGCGCCTGATACCTCAGGCGTGACGTAGCTGAACCCGTCACCTCCGATACGCGCACCCGGCTGAGCAATAAAACGATCGCCAATCTGCGCCCGTGCCCCGATGCTTACCATCTCGCGAAGCAGAGCGCCTTCACCCAGCGAAGCATCCATTCCAATCACGCAATGCGCGCCGATAACCGAACCCTTACCTATCTTTGCCCGCGCTCCGATCACGGCAAGCGGACCGACCGATACGTCCTCTCCAATCTCAGCAGTTTCATCGATAACAGCCGATGGGTGGATCCCCGGTGCAATGCCCTGCCCGCGATCCAGCATCGACGTTATTCCGGCCATCGCCATACGCGGGCGCTGAACAAAGATGGCGGCCTCAAGACCCAAAGCCTGCCAATCTGCCCCATCCCAAAGTACAGCGGCCCGCGCCGCGCCATTCGCCAAGGCTTCGGCGTATTTGGGCGACATTGCCATCGCCAGATCGGTTGGTCCCGCATCGCCTGGCTCGGCTGCGCGAAGGATCGTCAAACTCGTCTGACCCTCGGCCACAACACCAAGAGCGTCGGCGATTTGCTGAACTGTGAATTGCATGCGGGCTTCCTCGTGGCGCGTAGTTGCCCCGTGATTACCCCTGAACGTCCGGCAGGGCTACCCCTGCCTTTTGCAATGCCACCCAGATCTTGCGATCACGGTCATATACATCACGGCGATATTGAACCTCACCCTTCGGTCCGACATAGGCCGTTCTGTAGATCAGATGCACCGGCACCGGGTTTTCAAGGTTCACCTTCGTCTCTTTTCCAGTGTTCAACACACGATGGAAGAAAGATTTTGGATCCTCTTCCTGTTTGGCCAGCAATGCATATGCAAATTCAAATGGCTGCGCCAATCGAATACATCCGTGTGAGAAAGCCCGAACCTCGCGCGCGAACAAAGACTTCTGTGGCGTATCGTGGAGATAGATGTTGTGCTTGTTCGGGAACATGAACTTCACCAGACCCAGCGCGTTGCTTCTGCTTGGTGGTTGACGCATCGAGAACGGGAAGTTCCTTGCGGTGAACTGGGTGAAATCAACAGCGCCCCGGTTAACTTGCCGCCCCCCACGATCAGTAATCTGGATATGCCCCACTGCGTTCGGGTTAGCTTGTAATTTCGGCAGGTACTCTTTGGTGATGATCGAGCGCGGAACATACCAGCTGGGGTTGATCACCATATGCTCCATCTCGTCCGAAAATTCTGGACTACGGCGATCATGTGTATTTTTGCCAATGACTGCGCGTGTCTCGAACGTGACCTGACCGTCATCAACGATCTTTGCCGAAAAGTCTGCCTGATTCACCAGAATGTGGCGCTCACCACGTTCTTCGGGCAGCCAACGCTCACGTTCCAAAGCAACGTAAACCGCTTTCAGACGGTCGGATACTGGCCGATTGATCTCGGTGATTGTTCCATTACCTGCAACGCCATCCGGTTCAAGCCCATGTGCGGTTTGAAACGCCTGAACGGCAGCAAGCAACACGTCATCATAGTTGGGGCTTGCAGTGGGCTTCAAATAACCCATAGCGACCAACCGATTGCGCAATTTGATGACATTCGCGCCTGTGTCTCCGCGCTCAAGCTTTGTGACAGGAACGGTCTCACCCCACCCGCCCTTTTCGATCAGCGTTTCGAGCGCAATTTTCTGCTTCATCAACGCGCGATACTGGCGTGATTGAGGCATAATCTCATTGAAGTACTCATCACCATCGCCGGCAACAAGACGCTTCAGGTGTTCTTGCGTGTTGCGCTGTTCAACATCCCGTACAAGGCCAGCATCGATTTGCGAAGGTGAAGTAACACCGGACTGTATATCGTTGGCATATTTAGCAAAAACTTGACTTAGCTCAGCCTCGATCAAACCCAAATCACGGGTTGTTCTGGCGTCCTGCATCTTCGCAATCAATGCCGAGACATCATAGCGCGCGCGCGGAAGCCCATGCATGTCGATTGTTGACAAAGCCTTGATCAAGGCAGCGCGCCGCGCTTGATGCTCAGGTGTGTTGCCTACCCACACCGGATCGAAAGCATTTTTTCGGTAGAATTCAGCGATCGCATTGTTTGAAACCGTGCTTTCAGCCACCGCCATCTGGAAGGCGGTGCCAGACGTTCCCGCCAAAGCTACGGAAGCTGAAACTGCTACAAAGGTAGCTGCAAATACACTAGAACGAGCACGAGAAACAAACGACATCAGATAGCCTTGGTTATTCAATGATTTGCCGCAAAATTTCTACGGCGTTTAGAAATAATGTTTGGAGGTGCAGTTAATGTCTATTCACAAATATATCAATTAGCCTCTTCTTTTTACCGTGATGCGTGTTTGCATCGTTGGAACCTGGGATGCAGAATTATCATGCATGTTTGCATCAGTTGCGCAAAAAACTGCCGAAAATTCCCCCTTGATTAAAGCGCAAGCAAAGACTCCTTGGCGGATGATTCCGACTATGCAATAAATTCCGCATCTGGGATGGGATAAAAATTAAGACAGCGCGCGTAACATCGTGTGCAGGCAGGAACAGTACGGGACGAAACTGAAATGACCGAGAGCAGTACATCGGGCTTGACCCGGCGTGCCCTATTGGGCGCATTCGCCGCAACGGCGGTTGTCGCGGCACCAACCTATTCCAAAGCAGCGGGTTTTCTTCGTGGCGGTGGCGACATTCGCCGCATTCGTATGTATTCGGGCCGCACCGGTGAGCGGATCGACATGGTATATTGGGTTGACGGAAAATATATCAAGGACGCGGTGAAAGAGGTTAATCACTTCATGCGTGATTGGCGCAGCGATCAGGTCAAGGACATGGACCTGCGCACGATCGACATCATGGCTGCGGCGCATAATATGCTGGATGTAAGCGAACCCTATATGCTGCTGTCTGGTTACCGCTCACCGCAAACCAATGCCATGCTGCGCCGTCGCTCTCGCGGTGTCGCCAAGAATTCCCTGCATATGAAAGGCCAGGCTGCCGACTTGCGTTTATCCTCGCGTTCGGTCTCCCAAATGGCGAAAGCTGCAATTTCCTGCCGCGCCGGGGGCGTTGGCCAGTACAATCGGTCGAATTTCGTGCATATGGATTGCGGTGTCATCCGTTCGTGGCGCGGCTGATTTAACTCATTATCCCATAGCATAATATGAACCCCCTCAGTTATCTCTGATGGGGGTTTTGTTTTGTCGGCAGCTAGATTGCATACCAAACGCCAATGTGCAGAGCAAAAACAAACACACGAGAAGTGGCGCACCTGAGAGGATTCGAACCTCTGGCCTCTGCCTTCGGAGGGCAGCGCTCTATCCAGCTGAGCTACAGGTGCCTTGGCCGTTAGCTACCCTCGTTCCAATCCGGGTGCAACTGCAAATGCGACCTCATCAGGCAAACAGATCGTGGGCCAATTCCAAAGCATCGATCAGCGTGTCGACCTCTTCGGTCGTGTTGTAGAGGCCGAAGCTGGCGCGGCAGGTCGCGGTGACACCCAGATGGTCCATCAATGGCCCCGCGCAGTGATGGCCCGCGCGCACTGCGACACCTTTTTTATCCAGTATCGTCGAAACATCGTGGGCATGCCCTGCCCCGTCCAGCGTAAAGCTGAAGATTGCGGCCTTGTCGGATGTGGTTCCCTGAACCTGCAGCCAGTTCAGCCCGTTCAGTCGTTGCATCGCATAGTCGCGCAGTCCCGCCTCATGTGATGCGATGTTCTCCATGCCCAAGTCCATCATGTAATCCAGCGCAACGCCCATACCGATGGTCTGCACGATGCCCGGCGTTCCGGCTTCGAACTTCATCGGTGGATCATTGTAGATCACCTGATCTTTTGACACCTCTTTGATCATGTCGCCGCCCCCGATAAAGGGACGCATTTCGGCCATGCGTTCCGATTTGATGAATATCGCACCTGAACCGGACGGTCCGTACAACTTGTGGCCCGTTATCGCGTAAAAGTCGCAGCCGATATCCTCGACATTCACGGGCATATGGACAGCGCCTTGGCTACCGTCCACCAGTACCGGAACACCTTTGGCGTGGGCCGCTTGTGTGATCGATTTGACGTCGACCACAGTGCCTAAAACGTTTGAACACTGCGTCACCGCCACCAGCTTTGTCTTCGGACCGATCGCATCGATGACAGCTTGTGGATCAAGATATCCGGTTGCGTCCACATCAACCCACTTCAGAACGACGCCCTGCCGTTCGCGCAAGAAATGCCAGGGTACTATATTTGCGTGATGCTCCATCACGCTGAGCACGATCTCGTCCCCCGCCTGCAGATGCGGCATCGCCCAACCGTAAGCGACGAGATTGATCCCCTCGGTCGTACCCGAGTTCAATACAATCTCTTCCTCGTTCGAAACGCCAAGAAAACGTGCGACAGTGCCCCGGACGGACTCGTACTTTTCGGTCGCAAGATTGGACAGGTAGTGAAGCCCGCGATGAACGTTCGAATACTCATGGGCATAGGCCTGCGTGACTGCGTCAATAACAGCCTGAGGCTTTTGCGCGGATGCGCCATTGTCGAGATAGGTCAGAGGCTTTCCGTTGACCTGTCGCGACAGGATCGGAAAGTCGGCGCGAATTTTCTGTACGTCATACATGGACAGAGGTTCCCTATACAGGCGACAGCCAAAGGACAAATGGGATAGCCACAAGGCCAGACAATAGGATCACCAGAAACGATTTACCCAGCGACTGAAATCGATGCGCTTCGTTGAGGAAATGTAAGGTGATGTAGAGGCTCAGTACCAGCATCGCAAGGCTTGCCGGTAAGAACAAAAACGGCAGCACCGAGACCAATGTCAGAATGATCGCCTGCCCGATAATCTGCAGGATCTGCAGCCAGACGACCAGAGTCATGAGGTCGTTGAACGACCCCTCTCCGCCCAGTACCCGCCCTACCAAGAGGAAAGCAACGACGCTGATCAGAATCGCGGCAACTGATACAAACAAGGTCCGCGATAAAGGCTCGGCAATTTGTTGAACCTCTGGGTTAATAAACGGCATGACAAAGCCGGACAGAGTTTGAACCAGCGCATTCAGGATCACGGCAAGAAAGAATGCAATCCACAGCACGTCTGGACCAAAGCGCATCGCCAGCAATCGCTTGGCAGCCTCGGCCGGGTTTGTCAGGGTCAGGACGACCATATTCAGAAGCACGGCAGAGTTCATTTAATGGCCTTTTGCGATTGTCTGAGACCGGACAACCAGAACCAGGTAAAAATCGCAACCCATAACATTCCGGCTAGCGTTTGTTCCGGGCCCGGACCGATAAAGCCCGCGACCAACCCGTTCAACAACACCAAGGGGGCCGATGCCAACAACGCCCAGAACAACGCCAGCCTTGCGCCATAGCCGTTTCCACGGCCTCCAAAAACCCGCGCTACGAGTTGTGAGAGCCAAGCCAGAAGATAAAAGAACAGAGGAAGTATGAAGACCGAGCCCAACAAAGCGCCGCCCATGAGCATGTTCAGTTCCAGCCCCTCAATGTGGGCACGGCGTGCAAGGCTTGGCAATTGGGCGATGAAACCAACTACACAGAAGGCCATCACAAATGCCAGCGCACGATCTTCACGCGGGCCCATATCCAACAGGCGACGCACAACACGCCCCGGTCCGCGATACGTGGCAACGATATCTGTTGTGACGGACATCAGCGGCGGCGTGCCAGCCAATCTTGCAATCGTGTGACAATCACTTCGGCCAGAGCTTCATCTTCGATTTCCTGAACCGCTTCCGCGAGGAAAGCCAAAGTCAGCATATCCGTCGCCTCTTTGGTGGGAACACCACGCGATCGCAGGTAGAACAGCGCTGTTTCGTCAATCGCACCAGAGGTCGAGCCGTGCGAACAGGCGACGTCATCCGCGTAGATTTCCAACTCGGGCTTGGCGAGAAATTGGCTGTCCTCATCCAGCAGCAACGATTGGCTGATTTGATATCCGTCGGTTTTCTGCGCACCCGCTTTGACGAGGATCTTTCCCTGAAAGACACCGGTCGCCCCGTTGCGCAACACCTTTTTAAACACCTGACGGCTTTCGCAATTCACCGCATCGTGGGTCACAAATACCGTGTCGTCATGATGGAATTCACCATCTCCAACGCAAGCACCCGCAACATGGACCACGGCATCGTCGCCGGTAAGCTCAACCACCTGCTCGTTCCGCGTCAGAACACCGTTCACAGTAAGTGTGAAGGATTTGTACACAGACTCCGTTCCCATTCGAGTGAACATATGCGTCGCTGCTCGCCGCTGATGATCGCGACCCTGCGCGCGAACATGGTGCAGCGTACCGCCATCGGCGATATCGATCTCCATACATTTGTTAAAACGCGATGCGGCCGGGCCATTTTCAAGGATGGTCACCTCGGCACCGCTTTCAACACGAACCACATGATGCAGGATCGCATCCGAGGTTTCCGAAGCATGGCGATAGATCAGGCTGATCGGTTTGGCAGGTTTTCCGGTCACATGGATGGCAACACCATCTGACGCAAATGCAGTGTTCAATGCCGCCAGAGGGCGATGCACCGGGGTCTGACCATTTGCCTCAAGAACACCGTATAACTCTTTGGCCCAATGGATATCTTTGCAGCAAATATCTTCCAACCTGTCGATAGTGACACCCTCCATCGACAGTTCGTCTGACTCTTCAGGGCTAAATACACCATCGATGAAGACAATCTTCAGCCGGTCAAACTCGTTGAACATCGGCGCTTCGTCGTTCTGAAACAACGCCGCCGCGGGTGCTTGTGCCGAGATCAATGTATCGGGTTGGGTATACTTCCAGTATTCATGCCGACGTCCGGGCAGTCCCATTTCGCGCACCCGCGCCAGAGCAGCCTCTCGCGCCTTACGCGTGCAACCCGCATCTGGCATGGTCAGAGCTGCAAGCCGCTCTTCGGTTGCCGACTGTTTTGCTTGAGCGAGAGCCATCAGTTTACCTCGGCCAGAATGTCAGCATACCCATTGTGCTCAACTTCCAGAGCCAACTCGGGTCCGCCGGATTTGACGATACGGCCATCGGCCATGATGTGCACGACGTCTGGTTTGATGTGATCTAGCAAACGCTGATAATGCGTGATAACAAGGAAACCGCGCCCTTCGTCGCGCAACGCATTCACGCCTTCCGATACCAGCTTCATCGCATCCACATCGAGCCCCGAGTCGGTCTCGTCAAGGATGCATAACTTGGGCTCAAGCATTGCCATCTGCAGTATTTCGTTGCGCTTTTTCTCACCACCCGAGAATCCAACATTAACTGGGCGTTTCAACATATCTGCATCGATCTTCAGCGCCTTTGCCTTGGCGCGGATTTCTTTCAGGAAATCCGCTGCAGACAGTTCTTCCTGACCACGTGCCTTACGCTGAGCATTCACCGCTGTGCGCAAGAACGTCATGTTACCGACACCGGGAATCTCAACCGGATATTGGAATGCGAGAAAAACGCCAGCAGCCGCGCGCTCTTCCGGCTCCATCTCTAGCAGATCTTCGCCCTCAAGTGTGGCGGTACCATCTGTCACTTCATATCCGTCCCGACCGGACAAGACATAGCTAAGCGTAGACTTGCCAGAGCCATTCGGCCCCATGATCGCATGCACCTTGCCGGCCTCAACAGTGAGATCGACGCCTTTGAGGATTTGTTTGTCTTCTTCCTCAAGTTTTACGTGCAGGTTTTTGATTTCCAGCATTTTTTGTCCTTTTGCATCTCGCAAGGGGCGCAGATTGACCCCAGATAATTGTCTATCCCAGCACCTTGCGGATCACCCGAGCGATGATCCAACCCAGCAGCGCGCCTCCGCCCACTGCCCAGACCGGGTTGATGAAGTCCATGTATTTCGTGTTGACGTAAGCCACCCCCAACAGGCCGCCGATCACCGGCAGCGCGTAGCCGAGCGCTGTCAGCACATCATCCTTGCGGATACGTTGTTGAGGTTTTGGCGTCATCAGCCGACCGATCCCTCTAGGCTGATCGCAACCAATTGCTGAGCCTCCATCGCGAATTCCATCGGCAGCGCCTGCAGCACATCCTTGCAGAACCCGTTGACAACAAGCGCCACGGCCTCTTCCTCGTCCATGCCGCGCTGACGGCAATAGAACAACTGATCCTCGTCGACCTTCGAAGTCGTCGCCTCATGCTCGACACGGGACGAGTTGTTTTTGACCTCGATATACGGAACCGTGTGCGCCCCACACTTGTCACCAATCAGCAAGCTGTCACACTGGGTGTAATTGCGACTATCCTTGGCCTTTGGATGCATCGAGACCAGTCCGCGATAGGTATTCTGCGCCTTACCCGCACTGATCCCTTTCGACACGATCCGCGACTTGGTGTTCTTGCCCAGATGAACCATCTTCGTGCCAGTATCGGCCTGCTGCATGTTGTTCGTGATCGCGATCGAGTAGAACTCACCCTGGCTGTCATCGCCACGCAGGATGCAGGACGGATACTTCCAAGTCACAGCCGAGCCGGTTTCAACCTGCGTCCACATCACCTTGGAGCGATCCCCACGACAATCGGCACGCTTGGTCACGAAGTTGTAGATACCACCTTTGCCGTTCTCATCACCGGGGAACCAGTTCTGAACCGTCGAATACTTCACCTCGGCATCTTCTTCGATAATGATTTCCACCACGGCCGCGTGCAGCTGTGCGGTATCTCGTTGTGGTGCAGTACAACCTTCCAAGTAACTGACATAACTGCCCTTGTCGGCAATGATCAGCGTCCGTTCGAACTGCCCCGTATTTTCCGCGTTGATACGGAAATAGGTGCTCAATTCCATTGGACAGCGGACACCCGGTGGCACATAGACAAACGAACCATCCGAAAACACAGCGGAGTTCAGAGTGGCATAGAAATTGTCGGATACCGGAACCACGGTTCCGAGATATTTCTTCACCAGTTCCGGATGTTCTCGTATCGCCTCGGAGATCGAGCAGAAGATAACACCCGCTTTTTTCAGCTCTTCCTGGAAAGTCGTGCCAACCGAAACCGAGTCAAACACCGCATCGACGGCGACCTTGCGCCCCTCGGCTGGCGCATCTTCGGCACCTTCAACTCCGGCAAGAATCATCTGTTCTTTCAGAGGGATACCCAGTTTCTCATATGTCGCCAGCAGCTTGGGGTCGACCTCATCCAAGGATTTGGGCTTCTCTTCCATCGATTTCGGACGGGCATAATAATACTGGTCCTGAAAATCGATTTTAGGATAGCTGACCATGGCCCAGTTCGGTTCATCCATCTTGGTCCAGCGTTCGAACGCGGCGAGACGCCACTCGGTCATCCATTCGGGCTCATCATTTTTGCCTGAAATCAGCTTGACGATATCGGGGTTTACACCCTTCGGGGCGTACTCCATCTCGATTTCAGTTTCCCAGCCGTATTTGTAGGTTCCGACCTCGCGTACCGCATCCACGGTTTCCTGATCGACACCTTCTTTTACCTGGGTCTGGTCCAAAGCGGCCATAAGACACCCTCCGTCAGATCACGCGGCGCGCGCGCGATGCTTTTTCTCTTTCTCAAGCCACGTTTCCGCAAAACGCAGCACATTCTCTTCCGTCGTCTCGGGACCGAGCGATACGCGTATCGCACTGGCCGCCGCGTGTTCATCAAATCCCATGGCCGTCAGCACAGCACTGGCGCGCACTTTGCCGCTGGAGCAGGCTGAGCCTGCACTGATCGCAAATCCTGACAAATCCATCTGCATGACCTGGGTTTCTCCCTTCCAGCCCGGAGTGGCAAAGCACAACGTGTTGGGGAGTCGCTCCTGATCTTTCCCGACAAAAATAGTAGATTTCGATCCGGCCTCAAGAGCGTTTTCTAGAATATTTCTAAGTTCACGAACTTTTTCCCAGACACCATTTGCAAGATCGCGGGATGCAGCTTCAGCAGCCGCACCGAAGCCCGCGATTCCGATAACATTCTCAGTGCCCGAGCGACGCCCCATCTCCTGCCCGCCACCTTTGATTTGCGCGGCCAAATCCGTGCCGCGTTTCATCACCAACGCACCGATCCCTTTGGGACCGCCCAGTTTATGTGCAGAAATCAAGGCCATTTCCGCGCCCAGCCAGTTGAACGCGACTGGCAGCTTTCCAAACGCCTGAGTGGCGTCAGTTACAGCCAGATCAGACGGGAGAGATTGAATGATGCCCGTCTCGGAGTTTGCAAGTTGCAATGCAGTTAAGGCGGGATCTGAAACCGTAACTTGCCCGTCTTTCGACACTGGTAAAACTTCATTGGCCCAAGCACGTACCGCATCATGCTCGATCGCGCCCCCCTGCAGACCACGTCCTGACATTGCCAACGCCGCCGCTTCGGTAGCGCCTGAGGTAAACACGATGTCAGCGCCATCCGCCCCAAATGCGGTGGCAATCTGTGCGCGTGCTTTCTCGACTAAAGCCTTTGCGGCACGGCCCTCTGCGTGAACGGATGACGGATTGCCGGCCAGATCCATCGCCGCAATCATTGCAGCGCGGGCTTCGGGCCTTAATGGAGCCGTCGCATTATGATCGAGATAAACCCGTTTCATAGATACATCTTTTCCAACATGGATTCCTGTGGAACGAAAATCTGTTTCATCAGCTCAGTCGTCCACGACCGCAAACAAGTTTGGAACTGCCGGGCACGGTGCCAGATCATTTCGGATCACATCCGACAAACGCGTTTGATGCAGGAACACATACACATGTGCGCTCAGGCTTTCCCACAAACGATTGGTCAGGGATTGCGCCCGACTGCCGGACGAAGCACCCGATGCCCCCGCCCCTTTGTGCATCGCATCCACGGTTTCATCGACTGCAGCCAAAATCTCAACCACTCGAATTTCGGATGCAGGGCGCGCAAGACGATAACCTCCACCCGGACCCCGAACCGAGCTGACCAACTCAGCACGACGCAGTTTTACAAAAAGCTGTTCCAGATAAGGAAGAGAAATATCCTGACGCTCGGAAATCTCACCAAGTGTCACGAGCTTGTCGGAGGATTGCAGAGCAATATCCGCCAGAGCAACCATCGCATAGCGTCCTTTGGTCGACAGCTTCATATGAATTCCTTGAGGCAAGAACCGCGAAAACATTGACGCCGCCGCAGCCAGTGCGTATCTCCCAATGACAGCGTTTTCACGCGACACAATGTAATTAGAACCGTTCTAAGGTGCCTGACGATTACCGTCAAGATAATCTCGGGGCCGAGGCGTCAAAAAACAGGACTAAAGCACACATGCCCGAGGTGATTTTTCCCGGACCCGAAGGCCGCCTGGAAGGCCGCTACCACCCGCAAAAGGAAAAAGACGCACCGATCGCAATCGTGCTGCATCCGCACCCTCAATTTGGCGGGACCATGAATAACAAGGTGGTCTACAACCTGCACTATGCCTTCTACAACATGGGCTTCACGGTTCTGCGCTTTAACTTCCGTGGCGTAGGCCGCAGCCAAGGCGAATATGATCAGGGTGTTGGCGAGCTTAGCGATGCCGCGTCGGCGCTGGATTATCTTCAGTCCATGAACAACAACTCCAAGCATTGCTGGGTTGCAGGATTCTCATTCGGCGCCTGGATCGGAATGCAACTGCTGATGCGTCGTCCCGAGATCACCGGCTTTATTAGCGTGTCACCCCCGGCGAACATGTATGATTTTTCTTTCCTGGCCCCCTGCCCGTCTTCCGGCCTGATAATCAACGGGTCGTCAGACCGCGTTGCACCCCCTGCGGATACCACTTCGCTGGTTAGCAAATTGCACGAGCAAAAAGGGATCACAATCACGCATCACGAGGTTGAAGGCGCGGATCACTTCTTCCAGGATCGCCACATGGACACGCTGATGACCGACGTGACGGATTATGTGAAGCGTCGCCTGACCGAGAATACGCGCTGATGTCTGATACCATCACCACCCTTGCCTCGAGATTGGCAGAGGATACGATGAAGGTCATGGACGAAACCGGTGAGGATCGGTTTTATGTGGAGGTCGGCGAGCTTTTGGGCGCGTCATCTCAGACGCTGGAAGAAGCGTTTTTGACCGAAGTTCGGGTACGGCTCGCAGAACGCAAGGCCCGTAAGTTTGTGGTCAAGAAATTGTCCGATCATCGCTCAAAACTCAAAGCAATCGAGAAGCAGTAAGAATTGAATTCAATCTTATTGCGAACGAAAGAAAAGGAGCCCGAAAGCTCCTTTTGATCAAATCGTTCGGTGGGCGCCTAAACTGGAATACCCTTTAACCGCTCAACATTTTGGGCTGCATCAATGTCGACGGCCCCCCCGTCTGCAAGCCACCCTAACGCCACGATCAACACCGAAACGATAATGATTGATTTTGCAAATGTCGTCATTCAATCAAACTCGCTACAAACTAACTAAAACACCCAACCCTCTATCATGCCTCAGGAATATCGAACAGTCAGGTTTACCTGACCTTTGGTAAAGTCACTCTTTATTCTGCGCCGCCAGAATCCACTTGCCCGGCAATAGTCAACTATGGTCAACCTTCCGCGACACTTCGGAAAGGCATCAATCTTGCCCAAAACATATTTCATTCTGCTGCTGGCGGTCATTGCGGAAACCATCGGGACCACTGCACTGCAAGCCAGCCATCAGTTCACCCGCTTTTGGCCCTCTGCCCTGGTGGTCGTTGGCTATGGCAGCGCATTCTATCTTATGGCGCTCACTCTGAAAGTGATGCCTGTCGGGATTGTCTATGCAATCTGGTCGGGACTTGGGATTTTCCTAATAGCACTGATTGGTTTTCTGGTATTTGGTCAGAAACTCGACTGGCCGGCGATCCTGGGGCTTGTTCTGATACTGTCTGGAATTCTGATCATTCACCTGTTTTCTTCGACCGCGGGTCACTGAACGCCGGTTAGGGCTGGTATATTTTGTCGCGCCGCGTTATGCGCCGGGCCAACTTCCCGTTCAAAGGTTGACCTCTCATGGACCTGCGCAATATCGCAATCATCGCTCACGTGGACCACGGTAAAACGACCCTGGTGGATGAGCTTCTTAAACAATCCGGCGCTTTCCGCGAGAATCAGGCCGTTGCCGAGCGCGCAATGGACAGCAATGATCTGGAACGGGAACGTGGCATCACCATTCTGGCCAAGGCGACATCGGTCGAATGGAAAGACACTCGTATCAACATCGTCGACACCCCCGGCCACGCCGATTTCGGAGGCGAGGTTGAACGCATCCTCAGCATGGTCGACGGTGTTGTTCTTTTGGTCGACGCCGCCGAAGGTCCCATGCCGCAGACCAAGTTCGTGACCTCTAAGGCGCTGGCATTGGGACTGCGCCCCATCGTTGTATTGAATAAGGTCGACAAACCGGATGCCGAACCAGATCGCGCGCTGGACGAATGTTTTGACCTGTTCGCCAACCTTGGTGCTGACGACGATCAGCTTGATTTTCCCGCCATGTATGCCTCGGGCCGTTCAGGTTGGGCAGATATGGAACTTGACGGACCGCGCAAGGATCTGACTGCCCTTTTCGATCTGATCGTCGATCACGTCCCCGCCCCCAAGCAAATTGAGAAAAAAGACGAGCCGTTCAGAATGCTTGCCACCACGCTTGGCAGCGATCCTTTCATCGGCCGCATCCTGACCGGTCGTGTCGAGAGCGGAACGTTGAAAGCGGGTGACAGCCTCAAGGCGCTCAGCCGTGACGGAACATTGATCGAGAATTTCCGTGCGACAAAGATTCTCGCGTTCCGTGGTCTCGCACAACAGCCTATCGATGTAGCCGAGGCCGGGGACATCGTCACCATTGCGGGAATGAGCAAGGCCACGGTTGCGGATTCTTTGGTTGCTCCGCAAGTAAACGAGGCTTTGCCCGCCCAGCCAATCGATCCACCAACGATCACCGTCACCTTCGGCATCAATGATTCTCCGCTTGCAGGCCGAGACGGTAAAAAGGTTCAGTCCCGCGTCATTCGTGATCGTCTAATGAAGGAGGCTGAATCAAATGTCGCCATCCGCATTAGCGATACACCCGGTGGTGAAGCCTTTGAAGTCGCTGGCCGTGGCGAACTCCAGATGGGCGTCCTGATCGAGAATATGCGCCGCGAAGGATTCGAACTCAGCATCTCGCGCCCACAGGTTTTGTTCCGCGACGAAGACGGTCAACGCCTTGAGCCCATCGAAGAAGTCACCATCGATGTCGATGACGAATTCTCGGGCTCGGTGATCGAGAAGATCACTGGAGCACGCAAAGGTGAACTGGTCGAGATGCGCCCCGCGGGAGTTGGCAAAACCCGCATCATCGCCCATGTGCCATCACGTGGTCTAATCGGATATCACGGCGAATTTCTGACCGACACGCGCGGGACCGGTGTCCTGAACCGCGTTTTCCATGGATGGGCTGCCCACAAGGGATCGATCCCCGGTCGTCGTGCAGGCGTCTTGATCTCAATGGAAAAAGGCCAGGCCGTCGCCTACGCCTTGTGGAACTTGGAGGAACGTGGACGCATGTTCGTGGGGCCGCAAACCGATGTCTATCAAGGCATGGTGATCGGTGAACATTCCCGTGACAACGATCTGGAAGTGAACCCGCTTAAAGGCAAGAAGCTGACCAACGTACGCGCCAGCGGATCGGATGACGCGGTGCGCCTGACGCCTCACATTAAGTTCTCTTTGGAAGAGGCGATCGCGTATATCGACGATGACGAACTGGTTGAGGTGACGCCAAATGCGATCCGGCTTCGCAAACGCTATCTGGATCCGCATGAGCGGAAGAGAATGGCACGATCTGCGTAGGTCCTGCAGTAACTCAGTTCACACATACGCAACAATGACCCATTCGTGGCAAATTTGCGTCAATATGGAAATAGTCCAGAAATCTAGAGCCCGCCAATTTGGCGGGCTTTCTATTTGTTTTTAAACGCCTTTCCCTGGCGTAAGCCAATATTGATCCTTTTGCACTCATCATTGGCCGCTTGAAAATAAGGCCCAAGAAGGAGATTTTGAGTTAAAAGAGTGGCGCCGCACGAGTATACGGCGAGGTAGTTAATGAGTATTTAAGGAGAAATGCCATGCGCATTAGTTCCAAACTGTTTTCGATAGTATTTGTTGCTTCTACATTTCCATTGATATCTGCTGGTACTGCGCAAGCATCTGAGATGTGTACTGTGAAGACCGCAAAGCAATCCGTGTCCTCTAACACCCTTTGCGCCTGCGACGTCGTAAGCTCGCGAATGGTGCGCTATATCCAACGGCGCGCCGATTTCGAGAGCATCCTCGAGCAGACGCTGCTTGATTGCCCTGCCTTTGCCTCGGTACTAACTGACTTGCCGACAGCTTCCGTCGGGTTTGCCGAGCAGAGAAATGGCGATGGCAATGATGAAGAAAACGGAGGTGATGACTTCAATGATCCACCTTCCGCGCCAGAACCCGAATCCAAGCCTGATCCAAAATCTGATCCAAAACCGTCAACTCCTGACCCGACCCCAACAGGAGGCGGAGGACCAGGTTCGGAAACACCTAAAGGTGGCGGCGGTCCGGGTTCGGAAACACCAAAAGGTGGTGGTGGTCCGGGGTCAGAAACACCAAAAGAAACGCCAACGGATAATGGAGCTAAAACCTAGAGGATAGTAGTAGGGATAGGAGATACGAATAGATTTCTTTCTGTGTAGTGTTCCCTATCCCTGACCGTAGATACCCACCCAGTTGCGTGGTTGCCTTGGGTCCTGCATCCGCAGAAACAAATACCGCGTAGCGGACCATGGCTTTACCTGGTTCGTCAGGTTATCCAGCACCAAATCACCCTGATTTGATCGATATACCAATACGGCGTGAGAGTTTCGGCGCGTATCCAGTACGGTTGCGATCAATAGTTTACGGGGATCGATTCCTGCATTGATCAAATCACGCTTTTTAAGCAGGGCAAAATCTTCACAATCCCCGCCAAGAGATGTCGGCAGGGCCCACAACTCGCGGGTCTTGTACTGCCTTTGGTCGGTGACCTCTCGCGTCGACACATTTACGCGTCGGTTGATCTGTTTAACGAGCTTCAGTTCTTGTGCGCTGGAAAGGGATGCCGCTCCTTTTTGAGCACAAGCCCAAGAATACTGACGACACAACTGCCGTGCCCCTGTCGGCGGAGGTGAGGCGGCAACACTTTGAATAAATGCGGCATCACGCGCTGACACCGCTGATCCAATCATCATTGAACCAGCCATGATGACCACTATACCAAAATGGTTGATTAACCCTAAAGTTCGCTCAACAACACTATTCAGTTTGGTGCCAACGGTTGTCATGATTTTCCTTTAGTTTCCAGTTCAAACCAATGATTGGCACCATTCACATTAGCATATTAAACAGAAAACATCCGAAAACTGCTATGTTTGTGCAATCACTTGGCAAGTTGAGCGGGAAAAACGGCAGAAATTCGTCAACTTTCATGACCATTTCAGCACAAGATCATGGCAAACACTGCCATAATTGATAGCCGACTAAGTAATAGAGAGCTGGAAAATCCAACAATGACACTGAAATATGCGGCAATTGTTGTTACAGGCCTATACTTCGATAACCCTCTAAAAGATCAAACCCGGCCCAAAGCTGGGCCGGGTCAATGCTCATTCGCGCGGGAGGCAGAATCAGAAAACTGTTATTCGGTAATTTCGACTACAACCAGCTCACGTTCGCTGGCGCCTCGGGCATGATCCAGTGCTTGTTGGTAAGCGGGCGAATTATAGCATTCAACAGCAGCTTCAACCGAGGGGAAGCGGGCGACCACATTACGCGGACGTTCCTTGCCTTCCAACTGCACGTACCGCGCGGCACGGGCTATGAACTCACCGCCATGGGCGGCGATCGCGGGACCTGCCAGCTCGGCGTATTTTCCGTATGCATCGGCATCAGTCACAGTGACATGAGCAATCCAGAGTGCAGGCATCTTATCCTCCCAAAACCTGTTCTGCGGCTTTTATGGCTGCTTCAACGTTCGAGGCATCTTTGCCTCCGCCTTGTGCCATGTCAGCCCGACCACCACCACCCTTGCCGCCAAGTTCGACAACGGCAGCGCGAACCAGATCAACGGCCGAAACTTTGTCAGTCAGATCCGTTGTAACACCGGCGGCAACGGCAGCTTTTCCACCAGTATCTGCGATTAACAACACAGCACCTGAACCCAACCGGTTCTTGTGCTCATCGATCAGCGTTGGCAGGTCCTTTCCGGACACGCCGGTCAGTGATTGGGCGAGGAAGGCCATACCATTGACCTCTTTTGCTTCAGAGCCACCCTGCCCTGCGCCACCAGCCATCGCCAGATCACGGCGCAGTTGAGCAACTTCGTTTTGAAGCGATTTACGCTCATCCATCAGCGATTTCACACGCGCAACAACGTCATCAGGCTGTGCTTTCAACTCCAAAGCAATAGCGCCGAGACGCTGATCCTGAGCCGACAGGTGATTGAAAGCTTCATCCCCAGTAAGCGCCTCAATCCTGCGCACACCTGCGCTGCTGGCGCTGTCGCCGAGAAGGACAAACGTACCTATGTCACCTGTCTGGCGCACATGGGTGCCGCCACACAATTCGATCGACCAGGTCTCACCATCCTGCCCTTTGCCGGTAGGTGCCTTACCCATCGACACGACACGGACCTCATCACCGTATTTCTCGCCAAACAGCGCCTGTGCACCCAGCGCACGGGCATCGTCTGGCGTCATGATACGCGTCTCGACAGCCGAGTTCTGGCGAATAAAGGCATTCACCTCACGCTCGACCTTTTGAATCTCTTCCCGCGTCAAAGCCTTTGAGTGGCTGAAATCAAACCGCAATCGGTCGGATGCATTTAATGAGCCGCGCTGAGCCACATGATCACCCAGCGTTTCACGAAGGGCTTCGTGCAACAGGTGCGTCGCTGAATGGTTTGCGCGAATGGCCGTACGTCTTGCGTGATCGACTTCAAGCTCAACAGCGTCACCTGTCGAGATCGATCCATGATCAACTGTCACCTTGTGTGCATAGACCTTGCCGTCGGCAAATTTTCTGGTGTCTACAACACGGGAAATGTCATTTCGTTCATCGAGCTTGCGGATTTCACCTGTATCGCCAACCTGACCACCGGCTTCACCATAAAACGGCGTCTGGTTAACCACGACCCAGCCACTGCCGCCTTTCTCAATACTATCGACCAAGGCACCATCGACTACCAGTGCAGCCACCTGACCTTCGGCTTTTTCCGTGTCGTAACCAAGGAAATCGGTAGCACCGGCGGAGTCTAACACATCGAACCATACGACCTGATCAGCTGCTTCGCCAGAACCAGCCCAGGCAGCGCGCGCCTTTGCTTTTTGTTCGGCCATAGCGGCATCAAACCCGTCAGTGTCTACTGTACGTCCTTTCTCGCGTAGCGCATCCTGAGTAAGATCCAGCGGGAAACCGTATGTGTCATAAAGCTTGAATGCCGCATCACCCGGCAGCGGATCACCTTCCGACAAACCAGAGACCTCGTCATCAAGCAATTTCAAGCCGCGATCCAATGTTTGTTTGAACCGCGTTTCCTCCAGCAGCAATGTCTCTTCGATCAGAGGCTGCGCCTGACCAAGCTCGGTGTATTGCGCGCCCATCAGTTGAATCAGAGTTGGCACCAAACGGTGCATCACCGGATCTTTCGCGCCCAACAAATGTGCATGGCGCATCGCACGACGCATGATACGACGGAGAACATATCCACGCCCATCATTTGACGGCATCACCCCATCAGCGATCAGGAAAGATGTCGAACGCAGGTGATCCGCAATCACACGGTGATGCACATTCTGATCCCCATAAGGATCAACTCCGGTGGCCTCTGCGGAAGCCTCGATCAGTGTTTTGAACAGATCAGTGTCGTAGTTGTCATGACTGCCCTGAAGCAAAGCACCAATACGTTCCAGTCCCATGCCAGTATCGATCGACTGCATATCGAGCTCGACCATCGAGCCGTCTTCGAACTGCTCGTTTTGCATGAAAACGATGTTCCAGATTTCGATGAACCGGTCGCCATCTTCTTCGGCGGAACCCGGAGGGCCACCCCAGATGTGATCGCCGTGATCATAGAATATCTCGGTACACGGGCCACATGGCCCGGTTGGACCCATCTGCCAGAAGTTGTCATTGGTGGCGATGCGAATGATCCGGTCTTCGGGAACTCCTACCTTCTTCCAAATTTCAAAGGCTTCGTCATCAGTATGGTAGACCGTTGCCAGCAGGCGGTTCTTGTCGATCCCAAATTCTTTGGTGATCAGCTCCCAGGCGAATGGGATTGCTTCCGGCTTGAAGTAATCTCCGAACGAGAAATTTCCCAGCATTTCAAAGAACGTATGATGGCGCGCGGTATAGCCCACGTTATCCAGATCATTATGCTTGCCACCTGCGCGCACACATTTCTGTGCTGTGGTCGCGCGATGATAATCACGGGTTTCTACGCCGGTAAACAGGTTCTTGAATTGAACCATACCTGAGTTCACGAACATCAACGTCGGATCATTGCGCGGCACCAATGGGCTGGACGCAACCACTTCGTGGCCTTGCTTGGCAAAGTAGTTCAGAAAGGTCGAGCGGATATCATTCAGCGTGGGCATTTGGGCTCTCTCAACGCGCATTCATAATGGTCTGCGAAGGTTTAGCCCTCTGTCCAAGGAGTGTCCACAGCATTGGACGACCCAAACGAAACAAGGCGGCTCCCTTGAGCCGCCCCGTTCTAGGTATTCTAAGCACTATCGGAGTGCCGGGGGATTTCTGCTGATGCCGTCAGAGTGCATTACGCTTCGAGGATATCATCCTCTTCCGCCTCGGGGGGCATTTCAAAATCCAGACCGTGGGCCGCGCGAATCTTATCTTCGATCTCTAACGCGGCGCGGGAATTGTCACGCAGATATTGCTTGGCGTTTTCGCGCCCCTGCCCGATCCGCTCGTCGCCATAGCTGAACCATGAACCTGACTTTTCAACCACTCCGGCTTTAACGCCCAAGTCTAGCAATTCGCCCATCTTGCTGATGCCTTCGCCATACATGATGTCAAATTCCACCTGCTTGAACGGCGGCGCCACCTTGTTCTTCACAACCTTGACGCGGGTCTGGTTGCCGACCACCTCGTCGCGATCCTTGATCGCGCCGATGCGGCGGATATCCAGACGGACCGAGCTGTAGAACTTCAGTGCGTTGCCACCGGTCGTGGTTTCGGGGCTACCGAACATCACGCCGATCTTCATCCTGATCTGGTTGATGAAGATCACCATGCAGTTCGAGCGATTGATCGAGCCGGTCAGTTTGCGCATTGCCTGGCTCATCAGCCGGGCCTGAACGCCCACGCTGCTATCGCCCATGTCGCCTTCCAACTCGGATTTCGGCGTCAGGGCCGCAACCGAGTCGACCACAACCATGTTCACCGCACCCGAGCGCACCAACGTATCAGTGATCTCAAGCGCCTGTTCACCGGTATCGGGCTGCGAAATCAGCAGTTCATCCAGATCAACACCCAACTTGCGGGCATATTGCGGGTCAAGTGCATGTTCTGCGTCTACAAAAGCGCAAACACCGCCACGTTTTTGCTGTTCAGCAATGCAATGCAGTGTCAGCGTGGTTTTACCCGAACTTTCAGGCCCGTAGATTTCAACAATCCGCCCCATCGGTAGACCACCGATACCCAACGCAATATCCAGGCCCAGTGAGCCGGTCGAGCTTGCCTCGATATCCTGCTTGGAATCCTCGCCCAACTTCATGATCGAGCCCTTGCCGAACTGCCGTTCGATCTGAGCCAATGCGCTGTCGAGCGCCTTTTGCTTGTCTGCGTTTTTCTTGTCGCTCATCGTCAGAAGATCCGCCATTGTCCTGTCACTATCCCTTTTGTCACACCCTTTGACGGGCGGCAATCGCTGCTTTGTTCGCCTCTTGTTCCTTATGGGACCAAAAAGAGAACATTTCAACTAAAACTTATGAAATTCAGTCTTAGGCAATTGTGTTAAAGAGTCGTTTACGACAATCTGCCAATCGAAAAGCGTTGTAGAGAAAAGATAAATGCTTGTTTTTTATGAAGAGCGTCTCGCGCTTTTGTCCGTCCCCAAAACCGGCAGCACAGCCTACCAATCTGCTCTGAAAGACCGTGCCGATATCGTTGTCTCAGGTCCAACTGAATTAAAACACGCAAACATGCGCCGCTTTGATCGGTTCTATCAAACCATGTTCAAGAAGCTGTTTGACACTGAAATGGAGGTTATGGCCGTCGTCCGAGATCCCATCGACTGGTTAGGAAGTTGGTATCGATATCGCACGCGGCAGGAATTGAACAATCATCCACACTCTACTCAGGGTCTTGATTTTGAGGCATTTGTAGTTGCCCATATGCAGAAATCCCCACCGGCCTGTGCGAATGTCGGACGCCAGAGCGAATTCCTAATGCCCCGCAGCAATGGTGCCGGAGTGAGCCACGTGTTTAAGTACGAAAACCAAGGCACGATACTCGATTTCCTACGAAATCGCCTGAACTGCGACATACAGCTTCCGCAAGAGAATGTTTCGCCCAAGCTCAAGCTTGAACTCTCGAAAGACACAGACCAGCAATTTCGCAGCTTATTCGCAGCGGAATTTGCACTGCATCAATCTGCTGAGTAACGGCGTCAGTTGAGTTGCTGAAACACCGCTTCGGTCAACTGCGTCAATGAAAATGGTTTTGGCAGAAAGGTCGAGTTTTCAATCTCGGGACCGGATTCACCAAATGCGCCTTCCGTATAGCCGGACATAAAGACCACCCGGACCTCGGAGCGCGTTTTCATTGCCTCGCGCACCCAGGTCGGACCATCCATGCCAGGCATCACCACATCTGTGACAAAAACGTCGACCGTGAGATTTGGGTCCTCCAACATATGCAGCGCATCCTCGGCTGATTCCGCCTCGAGCACTGTGTACCCCTTCAGACGCAGCGCACGCGTGGCAAAAGCGCGGACGGGGGCTTCGTCCTCGACTAACAGAACAACGCCCTCACCGTGCCGTGGTTTTTGCTCTTCGTGGGCCTCTAGTGTGATCGGTTCAGGTGTCTGCGCCGCCGTACTGGCAGGAAGAAGAACGGTAAATTCGGTACCCGTACCGGGTACGCTGTCCACGAAAATGAATCCTCCGGTCTGTTTTACAATGCCGTATACCGTCGAAAGACCCAGACCTGTCCCTTCTCCGGTGCGCTTGGTGGTGTAGAAAGGTTCGAATACCTTTTGCAGCTTGTCCGGAGGGATACCTATGCCGCTGTCTATGACCTTGACCATCACATACTCGCCCGGCAGCACTGTCGCCCTGTCGCGCGAATAGGCCCGCTCTAGATTCAGAACTTCGGTTTCGATCCGAATCTCACCGCCGTCGGGCATCGCATCGCGCGCGTTTACAACCAGATTCATCAACACCTGCTCAAGCTGTCGTTTGTCGGCACAAACCGGCTTGAGCACGGGATCATGGCTGAGCGTCAAGCGGACCTTCTCGCCCACAAGGCGATTCAAAAGGTGGATCAGATCGGAAATCGTGTCTCGCAAATCCAACACCTCGGGCCTGAGGGTTTGCTTGCGCGAAAATGCAAGCAACTGACTGACCAGAGCGGCAGCGCGGTTGGCATTCTGGTTGATTTGTACAAGGTCACCATAATTCAGATCATTTTGGTCGTGGCGCAGCAACAGAAGATCGCAATGCCCTGATATTGCTGTCAGCAGATTGTTAAAATCATGCGCAACCCCACCGGCCAACTGGCCTACGGCTTGCATTTTTTGCCCCTGAACGAACTGCGCCTCAAGTGTTTTTAACTCAGTTGCGTCATTCAGAACTGCGATCAGATATACCTGACCGTCACTCACAATGCGAGACAGCGTGACCTGAACGAACACTTCTTTGTCTTTACGGGTAAGGCGCAGAAACTCTGACTTTGGAGCAGAAGTCGGTTCAACCGTACGAGCGAGCCAATCACGAATGGAATAGCCAAGCCCGTGCATAACCTCGTCAATTCTGGAATTGCCCAGCCGAACCTCACCCACCAGTTCGATTGCAAGGTGGTTGGCTTCGATGATCTCACCATCGGGCGCCAATCTCATGATCGGAACCGGCAAATCAGCGAACGAAGTTGCCTCGAGTTTTGCATCGCTATCGGTGATCGGGGTCAAAATCAGTTCGCGTGCGATCCCGCTTCGGCGCAACTGAGAAACCAGGACCGTTTTGTCACCCTCAGGCGTCCTAACTTGAATTGCGCAGCTGTTTCCGACGGGATCGCCCAGCACACCATTCTCTGATGATAACTCTGCAAACGTGGCAGGCGTGCGGCCAAAAAAATTTGCAGCTGCATCATTCGTGTTTAGAATAACTTCATTCCGACCAATGGTGATGACCGGTAACCCGACATTTCGCCAGGCTTGCTCAGCCTCTAATACGAAGCGCCAGCAATACCAATCATGATCCAGTTTCGATACCGTCACCGGTATGGTTTGACCACGTGTGACTACATCCTCCTCAGCTTTCACCCGTGACCGGAGCTGAGTTTGAAGACGCAGCAGAATCGCCGCCGGATTGGCGAATACAGATCGCAAAGCGTCATCCAGTTGCTTCTCTGGTATGGCACCAAGGCCGAGGCTGGCCCGCGAATTGACCAGGACAATTCGGCCGTTTTGATCCGTAACGATACAGGCTGCGGTATCTTGTTCCAAAAGCGCTGCAATCACGCCTTTTGTACGCTGCTCAATCTGCTTGGCGATCCAATTGCCTAAGATAGCAAACCCAACAACCGCAAGAAAAGACAGACCGACGGTTGCAACACCAGTGTTCCATTGTTTTGGAAGGACACCCAAGGCAGCAAGCAGGCAGAGAAGAAGGGCAATCAAACCCAGAGACACATGGCGCCCGCGATCAGATACGACCCGATCTGACAAACGGGGAAACGCTTGGGGAACACTGGGCATAAAGCAGCTCTTATTAAGACATATTTGACCAATATCGGCCCGCAATCGTTAATTGCCGCTTAATAAACCAGCGGTGAGAACTCCTTTAAGTTGTTTGATCGGATCTAGGTTCTAGTCAAGTGAGCCGAATAAAATCCATCCGCCCCGTGTGAAACCAGCCACGTACCCCGAAACCCAGACCGCCAATCCGAATGCTCTTGCAAAAACCTGTCCACAATCGCGTCGTTTTCGACAGCCAGCATTGAACATGTGGCATAAGCAATCGTACCTGCGTCTGCGGTCAATGGAGCGACGCTCTTCAAAATCATTGCCTGAATGCGGGTAAGTTCAAGCAAGCGCTCAGGCGTCAGCGCCCATTTCCCCGCGGGCGAACGGCGCCATGATCCGCTTCCAGAACAGGGCGCATCCACCAGAACGATGTCAAAGGGTGCCTGTCCTGATACCTGATCCGACGTCAGCAGTGAAATTTCTGCGCGCGCCCGCTTTGCACGTGCAGGCAAATCTGCCATGCGACCTGGATTGATATCATGCGCAAAAACCTGAATGCCTTCGGCCCTTGCCGCCAAGGCCAAAGCTTTGCCACCACCACCGGCGCAATAGTCCAGAACCCTCATTCCAGGTTGCAATTCCAACGCTGCAGTAACGGCCTGACTGGCGGCGTCCTGCAGCTCGATTAAACCCTCAAGATATGGATTGCATTGTGAAATTTTTCGTGCACCAGCGGTGACCTCCAAAGCAGTGTCACACGCTGAGTGAGGCTGCGCCACTATGCCTTCATCCGAGAGGCGTTGGATGATTTCAACCAGATCAGCCTGCGACAGGTTCACCCTCAAATGCACCGGGGCCCGACCCTGCAATGCAGTTGCGGCTGCGTTGGCCTCATCTTTCAACGACGCCTTGAATTCGGGCCACAACCATTCAGGGATGTCGAGGGCTTCGGCCTCGGTCTGGAAACCTCGGTCATTCTCGGCATCTGTTACCGAAGTTGGCGCATATCGCGCGCCCGAGAAGTACTGAGCAAGATCCTGATCCGATGATCGCATCGCGCCGATCATCAAGCCCCGCCCTGTTTCAGCCCCACCACGCGCGGCAAAGGATCGTTTGCAGCGTAACGCATCAAATACGTGATCGCGGATTGCCGCACGATCTTTCGAGCCCGCAAACCGACTGCGCCGCGCCCAACCTATCAACGCTTTCTCGACTGGCGCTCCGGCCAAAATTTCATCGAGGATGTCGATCGAGGCCTGAACTCGGGCTGCGGGCGTCATAGCTGGGTCCGTTTGACTTTGTCATAAATTCGATGCCCAGATACGAGCACCATAGCAATTACATGATCCGATAGTTCGGGCTTTCGCGCGTAATCTGCACGTCATGCACATGGCTTTCCTTCAGGCCTGCACCGGTGATTTTGACAAAGTTGCAGTTGCGACGCATTTCATCCACCGTTGCGCATCCGGTATAGCCCATCGCTGCGCGCAAGCCGCCAACCAGTTGATGCACAACCGCACTGGCGGACCCTTTGTAGGGTACCTGACCCTCGATCCCCTCGGGTACCAACTTGTCGTTGGCAGCATCCTTCTGAAAATACCGATCCGCCGAGCCGCGCGCCATCGCGCCCAAGCTACCCATGCCGCGATAGGATTTGAACGAACGGCCCTGATACAAGATGACCTCACCTGGACTTTCGTCTGTGCCAGCGATCATCGAACCAACCATGGCACAAGATGCCCCCGCCGCGATCGCCTTGGCGAAATCACCCGAGAATTTGATGCCACCATCAGCAATGACTGGCACGTCACCTGCTGCTGCCGCACAATCCATGATCGCAGTTAGTTGGGGAACCCCAACACCAGCGACCATCCGCGTTGTACAGATCGAGCCGGGCCCGATGCCCACCTTGATTGCATCAGCGCCTGCATCGATCAGCGCTTTGGTGGCCTCGGCGGTGGCAACATTACCAGCAATGATCTGAACCTCGTTCGACAGCGTCTTGGCGCGTTTCACTGCGTCCAGAACCCCTTGCGAATGACCATGCGCGGTATCTACAACGATGATATCAACCCCGGAATCGACCAGCTGCTCGGACCGTTCAAAACCCGCGTCCCCGACAGAGGTCGCTGCAGCTACGCGCAGACGGCCCAACCGGTCCTTGCAAGCTGTAGGGTTTAGCACAGCCTGTTCTGTGTCTTTCAGCGTCAGTAAGCCGGTCAGCTTGCCCTCGCCATCGACGACCAGCAGCTTTTCGATCCGACGGGCACGCATCAGGCTTTTGGCTTCTTCCAGATCGGCGGGCTCTTGCAGCATCGCCAGATTGTCCGAAGTCATCATCGCTTTGATTGGCGTATCGTCTGAGGTCGCAAAGCGCATGTCGCGGTTGGTCACGATCCCCACGACCCGGCCACTTTCATCAACTACAGGAAAGCCGGTGAAATTATAGCGTTCGACCAGCGCCTGTGCATCAGCCAGCGTCTGATCCGCGCGCAATGTCACAGGATTGTAGACGATCCCGGATTCGAACCGTTTCACGCGCCGCACCTCTCGGGCCTGCTCCTCGACCGACAGGTTCTTGTGCACAACGCCGATGCCCCCGGCCTGCGCCATGGCAATGGCCATACGCGCCTCGGTTACCGTGTCCATTGCCGAGCTAAGCAGCGGAATGTTCATAGTGATCTCGCGCGTCACACGCGTGGTTGTATCCGCCGTCGCCGGAAGCACAGAAGATGCGCCCGGAACAAGAAGTACGTCGTCAAAGGTGAGTGCCTCACGAATCTGCATCTGAAAACCCCATGCAAAAGCCCGTTTGACGGTGACCCTATTACATGGATTTCACCCGAGGGAAAGCCCCGAACCCAAGTTGTTTTCCCCTGCGGGCTTCTGCCACGCCCGAAAACGACGCAAGCAATGCAAAACGTGCCGCTGAATGCCCTTTCCCTTTGCGTTCAAACCCATATGTTCGCCGGCATACGCGCGAATACAAAGGCAGGCCATTCATGACCACCGATCCTCTTGTCGTTTTCACTCCGTCCGGCAAACGTGGGCACTTTCCCGTTGGCACGCCAATCCTGACTGCTGCGCGCCAATTGGGCGTCGATCTAGATTCGGTCTGCGGCGGGCGTGGCATCTGTTCGAAATGTCAGATCACCCCCAGCTATGGCGAGTTCCCCAAGCACGGTGTGACGGTTTCCGAGGATGCCCTGAGCGAATGGAACGCCGTCGAGCAGCGCTATGATGACAAGCGCGGCCTGAAACCGGGTCGGCGTCTTGGCTGTCAGGCATCAGTTCAGGGCGATGTAGTGATTGATGTTCCGCCCGAAAGCCAGGTGCACCGTCAAGTCGTCCGCAAGGCCGCAGCGGCCCGGGCGATTACAATGGACCCAGCCACGCGCCTCTATTTCGTAGTGGTGGAAGAGCCAGACATGCATTCGCCCACCGGAGATCTGGAACGGTTGGAGCGCGCCTTGCGCGAGCAATGGAAGATCGATGCGATCACCGCCGATCTGTCCCTTATGTCCAAGCTGCAGCCAGTTCTACGCAAAGGGAAATGGGAGGTCACGGTCGCCGTTCACAAGGGCCACAAGGATGAAGTGGCGCGCATCGTCGAAATCTGGCCCGGTCTGCACGAACACGGACTCTATGGTTTGGCCATTGACCTCGGCTCGACAACCATTGCGGCACATTTGACCGATCTGGAGACGGGTGAGGTCAAGGCCTCATCGGGTCTGATGAATCCACAAATCCGGTTCGGTGAAGACCTGATGAGTCGCGTCTCATACGCCATGATGAATCCCGGCGGCGACAAAGAAATGACCAAAGCCGTGCGCGAGGCGATTAATGATTTGACAAACTCAATCGCAGATGAGGCCGAGATTGACGCAGCGCTTATTGTTGAAACAGTATTTGTCTGTAACCCGGTGATGCACCATCTACTGCTCGGGCTTGATCCGGTTGAACTCGGCCAGGCTCCATTTGCGTTGGCAACTTCGGAAAGCATGTCCCTGCCCGCGCGAGAAATGGACCTGATCAATATGAACGCGCGTGCGCAGGTCTATATCTTGCCGTGCATCGCAGGCCATGTGGGCGCAGACTGTGCCGCCGTTGCCCTTTCGGAAGAACCCGGCAAATCCGAAGACCTCGTGCTGATCGTCGATGTGGGCACCAATGCCGAAATCCTGTTGGGCAACACTCAGCGCGTTTTAGCCTGTTCCTCACCCACTGGCCCCGCCTTCGAAGGTGCGCAGATAAGTTCAGGCCAGCGGGCTGCCCCCGGAGCCATCGAACGGATCGAGATTGATCCCGTCACCAAGGAACCCCGCTTCCGCATCATTGGGTCCGAGAAATGGTCGGACGAAGAGGGCTTTGATCAGGACATCGCAACAACTGGCATCACGGGAATCTGCGGCTCGGGTATTATCGAGGCTGTCGCTGAGATGCGTATCGCTGGCCTGCTGGACGAAAGTGGCCTGATCGGCTCGGCTGAACAGACGGGTACTCCCCGTTGTGTTCCCGAAGGCCGAACAAACTCCTATCTGATCCACGATGCCAGCGCTGAAGGTGGCCCGCGTATCACGGTAACTCAGGGCGATATCCGTGCCATCCAGTTGGCCAAATCCGCGCTTTATGCCGGTGCGCGTCTGTTGATGGACGAGATGGAGGTCGACCGCGTGAACCGCGTGGTACTGGCCGGGGCGTTCGGCGCGCATATCTCGACCAAACACGCGATGGTTCTAGGCATGATTCCCGACGCGCCTCTGGACAAGGTTTCCAGCGCGGGCAATGCCGCGGGTACAGGCGCGCGAATTGCATTGTGCAACATCGGATCGCGGGCCGAGATCGAGCGCGTCGTGCGCGAAATCACCAAGGTCGAAACCGCGATCGAACCCAAGTTCCAAGACCATTTCGTCGCCGCCAACGCGATCCCGCACAAAACCGATCCGTTCCCTGAATTGGCGCAAGTCGTCACCCTGCCCGCTCCGTCCTTCAACACCGGCGGCGGAGACGATGAAAAGTCTGGTCGTCGCCGCCGCAGGAGGTCATAGTCCCTTCAAAACCTGGAGGGCGCGATGCTGACAATCAACGGTGATCAGGAAGAATTCTGGGGCAAGTCCGAAATGGGCACGCGCTGGCTGACCTTCGAGGATCAGTTGGACCATCTGTTCGCGCCCGTACTGGATCTGGTCCTCGATCACGCCGCGCTGGTTGGTGGAATGCGCGTCATCGATATCGGCTGCGGCACCGGGGCAAGTGCACTTCGGGCGGCGCAGCAGGTTGGACCCGGGGGGCATGTTCTGGGCATTGATATTTCGGAACAATTTCTCGAACGAGCGCGGATGCGCGCAGACGAGGCCAAGCTCGACAATCTCGAGTTCACATATGCCGACGCTCAGGTCGCTGAGCTTTCGTCAGGCGGTTTTGATGCAATGATCTCGCGGTTTGGAGTGATGTTCTTCACCGATCCCGTAGTAGCCTTCGCCAATATGGCTCGGGCCTTGAAACCAGGCGGTCAGATAACCTTTGCAGCCTGGGGTGGTCTGTCAGAGAACCCTTGGTTCAAGATCCCGCATGTCGCCGCCGTCAAACGGTTGGGCCAACCACCCAAGGTGGACCGGAATGCACCCGGCCCTTTAGCATTCCATGACCGCGACAGGGTTTCAAACCTGATGGCGCAGGCTGGTTTAAAAGATATCCATATTGAAGCGGTCCCCCTTGCGCTGACCGCCCCTGCATCCGTCGGAGATGCTGCGCTTTTGTGTACCCGGGTCGGCCCCGCCGCGCGGGTGATCGCCCATTTCGAAGGTACACAGGAGGATGTTGAAGCCATCGTGCGTGGAGTCGCCGAAAAATTTCGCACATTCCAAACACCAAAAGGCGTACAGGTTCCAGCAGTCATCAACCTGCTGCAGGCTCGTGTATCGAGTTGATCGATAGAATTGGAGCGGGTAGCGGGAATCGAACCCGCGCGTTCAGCTTGGGAAGCTGACAGGCTACCATTACATCATACCCGCCGCTAAGAATTGACTACCACTTGTCCTGACTGGGGTTCAAGCCAAACCAGTACCGACAAAAACGAAAGAGCCGGGTCAAAGACCCGGCTCAATCTGTTGTTTTCCATAGATTAAGCGCGACGACGACGTCCACCGCCCCGACGCCCACCGGCGGCACCGGCTTCCTCAGGCGCTTTGTTGGACCTGATCCATTCACCACCATGCGGGTCATTGTTTGTGAGCAGATTTGCGGCGCGGATGGCCTCCATCTCTTTACCAGCGCGCGGTTTGGTCGAACCCAGGCCGAACATCTGAACGAAGGTTTCGTCATCCATGCCTTCTGGCAGGATGATGCCAGCGGCGGCAACCTGTTCCCTCTTCTCGGCAATCTTCTTCTGCGTTACCGGCAGGGCAACCGGGTTCATGATCGCCGAAGTCATGCCAGCACCCATTGCCATCGGCAGGAAGGCGTTGTTGATGCCATGACGGTTGGGCAGACCAAACGAGATGTTGGACGCACCGCAGGTGGTGTTTACACCCAGCTCTTCACGCAAACGACGGACCAGAGCAAATACCTGCTGGCCTGCAGTTGCCATCGCACCGATGGGCATTACAAGCGGGTCCACAACGATGTCATGCGCTGGGATGCCGTGATCCGCTGCACGCTCAACGATGGTCTTGGCGACGGCAAATCGCACATCGGGGTCTTCCGAAATACCGGTGTCATCGTTCGAGATCGCCACAACCGGTACGTTGTATTTCTTTACCAGCGGCAGAACCAGTTCCAGACGCTCTTCTTCGCCCGTGACCGAGTTTAGTAGCGGACGGCCCTCTGCGGCTGCCAGACCGGCTTCTAGCGCACCCGGAACTGAGCTGTCGATGCACAGCGGTACGTCAACCAGACCCTGCACCAGTTCGACAATCTTGCGCATCAGCGGCGGCTCGGTCTCGTTTGGGTTGGGGTTCGAGTTGTAAACAACACCCGCGTTGATATCCAAAACGGTCGCGCCCGCCATAACCTGCGCCAATGCGTCTTTTTCAACGGTTGAGAAATCGCCCGCTTCCAATTCGGCGGCCAGTTTCTTGCGGCCTGTCGGGTTGATCCGCTCTCCGATCACGCAGAACGGTTCATCAAAGCCCAGAACGGCTGTTTTTGTTTTTGATTCGACGACTGTACGGGTCATGTCCGTTCCTTAGGAGTTTGCTGGCTTTGCCGAAGCGCCGCCGTTGTTGATCGCCCAGTTGGCGTTGGTTTTGATGCCGCCAAGCGGGAAGAAGTGGACGTTGGTGATGTTGAAATCCGGGTTGGCCGCTTTGTGGTTCGCGAGTTCGGTGATCACGTCAGTCGGCTCGTAAGGCAGCAACAGTTTGGACACATCCATTGCGCGCTTTTGCAGAACTTTCAGCGACGGGCCTACACCGCAGGCAATGGCGAATTTAATCAGAGTCTGCAGCTTGGCAGGGCCCGCGATACCGATATGGACTGGGATATCAATGCCGGCCTCTTTAAGGCTGTCCGCCCAGGCGATGATCGGCTTGGCATCAAACGCAAATTGAGTGGCCAGCGCCATTTCCGCATCTGTTGTTTCGCTGAATTTTTGCTTCCAACGCAGCGCATCATCGACATTCTTGGTCGAGCCGTCTGGGTCAATGTCCTTGTTCCCCTCGGGGTGACCGGCAACGTGCAGACGCTTGAATCCAGCCTTGTCGAACAAGCCAGTTTCCAGCAATTGCATCGAGCTGTCGAAGTCGCCGTGAGGGTTCGCGACACCACCGGCGAGCAGCAGCGCTTGTTCAACGCCCGCCTCGCCCTGGTACATCGAAATCCAGTTTTCCAGAGTCGCCGCATCCTTGATGATCCGCGCAGGGAAGTGCGGCATGACAGGGTAACCTTCAGCCGCAATGCGCTTGGCCGTTTTGACCATGTCTTCGATTGGCGTGCCCTCGATATGGGCGATGTAAACGCGCGTGCCTTCGGGCAGCAGCGCGCGGAAGTCTTCGACTTTTTCGGCGGTGCGCGGCATTACCTCGATCGAATAGCCCTGCAGAAAGGCTTCGACGGTCGGGTTCACAGGGCCGTTTTCGACCGCATCACGTTTCTTGAAGTTCAGCAAAGCCATAGCGGCCTCCCATAAAGATCTGGGGCTCATGCCCAACCGTCATTGGCGATCAGGGACTTGATACGGTCCTGATCGTATTCCGTTTCCAGGCGCGCGGCCTCGGCCTCGGCAATCTCGGACGGGTCGCCCTCAACTGCGAAAGGTTCGGCTTTGCGCCACTCGGCCAGATAGGCATCACTATCCTTGGCGTTCACCTTCATTGCGGCCCGGTCGATGGCTTGTTCAAACCGCTCTTCCAATTGCCGCTTGGCGCCACGACGGCCTTTGCCGACGATGACCTGAGCGGGAATGTCGCGCCAGTATACGATGGTGACGTCAGGCATAACTGTGATTCCTCCTAACCCGATGGGCCGGTTCTAAACTTCAATATGGGCGCAGGTCGGTCGATTTTCGACACACGGCGTATTTGCAGCGACCTTTTTGCCCAGGATCGGATATCGCTGCTTTTAAAGACCCCTGCCTCGAAACCGAACATCAAAATCCTCATGACTTTAATGAGTGTCTTGCGTGATTGAAAAGCGCGACCTATGGTCGGGGTAACTCGAAAATCGGAGGGCGTTTCAGATGGCGCCCAAGCGTCCCAAAGGTGCGGGCGCGTTCCCGAAAGCGGTCGAAAGCCCCGCGCCGGCAAGACCCGATCCAGATGCGTTATATGCGGCGCTGGATTTGGGGACAAATAGCTGCCGCATGTTGATTGCCCAGCCCAAAGGCAGTGGCTTCCATGTGGTAGACAGCTTCTCCAAATCAGTGCAACTCGGCGCTGGTCTGGAACGCACCGGACGATTGTCGCGGGCGTCTATGGCGCGTACGGTACAAGCTCTTCGGATCTGTCAGCAAAAGCTGAAACGGAACAAGGTCAAGCGCATGCGCTTGATCGCGACCGAGGCCTGTCGTCGTGCCAAGAACTCGCGCGACTTCATCCGCCAGGTCAAACGTGAAACTGGCCTGACGCTCGACATCATTCAGCCCGAGGAAGAAGCGCGCCTGGCCGTCATTTCCTGCGCGCCGCTGGTATCAATCAAAACCGAGCAATTGTTGGTCGTGGACATTGGCGGCGGTTCGACCGAGTTGGTCTGGATCGACATATCCTCGGTTCCGCGCCGCGACCGACCTGCTTCGATCATGCGGCTGCATAACGGATTCCATACCACCGACAGCCCATTTCCTGCGGCTAAAGTCGTGGATTGGATCAGTGTACCGTTGGGAGTGGCCACTTTGCGGGACCAGTTCAACGACGTCGAAGACGACGCAGCGCGATTTGCGCTGATGAGCTGGTTCTTTGAAGAAAACCTTGCTGATTTTGCACCTTATAAAGATGAACAGGCTCGCGAGGGGTTCCAGATCGTGGGCACTAGCGGAACGGTCACCACGGTGGCTGCTTCGCATCTGGGTCTAAAACGCTATGACCGAACCAAGGTGGACGGATTGCGAATGACCAGCGATCAGATTGACAAGGTCATACGAGGCTATCTAGAACTCGGCCCTCGTGGGCGCCGCCGTGATCCCCGGATCGGAGAAGATCGGCAGGCCCTGATCATGTCCGGCTCGGCCATTTTGCAGGCATTGTTGCGCTGCTGGCCCACTGATCGCCTTTCTGTGGCGGATCGGGGGCTACGCGAAGGTTTGCTCTATGCGCAGATGAGCGCGGACGGTGTATTGGAAGACGGACCGTTCTGATGGCGAAGACACCAACCGGCAAAGGCAACTCGGGTCGCGGGCAACGTGACCTGAAGGTCAAGGTTAAGACAGCGCGCGGGCGTAAGCTCAGCTCGACCCGCTGGCTTGAGCGGCAGTTGAACGACCCTTACGTCAAGCGGGCGCAGGTCGAAGGGTATCGCGGACGCGCAGCGTTCAAGATACTGGAGTTAGACGATAAATTCCGGTTCCTTGTGCCCGGCGCGCGCGTGGTTGATCTGGGTTGTGCGCCAGGTGGTTGGCTGCAAGTTGCAGTGCAACGTGTTAACGCACTGGGCGAGAAGAGCGGTAAGCGTATTGGCACGGTTCTAGGTGTCGATCTGCAAGAGGTCGAACCGGTAGCGGGGGCCACCGCGCATGTGCTTGATTTCATGGAAGATGATGCCGACCAGAAGGTCAAAGACTGGCTGGGCGGTAAAGCGGATGTGGTCATGTCCGACATGGCGGCTGCATCCTCAGGCCACAAGCAGACCGATCACCTTAGGATTATGGCCTTGTGCGAAACGGCAGCCTATTTTGCGTTTGATGTGCTGGAAGAAGGTGGCACCTTCGTCGCAAAGGTTCTTGCAGGCGGGGCCGAGGGAGACCTTCAGAAGCTGCTCAAGCAGAAATTCAACAAGGTGGCCAATGTAAAGCCACCCGCGTCACGCTCGGACAGCTCGGAAAAATTCGTTGTCGCCACCGGTTTCCGTGGCTAAGCGACTGTAAGGTTAAATCTTTTAACCAACTGTAATTCTCGGATGGCGACTTAGTCCTCTAGCACGACACGTTGAGGTTTACCGTGATTGCCTGCATTTCGCGCTACACGGTCATAGATTAGCCGCATTGCCGTTTTATCCGCCGCTCACATGAGAAAAACTGTCCTAGTACTTATTATTGCCCTGATTGCGTTGGCCGCCTGGCAGTACAAGCTGCAGAAAACTGCAAACCAACAACTACTGATAGCCGAGCAGCGGGTCAAAGGTGTCGTTTCTGCGGGAACGAACGATCTTGATTTTAAAGATCTTACTGAACTTCGAAAGCTGCCGGCCAACATCCCGGATATTCCGAATCTCAAATCTCTGAATGCACGGGGAACCAATCTAAGTGATCTGACCGGGCTGGAAGGGAACGCAACACTCGAGCGGCTTGACGTGAACATGACGCGGGTCTCCGATCTTGGCCCACTTAACGGTTTACCGAACCTAAAGCTGGTTTACCTCCATGATACCTGGGTTTCTGATGTTTCTCCTCTCGCGACACTGCCATCGCTTGAACGCCTTGATATCGGCAATACCCAAATTGAAACGCTGGTGCCTGTTTTACAAATCGAGAACCTGAATTGGCTGAATCTTCACAACAGTCATGCGCTTGACGGGTCTGGTGAACAATTTGCGATCTTGCAGGAACGTCCATTTCTTCAGTTGTCAGGCGGTTCTGGCTTCCGACAAAATTATCAACCGGGCTGGCAGTACAACATGATGCAGCACCTATCGCGTTTGCGAGAAAAGCTTGGGCTTTAAGGTTTGTCCGGTCGCTGTGCTAGTCCAGATCGATCTTACCCTGAGCAATACGCTGTTTCTTGAGTGACGCCGTCGCAATCCCCTGAAACAAGATTGCCTCTCCATGATTTATATCGACAGGCTCGCGCGCGCGAAGTTCTTCGATGCGCTGATCCAACGTTGTTTTCCGATCAGCAGAAATCGGCTTTATGATAGTAGCTGTGCGATCCGGCATACATCACCTGTTGACAGTCCAAGTGCTGGCATCGGTGTCTAGCCAACAAATGGGCCCGTAACGTGGCGTAAATCTGCCGGATTGGTGCCTGTTACCGCCCCATATCGCGCGCCAACTGATTTAAGCTCGGATCATCTGGAAGGATGGATAAAGCCTCGTCCAATGTCGCAATCGCTGCCTGTGGACCACGATTTATGTGGGCCAGCTGTACCAGCATCGGCCAGGCCTCAGACCGTTGTGGATCTAGCGTCACAACCTCGCGGAACGCCTTTTCCGCGGCTTGGGCATTTCTCAGCGCCAGTGCCCAGCCTCCCAAAACTAAGTGGGTTTCAGGAAAATCCAGACGATGCGATATACTGCGCTGCCAGTCGGCCATACCCTGCTGAGCGGCCGCCCGTTGATCCTGCGACATGGCTTGTGCGGGAATGGCAAGAAACTCCTTGGCTGCCGAAATTCGGACATTGCGCAAGGGGTCGGACAATAGCGGCTCAAGCCGTGCAACACGTTCCGGCATTGGCGCTTGGCGTTGCAAAACCGGCCCGTTGGCGCGAACCAGCGGATCCGGATCGGATAAGAGCGGCGCCACCCGCTGCGCAAGTACAGGCGTCGCAAAGGGTTGCAGCAGATAGAGTGCAGTCGCGCGGACAATTCCTGCCTGCTCTTTGTCCAAAGCGATCGCGATTAACGCTTCGGGATCGTCCAATTGACCAATGCCCGCCGCAGCAAACGCTG
Source organism: Ruegeria sp. AN6 (assembly GCF_056540425.1). Taxonomy (NCBI): domain Bacteria; kingdom Pseudomonadati; phylum Pseudomonadota; class Alphaproteobacteria; order Rhodobacterales; family Roseobacteraceae; genus Ruegeria; species Ruegeria sp. AN6. Next base: position 595,627 of record NZ_JBQFWR010000001.1, read on the forward strand.
TACCATAATGAACGGTTCGATGGGCAGAGTTTGGGAACCAGTCAGAAATCTGTTGCGCAGCCCAGGGCTGCCCCTCTTCCGCATGACAATCGGTGCAAGCGTCAACTCCAAGCCCCAAATCCGGTCGGGGGATTCGGAAACTGTGATCGTGCCTGCCGTCCACGCCCATATAGACTCGCTCGATCATGTGGCAGTTCTTGCATTGGGAGCCATCAGAGTTTTCTGCATGGTGATGGTGTTCGGGCGTGTCATAACTAGCCAATCGAAGGGTTGGGAATTCCGAATTTCCAGCGGGCGAATGACACTGCGTGCACAAGCCATTCCCTTCGGCTTTTACCTCGGCCCGGTGGGGATCATGGCAATCCATGCACCCTACCCCCTCAGCATACATGCGCGACTGAAGGAACGAACCATATACGTAGACCTCGTCCAAAATCTGCCCATCCGGGTGGTAAGCGCCCGGTCGCAGGACAGCTAAATTATATGCGTCATGAAAAGGCGTACCGGGGACCGGATTACCATCCTCCAGCGCCTCGCGCCGAGAATGGCACCCGGCGCATTGCTGGATGTCTGCCTCGGTTTGCCCCTTTCCCAATTCGATTGGAAATCCAAACGCGCCCAACCCGTCGTCAAGCGTTTTGCCAGTTGTCCACTCAAGATGCGCTGATCCTGGCCCGTGACAAGCCTCACAACCGACGCCGATTTCAACTTGTGTCGACGCATAGCGCCTTGTCTCGGCATCGTAATTCTTCACGTAACCGGTCGCATGGCACTCGGCACAGCGCGCGTTCCAGTTCTTGTACGGCCCTGTCCAATGCAGCCCGTCATTCGGTGGTAAATCCTGTTCTGGATAGAGGTGATACCAGCGGCTTTCTTCCGTGTCCCAGACGACATCGAAACTCTGTAATCTGCCTGGTCCAGTTTCAAAGAGGTATTGCTGCAACGGCGCAATGCCGACCACCGAATGCACCGGATAGTCGGTGATAACGCCATCTTTTTCGGTGACTCGCGCTGAAAGAACGCCGTTTTTATCCACGAAAGAAACGCTCATCCCATCATGGGAAAAGCTGGTCCCATCGAAATCAGCCAGAACTTGGCCATCTTCTACCTCGGTCCAAGCGAGATCGTGATGTGACCCTTTCCAGGCTTCAGTTTCGTCTTGATGGCAATCTGCGCACAGCTCGGATCCGACATATTCCTGTGCCCAGCCAGCCGGCGTCGTTGCCCACAGGATCGCAATCAGAATGAGCTCGCGGAAGTACATCAAGTGGTTTCCGCATTTTTTAAGTCTATCAAGGCCCCGTTATACTCGGCACCCAGGATCAGCATGGCAGAACACAGGTAGAGGAAAATCAGCGCGGCCATTGCTCCAGCGAGGCCCGCATAGGTTGCGCTATAGGTGGCAAACTGGGCGATATAGATCGAAAACCCCCATCCACCTGCAGCCCACAATGCCAAGGTCAGGATGACACCCGGAAGTATTTGCGAAAGCCTGTGCCGCCGTGTGGGTAAGATCAGATGAGCCAGAATAACTGTGCCTGCCGGTACCGCAACGGTGAACGTCCATCGCAGGCGGTCAACGGACAGCCAGTTATCAACATCAACGGCCGTCTTTTCCGAGACCAGACGCGTGTAGACAGGCAAAACCACCTCAACCGCTGCGATGGCCAAAATTGCGGCCCCACCGATAATAACAAGCGCAAAACACAACAGCCGGGTTTTCCAGAACGGCCAGATATCTTTGTCATGATAGGCTTGCGTCATGGCGCGACGTACGGCAGCAACACCATTGGATGCGAAGTAGATCGCTAACAAACCGCCCAATGTGATCACGCCCGACCCCGCCCCTGCCAGCACAGCCCGCAACTCAGAAACAATCGGATCGGCGACGTCTTTGGGCCAGGCACCAAAAATCAGCTCTATCAACTCGTCCGTCACATATCCCTGTGACAAAGCCCCCGCCAACGCCACTGTGAATAGAACAAACGGAAACAGCGCCATCATCAATGACATCGCCACATGGCTGCTCATGACAAAACCGTCTTTGTCGTTGAACCGACGAACAGCAAGCCAGAGCGCGCGCAGAAACTGATTGGATGAGAGAATCGATACACGTGACATCGCAACAGCCTAACGCGCCTTTTGCGCTGGCAGAACCGCCAATTCGCCATTTGCAAGGAATTCCAGCGCTTAACCTTCTGTATGGATTGCATAAACTGGTAAGCCTGTGCAGGATCGTGCAAGATGTCCCAAATCACGCACCAGCGGCAAGCAGACCCAGGCCAACTCATGACCTCTGATCCCGAAAATAGCCCATCCAGAGCGCGCCTGCAGTTGGGCGTATTGAGGGATGTTGTGATCGTGGCCACTCTTGTGGTGCTTGGCCTTTATGCAGGGGCGAATTTTCTGGTGCCGTTGACCATGGCACTGCTGATCAATGTACTGATCCTGGCCCTCAGTGACCGGGTCATCGCGGTGACACGTGTACCAATCTGGATCGCGAACTTAGCCGGAGTTACTGTCGTTTTGGCAGGCTTGTTCATGATCATGTATATTCTCGGCAGTCAGGCCACGCAATTTGCGCGTTCGATCAACACCTATGAAAGCCAGTTTGATGGTGCGGTGCACAGAATTACCGGATTGGTCGGAAATGACGTCACCAGTTTCATTCGGGACAATCTGGTCAGCATCGACATGTCCTATGTTGCACGGCTTTTGCTGGGCAGTGCCACATCTCTGCTGAACCAGTTTTTCCTCATCAGCCTGTATGTCGCATTTCTGATGGCTGAGCGCCTGGCATTTCGCAAGAAAATCCAACTTGCAGCAGGTAACCCGCAGCTCGGCGCTGATCTGGCTTCGGTTTTGGATGCTATCTCGTACAGTCTGCAGCGCTATGTCGGGGTGAAGACTTTGATCAGCCTGATCACGGCCCTCATAAGCTATTCAATATTTAAGGCACTGGGACTGGAATATGCCGAGACATGGGCCGTTCTAACATTCGCGCTGAATTTCATCCCGTCTATCGGTTCGATTATTGCCGTGATCTTTCCGTCGATGATTGCATTGGTACAATTTGAAACCATTGGACCATTCCTTGTCATCGTCCTGGGCTGTGGCACGCTGCAATTTGTGATCGGCAATTTCCTGGACCCGGCCATGCTTGGCCGGTCTCTGAATATGTCGACCTTTCTTGTCATATTGGCACTGACATTCTGGACCACAGTCTGGGGTTTAATCGGAGCGTTTCTCAGCGTTCCCTTAACGGTGTGTATCCTGATTATTTTCAGTCATATTCCAGCACTCAGGCCCGTTGCCGTTCTGATGTCGCTGGATGGTCAATTGGGCGATGACAGCCATGCGAGTGTTGAAGACAAACAATAAACCTCGACCCATCTTCATAGGCTCGGAAATCTATCGCACCTCGAGCTATGGCGCAAAACACCCGCTTGCAATCCCGCGCGTTTCCACTGTGATTGACCTCTGCAGATCGATGGGTTGGCTGAACTCGCAGAACTATCGGACCAGCCCGTGTGCCAAACCTAAGGCACTGCAGCGATTTCATTCACCTGCTTACATTTCAGCATTACTAAACGCCGAAAAAACACAGTCGGTCTCCGACGAGGTAAAACGCAGGTTTGGTCTGGGCACATTGTCCAATCCGGTATTTGGAGAAATGTATCGACGGCCAGCCACTGCCGCCGGAGGATCGATGCTGGGAGCCGAGTTAATTTGGAACGGTGGTATTGTGTTTAACCCAGCAGGAGGTACGCATCATGGATTGGAAAGTCGCGCCAACGGCTTCTGTTACCTAAACGATCCAGTTCTCGCGATCCTAAGACTGCTCGATCTTGGGCTTGAACGAATTGTCTACATAGACATCGACGCCCATCATTGCGATGGCGTCGAGGCTGCGTTCCACGGTTCGTCAATGGTGCGCATAATTTCGATTCATGAGGCGCGCAGATGGCCCTTTACCGGACTACTGGAAGATGACGCAGGTGGCGCCGCATGGAATTTACCTGTTGATCGAGGTCTAAATGACGATGAATTCCAAGCCATTCTGGAGGGGATGATTCTTCCTGTAACTAAGGCTTTCCACCCACAAGCCATTATCCTGCAATGCGGTGCCGACGCCGTCACCGAAGACCCGCTATCGCGCCTCGCATTGTCAAACAATGCGCACTGGCGTGCCGTTTCCAGCCTCCAACACTTAACACCTCGGTTTTTGATCTTGGGTGGCGGGGGTTATAATCCTTGGTCTGTCGGCCGTCTGTGGAGCGGTGTTTGGGCAACCCTGAACGGATATGAAATCCCTTCTCATCTGACAGAAGAACAGCAATCTATCCTAAACGCGCTGAGTTGGAACCGAAAGACCGGTCGCGACCGACCAACCCACTGGACAACCACACTACGTGATCCCAGTAATCCCGGGCCCATCCGCGAGGAGTTAAAGAGTGATATTCAAAAACTTAGAACTCGGAATTCATTGTAGTCTGAGCAACTTCGCCCTGCTAACATTCTATCATTACTTCAAGATACCGACTCTCGGCCATCGCAGACGATAGAACGCGAGACCGGTATTTCGGGCTATTACGGGACAATTGTTATGAGCGCACTCAACCAGATTATGGATCTCAGATCCCGTATGGGCCAATCGATCATTGGCCAGATCGAGGTGATTGATCGCCTGCTGATCGGTCTCTTGGCCAATGGTAACCTTTTGATCGAGGGCCTGCCTGGTCTGGCCAAGACACGCGCGGTCAAGGCAATGGCGAAGAATATGGATGCAAGCTTTAGCCGCATTCAGTTTACGCCGGACTTACTGCCTTCGGATGTGACTGGGACCGAGATATTCCAGCAGACCGATGCGGGGGGTGAGTTCAAGTTCGAACCGGGACCGATTTTTGCGAACATCGTACTAGCGGATGAAATCAACCGTGCGCCCGCCAAGGTGCAGGCGGCGTTGCTGGAAGCGATGGAGGAACGGCAAGTCACTGTTTCAGGAACCACGCATAAAATGGATCCTCTGTTTATCGTCATGGCCACCCAGAACCCCATCGAACAGGAAGGTACCTACCCACTGCCCGAAGCACAGATGGATCGATTTCTGATGCATGTTCAAATCACTTACCCCCCCGTCGAAGACGAAGTTGAAGTTATCCGCCTGGTTCGGGGCGAAGATATCGCAGCCAACAAGGGTGGGGCGCGTGAAACTCCAGCCGCGATACCACAGGAAGCCATCTTTGCGGCAAGGTCAGAGATCGGTCAAATCCATGTGTCTGACGCGATGGATCGTTATATGGCCGACCTCGTGCAGGCGACGCGTACGCCCGAAGCTTTGAGCCCCGAACTCGCGAGTTGGATTGAGATCGGCGCCAGTCCACGCGCCTCACTGGCGTTGGACAAATGCGGGCGCGCCCATGCCTGGATGAACGAACGCGATTATGTCGACCCTGCAGACACCCGCGCCATTGCGCATGACGTATTTCGTCATCGCGTTACACTCAGTTTCGAAGCACAAGGATCAGGCAAATCCGCAGATGACGTGATCGCAGAACTCCTTCGCCTGGTGGCGCTTCCCTAATCGCTAAGGAAAACGGCTGCATGACCCTGACTGCGCCATATCCGAACGACCCACGCGTCCGAGTCGACGCGGACCATCTATTGCAATTGGGCCCCAGATCGCGGCCACTCAGCCTGTTACCGCGTCAACCCGCGCGCTCGATCCTGAATGGTCGTCACGCCTCGCGTCTGCGTGGTCGCGGCCTGAATTTTGAAGAATTGCGTGGCTATTTGCCGGGCGACGATATCCGAACGATCGACTGGAAGGTCACTGCACGCACCGGAAAGCCCCATGTTAGGGTCTACACCGAAGAACGTGATCGCCCTGCCCTGCTGTTGGTCGATCAGCGCATATCGATGTTCTTCGGAACAGAAGTCTACATGAAATCTGTCATCGCTGCCGAAGCCGCAGCAATTTCTGCGCATCGAATTCTTGGTCAAGGCGATCGTGTTGGAGGTCTCGTATTCAGCGATACAGACGTTGCCGAGCATAGACCACAGCGCCGCGCGGCAGCCCTTACGCGGTTCTTGTCCTCCATCGGAACAGCAAATTCCAGCTTGCATGCAGGCTTGACCCCACAGCCAACCGTGTTTCTGAATGACATGCTTATCGAGGCTACCCGCATCACCCAAACCAGCGGACTAATATGCCTGTTCTCAGACTGCGACGGGCTCGATGAAAGATCGGAGAATTTGTTGCGGCAACTGGCGTTCTCAAACGATTTGATCGTTTTCAATATCGCGGATCCAACTGCAACGGCCCTCACGCCGAACCTGAAGATGACGGTCTCTGATGGTAACGAGCAGATTGAAGTCGACAGTTCCGACCCTGAGTTATCAGACAAAATTCGAAGATCGATGGAGGATAGGTTAGCACAACTGCACACATGGTCCGGACGATATGGTTTTCCGGTAGTTCCTATGACAACCTCGGAACCGGCTTTGGATCAGCTATTGCGCTTATTCGGGCACCGCGGAGGTCGGCGATGAGCATCGATACCACAGGAAAATCGCTGGTTGATCTGTTGGATATGCTCGAACCAGCGCCAGAACCTGAAGCTATTTCAATGATGCCCCAGACCTGGGGATGGGTCGTGGTCGCTGTCATCCTGCTGGCAATTTTTTCGGTCGCTACAGTCCTGATACTGCGGCACAGGCGTGCGAACGCCTATAGGCGGTACGCGCTGGCAGAACTCGCAGCGCCTGGCATCTCTGTGGCCAAGGTTGCCGAGATCCTTCGGCGTACTGCGTTGGCCGCATATCCTCGCGAGCAGGTCGCAGGGATTCATGGCGAAGAATGGCTGAGATTTCTATCCCAAACCATTGATAGAAAATCATTAAATTCGGAAGTTTGCCGAGCGTTAGTTGAAGCCCCGTATAAAGACATACCGCCAAACCCTGCCGTCACGCAGCTTGCGCGCCATTGGGTTAAAGCCCACAAACCATATCGGAGAAAGTGATGTTTTCCTTCGCTGCTCCGTGGGTTTTTCTGCTACTTCCGCTTCCGGCGCTGGTCTATTTTTTTGCTCCACCCCATCGCGAAAAAAACACTTCAATTCGTATTCCCTTCTTTCGCCGCGTTGCGCAGGCCGCGGGCGTCGAGCCGAGTTCCGGCTCAGTCATCCCAGTTCGATCCCACCTTCAAACGGCAAGCGTCGTGTTAATCTGGATTTTGTTGGTTCTGTCGCTGGCTCGACCAGAACAGTTAGGTGATCCCATAGTGATTGAAAAATCTGCGAGGGACGTCGTCCTCGCGTTGGATATCTCGGGCTCGATGGATCAGCGCGATTTCAAATCCGAGACTGGCGGCCCTGTGCAAAGGTTGGAAGCAGTAAAAGATGTCCTAAAACAATTCATCGCCGAGCGCGATGGTGACAGGATGGCCCTCATCATTTTTGGAACACGCGCGTTCATACAAGCGCCGTTTACAGAAGATCTTAATAGTTTGAATGGCTTCCTGGATCAAACTCAAGTTGGCATGGCTGGTCCGAACACTGCCCTTGGTGACGCGATCGGGCTTGGGATCAGAACATTCGAGTCCAGCGAAGTGGATCAACGCCTGATGATCGTCCTAAGCGATGGGGCCGATACATCCAGCCGTATGACGCCTGTAAACGCGTCGGCGATTGCCGCAGAAAAGAATGTGGTCATCTATACGATTGGTGTTGGAGACCCTAATGCTACGGGCGAAGATCGCGTGGACCTGCAAGCGTTAAAGGATATCGCGGATCGCACCGGTGGAGAATATTTCTTTGCAGATGATGCGTCGGCCCTCGCACAGACCTACGAGCGCATAGATCAGCTAAACCCCAGAATAGTAGAAACTCAAAGCTATCGCCCGACAAACAGCCTTGCCCATATTCCATTGGCGAGTGCGCTGATCGTTATTCTTATCAGCACAATCTCGTTCCATTTTGCCCAGCGGCGCAAGGAGGTTGCTCAATAATGGAACTTCCTGATTTCCATTTTATTCGAGGTTATTACCTTCTGTTTTTAATCCCAATCGTGGCGTTATGGTGGTTGATCAGACCCAAGCCTGCGGCTGAAACCAAGCTACCCTCAGGGATCGCTCCGCATCTGGCGACCGCATTGCAGCTTGGCAAGACTGAAACCCGTCGCATTCAACCAATTGATATTGCGATGGTCATCGCCACACTTGTTGCCCTCGCGGCCTCCGGTCCAACCTGGTCGCGTGCACCCAACCCGCTAATTGCAGATACCGCCCCGTTAGTGATCGCTCTAAAGGTCACCGACAGCATGGAGAACACGGATATTGCTCCTTCACGGTTGGACCGAGCACGGTTCAAGATCGCTGATCTGATCGATGAGCGCGCTGGAGCCCGCACTGCGCTGATCGCTTATTCCGGAACGCCGCACCGAGTTGCTCCCCTAACCGAAGACGCCAACATTCTTCGCCCTCTGCTTGAAGGCTTAACGCCGACTGTGATGCCAACCCCAGGCGACGCAGCGGCCGATGCTCTCGATTTAGCGCAATCCATACTGGATGAAAGTGAGAGCCCAGGGGCAGTGCTGTTTGTTTTGGATGACTTAGACCCGTCTCAGGTATCTAAGTTAAACACTTCGACTAACGACATTTTCTTTCTCACTATGCTGCCCAATGGTGAGCGAATTGTTCAGCTAGGCAACGTCCAAGGCGCATCCGTGATAGCGTTTTCGGATGACGATCGGGACATCAGTCGTCTGCAGCGTCAAATCCAAACTGCCTACACTGCAGCTCTGGATGATGATGAACGTCTTGATTGGCAGGACAATGGCTGGATCTTGGCATGGCCTGCTGCGTTAGTATCACTTCTTTGGTTCAGAAGAGGCTGGGTGATCCGCTGGGCACTACTGGCTTTGATGATAATTCCACCATCAGGAGTTCGAGCCGAAGGGTGGAAAGATTGGTTCCTTACGGCCGATCAGCAAGGTCAAATTGCAATGAATCAAAAGCGCTTTGCTGAAGCGGCGGAATTGTTTGAGGGCTCGTATCACAAGGGATATGCCTATCTCAGGGACGGTCAATATTCAGAGGCGTCCTCCATATTTGCCGGGCTGGACACATCGGAAGCCGCGTTTGCTGAAGGTATGGCGCGAATACGGAACCGTGAGTATCGCCCAGCCATATCCGCCTTCGAGACCGCCTTGGAACGGCGTCCTGAATGGCCCGAAGCGCAGCACAATCTCGAGGTGTCGAAAGCCATCCTTGATTACATTGAAACAACACGCGAACAATCTGATACGGGCGAAGAGGCTGGCATCGGTGCGGACGATACGGTGTTCGACAATGATGCGGCCCGCGGTAACGAAACTACGGTTCAAGCTCCTATAGAAGGGCCGCAAACCCTTTCGGCTGATCAATGGATCAGCTCGATAGATACCGACATGCAAGACTTTCTGCGTAACCGTTTTCTTCTTGAAAATCAGGAGCGAACAGAATGAGATACGTTACTTTCTTTATTCTTTTTCTTGCTCTTCCAGTATTTGCGCAGAATAACGATGCGACTGCCCCTCAGGTCTCGGTCGAAGTGCCTGATAAACCGGTCATTGTAGGGCAACCAGCGATCGTTCGAATCAAAGTTCTGGTGCCAACATTCATGCCACAACCTCCGGTGTTTCCCTCTTTAGAACAACAAAACCTCGTGGTTCGTCTTCCTGAACGTGCCTCTGGACCAATCAGCGAGACGGTGAACGGAGCGACCTGGTCCGGTGTGCAGCGCAGCTATCGCCTATACCCTCTGGCAACAGGTCCGGTTGCGTTTGACTCGCAAGAGGTGGTTGTAACTTATGCCGATCCTCAAACCAACGATCCAATTCAGGTTTCGTTGGCGCTTCCGCCTGTACAACTCAGCGCCGAGATTCCAGAAGGTGCCCGTGGTCTAGATCCGTTAATCATCGCAAACGGGTTTTCGCTCCAGCAGCAAATAGAAGGCACAACAGATATGCAGGCTGGTGACGCCATTACACGCGAATTGAGCGCGCAGATATCTGGCACGACGCCTCTTTTGATCCCAGTGCTCACACCTCACGAGCAAGACCCGTTGGTGCGCGCATATCCTAAGGAGCCGCGCATTACAGAAACCGAAGATCGAGGGGTGTTGTCCGGACAACGCATGGAGAAGACGGTATATATTTCGCAGGAGGGCGGCCAGACAAGGTTGCCAGCTGTGTCAATCGATTGGTTTAACTTGCAAACCAGACAAATTGAAACGGTCGCCGTCCCAGCGACCGAGTTAACGCTGGCACCACCAAAATGGCAGCAGCCGGATATCGAAACCCTTGCAAAGGCTGCATTCTGGATCACGATTGTTGTTTTGGCATTGTGGGCCGCAGTGCGATCTCTTCGCCCACGCTATCAGCGCTGGAAAGACAAGCGACACAGTAGATATCTTGCCTCCGAGGAATACGCCGCCGAAGCTTTGAGAGCAGCATTGAGAGCTCGGGATTTGTCTGCAGCTTATGAAGCTATAGAACTTTGGAAAGAGCGCAGCCTCCAACCAGAACGCGCCGCGCCCCTTGAGAGCAGCCTGACCCAGATAGGTGCTGAGCGGTATTCAAAGAAGAGCCAAACCGGCTTTGAGGATTGGAGTGCGGTCATGCGGAAACTGAATACCCTGAATCACTCTAGTCGTCCCAAACCGGGTGTGTTGCCGCCACTTAATCCCTAGGCTTCAACTTTGGCAGCTTGCGATAAGTTTGCGCCTGTCGATTAGACGTAGTCGACCATATCCCAGCTCAACTAGGCCTAAACCTGAAAGTCGATGCAAGTTACGATGCAACGTTGGTTGAGACACTGCGACCATCGCAGCCAGCTCATCCTGCGATACAATAATCCAGCCGTCGGATTTCGAGGCGCCCTCGTCCAAATGCAGCAGACGTAAGACAAGGCGCTTCTCCGACCCCGTAACTGCCAAGTTGGCCATGATCCGGAGGGCTGTTTTCATGTTTTCACGTGTTAACGCATAGAAATCGCGGACATATTCCGGATTCTCTTGCACCATTCTTTCCACCCGTGAACTGGGGAAAAACAATGTACGCGTCTGTTGGGTGGTCATCACGCTGACCAGTCTTTGCGCTTCGGCGAAAAGAGCAAGATCTCCAATCCAGAAACCTGCACCTTCCCGATGCACAACAAATTCTTGCCCGTCATCGGCGGGTGCCGTGATCTGAACAGACCCATCAAGCACAGCATGAATACCATTTGCCGGATCACCATGGTGATAGAGTGTTTCGCCTGGATCAAACGTTCGGACAACCGCACAAGTCATCAGATCATTCTGAAATTTCGGCCCGCGTGCCCCAAACCAGTCGGTTTGGGTCAGGATCTGCATATCATCATCATTATCAAACATTTGTATCTTTCAAAATGATCATATGATAAGTTTTAGACACGTTTCATCGCTTAAAGTAGTTCTGTTCGATTCCCGGTCCATTACATATTTTTTCTTCCGGTAATCAACAGTTTGCACGCGGCTATCGAGTTCAATTTAGCCGCTGCCTCTAAAACTAAATTTACTGGGCCATTAAGGCTCGTTTAATCAGGAGCACCCTATGTCACCTCCACAAATGATTGCATATAGCTGGCGCAAATCGATGCGCAAGTTCGCAGTGGCAACCGTTGCTGTTGCGCTTGCACTTCCCGCCTGGGCGCAGGATCAAAAACCTAATATTCTTGTGATATGGGGCGATGACATTGGGCAATCGAATATCTCAGCCTACACCATGGGCCTCATGGGATATCAGACACCCAATATCGATCGCGTGGCCAATGAGGGCATGATCTTCACCGATTACTATGGTGAGCAATCCTGCACTGCTGGTCGCTCATCCTATATCATGGGACAGTCCGTGTTCCGGACAGGCCTGTCGAAGGTCGGTCTTCCGGGGGCTGATCTTGGCATGCAGGTCGAAGACCCAACCATACCTGGTTTGTTGAAAGACCACGGTTATGTCACTGGTCAGTTTGGCAAAAACCATCTTGGAGACAAGGATGAACACTTGCCAACAAACCACGGTTTTGATGAGTTTTTTGGCAATCTCTATCACTTGAATGCTGAAGAAGAACCAGAAAACGAGGACTATCCGGGTGACCGGGTATTGGCTGATGGCCGCACCTTCCGCGAGGCGTATGGGCCGCGCGGCGTTATCAAATCAAAGTCAGATGGTACCATAGAAGACACGGGACCATTGACCCGCAAACGCATGGAAACTGTCGATGACGAAACCGTGGCGGCGGCGATTGATTTCATCAAGCGGGCACATGAGCAAGGGCAACCCTTCTATGTCTGGTGGAATGGTACCCGCATGCATTTCCGTACCCACGTCAAAGACGAGATGCGCGCAAAAGCCAATGAAATCTCAGGTCGCGTTGCGGATGAATACACCGCAGGCATGATCGAACATGATATGCATGTGGGTCAGCTGCTGGATCTGCTGGACGAGCTTGGCATCGCCGACAATACCATAGTTCACTATTCCACAGACAACGGTCCGCACATGAACACATGGCCCGATGCGGCCGCAACGCCGTTCTGGGGTGAAAAGAACACCAACTGGGAAGGCGGATGGCGCGTTCCCTCGATGGTCCGCTGGCCCGGTCAAATCGAAGCCGGATCTGTCACCAACGAGATCGTGCACCACATGGACTGGTTGCCAACATACCTCGCGGTCGCCGGTGATCCCGAAATTAAGGACAAGTTGAAGGCAGGTTATAGCTCGTCTGGCATGGGGCGCGAATACAAGGTGCACCTGGATGGCTATAACATCCTGCCTCTGTTGACTGGTGAGACTGCCGAAAGTCCTCGCAAAGAGATTTTCTATTTCTCGGATGACGGAGACCTAACGGCGCTGCGCTTCGAAGACTGGAAGCTAATATTCCTGGAGCAGAAAGCCTGGGCAACTCTGAGGGCCTGGATCGAACCTTGGACCGAGCTGCGCATACCCTTGATCGTCAACCTGCGCCGTGATCCGTATGAGCGAGCCTACCGGACCTCTAACACCTATTACGATTGGCTGTTGGACCGAGCCTATTTCCTAGTTCCAGCGCAGCAGTATGTTGGTAGTTTCCTGAGCACATTCCAGGAATTCCCACCACGTCAGAAAGCGGCCAGCTTCAACTTGGATCAGGTTATGGAGAAGCTAACAACACCGACCAACAATTAGGCCTTGAATGTAACTCTTAGGGTCGCCCTCTACAGGGCGGCCTTTTTCCTTTTTGAAAATGTCGAGAGTCATATGCGATACGCCGCTCTAGCTGCCGTGCTCAGCTGCACCCCCCTTACACTGTTCGCAGACCCACTTCCGAGTTGGAACGCTTCTGATTCAAAAAATACGATTATTGAGTTCATAGGCAACGTCACAGATCCAAGAGGGCCGAACTATGTCACCCCCGCCGACCGGATTGCGGTGTTTGACAATGACGGCACGCTCTGGGCTGAACAACCGGTTTATTTTCAATTCATATTTGCCATGGACCAACTGGCAGAGCTTGCTGCACAAGACCCGTCGATCTTATCGACGCCAGCCCTGAAAGCGGCTGCCGAGGGTGATTTGCAAACCATTCTGGAAGGCGGGCACGACGCTCTGATCGAAGTGGTTAACGCGTCGCATTCCGGCAGCAGCGTTGAAGTGTTCCAGGCGTCGGTGGCCGACTGGCTGGGCACTGCACGACATCCCGAGACCGATCTGCCTTACGACCAGATGACCTATCAGCCGATGGTCGAGCTGTTGCGTTACCTGCGGGATAAAGATTTCAAAACCTATATCGTTTCGGGCGGAGGCCTGCATTTCATGCGCGTATTCGCCGAACAGGCATATGGCATCCCGCCCGAACAGATTCTGGGCACGTATGGAGAAACAACCTATGACAGCGTGGACGGCACACCTGTAATCAACAAGGCCCCCGGCATCGCCTTCATCGATGACAAAGAAGGCAAGCCAATCAATATCGAGCGCACCATCGGCAAGCGCCCCATATTTGCTGGGGGAAACTCGGACGGGGATTTTGCCATGCTTGAATGGACCACCGCAGGCGACGGGCCACGGCTGGGCGTTTTGATACACCACACTGATGCGGACCGTGAATGGGCCTATGACCGCGAAAGTCCGATCGGTCGGCTGGTCGACGGGTTGGATAAAGGCCCTGACATGGGGTGGGTCATCGTTGATATGGCCAATGACTGGTCGCGCATCTACACTGGGGCCAACTAACAAACCGGATCATTGCGCACCCATGTGGACATTGCTCGTTTCGTTTTTTCTGTTTGCGCTCTATTGCCTAGCGGTCGTTTTTTCCGTGCGCGCTGCTCAAACGGCGCGCACACCTCAGGGTGCAGTTGGGTGGGTGGTTTTCCTGCTGTCAGCGCCGGTGTTTGGCGTTCCTTTCTATCTGTTTCTGGGGCACCACCGCTTCAAAGGCTATCGCATCGCGCGACAGGAAAGCGAACGTGTGGTGGAAGGGATCAAAACCTTTGCCGACTACTCGAAACCTGATCCTAAGACGATGCGCATCAATCCGCGGCCATTCGAGGCTCTGGCACACCTACCCGTCTCACGCGGCAATGGGGCCGAATTACTGATTGATGGTGATGTCACGTTTCAGTCAATACTGGACGCAATCGACGGGGCAAAGAATTATGTCCTGATCCAATTCTACATCGTGCGCGATGATGAGCTGGGGCGAAAAGTACAAGATCGGCTGATTGCAGCGGTCAAACGCGGCGTTCATGTTCGGTTTATGACTGATGCCGTAGGCAGCTATGGCCTGCCGTCGAGCTATCTGGAAACACTGCGCGGGTCGGGTGTGGATGTGGCTGATCCGCGCGAACAGCGCGGGCCGAACTTCCGCTTTCAACTCAATTATCGCAACCATCGAAAGACCGTGATCATTGACGGTGAGACAGGCTTCATCGGCGGCCACAACGTTGGTGTCGAGTATCTGGGGCAAAGCCCTCGGTTCGGGCGTTGGCGGGACACGCATATTAAGATGACCGGTCACGTTGTGCGGCAGTTGCAACTGATCTTTACCGAAGATTGGCACTGGGCACGCAACGAAGACCTGATCGATAAGCTCGATTGGGCAGGCAGCGAATCTGAACAGGATATGAACGCGTTGCTGGTCGCTACTGGTCCGGGCGATGATACCGAAACCGGCGCGATGATGTTCTTTTCTGCCATCGCCGAGGCCAAGGAACGGCTGTGGATCGCCTCACCGTATTTTGTGCCCGACATCGACATCATGACCGCGTTGCAACACGCGGCGTTGCGCGGCGTGGATGTGCGGATACTCGTGCCCGATGTCATTGACCATCGCCTGCCCTGGTTAGCGGCATTTGCGTATTTCGATGAAATTCGCGACTGCGGTGCACGTGTGTTTCGCTATACCGATGGCTTTATGCATCAGAAAGTGTTTGTCGTTGACGATACACTGGCAGCTGTTGGTACCACCAATCTGGACAACCGATCTTTCCGTCTGAACTTTGAGGCGATGGCGCTGTTTTTTGATCCCCGCGCGGCACGTGCTGTATCTGACATGCTGGAAACCGATTTCCATTCTAGCTACGAGTTGACGCGCGACCTGCCTCAGCAGCCGTTTCACATCCGGTTTTTCGCGCCAATCGCGCGATTGTTCGCGCCGATCCTTTAGTTCAGGAACCGTTCTTCAAACACCCGCGTCATTAGGGCGACGAGGAATGCCGTAGACAACCCAAAGGCCAGAAGTCCAGTAACCGAGGCGAATGCGCCGAAAATACGCAAACCTTCGCCCAATACGATGTCTCCGTAACCCAGCGTCGTGAAAGTCACCAACGAGAAATAAAGGGCCGAATTCCAATCCGGCAGCACGTCGCCCCACACCCATACAATCGCCCAGATCCAAACTTGTACCGTATGGGTAAGCACAATGAACATAAGCGCTACGCTGATCGGGCCCGCAGTTGCCAGGATCGTGCTCCGGGTCTCCCATCTTTCGACGAGTTTGCGAATGACCAGAACGCACCATGTCAGCAGCATGATTTCGATCAGAAAACAAATACCTAAGTAAAAGCTGCCCCAAATAATCTGCTGCGACAATGTCATATAGATGGCCTTTGTTCCGATTGCAGCCAGCATGGAACTTTCGCGCGCGCTGAACAACCCCGCGCTCAAGGTGCGGGCTGCGGCGAATAGAACCGATCTCTGCTCTGGACACTGTTTCGTTGCGCTGCACATTGTGACAGAACGAATGAGTGTTCAAATGTTGCTATCGATTGATCACGTCCAAAAATCCTATCCCGGCGGACGCCCGGTCCTGAATGATGTCTCGCTGACCTTGGAACAAGGCCAGACCCTGGCGCTGACCGGGGAAAGCGGCAGCGGCAAAAGCACTTTGCTGCACTTGGTTGCCGCTTTGGATGGGTTCGATGGCGGGGAAATCAACCTGGATGGAAGGCCCATGTCGTCTCTGAATGACATTGAGCGTGCTGCCTTGCGCCGAAATACGCTGTCATTGGTGTTCCAACAGTTTAATCTGATCCCGTCGCTGACCATCGCTCAAAACCTTTCAATCCACGCGCGGCTTGCTGAACGTGAGGACCCAGAGTGGATCGAGCATCTGACCAAGCGTCTTGGACTGGCCGATCTGCGGAACCGCTACCCTGAACAGCTATCGGGTGGGCAGCAACAGCGCGTTGCCATCGGGCGGGCCATGGCGATCCGGCCGCGATTACTGCTGGCCGATGAACCGACGGGTAATCTGGATGAGACAGCAAGCGCGGTAGTGCTGGATCTGATGCTTTCATTGGTGGCAGATACAGGGGCCGGCCTCTTGCTGGTCACTCACTCGAACGAGATCGCCAGCAGACTGGACCGTCGTGCCCATCTGACGGGCGGACGGATCGAATGACACGCGCTGCAGTCCAGGCGTTGCTGTCCCATTGGCGCGCGCATCCGTTGCAGTTGCTGACCCTTCTGACCGGCATCGCGCTGGCAACCTGCCTCTGGTCGGCGGTACAAGCGATCAACGCCGAGGCGCGTGCCAGTTATGAGCGCGCCAGCGCACAGCTTGCCATTGGACAGTTTGACGAGCTGCGCGCGACCGGGTCCATGATCCCTCTGAAGCGATATACGGAACTCAGGCGCGCAGGCTGGCAGGTGGCCGCGGTGCTCGAAGGCACGCTGCGCGTAAATGGCCGTTCAATACGCTTAATGGGCGTGGATTTGGTCGCTTATCCTGCCCTGCCCGCCATTCTGCAACTCGAGCAAAGCACCAATGCGCCGGATCCGGCTGATATGCTGACAGCTCCGGGACGGCTGCTGATGTCGCCCCAACTTTCACAGGTATTTCAATCCGCTGACCGATTTCCACCTATTCTTACCAGCGGCGCGCTACCGCCTGATCTGGTCCTTACAGATATCGGAGTAGCCGAGCAACTGCTCAACCGCCCCAATCAAATATCCCGTCTGATAATTTTGCCGGATCAGCCTCGCAAATTGCCAGCTCTGTCGGAAATCGCACCTGAACTGCAACGTATTGCACCATCTTCACAATTGGACACCGCCCAACTCACTGACAGTTTTCACCTGAACCTGACTGCTTTTGGTCTGCTGTCATTCGCAGTTGGTTTGTTCATCGTCCACGGTACCGTCGGCCTAGCTTTCGCACAGAGGCGCGGCACAATCCGAACATTGCGGGCCTTGGGTCTTCCAATGCGGAACCTGATCGGAATTGTTCTCGGTGAACTTTTGTTGCTGGCTCTGATCGGAGGCCTATTCGGGCTTGTGCTGGGATATTTCCTTGCCGGCGCGCTTCTTCCAGACGTTGCTTCGACCTTACGCGGCCTCTACGGAGCACCAATCGACGGGCAAATGTCACTGCGCCCTCAATGGGTCGCCGCAGGTCTTGCCATGGCAACAGGTGGCACTTTGGCTGCAAGCGGGCAAGCGCTCTGGCGGCTTTCCCGCATGCCCATACTCGCCGGACCCGGCTTGCAGGCCTGGGGAGGCGGAAAGATATCTGCCTGGATTTCTGGCGGATTTGGATTCGCTTTGATTGCTTTGGGCATCATTGCCTACATTACTTTCGGTGGTCTTATTGCCGGATTTGCACTGCTCGCCGGGGCACTGACTGGGGCTGCATTGGTACTGCCACTCTTCATTTCAGCTGTGTTGCGCCTGTTGAGCCAAAAGGCAAGAACGCCGGTCACACAATGGGTCCTTGCCGATATGCGCGCGCAACTGCCCGGCCTTTCCTTGGCGCTAATGGCCCTATTGCTGGCGCTGGCGGCTAATATCGGAGTTGGAACCATGGTTTCCAGTTTCCGCCTGACCTTCACCGGATGGCTGGATCAACGTCTAACTTCGGAGCTTTACGTGACCGCTGCGGATGAAACCCAAGCTGAGGCGATTACCCAATGGCTTGCACCAAGAACTTCAGCAATCCTTCCGATCCGCAGCACCGAGATACCGCACGAAACCGGACCGCTTTTCCTGTATGGGATCGTCGATCACCAAAGCTATCGCCAAAACTGGCCACTGATCGCTAAAGAACCTGATGTCTGGGACAGCGTCCTGAACCGGGGTGCAATTCTGATCAACGAACAACTTGCCCGCCGTGCGAATTTGTGGCCGGGAGATACGGTCGCGATCACGCCAGAGCACGTTCTGACCATAAGCGGGGTCTATTCCGACTACGGGAACCCAACCGGACAGGCGATCGTATCAATGCCAATGTTGGATCGGATAGCTCCGGATACGGAAACCCGGCGCTTTGGAATCCGCATTGCGCCAGAGAAAGCCACGGAGTTGGCGCAAGCGTTGCGTGCCCAGTTTGAACTGTCGCCCACGGCCGTGGTGCAACAAGCTGCCATGAAGGCCCGGTCGCTTTCTATCTTTGAGAAAACCTTTGTCATCACCTCAGCCCTGAACGTGCTGACCTTAGGCGTCGCAGGATTTGCGATCTTGACCAGTTTGCTGACGTTGTGGACCCAACGCTTGCCGCAGGTCGCGCCGGTTTGGGCGTTGGGTCTGACACGTTCGAAACTTGCCCAGCTGGAACTTTTGCGCAGCGCTCTGCTTGCTGCTTTAACTGCCTGTCTGGCTTTGCCACTTGGGCTGATATTGGCCTGGGTATTGTTGGCCGTGATCAACGTACAGGCATTCGGTTGGCGTCTGCCTATGCGTCTGTTTCCGGGTGATTGGCTGGCGCTGTTTCTGCTGACATTGATTGCCGCGACTCTTGCCGCCGCTTGGCCTGCCTGGCGATTACTCCGCCTGCCACCTGCGGCTTTGCTACAGGTTTTTGCCAATGAACGTTAGAGCTTTCTTCCTATTCTTAATGTTCCCCATAGCCAGTTGGGCACAAGGCTATGCCGGACTGGGAGGTAATGCCGAGGGGTTTGCGCGGCCTGAAGCAGGTTACCAATTCCAGTTCCCGAAAGATCACGGCCCGCACCCTTCTTACCGGATAGAATGGTGGTATCTGACTGCAAATCTCAAAGACGCAGAAGGCAATGACTATGGTGTTCAATGGACTTTATTCCGGTCGGCCCTGAAACCAACTGAGATAGAGGGCTGGCAGAGCCCTCAGATCTGGATGGGTCACGCAGCAGTAACAACATCAGACACGCACTATTTCGCGGAACGGCTATCCCGTGGAGGTATCGGACAGGCCGGTGCCACCGCCCAACCTTTCGAAGCCTGGATCGACGAGTGGCATATGCGTGGAGGCGATTTAACCCAATTGAGTCTAAGCGCGACAGGATCGGAATTTGGTTACGACCTAAGCCTACAAGCGCAAGGCCCATTGGTGTTCCACGGGGACAGGGGATATTCCGTGAAATCTGCCGATGGGCAGGCCAGCTACTATTATTCACAGCCATTCTACACAGTAGAAGGTATCCTTCACCTACCAGACCAAGACATCGAAGTGACTGGGCAGGGCTGGCTGGACCGCGAATGGTCCTCGCAACCTTTGGCAGAAGATCAAAACGGTTGGGACTGGTTTTCGCTCAGCTTTGACAGCGGCGACAAATTGATGGCGTTTCGCCTGCGTGGGGAACGTGGGGATTTCACAGCTGCCACATGGATCGAGGCGGATGGGCAAACAACATCTCTGCCGGACGGTTCGGTACTATTGACACCACTAGAAACAAACCGCATCGCTCAGCGCGAAATACCTACCAGATGGCAAATATCACTACCTGAGAAAGGTATTGATGTAGTTGCATCGGCCCTGACGCCCAAAGCCTGGATGGGGACTCGGTTCAAGTATTGGGAAGGCCCTGTCACGATCTCTGGCAGCCATTTAGGACGGGGGTATCTGGAAATGACCGGGTATTGAATAAGAACCAACTACCCTTGAAGATCAGTTGAGATGCCCATCGAGAGCATTCGATACTCAAACCAATACGACGAATACCAAACAAAATAAGATATTTACCGAATACTCAAAAGATTCGATTTTTCTGAACGTCTAACCGGTCACCGAATAATGTATCTTGATATCGCCAAATTACCGACTAGCGCAGGAATGCGAGGTTTCTCTGTGACAAAACAAAATCGCCAAAAAGAAAAAACAGCAGGCCGGTTCCCCTAACCTACTGTTTTTACTTTGGTACCCAAGGCCGGACTCGAACCGGCACGGTATCACTACCGGGGGATTTTGAATCCCCTGCGTCTACCATTCCGCCACTTGGGCCACGAACAATGGATTAGCGCTCAAGCGCAGGAAGGTCCAGAGGCAAAAAACAACCAGAGCATCGATTGTTTCGGCGACGGAGGTTGACGGTCAGGCAGGTGCGTGGTTTGCCTTGCAACAACAGTTATCAGGACAACAGTTCTTTATGTTACGACCACTTTATGACTGGACCCTTCGTCTGGCCGAACATCCTCATGCGCTGTGGGCACTGGCCATTGTGGCCTTTGTTGAAAGCTCCTTCTTTCCGATTCCACCCGACGTCCTGATGATTCCGATGATCATCGCGAAACCATCGCGCGCCTGGCTGATCGCCACCGTTGCCTTAGTGGCATCTGTACTGGGCGGAATGCTGGGTTACGCCATCGGGGCATTCTTCTACGAGAGCCTCGGGCAGCCAATTCTCGAAGCCATGGGCAAGGCCCACGCGATGGAAGAATTTAACACCCGCTTCAACGATTTCGGTTTCTGGGCCGTGCTCGCAGCCGGGGTAACTCCGTTCCCCTATAAGGTCATCACAATCATGTCCGGTTGGACCGGGATGCCGCTGGGGACTTTCATTGCCACTTCGATTCTGGCACGCGCATTGCGGTTCTTCCTTGTCGCCGGACTCCTGTGGAAATTTGGTGAGCCAATCCGCGATTTCATCGAAAAGCGGTTGGGTCTGATGTTCACCTTGTTCATCGTACTGCTGTTTGGTGGCTTCCTTGTTGTGAAATACCTATGACCAAGAAAACGCTCATACTTATTGCAACCACAGGTTCGGCCGTCCTATTGCTAGGTGCTTGGGGATTTCAATACCTCGGCGGGTTTGCACCGTGCAAAATGTGCATCTGGCAACGCTATCCGCACGGCGTGGCGATCGTTCTTGGTGTGCTCGCATTCACATTTCCGGGCATTCGACCATTGCCCCTGTTGGGAGCCCTTGCGGCAGCCACAACCGCAGGGGTCGGATTCTATCATGCGGGTGTCGAACAAGGCTGGTGGGAAGGCCCATCAACATGCACTTCTGGTGATATTGGAGGCCTCAGCGCCGAAGAACTGATGAACCAGATCATGTCCGCCCCATTAGCGCGCTGTGATGAAATTCCATGGGAAATGTTCGGGATATCAATGGCCGGCTGGAATGGATTCATCTCGGCGGGTCTGGTCCTGGTCTGGATCGCAGCTTGGCGCGTGCGTTAGGTGTTATTGCTGATCCAATTCGGCATCCCAGTACAGAAAATCAATCCAACTATCATGCAGATGGTTGGGTGGGAACTTGCGACCAATATTTCTAAGGGCTTCAGCGTCCGGCTGACGCGGCGGTTTGCTCAGGGACATTCTGGCTTGTCGAAGTGACTTTGACCCCTTGCGCAGATTGCAGGGGCTGCAGGCTGCCACGACGTTCTGCCAACTGGTCACACCTCCGGCAGCGCGCGGGACGACGTGATCAAAGGTCAGTTCTCCACGGCTCCCGCAGTACTGGCATTTGAATTCGTCCCTCAAAAATAAATTAAAGCGCGTGAAGGCCACGCGCTTTCTGGGTTTTACATAATCTTTCAGGACAACGACCGAAGGTATTCGAATTTCGGTGCTCGGGCTTCGGACGACCTCGTCGTACTCGGCCACAATATCCACCCTGTCCAACCAGGCCGCCTTGATCGCCTCTTGCCAGGGCCACAGAGATAACGGGTAATACGAAAGCGGGCGATAATCGGCGTTCAGAACCAATGCCGGATGATGCCTTAGCGCACCGGGTTCCCTGACAAATTCGGTCCTGAAGTCTCCGTCCATAACAGAATCGCTCCTCGCTCTGTACTGCCCGTTTATGACATCAGAGCGGGGAACACCCGCCCCGGCCTTAACTTAACTATATATCGTGTTAAAACTCTGACAAGTCCCGATTTTACACAACATCTCGAGTAATGCTTAGGCCGATTCCGTAACAGATAAGTAACATTTATCCACAGGTTGCGCTGCCGTGGTCCGGGCGGTATGGCGGGGGCATGTCCTGGTTTATCCGCTTTAACAAACCTTATGATGTGTTGCCGCAGTTCACAGACCGCGCCAATGCGGATTCACCTCGCAGCACGCTGTCGGATTTCATCGATCTGCCCGGCGTCTATCCTGCCGGGCGTTTGGATCGGGACAGCGAAGGTTTGATGCTGCTGACCGACAATGGGAAGTTGCAGGCACAGATATCCGATCCCAAGCACAAGATGGCCAAGACCTACTGGGTTCAAGTCGAGGGTATCCCGGATGGGGCCGTGCTGAAGGCACTGCGCGATGGGATTGAGCTAAAGGACGGGCTGACACGCCCTGCCAAGGCCCGTCTGATTGACGAACCCGAAGGCTTATGGCCCCGAAACCCGCCGATACGTGCCCGCCAGACCGTACCGGACAGTTGGGTCGAACTGACCATACGCGAGGGCCGCAATCGTCAGGTTCGCCGGATGACCGCAGCAGTCGGACATCCAACTCTGCGCCTGATCCGTGCACGGATCGGCGACTGGTATTTGGACGGCCTCGACCCCGGTCAGTGGGACAGCCTGCCGATGCCTTCTATAAGTGCAGCGCCAGCGCGCAAACGCGACCGACGTCCGCGTCGATGACAAAAACTGCGTGATGTGATATACTTACGGCATGAAAGTCACACCAGACATTCCTGCCCCGTCGGCGATCCTTGAAGCCGCACTTTATGTCGACGATCTGGACGCGGCCGAGGATTTCTACGGTCAAATACTGGGCCTCGAAAAGATTCAGCGCGCAACCAACCGCCATGTCTTCTATCGGATCGGCGGGTCAGTCCTGTTGTTGTTCATTGCCGACGAGACCGAAAAACCGCCGAGCAACCCGGAACTTCCGGTCCCACCACATGGCGCTCGCGGCCCCGGACACGTATGTCTTGTCCTCACCCGCGACGAGATCGCAGTGATGCGCAAGCACCTGTTGGACTGGAACATCCCTATCGACGCCGAATTTGACTGGCCCAATGGGGCCTTGTCGCTGTATGTGCGAGACTCGGCGGGCAATTCGGTCGAGTTCTCAGAAGGTTGGTTGTGGGACTGACCGGCTAGCGCAGCGGCTGCTTTTCGCCCCCGATCACGCGGTAGATCTCGCTTGAGGTCACGCCGACCTCACCCAATTCAGCCTGAAACGCGGCCATATGCGGGGTCGCAAAGTGGGCTTCCAGCGCAGTCTGATCCTGCCACTCTTCGTAAACCCGAAACCGGGTCGCATGGCCCAGAACTTGGCTGAACTCATAGACCATGCATCCTGGCTCTTTCAGGGTTTCCGCGACCATTTTCTGCGCAGCAACCGAGGCTTTTTCGACGCCTTCTTCGGCAACTTCCACAATACCTGTCACGATCAGCATCAAATGCTCCTTTAGTAGACGCGCAGAGATCAGAGGCTGAGCTTATCCCGCATGAAGGCCAGTGCAACACTCAAGCCATCCGGAGCGATCCCGTGGCCGGTGCCTTTCATCACATGGGCGTAGACCTCTTTGAAACCAGCGGCCTGCAACGCCTCAGCCGCCTCAGGCAGCGATTGCGGCGGCACCACATCATCGGCATCGCCATGCACCAGCAGCACCGGCATCCGACTGACGGTTTCGTCCGGCAACAAGTCAGGTTCCAACAACCGACCCGAGAACGCGACAATTCCGGCCACAGGATCTTCACGGCGCGGGGCGACATACAGGCTCATCATCGTACCCTGGCTGAAACCGAACAGCACAACCTGTTCGGGCAGGACATCCTCGTCAACCATCAGCGCGTCGAGGAACGCGTTGAAATCCTCGACGGCCATTTCCATACCACGGCGGGCCTCTTCTTCGGACGAGCCATCAATCCACGGAATCGGAAACCATTGAAACCCATTGGGCATACCTGGGATCTGTTCCGGCGCGTCGGGTGACACGAACAGAGTATCCGGCAGATGTTCCCCCAGCGGATCGGCCAGCCCCAAAAGGTCAGCTCCATTGGCGCCATAACCATGAACGAACACAACGACCGAGCGTGTATCCCCCGAAACCGGCTCTTTTCGGAGCGCATTCAAAACTCGTGTCATCTGATCCCTTCTCTGTCTTTTGCGACCCGGTAATAGGCCCACAGCACCCGGGCCGCAACCGATCGCCAGGGCGACCATGCTTCAGCCATCTGACGCAACTCTTTGTCTTTTGGTCGTTCTGGCAGGTCGTAAAGAATTCGAGCCGCTTCCTGCAACGCCAGATCACCCGGCGCAATCACGTCAGCGCGACCAAGCGAAAACATGGCATAAATCTCGGCGGTCCAGACACCGATTCCCGGTACCTCGGTCAGAATTGCGACCACCTCGTCATCCGGGGCATCACGAAGTGCTTTGTAGTCGATCCGCGCTTCGGCCAAGGCTCGGGCATAACGGATTTTCTGACGGCTGAGACCCACCGCCCGCAGATCATCATCCGTGGCCCAAATGATCTTACGCGGGCCGGTCAGTTTTGCGTCCTGCAACCGCTTCCAGATCGCGTTTGCCGAGGCCACGCTGACCTGTTGGCTGACAATGGCGCTGAGCAGTTGGGCAAACCCGTCAGGCTTGCGCCTAAGCGGCAGAGGGCCGGTTTGCTCCATCGCATAGGCCATACGGGGGCAGGCCCCTGCCAGCCATTCGGCCCCTTCACTCACGCAATCCGGGGTTTCGATGATGCGTCCGACGGACATGCGCTCTCCGATAAGTGATCCTCGTCCGCACGTTAGGCGGATGTGCCGCATATGCAAGCCGCTTGTGCCTAGTCTCAATCGTAGATAACCATTCGCCCATGACAATGATCGCTGCCACCCCCGACGACAGTCAGGCCAAACGAAACGTCGCCGTTCTGGTGGCGGCCCAGGCGATCTTGGGTGCGCAGATGCCAATCATGTTCATTGTCGGCGGATTGGCCGGGCAATCGCTGGCCAGCAACGCCTGCCTCGCGACGCTGCCGATTTCACTGATCGTACTGGGTTCGATGCTGGCGGCCACTCCGATCTCGGCCATCATGCAACGCTGGGGACGCCGCGCAGGGTTCCTTGTAGGCTCCACAGCGGGTGCTACCGGTGGCATTATCGGGGCTTACGGCCTCTATCTCGGCTCATTCCCTGTGTTCCTTGTTGGCAGCTTCCTGACCGGCATCTATATGAGCGCACATGGCTTCTATCGCTTTGCGGCAGCCGACACCGCTTCTGATGCGTTCCGGCCCAAGGCAATTTCTTACGTCATGGCCGGGGGGCTCGCGGCGGCCATCATTGGCCCACAGATCGTAAAGCTGACCTCGCAAGCCTATGTGATCCCGTTTCTGGGCACTTATTTGGCTGTGATTGCAATCAACGTACTGGGTTCTGCCCTTTTCCTCTTTCTTGATATTCCCACTCCACCCAAGCCTACCGAGGATGAACCCAAGGGCCGCACGCGGCTGGAGCTGCTAAAAACCCCGCGTATCGCAGTGGCGATCATCTGCGCGATGGTTTCTTACGCGCTTATGAACCTTGTGATGACATCGACACCGTTGGCTGTTGTCGGATGCGGATACACCGAAGGTGATGCCGCGGATATCGTAACCAGCCACGTACTGGCGATGTATATTCCCAGCTTTTTCACCGGCCACCTAATTGCCAGATTTGGCGTTGAAAAGATCGTGGCCCTTGGTCTGGCCATCCTCGGCGGCGCGGGCCTTGTTGCCCTGCAGGGTGTAGATCTGGGTAACTTTTTCGTCGCCCTCATCCTGCTGGGAATCGGCTGGAACTTTGGATTCATCGGCGCCACCAGCATGCTCGCCGACTCGCACGAAGTGCACGAGCGCGGGCGGATGCAGGGCCTGAACGACCTTATGGTCTTTGGCGGCGTCACCTTTGCGTCGTTGGCGTCCGGCGGGCTGATGAATTGCTCGGGCGGCTCAGCGGTCGAGGGCTGGACAGCCGTGAATTTAGCAATGATCCCGCTGCTGACACTGGCAGGAGGCGCGCTGTTGTGGCTGGTGCTAAGGCCGTCAGACCCTCAAACTGCCTGACTTACCAGCGCCCTGTCGCGGCTGTCTTCATCAAAGAAAACCGACGGCGAATTTCGCCCTGCGCTAAGGCACCCGCAGCCACACGTTCTGGCCGTTCCAAGGCCGCCTGCAACACCCATTCTGTCTGCCATCCTGCAAAGAGTGCTGGCCGTGCTGCCGCCGATATTTCGCCACGCGCAGATCGCGCACGCGCCAGCCGGTCCAACGCTTTCTGCGCTAAGGTCCGAACACCATCCTGTGTGCCATCTAACAATGGGATACGACCTCGCGACTCGAGCTCGGGAATAGCACGCATCCAATTCGCAATCCCGGCCGCATAACCAAAATTTCGAAGAACAGTCTCATCCGACGCACCCAAAGCCTGCGCCGACACAACCATCAACGATCCGGCGCTGTGGTCGATATAGGAGTCAAAATGCTCCTCATCCTCAAACGGATCGCGGTATATATCCCAACGCCTTACGGCGACATATTCATCCAATTGCGCCGCCAGATGCGGTGAGAGAATACGCGACAACGGCGTGACAACCTCGTGCCGGCGCACGGTTGGACTTTCGGCAATTTCCTGCAAGGCATCGCGCCACCATTGCAGCCGCATCTCAGCGATCATGCTCTCCTGAGTCACCCATGGAGCGCGGGCCACTTCGACGTTCAGCGCATAGATCGGGAACAGGACAGCCCGTGCCTCGACCGGTGCGGCCATGGACGCCATAAAGCGATCGGGATCGGCCCGATGCACCAGTTCTGCACACGCCTTGATGTCGTCGTCGAACTCCACCTTATTCGGCTGCCGCGGACTGCGGGGCGCAATCGTTCACCAGTTTCCACTGGATCGCGTCCAATAGCGCCTCGAACGAGGCATCGATTATGTTCGCGCTGACACCGACAGTGGACCAGCGCCGTCCCTGCCCGTCTTCGCTATCGATGATCACGCGAGTCACCGCCTCGGTCCCGCCTTGAGTGATGCGCACCTTGAAGTCGACCAGCCGCATATCCGACAGTATCTGCGAATATTGCCCCAAATCCTTGGCCAAAGCCTTTGCCAGCGCGTTCACCGGACCACGGTCACTGCCGCTTTCATCCAGCGACTCACTGACCGACAGCTTCTTCTCGCCATCCACTTTCACAACAACAACCGCCTCTGACAGGCTAACCATCTTGTTGTATTTATTCTTCCGGCGCTCAACGGTGACCTTATAGCGCTTGACCTCAAAGAACTCGGGCAATTGCCCCAACTCATCCCGCGCCAACAGCTCGAAACTGGCCTGCGCTGTGTCATAGGAATAGCCCTCGGCCTCGCGCAGTTTGATCCGCTCAAGGATGCGTCCCAATGCCGGATCACCCGCCTCAACGGCCAATCCCGCATCGGTCAGACGTTTGCGCAGGTTCGATTGCCCGGCCTGGTTAGACATCGGAATGATGCGCGCATTCCCGACGCTTGCAGGATCGATATGCTCATAGGTCGTTGGATCCTTGAGGATCGCGCTGGCATGCAGCCCGGCCTTATGGGCGAACGCCGACGCGCCGACATAGGCGCTCTGCTTGCTGGGCACGCGGTTCAATATGTCGTCCAGCATCCGGCTGATCCGGGTCAGCCCGGCCAGAGCCTCGGGCTTCACTCCGATCTCATTACGCGAGGCATAGGGCTCTTTCAGCATCAGAGTCGGGATCAGTGCGGTCAGATTGGCATTGCCACAGCGCTCCCC
The DNA here is from genome assembly GCF_056540425.1 of Ruegeria sp. AN6. Classification (NCBI taxonomy): domain Bacteria; kingdom Pseudomonadati; phylum Pseudomonadota; class Alphaproteobacteria; order Rhodobacterales; family Roseobacteraceae; genus Ruegeria; species Ruegeria sp. AN6. The sequence goes on from NZ_JBQFWR010000001.1 coordinate 624,071, forward strand.
TAGCCCGTTCAGAGTGCCTTGAATCTGCCGCGCACCCGCATCCACAGCGGCCAGCGAACAGGCCACCGCGTTTTCAGTATCGTTGTGGGTATGAATACCCAAACGATCCCCTGGCAGACCGGCAACAATCACCTCAGACACGATCCGCCCGACCTCGGCGGGCAACGCGCCGCCATTGGTATCGCACAAGACGACCCACCGTGCACCGGCGTCAAGCGCTGCACGACAGACCTCAACCGCATATTCCGGGTTGTCCTTATAGCCATCAAAGAAATGTTCGGCATCGAACAAGGCCTCACGCCCCTGCGCCACGATATGCGCGACCGAAGCCCTTACGTTCTCAGTGTTTTCCTCCAACGAGATGCCAAGCGCATGAGTCACATGGTAATCATGTGACTTTCCCACCAGACAAACGGCTGGCGTTCCGGCATTCATGACGGCCGCCAAAACGTCATCATTCTCTGCCGACCGACCAGAGCGTTTGGTCATCCCAAACGCGGTCATACGGGCCGAGGTCTTGGGAGCGCTCTCAAAAAACGCACTGTCGGTCGGGTTCGCCCCGGGCCAACCCCCTTCGATATAATCGAGACCCAGCCCATCCAACGCCTGCGCGATCTGCACTTTCTCAGCGGTCGAGAACTGCACGCCCTGCGTCTGCTGCCCGTCGCGCAACGTGGTGTCATAAAGATAAAGGCGTTCCTTAGTCATTCGACCCCCTCCAGCTTGGTGGCATCGAACCCGGCGCCGGGTACCAACTCCACACCATCCTTGCTCATCCGAACCTCAAGCCCTGCAGCGATATATGCTGCCTTAAGGCGATCTACCTCAGAGAAGTCCTTGCTCTGCATCGCAAACGCTCGCGCTTCGGCCAGTTTTTCTGCATGAGATGACAGATCAGCTGAAACGGTCTCGGCCCAAGCGCCCATATCGTCCACCAACAGGCCGACCACCTGAGCACTTGCCAACAGTGATGCGGCCTCTCCCTCGGCCGCGAGCCGATGAAGTTCCGCGATTGCACCTGCCGTGTTCAGATCATCCGCAAGCGCATCGATGACCGCAGGTGCTGCGGTGGTGGCGGGCTCGATGCCCGCCGTCAGCGCCCGCCACTTGCGTAACGTCGCCTCGGCCTCACGCGCCTTCTTCTCGGTCCAGTCCATCGGCTTGCGATAGTGTGTCTGAAGGAATACAAACCGGATCACTTCACCCGGCACACCTTGCTCCAACAGGTCATGCACAGTGAAGAAATTGCCCAGCGACTTGGACATCTTCTTGCCCTCGACCTGCAGCATCTCATTGTGCATCCAGACGCGCGCGAATTCTCCATGCGGATGTGCGCATTTGCTCTGAGCAATCTCATTTTCATGATGCGGGAACATCAGATCGTTGCCGCCGCCATGAATATCAAAGCTCTCGCCCAACAGCTCATAGCTCATAGCCGAGCATTCAATATGCCAACCCGGACGCCCGCGTCCCCAAGGACTGTCCCAGCCAGGCAACTCATCGGTCGAAGGCTTCCACAGCACGAAATCCATCGGGTTTTTCTTGTAAGGCGCGACTTCAACCCGCGCACCGGCAATCATGTCATCGACCGAGCGGCCAGACAGCCTACCATAATCTTCTTTCCAACTGTCCACCGCAAACAGGACATGACCCTCGGCAGCATAGGCATGCCCTTTGGCAATCAGGTCCTCAATCATTGCGACCATCTGCGCGATATATTCCGTGGCGCGCGGCATTGCATTCGGCTCCATCGCCCCAAGCGCGCCCATATCATGCAAGTACCAGCCTATGGTCTCGTCCGAGCGCTCCTGAACCAACTGCTCCAGCGTACCTTCTGCTCCGGCCTGTTTGCGCGCCAAAGCAGTGGCGTTGATCTTGTCGTCCACATCGGTGAAATTGCGCACATAGGTCACGTGATCCGCACCATAAGCGTGCCGCAGCAAACGATAGAGCACGTCGAACACCACCACGGGCCGCGCATTCCCAAGATGGGCGCGGTCATAAACCGTCGGACCACAGACATACATCCGCACATTGCCTGGATCGATCGGCACGAAATCCTCTTTCGTCCGTGTCCTTGTGTTGTGCAGTTTGATCGTCGTCATCGGGTCGTGCTCCTGAAACAGCATGTTCGTCACGCGTTGGCGCGGGCTTAGCAACTTGTCTCAGGGATGAAAACGAAAGAAACCGGCCCGCTTGATAAATCAGCAGGTAATGCAGCAAATAATGATGCAGGTTTTCTGGTTCATGCGCCGTGGGTAACACGAGTTTTACGCTGAGCCAAGTCTTGAGTTTTACCAGCCGTATCGGCACTCTGCCTTTCATGAGCCGTGAATACGTCAATTCCATTTGTGCTGAACTGCCCGGGGCCGAGCTTTCCGATCCCTGGGGCGGAGGTCACGACGCCTGGAAAGTGGGCGGCAAAATGTTCGCCTGCGTCGGCTCAGTCGGGGATGGGGTGTCAGTCAAGACACCTGACATTGAGACAGCTCAAATGCTGATCGATGCTGGAGTTGGGATCAAGGCCCCATACTTCCATCGCAGTTGGGTTCGTCTGCCCTGGTCAACAGAATCTGAAGAAATGCGCCACCGCATTGAATCGTCCTACGATATTATACGCACGTCGCTCCCCAAGAAAGTTCAAGCAACCTTAACCAATCGTATCTGATTGGTGGTTTTGAAGAGCGCGAAGTGGTTTATTCAACCTACCTAAAGCGTTTGTTAAAAGCGGAATGTAGTGCGCAGGTTGAAGACGTTTGCGTCAAGCTTCCCACCTGTCTGAGGAACATTCTCAAAATCCTGTCTCAACGCCTCGCCACTGATCACGAAGCGATCACCCAGAGGATAAGCCACACCGATGCCGTATACTGCTGCCGTGTCGCTATCGCCCGATGTGCTAGCCCGCGCTGCGCCGACGACGACGTATCCCAGTGCCGAGCCGAAATCGTAGCCACCGCGCAATTTCAAACGCGACATGCTGTCTAAACTGCCTTCCGACTGGCCAAGATCAAGGTTGAGCCAGTTGTATTCCAGTTCACCACCCAACACGAAATTTCCAAAATCGTAGTCGTATCCGATCACAGGGCCAAAACCGACATCGCTTCCGCCAGCATTGCCCGATCCGTCAACATCCGCATAGCCGAAACTGAAACCTGCATATGCTCCGGTCCAGTCTTCCGACAATACCGGCCCGACACCTGCGAACAGCGCGATGACGAGTGCGGCAATCGTTGACTTCATCAAGCCCTCCAACAAACCAGAAGCGGTCCATAAAAGAATGCGGCGATATCCAACAGAAGGAAAATCAGCACCTACTTCCAATTCAAACCAACAGTTGTCTCAAAATTAACTAGGGATAGGTTAACAGATTTTTAGCGTAACGGAAAAAAAACATTTCTGTATATCAATTTAACCTGTTCACATCGCCGGTGAAATTTTTGCACGGAAATTCATTTGCAGGTCGCAAACAGAACAGATTGTGACGCTGAGCGTTGAAACTATGAGCTCAGTTAGATTGGAACACAATGCACAACGAAGTTTGGAAAATACGTCTGGTCAGCCGCACCATCGGAGCGGATCGTGGACGTGCGGCACGAGGGCGACCAGCGGCGGTCTGAGTTCACTCAACCCAATACGCATTTCTTCGACCGGATTCCAATATGAACGAACAAACCCGAAACTCATCCCGTAGCGGTGGCCGCGCTGCACGCCGTGCAGCCCGCGCCTCGGCACTGCCAGAGCATTTGCGCCCCATTCGACCCGGCATGGAGGGTGGAACGCTGAAGGTTCTGACTCAGCACCAGATTGAGCGTATCCATGAGTCCGCATTGACCGCGCTGGAAACTATTGGACTTGCCGATGCGCCACAAAGCGGGATCGATTATCTGGTGGCCGCCGGTTGTTCCCTAGGCGACGATGGCCGCATCCGCTTCCCGCGTGCATTGGTCGAAGACACTATCGCCAAAGCAAATCGTTCAGTCACGCTGTACAGCCGGGATGGAAAGTCCGATCTGAAGCTGTCGGGAAACCGGGTTCACTATGGAACGGCCGGGGCGGCGGTCAGCATGGTCGATGTGCACGGGCAGGAGTATCGTGATTCGACCCTTCAGGATCTCCACGATGCATCCCGCATCTGTGAACAGCTTGAAAACATTCACTTTGTTCAGCGTCCTATGGTGTGTCGCGATATTGCGGACAACCTCGAGATGGACCTGAACACGGTCTACGCCACCACTTCCGGTACGTTCAAACACATCGGCACGTCTTTCACTGAACCCAGCCATGTCGCGCCCGCGATCGAAATGCTGCACATGATTGCAGGCGGAGAGGACAAGTGGCGCGAACGGCCTTTCATGTCCAACTCCAACTGTTTTGTTGTTCCACCGATGAAATTCGCCACCGAAAGCTGCGAGGTGATGGAGGAATGCATCAAGGCTGGCATGCCGGTTCTGCTGCTGTCCGCCGGCATGGCCGGAGCCACAGCACCCTCGACAGTTGCCGGGGCGATAGCGCAAGCCACGGCTGAATGTCTGGCCGGTTTGGTTTATGTAAACGCCGTAAAGCCCGGTGCGCCTGCGATTTTTGGCACCTGGCCCTTTGGGTTGGATCTGCGCACCGGTGCAATGTCTATCGGCTCTGGGGAACAAGCCCTGCTGACCGCTGGTTGCGCCCAGATGCACCATTTCTATGACCTGCCTGGCGGAGCCGCCGCCGGTGCCTCAGACGCGAAACTGCCTGATATGCAGGCCGGTTGGGAACAGATGTGCTCGAACGTCATGGCCGGACTTTCGGGCCTGAATATGGTTTATGAGGCCGCAGGCATGCACGCCTCATTGCTGGGCTTCTGCCATGAGAGCTTAATCCTAAGCGACGATCTGATCGGACAAGCGCAGCGCTGCGTACGTGGAATTGAAGTGTCGGATGAAACTCTGGCGCTGGATCAGATGGCCGAGGTCTGCATGGGCGGCCCCGGTCACTATCTAGGGACAGATGCGACACTGGGCCGTATGCAGGCGGACTACGTCTATCCAACCTTTGGCGACCGTTCGTCTCCAAAAGAATGGGTTGAACTTGGAAAACCTGATCTGATCGAGAAAGCGGTGAAGCGGAAAGAAGAGATTCTGGCGGTGCCATCGCCGGCCAGATTTGATCCTCTGCTGGATGCCGAACTCCGCGACAGGTTTAACATTCACTTGCCTGCGTAACCTACTGAAATATAAACGGCCCGAATAAATCGGGCCGCCATTTTTCTAAGTGGATCAACCGTTGGAGGGCGGCAACAGTCCTGCCTGTTGGGCGATTGTGATCTCATCCTGATCAAGCGCGCCGTCGCCGTTTGCGTCCATCTGCGCGAAACCCTCGGCGTCAACTTCTGGCACAACGGCCTGAACCTCGTCGATTGTCAGCACGCCATCGCCGTTGGTGTCAGCTGCGTTCTGGGCCAACGCCAATGCCGGCAGTCCAAGGGCCAGCGCCGAGATTACGGCCAATTTCTGCGGTTTCATATTTGCCTCCTGAGTGAGTTTTCTTAAGTGTTTGTGTCCGGACGAGCGCCAAAAGAAAGCCACCCAAAGGACAAGTCACCCGCTCCGATTGATTTTGCTCCATTCGAGCCAATCTCTGCGTGTTTGTCCGAGTCGCATCTGCGGAGGATTGCCGGGCAAAATGGCCCACACAGGTTTCGGCAACTCTTGCCCGACCCGGGCAAGATAATCTGGCAATCCCCTGCTCAAAAACCGACTCGCACTTGAAAAAAGAAAGGGGGCCGAAGCCCCCTGTCAGTTTCGCCTTCCAGGCTCATTTCGTTGACCGCCCGGTGTTTTTTTGCCTGCGGCCTGGACTGCGCATGGGACGAGCGCACCCGCCCCGTGAGAGAGTGGGAGGGAGCAAATATTCCGCCCCACCCTGTTCCCGGCCAACACGGGCATGTCGGCCGAGTGGACCAAGGCATCGATGGTAAGTCTCAGCGCCTTGCTCCGTATTCGTCGGGGTCGGTACCTGTGGCAGCTATCCGACCCCTGCACCCCGGGTTGCCGGGGCGCTAAACTCAGCTACACCCGCTTGTCGCACCGCAAGTGTTGCACTTCATGCAGGTGCCGTTGCGCACCAGCGTGTAGTTTCCACATTCCCCGCAGGGATCACCCTCGTATCCTTGCATCTTTGCTTTGGTGCGGGCGTCCATTCCTGTCGCAACCGCCGTTTCAGCAGGAGCTTCGAATGTCGCTGCGGTCTCCGCCATACCGGTCACGTCGGCTTGACCACCGTTGAAGACCATCAGATCCTGTGGCAGACGCTTACGCAGATAGCCGGTCGAGCTGATTTGTTTCAACACTTCCAATGACTTGGTCGCCGCAGTTTCACTGATTTCTGAAACATTCGAAAGACCGTCTTCTTCACCCCGACCCAAATCATCGAAGGTTGCGCCTTCTGGCTTTACATGGGCCAGATCGGTGCGGTCAAGATAGGACACGGCCAGTTCACGGAATATGTAATCCAGGATCGACGTTGCGTTCTTGATCGAGTCGTTACCCTGTACCATCCCCGCCGGTTCGAACTTGGTGAAGGTGAAGGCGTCAACAAACTCCTCCAGCGGCACGCCGTATTGCAGACCGACTGACACGGCGATGGCAAAGTTGTTCATCATCGCCCGGAAGCCAGCGCCTTCCTTGTGCATGTCGATGAAAATCTCGCCCAGCTTGCCGTCTTCGAACTCACCGGTGCGCAGATAGACCTTGTGGCCGCCTACAATCGCCTTTTGGGTATAACCTTTGCGGCGATGGGGCAGTTTCTCGCGATGGCTGCGGATCATTTCCTTGACCACAACCTTCTCGATCACCTTCTCGGCCAGAACGACCGCCTTTTCCTGCGTCGAGCCGCTTTCCAGCACTTCCGCCGCTTCGTCGTCATCCTCGACCAGTGCTGCCGCCAAAGGCTGCGACAGTTTCGAGCCGTCACGATAGAGAGCGTTGGCCTTTACACCCAGCGACCAGCTGAGTTCATAGGCCTTCTGGCAATCCTCAATGGTCGCGTCATTCGGCATGTTGATCGTCTTCGAGATCGCGCCCGAGATGAAGCTCTGCGCTGCCGCCATCATGGTGATGTGGCTATCAACCCCAAGGAAACGCTTACCTTTCTTGCCACACGGGTTGGCGCAGTCGAAGATCGAGTAGTGCTCTTCCTTCAGATGCGGCGCGCCTTCCAGTGTCATGGTTCCGCAGACATGGTCGTTCGCTGCGTCGATATCCGCCTTGGTAAAGCCCAGGTGGCGCAGCAGATCGAAAGTTGGGTCATTCAGCTTGGTCGCCGGGATGCCCAGAACGCCGGTGCAGAAATCCTCGCCCAGCGTCCACTGGTTGAAGACAAACCGGATGTCGAACGCGCTTTCCAGCGCAGCATCGACTTTGGCCAGTTCATTGGGGCCAAAGCCGTGGCCAGTCAGAGAGGTGTGGTTGATCCCCGGCGCGTTGCCGATGGTGCCGTGACCAACCGCGTAGCCCACGATCTCTTCGATCTGAGCCGAGGAATAGCCCAGCTTCTCGAGCGCCGAAGGCACCGAACGGTTGATGATCTTGAAGTAGCCACCACCGGCCAGCTTTTTGAATTTAACCAGCGCAAAATCAGGCTCGATCCCGGTTGTGTCGCAGTCCATCACCAGACCAATAGTGCCGGTCGGGGCGATAACTGTGGCCTGCGCGTTGCGATAACCGTTCTTCTCGCCGAGGCTCAGAGCCTCATCCCAAGCGGACATGGCCAGATCGACCAGACGTTTATCCGGACAGTTGCCGTGGTCCAGAGGCACCGGCTTCACCGCCAGTTTCTCATAACCCTCGATCACACCTTGTGACGCACGGCGGTGGTTACGGATGACGCGCAGCATGTGGTCGGCGTTGCGCTCATAGCCCTTGAACGGGCCAAGCTCACCGGCGATTTCGGCCGAGGTCGCATAGGCCACACCGGTCATGATCGCGGTCAATGCGCCACAGATCGCCCGCCCCTCATCCGAGTCATAGCTGTAGCCCATGTTCATCAGCAGGCCGCCGATATTCGCATAACCTAGACCCAGCGTGCGGAAGTCATAGGACAGCTGCGCGATCTCCTTCGACGGGAACTGCGCCATCGTCACCGAGATTTCCAGCGTCAGCGTCCACAGCCGCGAGGCGTGCATGTAATCCGCCGCCTGGAACTCACCATCCTTAAGGAAGGTCAGCAGGTTCATCGACGCCAGGTTGCAAGCCGTGTCATCGAGAAACATGTACTCCGAACACGGGTTCGAGCCGCGAATTTCACCATCTTCGGGGCAAGTGTGCCATTCGTTGACGGTATCGTGGAACTGGATGCCCGGATCGGCGCAGGCCCAAGCGGCGTGGCCGACCTTCTCCCACAGATCGCGCGCTTTGACGGTGCGGGCAACCTTGCCGTCGGTACGGTTGATCAGTTCCCAATCGGCGTCTTTCTCAACGGCAGTCAGAAACGCGTTGGTCACGCGGATCGAGTTGTTCGAGTTCTGGCCAGAAACCGAGCTGTAGGCTTCCGAATCCCAGTCCGTATCATAGGTCGGGAATTCGATGCTGTCGTGGCCCTGCTTGGCGTAATCCAGCACGCGCTTGATATAAGTCTCGGGGATCGCAACCTTTTTCGCCTCGCGAACCGCTTTCTTCAGGCTGTCATTCTTACTGGGATCATACGCATCATCCTGCGCGCCGTCCCAGCTGCGGATGGCCTCGAAAATGCCATTCAGCATCTTCTCGTGCATCTTTGATCCGGCAACGATCGAGGCCACCTTCTGCTCTTCGATCACCTTCCATTCGATGAATTGCTCGATGTCCGGGTGATCTGCATCGACGATCACCATCTTTGCTGCCCGACGGGTTGTCCCGCCTGATTTGATCGCGCCAGCGGCGCGGTCGCCGATCTTGAGAAAGCCCATCAAGCCCGAGGATTTACCGCCACCCGACAGCGCCTCGCCTTCTGCGCGCAGGTGGCTGAAGTTGGTCCCGGTGCCCGAGCCGTATTTGAACAGGCGCGCCTCACGCACCCATAGGTCCATGATGCCGCCTTCGTTCACCAGATCATCATCGACGGACTGGATGAAGCACGCGTGCGGTTGCGGATGCTCGTAGGCGGATTTCGATTTTGTCAGTTTGCCGGTTTTGTAATCGACATAATGGTGACCCTGCGCCGGGCCATCGATGCCATAGGCCCAGTGCAGACCCGTGTTGAACCATTGCGGCGAGTTCGGTGCAGCACGCTGGGTCGCCAGCATATAGCGCATCTCGTCGAAATAGGCGCGCGCGTCTTCCTCGGTCGAGAAATAGCCGCCCTTCCAACCCCAATAGGCCCATGCACCTGCGAGACGGTCGAACACCTGTTTCGAAGACGTCTCACCATCAAATTCAGCGCCATCTGCGGGGACCGAACGCCACAGGAATTCAGGAACGTCCTTTTCCTTAACCTTCTTCAGCTTGGATGGAACACCTGCCTTGCGGAAGTACTTTTGCGCGATGACGTCGCTGGCGACCTGGCTCCACTTTGCGGGAACCTCGATTTCGTCCAGACGAAAAACGATAGTACCGTCGGGATTGCGAATCTCGGATGTTGCAGACACAAAATCCAGATCGGCATATGCATCCTGTCCAGGTTTGGTGAATTTTCTTTCAATTTTCATGTCCGCTGCCCCAGCTACGATCTGTCCAAATTTTAGTACCCGGCACAAAATCTTGATGTCGCGGTGTGCCGCCCGCCCTGCCGTAATATTGAGACGCAAGGGACCAAGCGCTGCCGATAACAGCGCAGAACCGTAAATACGGTTTCACGTCATACTGGTTTGCACTCCGTCCCTCGTCCGATGCCTTTTCTGGTTATTGCTACCAGATTTAGTGGCTCGTCTTTCGGCCCATACAATTTGACGTATATTCCCATAGATGGTCAACGGGCTTTTTCAGTCATTTTTGGAATCTTTTAGCTTGACCTGATCTGACGAACCGGCGGTTTCTTGCCGGATCGCGATTCCTCCACAGGCCTGTCCCCGGATACCAATCAATCTGCGCTCGATGCGTCAGAGTGATTTCTCTTTTTTTCCGCCACAGTTAGAGGAAATTGATCAACCTGTCCGACATTAAGGACATATTCAGAGAATCATCGTCACCGCAACGTGGCGCGTGCCATAGTTTGTAAATCACGACATTTCTGGATGGGAAATCTATTCAACATGCGTTTGATTTCGTTGTTAACTATTATGGGCTTAATCGTGTCCTGCACAGCACAGGACGTTCCGCCTGCGTCTCGTAGCGCTCAATTCGATGGGTACCCGCAGAACCTGTTCAATTCCTTCAAGACAGACTGCGCTGGCCCTGGCGATAAATTCGTCAAAACCGGGACAAGCAGTTTTGAATGTCGCGAAATACTCTCGCCCGAGGCGACAGCCTATCTGATTCTCAATTTTGATGGATATTCTCAAAATCTGCCAAAGATCGTGACGCGGCTAAGTTCAGCAAAGAATCAAGCAGGCTACCGTGTGCATGCCGAATTGTTTTTTATCATTCCCCAAAAAAGCGGAAGCACACTTAAGATTCCAATCGAAAGCGATGAATTGGACAGGGATTTTTCCAGACTCTACACCGACTATGGCGGAACGCCGGTGTAAGAGTGGAAATGGTCGGGGCGGCAGGATTCGAACCTACGACCCCCTGTACCCAAAACAGGTGCGCTACCAGACTGCGCCACGCCCCGGACCGTGCGCCTTCCTAAACGCGCCGATCTGATTTGAAAAGCCCTAACAGGGCCAAATTGCAGGACCTTGCGAAAAAACTTGGTGGCGCATCTGTGTTCCTGGTCGAATACCATAGCGCGCGGCAAGTCCCGCATTGATTTCAAGCACGGCATAAACCGAATCGCCGCCTTCGATCGGGGTCAGATCGCCAGGGATCGCGCCCTCATGCACGCGGGTGACGGTTCCTGCTTTGTCGGTAAAGATCATGTCCAAAGGGATCAGCGTGTTCTTCATCCAAAACGCCACCCGCTGCGGTGGATCAAAGATGAACAGCATGCCAGAGCGGTTGGGCATACTCTCACGAAACATCAGCCCGCGTGATCGTTCCTGAGGGGTAACGGCCAACTCGATATCAAATCGAACCTGCGCAAGTTCATTTCGCAACTCGACACGGTCAGAACGGCATTCGGCTTGCGCGCCACCACTGATCAGAAATGTCAGGGCCGCTACGAATAATGCTGTTCTCATTCTTTAAGACCTAGGCGTTCAGCGCCGCTTCCCAGGCAAGAACCTGTGCCGCCATCCGTCCGCGCTTTCCGTCAATCACACGCATGGCCAAGGCTTCTCCCGGTTGCAGATCCGCAAGACCTGAACGGCGAAGAACCTCAATGTGCAAGAACACATCTTCGCTGCTTCCGAAGACATTGGCGAAGCCGAATCCCTTGCCTTTGTCGAACCATTTGACACGCGCTGCCTCTAATGGAGCATTGCCGATCACGGTCGGATCAAGCTCCGCAAAGTCGGCCAGCATCATTGTTTCTGCCCGCACGGGTGGATCAACGCTGATCACTTCGACCGCCTGAACACCGCGATCAGTTTTGTGCGTCATAATCTCGATACCAGCACCGTCGGCGACCGAGCTCTGACCAAAATTGCGCAACACATTGACATGCAACAGTATGTCCGGACCGCCATCGTCGGACACAACAAATCCGTATCCCTTTGCGGGATCGAACCATTTAACGTGTCCATGGACGCGATACATGCTGTTCAAATCTTCTGGCACTGTTTTCCCGTTACGATAATAGGCAAGCCGTTAAGGGTTTGTTGTTTATGATATTCACTCGCAAATTCAAGCTGAAAAAAACTATTAATAGCAATCAGTTGCATTTCACGGTACGCGAACATCACGGATTCAACCTCTGCACTTGCCAATCGGAATCGGCGTTACGCCTCTTCCATTGAAACCTGTCATGCAACCTGAAGGCTCCATCAGCCCAGAATTCCACTTCGACAGGTGAAACCCGATACCCTCCCCAGAAATCCGGGCGCGGCGGATTGGGTCCCAACTTTGCCGTCACCTTTGCCACCTCGGCCATCAAAGATGCCCGGCTCTCCAGAGGTTGCGACTGGCGAGAGGCCCAGGCACCCAGACGGCTCTTAAGCGAGCGCGAGGCATAATACGCGTCTGCCCCAGGCCCGTCTTCTTTGCTGACTATACCACGAACTCGAATTTGACGCCGCAAAGATTTCCAGTGCATCACAAATGCCGCTTTATGGGCACTGTCCAGTTCCTGTGCCTTGGCGCTGTTATAGTTCGTATAGAAGACAAATGCGTCTTTTTCGATTTCTTTCAGCAGAACCATTCTTGCATTAGGCAAACCTTCCGAATCCACGGTTGCCAATGCAATCGCGTTCGGATCGTTTGGTTCGGTCTTTTCCGCCTCAGCCAGCCACCGACCCGCGATTTCAAACGGATCAGTCCCGGCGAAGATGCCATTATGCTCGTTCATTTCCATCCCCTGGAAATAATTAACCCGACCCTAAGGCGAGAACCCGCTGCGGGCAAGAGCGCGTGGTCTTGCCGCAGGACAATCAATGGCATAAACCAACTCAACACAATGCGACGACAGGCGGAGAACCGAAGATGTCAAATCAGTTGATGGCCGGAAAACGCGGCCTCATCATGGGACTGGCCAATGACAAATCAATCGCATGGGGGATAGCCCGCGCCTTGTCCGACGCCGGGGCCGAACTGGCCTTTTCCTATCAGGGAGACGCGCTGAAAAAACGTGTCGACCCGCTGGCTGCGCAATTGGGCAGCGAAATCGTTCTGCCCTGCGATGTCAGCGACGAGGAATCGATTGATAACCTTTTCAACTCGCTTGAAGAGAAATGGGGAAGGCTTGACTTTGTTGCTCACGCCATTGGCTTTTCTGACAAGAACGAGCTTCGTGGGCGCTACGTCGACACATCGCGCGCTAACTTCAATCTGACGATGGACGTATCGGTCTACTCTTTTACAGCCGTTATGCAGCGCGCAGAGAAGATGATGGGCGAAGGCGGTAGCGCAGTCACCCTCACCTATTACGGCGCTGAACAGGTCATGCCCCATTATAATGTTATGGGTGTCGCCAAGGCTGCGCTTGAGGCATCGGTCAAGTATCTGGCTGAGGATCTGGGAAAAGACGGTGTTCGCGTCAACTCGATCTCGGCGGGTCCAATCAAGACACTCGCAGCCAGCGGCATCGGCGATTTCCGCTATATCATGAAGTGGAACGAGTATAATTCTCCGCTGCGTCGCAACGTGACCATCGATGATGTCGGCAAATCGGCGCTGTACCTGCTGTCAGACCTCAGCAGCGGTGTGACCGGAGAGAATCTGCACGTGGATTCGGGCTATCACATCGTCGGCATGAAGGCCGTCGATGCGCCGGACGTTGAAAAAGGGTAATAGATCATGAGCGCCAAGGACCGCCTGCCCCACGAAAAGGGCTTCCACATTAGTTGGGATCAGATTCATCGCGACTCGCGCGCCCTGGCTTGGCGTCTGGATGGGCAAGGTCCCGATGATGGCGCTTGGCGTGCCGTCGTAGCGATCACTCGAGGCGGAATGGCTCCTGCGATGATCGTCAGCCGTGAACTGGATATCCGCACGGTCGATACCGTCAGCGTGCGGTCGTATCACCACCAGTCACAGGGTGAGGCTGAGATTCTAAAAGCCCCCAATGCTGATTTGATGGGCGATGGGACCGGTATCCTGATCATAGATGATCTGGTCGACAGTGGAAAAACGCTTGAACTCGTGCGCGAAATGTATCCCAAGGCGCATTTCGCGACCGTATATGCCAAACCCAAGGGACGACCGATGGTTGATACCTTTATTACCGAGGTCAGCCAAGACACCTGGATCTTCTTCCCATGGGATATGGCCTTGCAATATGTCGAACCTTACCGGGGTACCGATTGATAAAGCGTTTTGCTTGAACGCTAAAAACACGGACTTTCCATGAATATGACCCGTACCGCCGCCACCTTTGCCCCTCCGGTGATGGAGGCGCGGCGTTGGTTGGACGGTGTCGAGTTTCCTGAAGACCGTCCGCTGATCAATGTCAGCCAGGCGGCTCCGGTCGATCCACCGCCACTGGCCTTGCGGCAAGCTATGGCCGAATTCGCAGTCGAACAGGACAGCGCACATCTTTATGGCCCAGTTCTGGGCAATGATGAATTACGGACCGAGCTGGCTGTACAGATCAGCCAACACTATGAAGCAAGAGTTAAGGCTAATCAGGTCGCGATTACTTCGGGCTGTAATCAGGCTTTCTCGGCCGTGATCGCGGCGATTACGGATCAGGGAGATGAGGTCATTCTGCCAACCCCGTGGTATTTCAATCACAAAATGTGGCTGGATATGGCCGGTGTCAAAGCCATCGACTTGCCCACCGGTAACGATCTGTTGCCCGACCCCGAGATGGCGCGCGCACTGATCACCAAGAAAACGCGAGCCATTGCATTGGTAACGCCGAACAACCCCGGTGGTGTCGAATACCCATCAGACCTGGTACGCCGCTTCTATAAACTCGCGCAGGAAACAGGGATTCGTCTGTTGTTTGATGAAACCTATCGCGATTTCGACAGCCGATCTGGTGCGCCACATGAATTGTTCCAGCAGCCTGATTGGTGCGAAACCTTTGTGCATCTCTACTCGTTCTCGAAAGCCTATCGCCTGACTGGGCACCGAGTCGGCGCAATTGCTGCCGGTTCGCCGCTTTTGTCGGAGATTGAGAAGTTTTTAGACACAGTTGCGATCTGCCCCGGCCAGATCGGTCAATTCGCTGCGCTTTGGGGAATGCAGAACCTGTCTCATTGGGTTGCTGGTGAGCGTAATGAGATTCTGGACCGAAGGGCTGCAATTGCCGAAGGAATGCCTCGGTTAGAGGCAAAAGGCTGGCGTCTTCTGGGGCTGGGTGCCTACTTCGCCTATCTCAAACACCCCTATCAAATCGCATCGGACGATTTGGCCCGGCAGTTGGTGCCTGAGGCGGGCATTCTGCTGTTGCCCGGAACCATGTTCATGCCCGCGCATGACCCGGCAGGGAAACAACAGGTCCGCATCGCGTTTGCCAATCTCGACCGCGCCGGAATCGCGCAATTGTTCGACCGTTTGCAGGCCCTGTCCTTCTAAGCTTGCCCCTCGGCTGCACGCATCGTATTCAGGGCCGCAACTAGCAGGGCAGACACTTGCCGACCAAACCAAGAGGGCACCATGGCCGCAGGCATGAAAAACCTATCCAAAACCTTTGTCTGGATTCTCATGGGCCTTCTGATGCTGGGTCTAGCCGGATTTGGTGCGACCAGCCTGACCGGAACCGTGCGCGCTGTGGCGCAGGTTGGCGATGAAAGCGTTTCGGTCGACGAATACTTCCGCGAACTTCAGCGCGAGATCAGGGCGGTCGAGGCGCAAACCGGACAGCCAATGCAGATTTCACAAGCGCATGATCTTGGATTGGACCAATTGGCCTTGTCGCGTCTGATTGCACTGGCCGCGCTGGACAATGAAGTCGGGCAGCTTGGCATTTCGATAGGCGACGAGAACCTGCAGAACGAGATCGTCCAGATACCCGCATTCCAGGGGGTGAACGGTACATTCGACCGCGAAGCCTATCGCTTTCAGCTTGAACAGGTCGGGATGAGCGATTCCGAGTTCGAATCGGATCTGCGCAAGGAATCGGCGCGCACAATCGTGCAGGGTGCAGTCATGGGCGGGGTTGAGATGCCACGCACTATGACCGAAGCAATGGCGAACTATGTACTGGCCCGCCGCAGCTTTACCGTGGCTACGCTGTCCGCAGACGCGTTGGAGACGCCAGTGGCAGAACCGACAGAAGATCAGATTCAGACATTCTATGACGAGAACACTGATCTGTTTACCCTGCCCCGCACCAAGCAACTGACGTATGCCATTTTGTCACCAGAGATGCTGCTTGATACGATTGAGATCGACGAAGACTCGTTGCGCCGCCTCTACGACCAGCGCGCAGAACAGTATTTCCAGCCCGAGCGCCGTTTGGTCGAACGCCTGACCTATCCCAGCGAAGAGGCCGCAACCGAGGCCTTGGCTCAGCTGGAGGTTGGTGGAGCAGATTTTGAACAACTGGTCCGCGATCGGCAACTCGAGCTTGGCGATGTAGATCTGGGTGACGTCACCCGCGAGGACCTTGGCGATGCCGCTGATGCTGTATTCGCTGCCGAGATCGACGATGTCGTTGGCCCACTCCCATCTGTTTTTGGTCCAGCCTTGTTCCGGATCAACGGATCACTGGCAGAAAACAATGTAACCTTTGAAGATGCTGAGCCCGAGTTGCGTGATGAACTTGCCTCAGATCGCGCGCGCCGTCAGATCGAGGCGCAGGCCGAGGACATCAACGACTTGCTTGCTGGCGGCGCAACGCTGGAAGAATTGGTCGATGAGACTGAATTGGAACTTGGCCAGATCGACTGGACCCAGCAAAGCGATGATGGCGTTGCCGCCTATGACGGCTTCCGCGCCGCCGCCGAGGCCGTGCAAGAGGGTGATTTTCCCGAAGTCGCGTTCCTCGAAGACGGTTCAATCTTTGCTTTGCGCCTGAATGAAGTGCTTGAGCCCCGCCCCGAACCGCTTGAAAATGCCCGAGGGCGGGTTGCTGAGGCCTGGACACAAGCAGAGACCGCGAAGGCGCTACAAAATCAGGCAAACTCGGTGCTGACCCAATTGGCGACGGATGGAGATTTCACGGCGACTGGCCTGCCCTTCCGGGTCGAAAACGCCCTGACGCGTACCGCGTTCCTTGAGGATACTCCGGTAGATTTCATGACACAGGTCTTCGAGCTCGAACCGGGTGAATTACGTGTCATTCCCGGAAACGGCACTGCCCTGATCGTGCGCTTGGATGAAGAGCTGCCACCGGCCGAGACCGACGAACAGCGTCAGATGCAGGATGCTCTTGCAGCGCAGTTTGACCAGGCACTGGCGCAGAACATCTTTGATATCTATGTGCGCAACGCCCAGACCCGCGCGCGCCCTGTACTGGATCAGCAAGCGCTGAACGCTGTACGGTCAAGCTATTAAAGAGACAGCACATGGCCCTGACCCCGGAATTCGAAACTTTCGCGCGCGCCTATGACGCGGGTGAAAATCAGGTTGTCTATACCCGACTTGCCGCCGATCTGGACACGCCCGTGTCCTTGATGCTCAAGCTGACGGGCGCACAAAAAGACGCCTTCATGCTCGAATCGGTGACAGGTGGCGAGGTGCGCGGTCGCTACTCGATCATTGGCATGAAACCCGATCTCGTCTGGCGGTGTCATGCC
This sequence comes from Ruegeria sp. AN6, assembly GCF_056540425.1. Taxonomy (NCBI): domain Bacteria; kingdom Pseudomonadati; phylum Pseudomonadota; class Alphaproteobacteria; order Rhodobacterales; family Roseobacteraceae; genus Ruegeria; species Ruegeria sp. AN6. Next base: position 641,409 of record NZ_JBQFWR010000001.1, read on the forward strand.
GAAACATCGGCCCTGAACCGGTCGGCCCGGTTTGATGCCGACGCGTTTCAGCCACAGGATGGCAACCCGATGGATAACCTGCGCGATTTGCTGGCCGAAAGCCGCATCGCGCTGCCGGATGACCTACCACAGGCGGCTGCCGGGCTGTTTGGCTATCTGGGCTATGACATGGTGCGGCTTGTGGAATACTTGCCGGATGTGAACCCCGACCCGCTGGGCCTGCCGGATGCGATCATGCTGCGGCCTTCGGTGATCGCCGTATTGGACGGTGTTAAAGGTGAGGTCACTGTGGTGTCTCCGGCCTGGGTCAGCGACGGACAATCCGCTAAGGCCGCATACGCACAAGCTGCAGAGCGTGTCATGGACGCTGTGCGTGATCTGGAGCGCGCAATGCCCGCCGAGACACGCGATCTGGGCGACGCGATTGAAGTTGGCGCTCCAGTATCCAACTTCACCAAATCGGGTTACATGGAGGCCGTTGAAAAGGCCAAGGAATATATCCGCGCAGGCGATATCTTCCAGGTTGTCCCAGCCCAACGCTGGACGCAGGACTTTCCGCAACCTCCGTTTGCCCTCTACCGGTCTTTGCGGCGTACGAATCCGTCGCCCTTCATGTTCTATTTCAACTTCGGTGGCTTTCAGGTCGTAGGCGCGAGCCCTGAAATCCTGGTCCGCGTCTTTGGGGATGAAGTCACGATCCGCCCGATCGCAGGCACTAGACCGCGAGGCGTAACCCCCGAGGAAGACAAGGCCAACGAAGTCGATCTGCTTGCCGACAAAAAGGAACTGGCCGAACACCTCATGCTGTTGGACCTTGGACGCAACGATACGGGCCGTGTGTCCAAGATCGGAACCGTCCGCCCCACCGAAGAGTTCATCATCGAACGCTACAGCCACGTGATGCACATCGTGTCGAACTTGGTCGGAGAACTTGCCGAAGACAAAGACGCGCTGGATGCCTTCTTTGCCGGGATGCCTGCTGGTACGGTCTCGGGCGCGCCAAAAGTGCGCGCGATGGAGATTATCGACGAGTTGGAGCCCGAAAAACGCGGCATCTACGGTGGCGGTGTCGGGTATTTCAGCGCTGGTGGCGACATGGACATGTGCATCGCTTTGCGTACGGCCATCGTGAAAGACCACAAGCTGTATATCCAAGCTGGCGGCGGCGTTGTCTATGATAGCGACCCCGAGGCGGAATATATGGAGACCGTGCACAAATCGAACGCGATCCGACGCGCGGCGGCAGATGCGGCGCGTTTTACCGGCAGCGGAAACAGCTGAGCAAGCGGCAACAAGGTGCCGCTATTACCCGTCCGTCAAGGCTTCGGAAGCACCTTGTTCGACCTCTTTCATCATCACGGCTGAGATCGGTGCCATCGCCACCCGGCTGCCGCGATCCTCAAGCCCCCACAGCAACAAGGCCGAGATCGTTTCGGGGCGCAATCGGCCAAGCATTACGACCGCACCCTCCTGCCCGGCGCGGAATGCGGCTTGATCTAGAAAGCGCCGCATTATCTTGGGATCCTGCTTGGCCCCATCGAAATCGCGGAATACGACGCTGGACGGAACGCCATTGCGGGCGGCGAGTTTCTGCGCAGTGTTCAGGCCGTTATCCTGTGTCACCAGACCACGGCCGGTGTCGCCAACAATGGCGGCGACCTGGTCTGCCAATTTTCGGTTACCCTGAATACCGCTTTCAACGCCCTCCAGAATGCCTACCGTGTGGGGCAACTCATCCAACCACACCGACAAGGATACTTCTGCATCCTGAGCGCTGGCGGCTTCGTGCATGTCAATCATTGCCAGCACTTCAAAACCCGCTTCGCGATGGCGCGCCATCTTTTCGGCTGCATCCGGGTCTGACGGGCTAATGGCAAAGCTTAGCGGGTATGGAAAATCCTGAAGCGCCTCGGCTCCAAATGCTCCTTCATCGTCGATCAAAATGATAGACATCAATGGCTTGGCTTCGGGGTTCTCAAAGATCGCGGCATGCGCTTCGATAGGTTTTGCCGCCACCTCAGGCACCACCTCGGTTTGCTCAACGGGTGCGTCATCCCTTTCGGTCAGGGGTACGACACGTTTGCCGATCAGTGAATTAGAGCTCGCGGTCCCTTCCCCGCCAATTTGAGGCAGCATCAGCACGCGCGGCTTGCTGACCGGGCGTGTATCTTCTTCGCCCTCAACGGCAATCGGGTTATCGTTCGGCACGCCCTCGGTTACCGGAACCTCAAAAGTTACGTCCGGCAATTCTTCGGTCTCGGGTTCCAATGCCGCCACTTGAGGTGCTTGTTCCTCAGGCGTTTGTTCCGCGATCCGGGGTTCAGGTACCGCTTCAGGCTCTGGTGCTGGAGGCGCGTCTGCAACCCTGGCCGGTTCAACCTCTGGTCTGGGCGTTTCTGGTTCAGCAAGCGGCGGCGGCGGTGCTGTCGGCGCATCTGTCTGAACGGTCACTGCGGGAGTCGAAATTCCAGCAGGTGCTGCGGTGGCAACAGGCGAGTCACTAGACTGCGGAGGAGGCCCGGGCGCAAGCTCGACGTCTGCCAAACCATCCAGAGTATCCGACGATAGCTCCGGGCTTTCGGGACCCGATGGTGGCAACTCAACCAGATCTGCATCGACACCAGCGCTATCGACATTCGCTGTTTCAGGCGCATCAGGCGCATCAGCCACTTCGGGTGCTGTCGCCGCGACTTCTGGCTCGCGCGACAAGGGGGTGGACAGCGACAGGACCGCGCCCAATGCCAGGACAGAAACCGCACCAGCGATCAATCCACCATAAAATCCGCTCATCGAAATCTCGCCTCTCGCGTTGTTTCGTGCCTCAACCACCCATACGCCATCTTCTGCGGCGCTCACCTGCACTGCGCCAAGTTGGGTATGTCCTCTTGACGCTGCCGCACAAGCCTGAGCATGTATGTCCCGACATTATACCGCGCTCAAGGGCTGCATCGCCAGTCTGAAATGCCGATAGGAAGATAAGTGCCCAAATGCTGCTGCTGATCGACAACTATGACTCGTTTACCTACAACCTCGTTCATTATCTGGGCGAACTTGGGGCCGAGATGGTCGTGCGCCGGAATGATGCGCTGGACGTACAGGAAGCGATGGCGATGAACCCGGCTGGCATCCTGCTGAGCCCCGGCCCTTGTGATCCCGATCAGGCAGGTATCTGCCTTGCGCTGACCGAAGCGGCAGCCGAAACGCAGACACCGCTGATGGGCGTCTGCCTCGGCCATCAAACCATTGGTCAGGTCTTTGGCGGCAAGGTCGTGCGATGCCACGAGATCGTGCATGGCAAGATGGGCACGATGAATCACACTGGTAAAGGCGTATTCGCTGGTTTGCCGTCACCATTCGAGGCGACCCGCTACCACTCATTGGTCGTTGAACGCGAAAGCTTGCCCGAGTGCCTAGAGATCACCGCCGAACTTGAGGATGGCACCATCATGGGCTTACAGCACAACGAGCTTCCCATTCACGGCGTCCAGTTCCATCCGGAATCCATCGCATCTGAGCACGGTCATGCCCTGCTCAAGAATTTCCTGAATGAAATGAAAGTCCCCGCATGAGCGATGCTCTGAAACCGCTGATCGGTGCTGCGGCCGATCGACCTTTGACCCGTGCCGAGGCTGAACAGGCCTTTGGTATCCTGTTTGACGGTGCCGCGACTCCGAGCCAGATCGGCGGATTGCTGATGGCGATGCGCACACGCGGTGAAACGGTGGACGAATACGCCGCCGCCGCCGCTGTAATGCGCGCCAAATGCAATGCTGTGAAGGCCCCGGCGGGAGCAATGGATATCGTGGGCACCGGTGGTGACGGCAAGGGAACGCTCAACATCTCGACGGCAACGGCCTTTGTAACGGCGGGTGCCGGTGTCACCGTTGCAAAACATGGCAACCGGAACCTAAGTTCGAAATCCGGTGCGGCGGATGCACTTGGTCAGCTTGGAATTAATGTGATGGTCGGCCCGGAAGTGGTTGAAAAGGCGTTACAAGAGGTCGGTATCGGCTTCATGATGGCGCCGATGCATCACCCTGCGATTGCCCATGTCATGCCTTCGAGGCAAGAACTTGGTACACGCACTATATTCAACATTCTGGGTCCTCTCACCAACCCGGCTGGTGTGAAGCGCCAACTGACCGGAGCGTTTAACCGTGATCTGATCCGCCCAATGGCCGAAACTCTGGGCCTGTTGGGCGCCGAGCATGCCTGGTTGGTGCATGGTTCGGACGGGACCGACGAGTTGACGATTACAGGCGTCAGCTGGATCGCCTCCGTTGAGGACGGCGTTGTAAAAGAGGTCGAGCTTCACCCTGAAGACGCAGGTCTGCCAGTCCACCCATTCGAGGATATTGTTGGCGGGACACCGGAAGAAAACGCCATCGCATTCCGTGCCTTGCTGGACGGCCAGCCATCGGCCTACCGTGACGCTGTACTGCTGAATTCTGCTGCCGCACTTGTCGTCGCAGATGCCACCAGTGATCTGCGTGAAGGGGTGGCTATGGCCGCTGAAAGCATCGACAGCGGCAAAGCCCGTGAAAAGATCAACGCTCTGGCACGCATTACACAGGAAGCCGCATGACCGAGACCGTTCTGGACAGGATCAAAGCCTACAAACTTGAAGAAGTCGCCTCAGACAAGGCAGCTAAATCGCTGGAAACATTAGAGTCAGAGGCGCGCAATGCACCAGAGGTTCGGGGGTTTGCCGAAGCTCTGCACAAAGCCACGCGATCCGGCTATGGGCTGATTGCCGAGGTTAAAAAAGCCAGCCCTTCCAAGGGATTGATCCGCGAAGACTTTAACCCACCCGCGCTGGCCGAAGCATATGAAGCGGGAGGAGCTGCGTGCTTGTCGGTGCTGACCGATAAACCTAGCTTTCAAGGGGCAAAGGAATTCCTGACTGAAGCCCGTGCAGCATGTTCTCTGCCCGCTTTGCGTAAAGATTTCATGTATGACCCCTATCAGGTGATCGAAGCCCGTGCTCTGGGTGCGGACTGTATTCTGATCATCATGGCCTCGGTTGAAGATGCGCAAGCTTCAGAGCTTGAGCAGACAGCGTTCGATTGGGGTATGGATGTTCTGATCGAAGTACACGACGCCGAGGAGCTAGCGCGGGCAACGCAGCTGAAAAGCCCTCTGATCGGGATAAACAACCGCAATCTCAAAACCTTCGAAACCACACTTGATACGACACGCCACCTGTCGAAGTTGGTTCCAGCAGATCGCACGATCGTGTGCGAAAGCGGTCTGAGCACGCCTGCTGACCTTGCTGATATCGCCCGCTATGGCGCGCGCTGCTTCCTGATTGGCGAAAGCCTGATGCGACAAGACGATGTGGCCAGCGCCACCCGTTCGCTACTGGCCAATCCACTCATCCCCGGAGTGATGTGATGCCACTGACGCATTTCGATGCCAAGGGCGAGGCACACATGGTGGATGTGTCCGATAAGACCGTCACCGACCGGGTTGCAATCGCCGCAGGTTACATCAGGATGGCCCAAGAAACCTATGATATTATTTCAGAAGGCCGCGCTAAGAAAGGTGACGTTCTTGGTATTGCGCGTCTCGCTGGCATCATGGGCGCAAAGAAAACACCGGACTTAATTCCGCTGTGCCACCCTCTGCCCGTTACTAAAGTTGCGGTTGAGCTGACCCTGGATCCGGATCTTCCCGGCGTGCAGATCGAAGCCACCGTCAAAACTGCGGGACAAACTGGTGTCGAGATGGAGGCGCTGACGGCGGTCTCAACCGCCGCCCTGACTGTCTATGACATGACTAAGGCCGTGGATAAGGCAATGGAGATTGGCGGCATCCGAGTTCTTTTGAAAGACGGCGGTAAATCAGGTCGTTACGAGGCGTCATGATCTCCGTCGAAGACGCCCGCGCCCTATTGTTCGATCTGGTCACGCCCCTGTCTGCGGAAACGGTTTATCTTGCAGAGGCAGGTGGTCGCATCTTGGCGCAGGACGTTGCTGCAACACGTGATCAACCCCCTTTTGCAGCGTCTTCGATGGACGGATATGCGGTGAAAGCGACCGAAGTTGAATTGCATGCGATGTTCAAAGTGATCGGCGAATCCGCAGCCGGAAAGCGCTTTGAAGGCACGGTCGGGCCCGGTCAAGCAGTGCGAATATTTACGGGTGCGCCGATGCCTGACGGCGCGGATTTCGTCGTTATTCAAGAAGATGTCGAGCGCCGAGACAGCCTGATCACCATCACTCACCCTCCCGGAGAAAAGACTAATGTCCGCCCTGCTGGCATAGATTTCGCCGTCGGCACCAAAATCATGGCCCCACGCCAGCTACGGCCCGAGGATATTGCGCTTTTCGCTGCGATGAATATCGCCTCCGTCCCTGTGACCCGTAAACCTGTGGTGGCATTGATATCGACGGGCAATGAACTGGTGATGCCCGGCGAGATGCCTGGACCCGATCAAATCATCGCATCAAACACGTTTGGCCTGAAAGCGCTCCTTGAAAACAACGGTGCGCATGTGCGCGTGCTACCGATCGCACAAGACACGGTTGGCTCTCTGGAAACGGCTTTTGGTCTGGCGCAAGGCGCAGACCTTGTGGTGACAATCGGTGGGGCATCGGTCGGCGAATACGATCTGGTTGCAGATGTCTCGGAAGGCCTTGGGCTGGAGCAGTCGTTCTACAAAATCCGCATGCGTCCCGGTAAGCCACTAATGGCTGGACGCCTCGGCGACGCAGCAATGGTTGGCCTGCCCGGCAATCCGGTTAGCGCAATGGTCTGTGGGTATCTGTTTTTGGTTCCGATGGTGCGGCGCATGCTGGGAATAGAACAGGTACTTCAACCTCTGCAGCAGGCCCAGCTGACGGTACCACTCACTGAAAACGGTGGGCGCGAACACTATATGCGCGCGATTGTGGACAGAGATGGCATTCGGGCTTGTGACGATCAGGACAGCTCACTCCTAAGTGTTTTGGCACATGCAAACGCATTGCTGGTAAGACAGCCCAATGATCCCGCGCGCCCTGTCGGTGATAAGGTCACCTACCTGCCCATCTAGCAAATCCGTTGACACAAAACGTGAACATGCGTAGAACAAAAGAAAACGCATGAGCGATGAGGTGCGAGCGATGCTGACCAAGAAGCAATTGGATTTGCTGGAATTCATCCACAAACGCGTGCAAGCGGACGGTGTTCCGCCCAGTTTTGATGAAATGAAGGCAGCGTTGGACCTGCGTTCCAAATCCGGGATCCATCGATTGATCACGGCGCTGGAAGAACGTGGCTTTATCCGCCGCCTTGCTCACCGGGCGCGCGCCATTGAAATCGTCAAGCTGCCCGAAAGCCTTGGTGGTGAGCCGACGGCGGGCTTCAAACCCCGCGTGATTGAAGGTGACCGGCCCGATGGGGCCCGCCCAGCGAACTTCGAACCCGTCACCGTTGATGCGATGGAACTACCCGTCATGGGGCGGATCGCGGCCGGTGTCCCGATCGAAGCGATAAGCCATGTTTCCCACCGCGTGGCAGTGCCGGGCTCGATGATTTCAGGTAGCGGTGAACATTACGCGCTTGAAGTGCGGGGCGACTCGATGATCGACGCCGGAATCAACGATGGCGATGTCGTCGTGATCCGTGAAACCACGGCAGCAGATAACGGGGATATCGTCGTGGCGCTGGTTGAAGATCAAGAAGCCACGTTAAAGCGCTTTTTCCGTCGCGGTCAGGCCATTGCACTTGAGGCTGCAAACCCGGCTTATGAGATGCGTGTGTTGCCCGAGGAAAAGGTGAAAGTACAGGGTCGGCTGGTTGGTTTGATCCGTAGCTACTGACGGGGTTGAGGTGACCACAGGCGGCGCCCTGAAACCTCTGAACTGGTGAGCAAATTCCCTTTGGAAATGGCAAGACTGCCTGTGTTTCGCAGTGCATCCGGGTCATAGATCTGACATGCACCTGTCAGAGACAACGACACAGACGAGATAATAATTTGATCTGGCAAGCACTCTTCAAAGGCAAGCGCAGCGCGTTTGCCTGTTAGGTGCACTAGCTCTTTGTCACCCAGCAGATAGCGTAAGACACCCCCTGAGGACTCAGGCCAGCGCTTCGCCGCCTTTGGCTGATCTGCGTCGTCTCCGTCATTCTCCAACCAAACCGATGCGACAAAACCGCTGCCTTTTGGTTTACTCAGCGCACGGCCTTGATCGGTCATCACGCCGACGAGCCCTCCGGTATCTGCGATCAGAACATCAGGACGGCTCCCCTGCCCCCACGCCGCAATAGCAACCACCGTGGGCACCAATCCAATCCATCGCGTGCGCCCTTGCCACAGGATCAGCCAGAGGAAAGACACTGCTGTAACGGGCAGGACAAATGCGCCTGGGCTAACAACAAACCCCCGCGCACCTTCAAGTCCCGAAACCCAGGACGCAACCGCAAGGATCCAATTCAGCCCTAAACCCATCACGTGCAGTGCGATCGCCTCAAGCCCGAATGGCGCAAGAAGTGCTGCGACAACGGCACTCGGGACGACCAGAGTGCCCATCACCGGGACCGAGACGAGGTTTGCGATTAATCCATAGTGGGACACGGTGTTGAAATGAGCCGCCCCGATGGGGGCAGTTGCGATCCCCGCGATGGCCGATGAAATCAACAAGGCCAACACCGGCCGCATCCAGAGTGGACCGGGCATTGGACCATAGTCTCTCAGGGCTCCGAAACCCGCGACCAGAGCGGTCGTCGCAGCAAATGACATCTGGAACCCGGGGCTCAGCAGTGTTTCAGGGCGCAGTACCAATACGATCAATGCGGCAACGGCCACCGCCCGCAGCGAGATCGCGCGGCGGTCCAGCATCACGGCTCCCAGCATGACGCAGACCATGACAAATGCGCGCTCGGTCGCGACGTTTCCACCAGAGAGAAATAAATAGATGGTGGCAGCGACTAAGGCGCAGATCGCTGCGATTTTTCGTACAGGCAAACGCAGGGCCAGCATAGGCACCATCGACAATCCGATGCGGCATGCCACGAATACAAAACCAGTCAGCAAGCCCATATGCAATCCAGAGATCGCCAGAAGATGCGCCAGATTTGAGGCACGCAAGGACTCAAGCGAGGCCTTGCTCATACCGCTGCGATCCCCTGTGGTGACGGCGGCAGCAAATCCGCCGATCTCGCCAGGCAAAATTGCACGAACTCTGTCCGAGATCGCCATACGCCACGCCGTAATACGAACGCCGCTTTGTCCATCGCGAGCCGGGGCCGAAGACAAAACTGGAACACGGGTATATCCAACTGCGCCAAGCCTTTGGAACCAAGCGTGGCGGCGAAAATCAAATCCACCCGGTTCGACCGGACCTTGCGGCGGAGAAAGGTGCGCGGTGGTCATGATCCGCTGACCCGGGGACAACGCAACAGTATCGCCATGTATCGAAAGTCGGATGCGCCCGGGCCTTTGATCAGCGGGAATATCGACAATCCGCACCTGATCCAGCATAACCCGCAGCGCATCCGACGCAGAGCGGTCCAGCGCTATGACCCTCCCCTCGACCGGGCCATAATAGCGCCATTGCAAGACTGGCTCTGCAACCATATGGGCCCGCGTTCCGGCCAGCAGGAAACCCAACGCAATCAGCGTCATCCCGATGGGCAACGGACGCCAGGCCTCTCTCAGCCAAAGACTGGAACCAATCGCCAACAACACAAACGCAACAACCACTGCGTACACGCCTGCGCCGGGTTCAAACCTCAAGCTAAAGTACCAGCCGATCCCGACCGCAAGACAGACCGGAGACCACGGGAACAGATATCCCCGCTGGATCAGCAATGCGGTCTCGACCCGTGTCAGAACACGCATGGTTGCCCCCGTCCTTCGGGCTGGGTAGATAGTCGCCAAACTATGCCCGCTAAGGTTACCAAAAGGTTAATCCACACAATGTCCGATCAGGTCGTCACTCGCTTTGCCCCTTCTCCCACCGGATTTCTGCATATCGGTGGCGCGCGCACCGCGCTGTTCAACTGGCTCTATGCGCGGGGCCGCGGGGGCAAGTTCCTGTTACGGATCGAAGATACAGATCGGGAACGTTCGACTCCGGAAGCAACGGCCGCGATCCTGCAGGGTATGAAGTGGTTGGGGCTGGACCACGACGGGGACGTTATCAGCCAATTCGAAGGTGCCGCCCGTCATGCCGAGGTAGCGCGTCAGTTGCTTGCTGAGGGCAAGGCCTACAAGTGCTATTCGACCCAAGAGGAAATCGCTGCGTTCCGCGAACAGGCGCGCGCCGAAGGTAAGTCGACGCTGTTTCGCAGCCCATGGAGGGATGCCGAGCCAGCCACGCCCCCAGATGCCCCCTATGCGATCCGCATCAAAGCGCCGCAGGAGGGTTCCACCGTGATCCGCGATCAGGTGCAGGGCGACGTGACCATTCGCAACGATCAGCTTGATGATATGATCCTGCTGCGCTCGGATGGTACGCCGGTCTACATGCTGGCGGTTGTGGTCGATGATCACGATATGGGCGTGACTCATGTGATCCGGGGAGACGACCACCTCAACAACGCTGCCCGTCAGATGATGATCTATGAGGCGATGGGGTGGGACATCCCGGTCTGGGCGCATATCCCGCTAATACACGGCCCGGATGGAAAAAAACTTAGCAAACGCCACGGCGCATTGGGTGCGCAGGAATATCAAGCCATGGGCTATCCTGCCGCGGGGATGCGCAATTATTTGGCGCGCCTTGGTTGGAGCCATGGAGACGAGGAATTCTTTACTGATGCTCAAGCCAAAGAGTGGTTTGATCTGGAAGGGATCGGCAAAAGTCCCGCACGGTTTGATTTGAAGAAACTGGAAAACCTATGCGGACAACATATTGCCATCGGAGAGGATGCTGCGCTGCAGCAGGAAATCCAAGATTATCTGTCTGCAGCAAACAAATCACAGCTGACCGAAACACAATCGAGTGATCTAGCGCGTGCGATGTATTGCCTCAAGGATCGAGCTCGCACTTTCCCGGAACTCCTTGAAAAAGCCCATTTTGTTCTGACGTCCAGACCTATCCAACCGGACGAGAAGGCGGCTAAGGCCCTGACGTCAGTATCCGACGGTATACTGAAAGAATTGACGCCGCAGCTGCAAAATGCTAGCTGGTCTCGGAACGAACTGGAGGAGACCCTGAATTCGTTCGCAGAGGCGAACGGGGTTAAGTTCGGCAAATTGGCCGGCCCGCTGCGGGCCGCGCTGGCAGGCCGGGCAGTTACACCTTCGGTATTTGACATGATGCTTGTGCTTGGGCGGAATGAAACCCTGGCGCGGCTTGATGATGCAGCGAACCCTGACTGATTTCACATTCGGGTAATGCTGCTCCACTAAGAACGAACTGCGCGACACCACGCAGTCGTTGCCTGCTTTGACGGACAGCGATCCGGCAACTGTACGAATGAGGAAGGGATAAACATGACCGAGAGCCAACAAACAGCCAAACTGACTGTCCACGGCGAAAGCTACGATCTGCCGATATTTTCTCCGACTGCGGGGCCCGACGTGATCGACATTCGTAAGCTCTATGGTCAAGCTGGTGTATTCACTTATGATCCGGGTTTCACGTCGACGGCGAGCTGCGACAGCACCATCACTTTTATTGACGGCGACAAGGGCGAACTCCTGCACCGCGGTTATCCGATTGAGCAGATCGCATCGAAATCTCACTTCCTCGAACTCAGCTATCTGCTGCTTTATGGCGAACTGCCATCGGCAAAAGATCTGGAGAAATTCGAGACTACCATCACGCGCCACACAATGCTGCACGAGCAAATGCAGTATTTCTACCGCGGTTTCCGTCGCGATGCGCATCCGATGGCCATCATGGTCGGCGTGGTCGGCGCCATGTCCGCCTTCTATCACGATTCGACCGACATTTCGGATCCGCGTCAGCGCGAGATTGCATCTCACCGCTTGATTGCGAAGATGCCAACCATCGCGGCTTGGGCATATAAATACCACATCGGTCAGCCCTTCGTGTATCCGCGCAACGATCTGGACTATGCGTCGAACTTCCTGCAAATGTGTTTCGCAGTTCCTGCGGAAGACTACGAAGTAAACCCGATTCTGGCACGTGCCATGGATCGTATTTTCATGCTGCAGGCCGATCATGAACAGAACGCCTCGACATCGACGGTGCGTCTGGCTTCTTCGTCCGGCGCAAACCCGTTCGCCTGTATCGCAGCTGGCATCGCTTGCCTCTGGGGCCCCGCCCATGGCGGCGCAAACCAGGCCTGCCTTGAAATGCTGGAAGAGATCGGCAGCGTAGACCGCATTCCCGAGTTCATTGAACGCGCCAAGGACAAAGACGATCCATTCCGCCTGATGGGCTTTGGCCACCGCGTTTACAAAAACTTCGATCCGCGCGCGACTGTGATGAAACAGTCTGCAGATGAAGTTCTTGATCTGTTGGGTATCGAAGATAACCCTAAACTTCAGGTCGCCAAGGCGCTTGAAAAGCAGGCCCTGGAAGATCCATATTTCATCGAAAAGAAACTCTTCCCGAATGTCGACTTCTATTCGGGCATTGTGATGGAAGCTATGGGTTTCCCAACCTCGATGTTTACTCCGATCTTTGCATTGTCGCGTACGGTTGGCTGGGTCAGCCAGTGGAAGGAAATGATTGCCGATCCACAAAACAAGATCGGTCGTCCGCGTCAGCTGTATCTGGGCGCGACAAGTCGCGACTACGTAGATATCGAAAACCGCTGATCGGTGACAGAAGTTGAAATGAAGGCCCCGGCTAGCCGGGGTCTTTTCTGTTCCTAGCGTTACCTAAAAGAAACCGTTCTGAGGCAATCTTGGACTAGCGCCTTGTTCGTTCTTTTCGCGGCACGCCACTCAACCTAGTGTTGCTGCGTCCAGCAATAAGATTCCGGTTATCATGCGTTCCGTCCTTGTGTTCCTTTTGCTGCTGTTTGCACAGACCGCCGCCGCACAAAGCCTGCTTGAAAGAGCTTTTGAACAGCAGCAGCAGGAAAATGCTGCTGGCTCGCTTGCGATTTTGGGGCTGGCTGGCATCCCGGACGATTCTGCCAGTGCAATTTCGTTGCAATCGAACACGGATAATCGCGACTACGATTTCAAATCCGCACAGCTGGGTGGCGGATTTCGTCTTGCCGAAGGCGTACCGATCTATCTCGAGGGCTACATCGGATACGCGCGCTATGATCCCGTTCTGACCTTCAGCGGCACCGGAGAAACTAATCATTTACCTCTTAAATGGACCAGCCTCGCCCTCACTGGTGGAGTCGGCTATCAGTTTGACATTGGGGAGTTTTGGAAACTGACTCCAATGGCCCATATTTCGGTCGGGCGCACGCAATCCGATGCATCGATAGGGGCGCAAGCCATTGCCAACCGCCTTGGCCTTGACCGAGATTACCTTGATAGCGGTGGTATCTGGGCTGGTGGCGCGGGTGGCTCGATGACAGTTGCGTACGAGAAGTCGCTATCTAATGATCGGGAGTTCGAAGCAAGCCTGCGCTATACGCATATCGAATATTGGCCTATCGGCGACAACGAAGACCTATTGGTTGAATCGACCGCCGCGAATGCCGTCCTTTGGTCACGATATCGTTTTTCAACGGGTAAACGTATGTTCGGGCGCCCGGTTCGATGGGTTGGTGATCTGTCGGTATCCTATCTGATCGGGGATCAGGCACTGGTGCTGGGCACGGATTGGCTGGCCCGCGTCGGTGGCGGGATTGAGGTTGATCTATCCGATACCTGGGTGCCCTGGGTATCAACGACACGTTTCATGGTCCGCTATTATGGAAGCGATACGGTAAACGGTTTCTCGGCCGGAATCGGTATCAGCTTCTGACTCATGAATTCAGAATAAACTTAACTGATCACCAGACTGGGGCGGTGGCGCGAAATCCGCACAATTCAGCGGCGGTAGGTCTACGGCGAGCCCCAGCCGTTTCACGGCGGCGCTGAACCGTTGCGCAATCATTTCGGCATAGGTCCCCTCGCCCCGCATTCGATGACCCCAACGCGGATCATACTCTTTTCCTCCATGCATCTCCCGTAGCCGCGCCATGACCTTCTCGGCCCTGCCTGGCTGATGCTCGGTCAGCCATTCCCGCCACAGCTCGGACACTTCGCGCGGCAGCCGCAACATAATCCAGCTTGCGGCGTCCGCACCCGCCTGCTTGCCGGCCTCCAACAGCTTCTCAAGCTCATGATCGGTTAATCCCGGCACGACAGGAGAGGTCATAACGCGCACCGGTATACCTGCTTCGGTCAGGACGCGAATCGTGCGCAACCTGCGCAGTGGAGAAGGTGCACGTGGCTCCATCTGACGGGAAAGATTAGCGTCCAGAGTGGTCAGCGAAATCCCGACCCGCACAAGACCGTTGCGGGCCATGGGCGCTAGAATATCGAGATCACGTTCGATCAATGTACCTTTTGTCACGATGCCGATTGGATGCTGAAAATCACTCAACACCTGAAGACAGCCTCTTGTTATCTCGCGGCTTTTCTCAATCGGTTGATATGGATCGGTGTTAGTGCCCAACGCAATCGTAGCCACCTTATAGCGTCGCGCAGAAAGCTCCCGACGCAATATCTCTGCGGCATTGGGGCGTGCGATCAGACGTGTTTCAAAATCCAACCCTGGCGACAGGCCTAGATATGCATGGGTTGGCCGGGCAAAACAATAAACGCAACCATGCTCGCAACCCCGATATGGATTGATCGAACGATCAAAAGGTAAATCCGGTGATTTGTTGTAGGTGATCAGACTGCGGGCCACTTCGTCCTGAACCTCGGTCCGCAGCGGAGGTAGATCTTCGGAGAAATCCCACCCATCCTCGGTCAGTTCGGTCAAATATTTCTCGAATCGACCTGCTGAATTTGATGCCGCTCCCCGGCCCGGATGGTTCATTCTTACGGCCATTTGTTCACCATATGTTCCGATTGTCAGTACTAAGTTAAGCTGGGCCCAATGGCAAGGATTACACCTGCTTCATATCCGACCACCTTGAGGCGTTTTTGAAATCGGTCTGCGCGAAGGAAATCAGAACAAATGAAACAAATGCAGGATGATCTTGCAGAATTCGAGGTCGCCCGAGGCCAAAATTCGGCCTATAGGTCGGTCTCGGAACGACCTAGGTCGCAATCGTCACAGTAGTCCTGCGACGAAATGGCCAAAACGGAAAAAATGCCACCACGGGCCGCGAGCCCGCACAGCTCAGGGAAATACCCATGTCTGATGAAGAAGACATCGTCCTGTCCGAACTGAATGACGACGAACTCGTCGAACAGATGTTCGATGACCTTTATGACGGCCTGAAGGAAGAAATCGAAGAAGGTGTGAACATCCTGCTCGAGCGCGGATGGCAACCCTACGACATCCTGACCAAAGCGCTGGTTGGTGGCATGACAATTGTCGGCCACGACTTCCGCGACGGCATCCTGTTCGTTCCCGAAGTTCTGTTGGCCGCCAACGCCATGAAAGGCGGCATGGCAATCCTGAAGCCATTGCTGGCTGAAACCGGTGCTCCGCGCGTTGGCAAGATGGTGATCGGAACCGTCAAGGGCGACATCCATGACATCGGTAAGAACCTTGTTGCAATGATGATGGAAGGCGCCGGGTTCGAGGTTGTCGATATCGGAATCAACAACCCGGTCGAAAACTATCTGGAAGCGCTGGAAAACGAACAGCCCGACATTTTGGGTATGTCCGCCCTACTGACAACGACTATGCCTTACATGAAGGTGGTAATCGACACGCTGGTCGAACAGGGCCTGCGTGATGAATACACCGTTCTGGTCGGCGGCGCACCGCTGAACGAAGAGTTTGGCAAGGCGATCGGTGCTGACGGCTATTGCCGCGACGCAGCCGTGGCGGTGGAAATGGCCAAGGACTTCATGTCGCGCAAGCACAACCAACTGGCCGGTTAAGGCACGCGACCATACCGTGAGACAGGCCGTCCTTTCTGGGGCGGCCTTTTTTGTCCAAAGCCTGACATATATATAGCTGCCAACCAGAGAGATCACATGACCGACGCGCAGATACCAAATGATGACAGCCTGACCCGTCAAGGTTACGCCACTCCGCGCGCAGCCGAGTCGATTCTGCTGATCGCATGTGGAGCGCTTGCCCGTGAAATTCTGGATCTCAAGGAACGGAATGTCTGGGATCATATGGCTCTGACCTGCCTACCCGCAATTCTGCATGTACACCCAGAGAAAATCACGCAAGCGGTCGAGGATGCGATCGCCAAACACCGAGATTCATACGACCGAATCTATGTTGTATATGCCGATTGCGGAACCGGAGGCCTGCTGCAGACTGCATGTGAACGTCTGGGCGTCGAGATGATTCAAGGGCCCCACTGCTATTCCTTTTTCGAAGGAAATCTGGCATTTGCCGCACATGGCGACGATGAAACCACTGCGTTTTACCTAACCGATTTCCTCGCCCGGCAGTTTGACGCATTTGTATGGAAACCGCTTGGTCTGGATAGACACCCGGAACTGCGCGAGATGTATTTCGGAAATTACACCAAACTCGTTTATCAAGCACAGACCGACAACCCGGATCTCACACGTCGCGCACAAGAATGTGCCGAACGGATGGGACTGGAATTCGAGCGTCGGCAGACCGGATACGGTGACTTGGAAACGACGCTTACGGATTGGGCAACACGCAACGCTACATGAAGATCAAGCGCTGGCCAACGCGACCTCGCGAATGCGTTCGATCATGGCACGTAGCCCGTTCGAACGTTGCGCAGACAAGTGCTCCTGCAACCCCAGTCTGGCAAGTTCTCCTCCGGCGTCGACCTTTGGCACATCGGCTACCGGCAAGCCGTTGTAAAGCGTGCGTAATACCGCAATCAGGCCCCGCACGATCAGCGCATCGCTGTCCCCGTCAAATTTGAATTGTCCATTCTCGATGCTGGGATGCAGCCAGACTTGGCTGGCACAGCCATTCACTTTGGTCGCGGGAACCTTGAACGCATCATCCAGCGGTTCCATCGCCTTACCCTGCTCGATGACATGACGATAGCGGTCTTCCCAGTCTTCCAGAAACTCGAAATCTTCGACTATATCTTCAAAGGCTGGCGTTGCCATGGCTGGTTTGTCCTTGCGTTACGCGATCACATTTGTGAACTATGCTCAGCTTCCCCTTCTGTCCAGCCCCCAGTGTGGCTTTTCAAGGTGCTGAAATTGCGGTAACCCAGTGCGGGTAAAGTTGCGCAAAGTGTTGGGTCCATGCACAAATCTCTGACTGTTCTTCTGCTCTCCGCCACGGTTCTTTCCGCCTGTAACAGTTGGAGCAACTCTCGGGCGAACCCATCGAACTGGTTTGGCAGCAGCACACCTGCCCCATCAGAGGTTTCAGCCAGCGACGCAGATGCATTGGTTCCACGTCAAAACAACGGTAAAGGCCTGTTGGCGCGGCCTGAAATTGAAGACAATAGCGTTCCAATAGCGGTCATCAACGAATTGCGTGTCGACCCCACACCTTCTGGCGCGATCATATATGCGGCTGGCACCGCCATTCGGCAGGGCGCATATAATGCGCAGCTTGCCCGAGTAAGGTCCGAAGAACTTACCAAGAATGGCATTTTGGAATATACATTCCGCGTGGATTATCCCGACTATGCAACCGTTCAGGGAAACGAACGCTCTAGAATGGTTTCTGAAGCTGTCAATGTCAGCGCTCAAGAACTGGAAGGCATCCGCATGGTCCGTGTCAAAGGCCAGCAGAACGCGCTAGAATCACGTCGCCGTTAAAGCGCAACCACATCCACAGCTTGCCCCTTGGCTGCTAGTGCAATCTTGCCCTCGCAAAGCTTAAGTGCATCCTCGCCAAAGACCTCAAAACGCCAGCCGGACATGGCTGGAACATCGCGCTCACCAGCGGCGATCTGGTCCAGATCAGCGCTGGACGCGATCAGTTTTGCGGCGACGCCTGCGCTTTCGGTCTTTGATTTCAGCAGAACGCGCAGAAGATCGGCGAGGGCCGGATTCACTTTCAGCTTGTCACGGCTGTTGTCTACCTTTGGCAATTGATCTTGTGGGCAGTTCACACCCCTTTTTACTGCCGCCAGGATACCGTCAGCGATCGCCCCCTTGCGGGCCTCTCGCAACAGCAAACGTGATCCACCAAGATCAGAGGGCGTTTTAGGCTTTGTCGACGCCATTTCGATTAGTGCATCGTCCTTGAAAACACGGCTACGAGGCACATTGTTCTCTTGCGCATGGGCTTCGCGGAACTGAGCCAACTCTTTCACTACAGCCAGAAATTTAGCGGAATTTGTGCGTGTTTTGACCCTGCGCCACGCTTCTTCAGGACGAATGTCATAGGTCTCGGGCCGTGTTAGAATACGAAGCTCTTCAACGACCCAGTGATCCCGCTTGCTCTTTTTCAACTCAGTAGACAGATGTTCATAGATTTTCCGAAGATGGGTTACGTCTGCCAGCGCATAGGTTTTTTGCGCGTCCGTCAATGGACGCCGCGACCAGTCGGTGAAACGCGATGTCTTATCAACGCCTTCTCTACATACTTTCCGGACAAGTGTTTCATAACCAACTTGCTCACCAAAGCCACAAACCATTGCGGCAACCTGAGTGTCGAACAGCGGTGTCGGAAAGACGCCAGCGTCGACCCAGAAAATTTCCAGATCCTGCCGAGCCGCGTGGAATACTTTGACAACACTTTCGTTCCGGAACAGGTCATACAAAGGCTCAAGCGAAAAATCCTCAGCCAAGGGATCGACTAGAACAGCACTGCCCTCATCCTCGGACGGCACCGCGAGCTGAACCAGGCAGAGCTTTGAGTAATAAGTCCGTTCGCGCAGAAATTCGGTATCAACAGTGACATAAGGATATTGTGCAGCAGCCGTGCAGAAGGCGGCTAGCTCTTGCGTCGTAGTCAGGGTTTTCATGCGCGGTGCTGTTCTTGCTTTTGTTTCTTGTGACTGCCCGTGTCGTGCTTGTCCCGAGCATATGCGACCATAAGACGATTACCCTACGCGTGTAAATCGCCGCGCAGATTCAAGGCAACAGAACTGGGTCTTTGTTGCCCATACAATACCGGCGCAGGACCTCAGGATAGAGTTTGTGTTCCTGTACCAACACGCGAGCGGCAAGTTCCTCTGGCGTATCCCCTGCCTTTACCTCCACGCGCGCCTGCCCCAGAACCGGGCCGTCATCCAGCGCGGCTGTTACTTCGTGAACGGTGCAACCATGTTCGAAATCACCCGCCTCGATGGCGCGGGCATGCGTGTTCAGGCCTTTATACTTCGGCAACAGCGAAGGGTGGATGTTCAGCATACGTCCTTGGAAGCGAGAAACAAAGTCGCCGGTTAGAACGCGCATGAAACCGGCCAAACACACGATATCTGGCTGCGAAGCCAGCAGCGGCTTGAGCAGTTCCGCCTCGAACGCCGCGCGATCTTTGCTGAAAGGCCGGTGATCGACAGAGGCAGTCATTATTCCACGCTCGGCGGCCTTTGCCAGCCCTCCGGCTTCAGGGTCGTTCGACAGCACCAAGCAAGGCCGGCCAGCATGGTCCCCGATCATGCTATCGACCAGCGACAGCATGTTTGATCCGCCACCAGAAATCAGAATCGCGACGCGCTTGTGACTCACAGCAACTTGCCTGAGTACGCGACGCCGGGTGTTTCGGTGACAGATCCGATCCGGGCAACGGTTTCACCAGCTTCGGACAGCAGTGCTTCCAGTTTGTCAGCATCCTCAGCCGCGCAGACCACGATCATCCCGACACCGCAATTGAAGGTTTTCAGCATCTCGGATTCGGCGATGCCGCCAGTTTCGGCCATCCATTTGAACACAGGCGGCAAGTCCCAAGCGCTCAGATCGATCTCGGCCCCCAGCCCGTCGGGCAATACGCGCGGCAGGTTTTCGGTGAGGCCGCCGCCAGTGATATGAGCAAGCGCATGGATGCCCCCTGACCGGATCGCCTGCAGCGCCGGTTTCACATACAGCCGCGTGGGGGTCAGAAGAGCCTCACCCAATGTTCCGCCACCGAAAGGCGACTCTGCATCCCAGCCCAGCCCCGACATATCGACCAGTTTGCGCACCAGAGAATAGCCGTTGGAATGCACACCGTTCGAGGCCAGCCCAAGCAGCACATCCCCGTCTTGCACACCCTCGGGCAGGGTCGCGCCGCGCTCCATTGCACCGACCGAGAACCCGGCCAAATCGAAATCGCCATCGGGATACATACCCGGCATCTCGGCGGTTTCGCCTCCGATCAGTGCGCAGCCAGATTGGACACACCCCTCGGCGATGCCTTCGATAATCCGTGCTGCGGTATCGGTGTCCAGCTTACCGGTGGCAAAATAATCCAGGAAAAACAGCGGCTCAGCACCTTGGCAGATCAGATCGTTGACGCACATCGCCACCAGATCGATGCCCACGCCTTCGACAACGCCGGTATCAATCGCAATCCGCAGCTTGGTGCCCACACCATCGGTTGCACCTACAAGAATCGGGTCCTGATACCCAGCCGCCTTTAGATCAAACAGAGCGCCAAACCCGCCTAGCCCACTCACCACGCCCGAGCGGTTGGTGCGCTTGGCCGCAGGCTTGATCCGATCGACCAGAGCGTTGCCCGCATCGATATCCACACCTGCGTCGGCGTAGGTGATTCCGTTCTTGCCCGCTGTCATGGCCAATCCCTCATGAGTGCTTTGCGCGCGGGTTATTCGATTGTGGGCGATGTTGCAACGGTCAGGCTTGACGCGGGCTGCCATCGTGATACGCAAGGCGCATCGGCGGGCCTGTAGCTCAATTGGTTAGAGCAGAGCGCTCATAACGCTTTGGTTGGGGGTTCGAGTCCCTCCGGGCCTACCACATCACCGCCCTATCACGATATCTGCGCATAAACCGCCCAATTTTTCGCTGCTGCCCAGCCGAAGGATGCCGCCGTGTACACGGGCGATGTCGGCGACGATGGCAAGGCCCAACCCAACACCGCTGCCCTGATTCTGGTTCCGAGCCGGGTCCAGGCGCGTGAAAGGTTTGACCGCCTCCGTACGCTGTTCAATTGGTATACCGGGGCCGTCATCCTCGACTCGGACACGGATCGATTTCGGTGTCATCGACAGACTAACCTCAGCCCGTGAACCATAGCGGATAGCGTTTCCAATCAAATTTTCCACCGCGCGGCGCATTGCCGACGGGCGCAACATAACAGTCCCCTGCCCCTCGACCGATACCAGTTCAACCTGCTGACCTGCGCGTTGCGCGTCATCGATAATCTGACTCAGCCAAATCTCGGGCTCGACCGCCTCAGGTGTGCTTTCTGCAGTCCCTCTTGAGAAGTCCAGAAATGCATCCAGAAGCGATTGCATTTCATCAACATCCTGCAACAGCGGGGCTGCCTCATCTTCGGGCAACAATGACAACCCCAGCTTCAGACGCGTCAAAGGCGTGCGCAGATCGTGGCTGACGCCAGACAACATCAAAGTGCGCTGCTCAATCTGCCTTTCGATTCGGGAGCGCATATCAACAAAAGCGTTGCCCGCCGCACGCACTTCGATTGCCCCGCCAGGAGAGTAAGGCACCACGCGACCCCGGCCGAACGCCTGCGCCGCATCTGCGAGCCGAGTAATCGGCCGCAGTTGGTTGCGCATGTATAAAAATGAGATCGTGGTGATCAACGCCGCAAAGAACACCATCGTAACGATAAGCTGGTGCGGTGCCGTGGGTGACAGGCGCCGTCGATCAAATTTTAATTCCAAAGTGCCAAGATGCGTGCTCAGATAAAGCCGCACCTCCTGTCCATTCGGCAGTGCGACGTCTTGCATTTGAGGCACCAACACCCGCATTTCAGCATCGACTTGTGGTGCGATGAAATCATACCAACGACGCTTTCCAACCACCGGTTCTTGGTACAGCGGCAGAAAACGAGCCGTCATATTCAATGCCGACAGATCAGGCCGTGCGGCAGCCAGCGCCTGCTGCTGCGTCTCTGCACCCTCCATCACGTTCAATATAAGCGTGACCTCACGGGCTGCCGTTCGCGTCATCTGTGCGGTCACTTCCTCGAGATGCTTTTGCAAAAAAGCGATCGCCACAACCAAGAGTACAACGATGACCGGTAGCACCAGGATAAGTGCAGCCCGCGCGTAAAGGCTGCGCGGCATATAGGGTTTGAGCCATTGGGTCGACATGCGCTAAACCTAGCGGGCTGCCTGGACAAGAGGAAGAGGTCAGAATGCAAGCCCCCGATGATTTCGACCCAGTGCCTGGACAAGCTGTGGAACTTGCTCAAGGCCTAAGACGGGTGCTTGCCCCAAACCCCTCACCGATGACATATCGCGGTACGAACACTTACCTTCTGGGTGAAACAGACATCGCCGTCATCGATCCGGGACCGCTGAGCGACGCACATTTGTTGGCGATTCTCGATGCATTACAGCCCAATCAGCGGATCAGCCATATCTTCGTCACTCACACCCATCTCGATCACTCACCCCTTGCTGCCCCTCTTGCGGTCCATACAGGCGCACCGATTCTCGCTTTTGGAGGGCCTCAAGCAGGCCGTAGTGCGGTTATGACGGAATTGGCGCAGAATGGGTTTGCGGGCGGCGGTGAGGGAATTGATATGGATTTTCGCCCTGATATTGAGCTGGAAGACAGTGCATGTATTTCTGCGGACGACTGGACGCTAGAAGTCATCCACACACCCGGCCATCTCGGCAACCATATTGCGCTCGCCTGGGGCGATATTTGCTTTACAGCGGATCACGTCATGGGATGGGCCAGTTCGCTTGTCTCACCGCCCGACGGGGATCTGACCGACTTCATGGCCGCCTGCCATCGCCTTCGCGCGAGAGAATGGTCAGTCTTTCATCCCGGCCACGGCGCTCCTGTAACTGAACCAAACAATCGCCTGGAGTGGCTGATTCAGCACCGTCTTTCGCGCGAATCTCAGATTCTTGACGAACTGATCAAAGGCCCGGCCACTGCACGTCAGCTTGCACAGCGTATTTATGTAGACACGCCTGGTGCATTGCTCCCAGCGGCGGAAAGAAATGTATTCGCGCATCTGGTCGATCTGACCGGAAAGGCCCAGGTCGCACCCGTTGAGACGCTTTCAGCACAGTCCGAATTTAGGAGGCTCGGTTAGCAGCAAACTTTTTTCATCAGCAATGCGCTTCCCCTCTGGACGACGAAATTCCGTGTTGTTATACGCCCCTCAGTTCCGGCGTAGCTCAGCGGTAGAGCAGTTGACTGTTAATCAATTGGTCGTAGGTTCGATCCCTACCGCCGGAGCCAATATCCATATGCACTCTCATTGCGCTGACAGATCGTACTAACCTTCCAGAAGTCTATTTTGGTGCAGTTCTGAAACGGCTGAGACGTCTTGTTTTCTGATTGCCTTGTCGCGGTCCATATTGGTGATTAGGACTTAACCCAATAAACGATATTGGCGGATTGTTTAGCTGCAATCACGTGTACAGGAACAAGAACAAATATGCGCCACGAGTACGAAATAGGGATGCTGTGGGTCGAAGGCCCCCTCAGCTATGTAGAAGTTCTTTGCGCTCAATCTTTTTTAGATGCAGGTCATCATGTAAAACTCTACCATTATGGACACGTGCAAAATGTGCCGGAAGGTGTAGAGCTTGTTCACGGCGATACCGTACTCGGCAGTGATCGCTTTATCAAACACGGTAGAACAGGTAGCTTCGCGTTGTTCTCTGATGTATTCAGGTATCATCTTCTTCAACAAAATGACCGGATGATCTGGGCGGATCTTGATGCTTATTGCGTCAAGACTTTCAAGTCGGAGACTGGTCATTTCTACGCCTGGGAATCCGACTATCAAATTGCTGGTGGTGTTTTAGGCCTACCTTCAGACAGCGAAGCGCTTGGGCAACTTCTTGAGATGACTGAAGATGAATATGGAATTCCTGAATGGTATCCTGATGAAGAGAAGAAGCGCCTTGAAAACCTAAGAGAGGCTGGAACTCCGGTGCATGTTGGTGATTTACGTTGGGGCGTCTGGGGTCCGCATGCAGTGACTCATTATCTGCAAAAAACCGGAGAATCGAAATACGCTTTTCCAGAAAATTGGCTTTATCCAATAAGTTTTAAAAACCGCCGCTTTTTAATGCGGTCAAAATGGGCCCGTAAAGTGCGCCGTGCTGTAACTGAAGATACTTATTCAGTTCATTTCTATGGGCGTAGAGTCCGGCAGTTTTTGGCCACTATAGGAGGCGTTCCTGAACCGGGCAGTTACATGGAACAGTTGTTGACTAAGCACAACATTAACACCGCTGCGGCACCTATTTTTACGCGGCAAGAGCGTGAGGCACAAAAGGCAACTCAGGAAGCAACTCCATCTGTAGAATAAACCTGCAGGTAGCCTTTCCAAGCGACAATGCTTACGTCGATGCTAAGAGAAAACTCACAAGCAAAAACACAGCGTTTTCTTGGCCTTTACTAATTATCTTCAAAAAATAATCTTATCCTCTGGACGATGCCAAAGCTGATTGTTATACGGCGCGGACCGTTCCGGCGTAGCTCAGCGGTAGAGCAGTTGACTGTTAATCAATTGGTCGTAGGTTCGATCCCTACCGCCGGAGCCATTCTTCCCCCGTTTGGCAATCACCCCATCAGCACGTCGCTAAAATCCGCACGCAAGTTCCGTTTCAGGACTTTGCCGGTTGCGTTCAATGGCAGAGCGTCGACGAATACAACTTTGTCTGGGACCTGCCATTTGGCGATCTTACCGTCGAAGAATGAAAGTAAATCCTGCTCGGTCGGCTCTTGGCCTTCCGCCTTCACAGCAACCAAAAGCGGGCGTTCATCCCACTTCGGATGTGGCACACCCACAACCGCCGCTGTCGCCAGTTGAGGGTGCGCGACAGCGATATTTTCCAGCTCAACAGAACTGATCCATTCGCCACCTGACTTGATAATATCCTTCGATCGGTCGCGGATGGTCATAAATCCATCCGGGTCCAATGTTGCCACGTCGCCGGTTGCGAACCAGCCATCCTGCAACAAGGCCTCATCTTGCATGTGGAAATAGCTGTCTAGCACCCAATGGCCGCGCACCATCAGATCACCCTGCGTTTCACCGTCATGGGGAAGGTCGCTGCCATCGTCATCTACGATTTTCAGCTCAACCCCAAAGGGCGGGCGGCCTTGGCTCTCGCGTAGTTTGTGTTGTGCTTCAATGGGCATTTCCAGATGCTTGGCCATAGGATAGTTCGTAGTGCCCAGCGGGCTCATTTCACTCATACCCCAGGCATGGACGGTATCGACGCCATAGGTCTCGCGAAAGGTTTCGATCATCGAAGGCGGGCACGCTGCACCCCCGATCACGGTACGATTCAGGCTCTCCAGTTTGGTTCCACATGTCGCCGCGTGCGCCAGAAGGCCCTGCCAGATGGTTGGCACACCCATCGCCAATGTCACGCCATAAGTGTCGATCAGATTAACCAATGCTTCCCCATGCAAACCCGGCCCCGGCAATACCATGCGTGAGCCGGACATGGCGCTGGCATATGGTGAACCCCAAGCATTGACGTGGAACATTGGCACCACCGGCAATACCACATCCATCGCGGAATAGCCGATCACATCACGTGTGTTTGACGCGAAGCTGTGCAGCAAGGTTGAACGATGCGAATACAGAACACCTTTGGGGTTTCCTGTTGTGCCGGATGTGTAACAAAGGCTAGAGGCGGTATTCTCATCAAAACTGGGCCACGCGTAATCCGCATCGCCGGTTTCAATCAACTCGTCATAGAAGATCAGACCAGGGACCTGAGACAACGCGGCCTCATCTCGTGCCCCCATCAGCACGAAATGCTGCACCTCGGTTAGATGCTCCTGAAGCGCGGCGACCAACGGCAGGAAAGTTGCATCAAAGAACAGAACCCGATCCTGCGCGTGGTTGATGATATAGGTCAGTTGCTCAGGGAAAAGACGCGGATTGATCGTGTGGCAGACGAAGCCCGCGCCGGATACGGCATAGTAGATCTCAAGATGGCGGCGGTTATTCCAGGCCAATGTGCCCACTCGATCCTGCGGCTGTAGCCCAAGCTTCATAAGCGCCGAAGCCATACGGCGGGCGTTCTGCGCGATCCCCGCCCAGTTGGTCTGGGTCACGGCCCCGTCCGTCTCGACCGAGATTATCTCGGTCTGTCCGTGATAGCGTTCGGCGTGATCAATAAGCGACGAAATCAGCAAAGGCTGCGTCATCATCTGTCCCAGCATGGACAATCCTCCCATCGTCAGCGCTTGGCCGCGCGCTTCTACATTGGCAGAAACCCTGCCAAGATTTTAATTGTCTGACAATAAGAGAGTTTGGCTGAGTGCCGTGTCAACCTCGATGGCGTAGCGCGTACTCGACCAGACCGGCTGTCGAACCATCCTTGCCTTCGGTGCCAACTTCGCCATCGACAATGGGGCCCAGAGACGTCGCCAGTTCTTTGCCCAGCTCAACGCCCCATTGATCGAATGAATTGATGCCGAGCAACACGCCTTCGACAAAAACCCGATGCTCGTACAGCGCAATGATCTGGCCCAGCACATATGGCGTAAGCTGCGGATATATCAGGGTTGTTGATGGGCGATCCCCCGAGAACACACGGTGGCGCGCCTGACGCTCCAGCTCTTCGCCGGTCAAACCTTTATCCACCATCCGCGCGCGGGCTTCATCCAACGATCGGCCTTGCATCAGAGCCTCGGACTGAGCCAGGCAATTGGCCAGAAGCAGACGATGATGATGGGCCAATTCAGGCTCATGCCCATTGGCTGCCACCATGAACTCGCACGGGATCACGTCAGTGCCCTGGTGAATTAGTTGATAGAATGCGTGCTGTCCATTGGTGCCAGGCTCGCCCCAAACCACCGGACCTGATGGCATGGCCAACGCACTGCCGTCCATTGCGACAGATTTGCCGTTCGATTCCATTTCAAGCTGCTGGAAATACGCTGGAAGCCGCAGAAGGCGCTGATCATAAGGCAAAACCGCGCGGCTGGCGTAACCCAAAACCTGCCGATGCCAGACACCGACAAGCGCCAACATGACCGGCATGTTTTCAACCCACTTCGCCGAGCGGAAATGCAGGTCCATCGCCTGCCCACCTCGCAGAAAAGCATCGAATGCATTTGAGCCTACAGCGATCATCACCGGCAATCCGACCGGGCCCCAGACCGAATAGCGTCCGCCCACCCAGTCGGCGAAACCGAACACGCGCTCTTCGGGGATGCCAAATGCAGCTGTCTTATCCACCGCGCTCGAAACGGCAGCGAATTGCTGCGACGGGTCTCCGCCTCCATCCACCATCCAAGCCCGCGCCGTCCGTGCGTTGGTCATGGTTTCGATGGTGGTGAAGGTTTTCGAGGCCACAATAACCAGCGTGCGCATCGGGTCGAGCATGCGCAACGTGTCGGCGATATGCGCCCCGTCCACGTTCGAGACGTAATGCAACTTTGGACCATCGTGATACGGTGCCAAGGCATGTGTCGCCATGACCGGACCAAGATCCGAGCCGCCGATGCCGATATTCACAACATCCGTAAAGCTGCCCCCTGCCCCCTTGATCGCCCCGCCGCGCACCTCTTCGGCAAACACGCGCATCCGCTGCAATGTTTCCAGAACGTCTGGCATCACGTCCTGACCATCCACCTCGACCGGACCGCCATCGAGGTTGCGCAACGCCGTATGCAGTACCGCACGCCCTTCGGTCTCGTTGATCTTTTGGCCCGCAAACATCGCCGTCCGGCGATCCGCCAATTTGGCATGGTCACAGAGTTGAATAAGTGCAGAGCGAATGTCGTCGTTGATCTGAGTTTTAGAGTAGTCAAACAACAGGTCGCCGCTGGACGTGGAAAAACTCTCGGCACGGTTTGAATCTGCATCGAACAGATCAAGTATTCTGCGATCACCGATCGATTTAGCCAGAGATTTCAGTTGATCCAATTGCATGGTGACTACTCCGCCCAGTGGACAGTCATGCCGGTTAGCACGGCCGCGATAGGCGCCTCTTCTGGCGGCAGTGACATGGCGCGATCCAGCGCATCGCGCTTGGATTCTCCGAAGATAATGAGGTGTTTTGACAACGCACCTTCGAGCACGGGTGCGGTCAGTGTTATTCTCGCCTCGGGCTGCACGTCTGTCCTTGCCACCGCAAGTGTAGGCGCGTGGCTGTCCAGCGCGGCAGTCAGGCCCTGCATCCCAGGAAAAAGAGAGGCCGTGTGCATATCCTCACCCATGCCAAGAACCAGGACCGACAGAGGCAAGACGGGATTGATCAGGCTTTCGATCTCAGGCAGAACCGCTTCGGGCTCATGACCTGCGACAAACAATGGCAGGTACTGCGCGACAGAGGCGCGATTGGTCAATAGACGCTCGCGGATCAGCCGCTCGTTCGAACGTTTATGGTCACCCGGTACGCACCGCTCATCTGTCGGCAACACGCGCACGCGATCCCACTCAAGATCAGCCGCACATAACCCATCAAACACCGGCCCCGGGGTGGTCCCTCCGGGAACGGCAAGCGAAACAACATCGTGGTGCAACAACGCGGACTCAATGTCTCCGGCCAGTGCATTCGCGACATCAATGGCCAGCATGTCACGGTCTGCATATTCTTTAATATTCATGGGTTTATTCCTTGCCAGCGGCGGTGATCTCTCTTCATCAGCAGTTCGGCGTCGCCTGGGCCAGTGCTGCCATTTTCATAAGGTTTGGGCACGTCTCCGCGTGCCTGCCAGCCCGCAATGATCGGGTCGGTCCAGGCCCACGCGGCCTCGACCTCATCACCGCGCATAAACAGGGTCTGGTTGCCGCGAATGACATCCATCACCAGCCGCTCATAGGCGTCTGGCGGGTCCTGATTTTCGGGTCCAAGCGCCTCGGCAAAGCTCATGTCCAGCGGAACGTCGACCAGCCGCATCCCACCCTGCCCCGGCTCTTTGATCGTCACTTTCAGAGTAATGCCTTCGTTCGGCTGCAACCGAATCGAAAGCGCATTTGCGTGACGCCCCGCCTCTTCGCCGAAAATCGAATGCGGCGCATCCTTGAACATCACATTGATGACCGACGACCGCGCTACCAATTCCTTACCAGTGCGCAGATAAAATGGGGTGCCTGCCCATCTCCAGTTGCTGATATGCGCGCGCAAAGCCACATAACTCTCGGTCGTGGACCGGTTGTTACCCACAACCTCGCGATACCCCCGACCCTGTTTTCCACCGGCAAACTGTCCCCGAACAATGTGGTGCGGTTCAACCGGGTCCAGCGCACGGATCACCTTGAGCTTTTCGTCGCGTACCGCATCCGGGTCAAACTTTGCGGGCGGTTCCATCGCGATCAGACACAAAAGCTGCATTAGGTGGTTCTGCATCATATCGCGCATGGCACCTGCACGCTCGTAATACTCTTCCCGCCCATCGATGCCGACTGTTTCCGCAACGGTGATCTGAATGTGATCCACGTACTGGCTGTTCCACAATGGCTCGAACAACATGTTGCCGAACCGGACCGCCATCAGGTTTTGTACCGTTTCTTTACCCAGATAGTGATCAATTCGATAGATTTGCCCCTCATCAAAATGCGACGCCAAAGTTGCATTCAAAGCGCGCGCACTTTCCAGATCGTGCCCAAACGGCTTTTCAACAACGATCCGGGTCTGAGGGGTGGCGAGATTATGAGCTCTGATCCGCTCGGCCAGCGGACCAAACAGTCTGGGACCCACCGAGAAATAGAACGCTCGGATTCGATCCGTGCTCAGCAATTCGGACAATGGAGCCCACCCGTCTTCGGACAAGGCATCCAGCGGAACATAATTTATGCGCTGCAGAAAACCTTTTACCGCCTCCGGGTCTTTAGACCGTTTTGGCGCATACTGACGCAAAGATTCGGCAACTATATCCCGAAAGGATTCAACGGTTAGCGCACCCCGTGCCGCACCTATGATCCGGGCGGCCTCGGGCCATTGTCCGGCGCAGTAACGCCGAAACAGGGCCGGAACGATCTTGCGCTGCGCCAGATCGCCGGTTCCGCCGAATATGACCAGATCAAATGGGTCAACGGGTATGACGCGAGAAACCATGGCTTTTCCTTACCTTGCCAGTCGCGGCATGTCCAATGTTAGCGCAATCAAAATGACGAAATCTTCGAACATCAAAACTCTGTCAGCAGGGTGTCAACGTACTTAACTAAAC
The DNA here is from genome assembly GCF_056540425.1 of Ruegeria sp. AN6. Classification (NCBI taxonomy): domain Bacteria; kingdom Pseudomonadati; phylum Pseudomonadota; class Alphaproteobacteria; order Rhodobacterales; family Roseobacteraceae; genus Ruegeria; species Ruegeria sp. AN6. Next base: position 671,599 of record NZ_JBQFWR010000001.1, read on the forward strand.
CGGCACAAACGATTAAGTCGGTTTGGTAAATGCACAAAACCGGATGCCGGAATGAAAGACAACGCCACTCAGGCTGCAAATATCGGGAAGTTTCAAAACAGTTTGGTGACAGCGGACGGGCAAACGCGCGCGTCTGTTGCATTATCCAATCCGGAAACGCTGTGGTTCAATACGGGCACGCTGTGCAATATCGAATGCGTCAACTGTTATATCGCCAGCAGTCCCACCAATGACGCGCTGATTTACATCGCAGCAGATGAGGTTCGCGCTTATCTGGATCAGATCGAAGAACGCCAGTGGCCAATCCGCGAGATTGGTTTTACCGGTGGTGAGCCCTTCATGAACCCTGAAATGATCGAAATGACCCGCGCAGCGCTTGAACGTGGCTACGAGGTTCTGATTCTGACTAACGCCATGCAGCCGATGATGCGTCGCACGATGCGTGAAGGGTTGCTAGAGCTGCAACGTGACTATGGCGGCAAGCTGACACTGCGCATTTCGGTCGATCACTACCGCCCGGAATTACATGATGAAGAGCGTGGAAAAGGCAGCTTTGCCAAGACGCTGATCGGCATGGAATGGCTGCGGGATAACGGCTTTAAAATGGCGATCGCCGGGCGTACCGTGTGGGGAGATTCTGACGATGACAGCCGTGCAGGCTATAGCGCATTCTTTGCAGAACATGGCTTTGACATCGATCCTCAAGACCCGGGTCAAACCGTGCTGTTTCCCGAAATGGATGAATCCGTTGAAGTGCCTGAAATCACCACCGCTTGCTGGGGAATTCTTGATAAATCTCCGGATGCCGTGATGTGTGCCAGCTCGCGCATGGTGGTTAAACGCAAAGGCGCGGAACGCCCGGCGGTTTTGGCATGTACGTTGCTGCCATACTCACCTGAATTCGAAATGGGCGAAACCTTGGCCGAGGCCGAAGCCGACGTGCATCTAAACCACCCGCACTGCGCCAAGTTCTGCGTTCTTGGTGGGGCAAGTTGCTCCGGTTAATCAGTTAAGTTCAGGTGATTTCCAGAATTTTGTACCTGAGGCTCCCGCTGACACACGCCATCCTTTCTTGCTCAGAACAAAGAAGGATCGGCCATCGGTAAAGCGCAGCGTGTCCCCCGCACGATCCTCACCATACATTGCGCCCGTCTCCGCGGTCGCGTCGTAGCCGTGATCGATAAAATTCTCTAGATCTGCAGGGGTTTCGAAGAGGATCACGAACTTGGTTTCAAAGCCCCCGATCCCAATCGCTCCGCCAACGCCCCCGGTCCCCATGTTCATATAGGTGTGTTGCCCTGTGTCATTTGAAACGGCCACACCGCGCCCGTAACCTGCAGATACCGGAAAAACCGTCACCTTACGCGAGTCAAAAACCGCGTATCCAGCGCAGACATCGTATAGTTCTTGTGCCTGTGGATTCTCGGCTAGTAGTTGATCAAGAATTTCGCCCGCCATCAAATCCAACTTGGCACGTGTCTCTTCAGGCGTGGCCTCGTTTCTTAGCAGTTCCGAAGTCGAATCAATGGTTTCGTCGACGGCGTTCGCACCTTTCTCGATTGTGTTACCAACACCCTCTGCACCGCGACCTATCGCGTTTGCAGTATTCTCAGCCCCCTTTTTGATCTTATCCAGAACCCCTTCGGCGATGGCAGGACCGCTCAGGAAAACCGCAGCGGCGAGGATAAGATATCTGGGCATAGAGTGATTCCGTATAAGACCATCAGTTTGGTCATTACATTATCTCAATCGCGACATTTGAGAACCGGACTTTCGATTCCTGAAAGTATATCCGACGCCCGATTAGTTCACGCGAAACTCTCCAACCATATTCCGCCATTCGCCCGGAGCGATCATCTTTCGATGTGTGAACCGAACAGAATGCAGTGGTCCTTCAATTTCTTTTTGCCAGAATTCCACGAATTCAAAAAGTTTGGGGTGATCCGGGGCAAGATCATAATCCTGCCAGATAAACGTATTCAGAACGTGTATGTAATCGGGCATGTGATAGAAAAATTCTGCGGTTGTCAGCCCGTACCCTTTCAACATGAGTTCGGTTTCGTTTTGCGCCATCCAGACCTCCAATTTTGTTGCAAGGTCTTCTCAGGGTAACACGAAAATCACCTAATACTTAGTTAACAATATGTTACTCTACTGTTACCGGGCTAATTTAGCCACAAGACGGTTGCTTGCTTGCACCTTATATGCCTGGTCTGATAAGGTGCATCCACAAGATATAGATCAAAAACAAGACACGGGCAGCCTACGTGAGCGATACGCCAGAAATACCTGAAAACATGGATGAAACACCGCCCGAGCGCCCCGTTTATGACGGCCCGTCGGTATCCATCGAATCCGAGATGCGCACGTCCTATCTGGACTATGCCATGTCGGTCATCGTATCCCGCGCCATTCCCGATCTGCGCGATGGTTTGAAACCAGTGCACCGCCGCATCCTGTATGCTATGCACGAAACCGGGAACACGCACGAAAAGGCCTACCGCAAGTCGGCCCGCCCGGTCGGCGACGTGATGGGTAAGTACCACCCGCATGGTGATAGTGCGATCTATGACGCGCTGGTGCGGATGGCACAGGATTTCTCGATGTCGCTGCCGCTACTGGATGGTCAGGGCAACTTTGGCTCGATGGACGGCGATAACCCGGCGGCCATGCGTTATACCGAAGTTCGGATGGACAAGCCTGCCGCGTCCCTGCTGGCCGATATTGAAAAAGAGACGGTCGATTTTCAGGACAACTATGACGGCAAAGACAAAGAGCCGACCGTCCTGCCCGCCCGTTTCCCGAATATGCTCGTCAACGGTGCCGGCGGTATCGCGGTGGGTATGGCAACGAACATCCCTCCGCACAATCTGGGTGAAGTGGTTGATGCAACTCTGGCGCTGATCGATGACCCGGACTTGACCTCGGAACAGTTGATCGAATACGTCCCTGGCCCAGATTTCCCGACCGGCGGCGTAATGCTGGGCCGGTCCGGCGCGCGCAAAGCTTATCTGGAAGGCCGTGGCAGCGTCATCATCCGTGCCAAGACCCGTGTCGAGGAGCTTCGTAAGGACCGCTACGCCATCGTTGTCGATGAGATCCCCTATCAGGTGAACAAAGCCGCGATGATCGAAAAGATTGCCGAGGCCGTGCGTGAGAAGCGGATTGAAGGTGTGTCCCATGTGCAGGACGAATCCGACCGAAATGGTGTGCGCGTCGTCGTCGAATTGAAGCGCGATGCAACACCCGAAGTGGTGTTGAACCAGCTCTATCGTTTCTCACCGATGCAAACTTCTTTCGGCTGCAACATGCTGGCCTTGAATGGTGGTCGCCCCGAACAGCTGACTTTGCGCCGCTTCCTGACGTCCTTCATCGACTTTCGCGAGGATGTGGTTGCACGTCGTACTGCGTACGATCTGCGCAAAGCACGCGAACGCAGCCATATCCTCTGTGGTCTAGCGGTCGCTGTTTCCAATGTGGACGAAGTGGTCGCCACGATCCGCTCGTCTGCAGACGCGGCACAAGCACGTGAAAAGCTGATGACCCGCCGTTGGCCAGCGGCTGATATCGAAGGCTATCTGCGTCTGATCGACGATCCACTGTCAAAGATGAACGACGACGGCACCTATAACCTAACCGAGGTTCAGGCCCGCGCCATCCTTGAGCTGCGCCTGCAGCGGCTGACCCAACTGGGCGTCAAGGAAGTCACGGACGAGCTGGAGCAGCTGGCCGCCAAGATCAAGGAATACCTGGATATCCTGTCGTCGCGCGAACGCATCATGTCGATCATCGGCGATGAGCTGCGCGACGTGCGCGAGCAATTCGCCGTGCCCCGCCGCACCGAAATCGTCGACTGGTCCGGCGACATGGAAGACGAGGACCTGATCGAGCGTGAGGATATGGTCGTGACCGTCACCTCGGGCGGATACATCAAGCGCACCCCGCTGGCTGATTTCCGCGCCCAGAAGCGAGGCGGCAAAGGTCTGTCCGGCATGCAGACCAAGGAAGAAGACGTGGTCACCACGCTCTTCGTGGCGAATACCCACACGCAGTTGTTGTTCTTCACAACGGATGGCATGGTCTACAAGCTCAAGACCTGGCGACTGCCGCAATCGGGGCGGACTGGCAAAGGCAAAGCCATCGTCAACATCCTGCCGATTCCAACCGGGGTTTCCATTGCTGCAATTATGCCGGTGGATGTGCCGGATGAAGAATGGGAAAACCTGCAGATCATCTTCGCCACCAGTGCGGGCACTGTGCGGCGCAACCGTTTGTCAGATTTCACCAACGTCAAGCGCAACGGCAAGATCGCCATGAAGTTCGAAGAGGATCACGCCGACACCAAGTTGATCAACGCGCGTATCTGTTCCGAAGATGATGACGTCATGCTGGTCACTAAATCTGGCCGCGCAATCCGCTTCTCAACAACAGATGTACGGGTGTTCAACAGCCGGTCGTCTGTTGGTGTACGCGGTGTACGTCTGACCGGCGATGATGAGGTGGTTTCGATGTCGGTCATCCGCCACTTCAACGCCACCTCGGATGAACGGGCCGCTTACCTTAAAATGCGCCGCCTTATGGCCGGTGTCACCGATGAATCCGAGACGGAAGAAGATGAAGGTAACGCCGACAGTGTGCTGCCTCAGGAACGTTATGCCGAGATGTCGGCTGCCGAGAACCTGATCCTGACCATTACGGCAGGGGGCGCGGGCAAGCTGAGCTCAAGCCACGATTACCCGGTTCGCGGACGCGGCGGTATGGGCGTGGCAGCGATGGACAAGGCCATGCGCGGCGGTAAATTGGTGGCATCCTTCCCCGTTGATATTGACGACCAGATCATGCTGGCCACCTCAAAGGGTCAGTCGATCCGGGTGCCGGTTGATGGGATCTCTTTCCGCTCCCGCAGCGCGGGCGGTGTGAAAGTCTTCAACACGGGCAAGGGCGAAGAAGTCGTCAGTGTTGCCTGGATTGCAGACCAGGGTGATGAAGAAGCCGAAGAGTGAAGGATCGAGAAAGAAATCGGGTGAGTTAAGCTCGGTTTCTTTGGTCTAAACCTTCCAATTACCGCTCTGCGGACAGAGCGCCAATTCGCTGCGTTTGCTCGAATGTCGGCAATTTGGCCAATGCATGTATTGGAACCACATCTTCAGCGAGGCCTCCGAATTCTACCGGTCATTCGCAAGCCATCACGAATGTTCAACCCCATCATCGTGAGGTTGGCCGCCCCGGCGATCAGCTCAATCACCTGAACCGTGTAAAAGGTGCTGTCGAATTCGCCAGCGGCGGCTTTACCGGCCAGAAACCAGGCGGCTGGTACGAGGATCAGCAAACCATTCAACGCAATGACGGGCATTCGGGTTTTCTTGGCCGTCGTAAGCGCATCCTTGCGTTTCCGGCCCATTGCCATGCCCGATACGCCAGCAATCGCCATTGCCGGGACGAGGATGAACATGCCTTTCAAGATCAATGCCTTGACGGTCCCGACTGTTTCATGGCTCGCAAAGAGTTCGCTGGTGGCCGTTGATGTCCAGAAGAGGAGGATCATCACAAAGCCGATACCCCCTGCGATAGCGTGAATCTTTGTTTTCATAACGCTTCACTCAAATTGGCTTTTGGAAAGGATTTCGTCAGGCCGTGCAGCAATTCGGCACCGCAACCTTCTCAAACAGATGGGGGGCGGTCACAGCGCTTGAGGGATAATGGCTGAGCTGCTGCTGAAACTCGGGGTTTGAAAACGCCGCGCGGAAGTCCGCAACAGAGTCCCAGATCGCGTAGTTCATATACATGCTGCCGTCACCAACGGCTTTGTGCAGTTGGGTGCTGATGTAACCCGGCTGCTTTTTCATCCATTGGGCATCGCTCTTCCAGGCTTCAACCAAGGCGTCTTGTTCATCGGGATCGATTGTGAAGAGATTGACGAGAACGACGGGTCCAGCGTCGATGCCCAATTGCCGATCAATGGGAAACTCAGGGTCGAGGGGTTTGAAACTTACCATTTCGGTACTCCTTGAAAGTAGCTTCGTTTTGGTGCCATGTTGTCATATTTAGGAAACATCAAACATAATGACAACACGTTGTCAAATGAAATGGGGAATCGACATGCCGTATGCGCGAAGAACCGAAGAAGGAGAAGCCGTGACAGCGTTGATACTGGATGTGTTTCGGCTAAACGGTCGATTGCAGCTTGCCGGTGATCGCCTCGTGTCAGAACTCGGTCTTACAAGTGCTCGATGGCAGATTCTTGGTGCCATCGCCTATTCTGATCGACCGGAATCCGTTGCCTGGCATGCTCGGACGATGGGCGTTCACCGGCAGGGCGTACAAAGGATCATCAATGAATTGAGCAAAGAAGGCATAGTGGAGTTTCAGCCGAACCCACACCACAAGCGGGCGCACTTAGTCGTACTGACCCAAAAGGGGCAGGAGTTGTACGAAGCCGCGATTGCGAAGCAAATCCCATGGGTGAATGAACTCTCGGAAGGTCTGTCGCCAGATGATGTTGCGACAGCGCAAAACGTTGTTGACCGTCTTAAATCACGTCTCGAAGAAGCATCAATGCGACAAGATCAGAGCCCGTCTCAAAGCGGACGTTCATAAAGAGCGCAGCATCGGTCATTTTGGGCTCGAAGCGGATGTTGCTATTAAGCAAAATCCTGAATTCGTTAACTTTCATACGCCTTATAGAGGTTAATATTCGGCCCTCGCTCAAAGCCCATACAATGCCCCAAACTTGTTCTCAAGATAGGTCAACAACGCCTTCGGCCCGGGCTCGACACCACTTGCCCTCTGGATGATTTCGCGTGGCGCATAAAGGCCGCCAAATTGCTGGACGTTCTCGCGCAATACTATGGCCTCTTAAGTGTCATAGGAGAAAAATAGGATGGCTCAGAAACGGTATTGAGATGAGTATTCGCTGCCCGAACCATGAGAACCTAACCGTACGCAACGAACACATTCAAAAATGCAACCGTCGATAAATCTTGCAAGATTAGGGCCGCACCTGATTTAGTGACCGAAAATTGGGCGGCTTTTGGGGGAGAAGCGCGTGCAGAAAGAACAAGAGCAGGATTACGAAGCCGAACTACGCATTCACGAAGCACTGGACGTTGCGTCGACAACGCCTGTATTTGCATTGTCTTTCGTGATGGCCTTTGCTGTGATGATATTGCAAATCGGTCCCTCGAACCTGACTCTGGGCGCGATCGCGTCTTTGGTCATGTTGCTGATCATGAATGTGAAGGGGATGAAAAGCTATTACGCGTTGCGTAACAAGCCTAGACCAAAATCAATCTCGAAACGGCGGTTGAGGGTTATTCTCATCACCTCACTGATCCTTGGAACAGGTTGGGGCAGTTTCAATTTTTTCATGATGCCGGTCTTGGCACCGCATGAACAGATGGTTCTGTATCTGTTCGCGTTTATCGGAGCATTTGGCGGCTCTACAACATTTTCGCTTAGGGTGACCTGGGGCTTCTCAAGCTCAATTCTCTTTCTAACTTGGCTGTCCATGCTTCTATGGGGGCCTCTGGAATGGTATTTCAATACGCTCATTATATTGGGCACGATTCTGGTCATAACTCAGCTGACACTCTTAACCAGAAAAAGTGCGATCAACGGCATCAATTTGACGCTGGCCAACACCAAGGCGCTGAACAATCAACTTAGGGCTGAAAACCGGATACGTGAATTGGCGCGCATTCCGGAAGAAAACCCGAACCCGGTGTTGCGTATCACCGAGAAGGGCGAACTGACTTACGCCAATAAGGCAAGCGCTCCATTAATCGAAGCACTGCAGCTAAAAGTTGGTGACCGCGTGGGAACGGGTTGGCGCAAACGTATTGCCAAGGGTTTGCAGGAAGATCAAAGGGCAGATTTCCAGTATAAGGCTGGTGGTCAGACCTATTCTCTTTTGCTGTGGCCGGTTCCGGAAGGAGGATACGCGAATATCTACGGTCGGAATATTACGCAGCAAAAACGCGTGGAGAGCGAGTTGCGGGTGGCCCGCGATACAGCAGAAACCGCTAACAAGACCAAAAGCACTTTCCTTGCCAATATGAGTCATGAACTGCGCACACCGCTGAATGCGATTATTGGATACAGCGAACTAATGCTGGAAGAAGCCATCGACCAGAAGGACGAAGCAAACCTGAGCGATTTGAAGAAGATTCAATCTGCCGGAAAACACCTGCTTGCGTTGATCAATGATGTATTGGACCTCTCCAAAATCGAAGCCGGAAAGATGGAGTTCGAACTGGAAACTTTCGACGTTTTCCAGATGATCAAAGATGTTAGCGCGACAGTGCAGCCGTTGGCTGAGCAGAACAACAATACGCTGGAAATTGAGTGCCCTGATGATATCGGCGAGATGGTCTGTGACTTGACCAAGGTGCGGCAGGCCCTGCTGAACTTGTTGTCCAATGCTTGTAAGTTCACAGAACATGAAATGATCACGTTATCGGTTGTAAAATCGAACGACACAGATCAACTGGAATTTGCGGTCACCGATCACGGCATCGGCATGTCGCCAGAGCAGGTCGAGAGGATATTCGATGCGTTTACGCAGGCAGATTCCTCAACAACGCGTAACTACGGTGGTACCGGATTGGGGCTGTCTATCACAAAGGCCTTCTGCGAACAGTTGGGCGGCAACATTCACTGCGAAAGTGCGCTTGGCGAAGGTTCGACCTTCACAATTCGCCTGCCGCGCATCTGTCGCGACCCGTCAAAAGGCGTGATGCGTCTGGCTGACCAGTCAGAGAATGAATCGAACAATGACCCGAATGCTCCACTGGTTCTGTTGGTGGATGACGATCCGACCGTGCATGATCTTCTGGGTCGACGATTACTTCGTGAGGGATATCGCGTTCTCGCATCGGCCAATGGCGATGAGGCATTGGAACTGGCTCGAACAACCCGTCCTGATGCCATCACGCTCGATGTCTTCATGCCCGAAATCGATGGCTGGGCTGTTTTGTCCAAGCTCAAGGACGATCCCGAACTTAGGGATATTCCTGTCATTATGTTGACTTTCGCAGAGGATCGCAAAAGAGGTTTGTCGCTGGGAGCCAGTGAATATCTGGGCAAGCCAATTGACACGACCGAGCTGCTGAGTGTCCTTAAAGAGCACTGCCCGACTCTGCCAACGCCACGCGTTCTGGTCGTCGAGGACGAGGCTGCAACGCGTGAGCTGATCTGTCGCGTTCTCGAAAAAGAAGGCTGGCAGATTGACGAGGCGATCAATGGACTGGATGCCCTTCAACGCCTATCTCAGTTCGTGCCGGACGTGATTTTACTTGATCTCATGATGCCCGAGATGGACGGTTTTGAGTTCTTGGCGGGGATAAGAAAGAACCCGGAGTGGAAGAATGTTCCCGTCATCATCGTGACCGCCAAATCCCTGTCCAGCGAGGACCGCGCGCAACTGAATGGCTCGTTCCAGACGCTGATCCGCAAAGATGGGGATGAGATTGAAATCATTCTGAACCAGTTGAACGAAATCCTTTCGGCTTCTCGATCTGAAGACGTATAGGCTGTGAGTAGCACCCCGAATACCCAACCCGAGCAGGCACAGGCAATGTGGCTGGCAAATTTACGCCAGAACCTGATTCCCCCGGTCAGTGCGATAGTCGGGCTATGTGAGTTTCTCGAAAGTGAGGCTGAACGCCTTACTCTGAAGGAAGCCGCATCAGACCTGAACCGAATATCTCAGGCTGCAACCGAACTAAGCGTGTTTGTGGACCAGCTTCTGCATCCCCGAATGGCCTTGAAGCTTACGGTAAGCGGTGACGAAGGAGTGAAAAGGCTTCGTCACGATTTGCGAACGCCGATGAATGCGATCAAGGGCTACAGCGAAATGCTGCTTGAGGATCTGGAGGATCTAAACGCAGGACATCTGGAGTTGGACCTGCGCGGATTGCTGAAGCATACGGATTCTCTATTGCAAGAAATTGATGTGCTCGCATCGTTGTCCGACAACCAGTCCGGCGATGGCTTCAAAATACCCGAGGCATCGCAGGACGCAGCTGAGATGTTCGCAAATCTGGCTCAAAGCATGCGCTCGATTGATCCGGTTGCGGAGACTGCTTCGCTAACCGGAACCATCCTAGTCGTAGATGATGTCGAAGCGAACCGTACGCTGCTTGCCCGGCGGCTCGAACGGGATGGTCATCAAGTCTGGACCGCCGACGGAGGATATTCGGCTTTGGAAAAGCTGTCTCAACACGCGTTCGATCTGGTCCTGCTTGATCTTATGATGCCGGATCTCAACGGTTATGATGTTTTGAAGCGACTGAAAGAAAACGATGACTGGCGCGACATCCCGGTCATCATGATTTCCGCGCTCGATGAGATCGAAAGCGTTGCGCGTTGCGTTGAGATCGGAGCAGAAGATTACCTCCCTAAACCGTTCAATCCAATCTTGTTGCAAGCTCGGATCAACGCCGCGCTTGAGAAAGGACAGTGGCGGGAGCGAGAACGCCTCTATCTCTTTCAGATGGAGGCAGAGAAGCAAAAGTACAAAGACCTGTTGCATAGTATTCTGCCGCAAAAAATCGTGACACGATTGAACGATGGAGAGGCCACGATTGCCGACCGTCATGACGATGTGACTGTCCTGTTTTCGGACATGGTTGGCTTTACGGAGATGTCGGCGAAATTGTCACCCGCGCAAGTGGTTCACTACCTTAATCGGGTTTTTTCGGGCTTCGACAAGACGGCTTCGGAACTTGGTGTGGAAAAGATCAAGACAAACGGAGACGCCTACATGGCCGCAGCCGGAGTACCCGACCACCGGAATGACCACGCTGAAGTGATCGTTGAACTGGCTTGTCGGATGTTATCTCAGGTCGAAGCGCTGAACCACGAGCTGGACTACCCTATGCATCTTAGAATCGGCGTCCACAGTGGGCCCGTAGTAGCCGGAATAATCGGGTCACACCGTTTTCTCTACGATGTTTGGGGGGATACAGTGAATTTCGCCAGCCGTCTTGAAACAACGGGTGCGCCAGGCCGCATTCAAGTCTCAGAGGAGACCGCAAGGCGGGTTACGCATTGCTTTGACCTAACTGATCCGATGGATGTGAGAATTAAGGGCAAAGGCCAGGCAAAAACATATTTCATCACTGGACGGAAATCTTAGTAGTCGGATCTTCCTCCAGAGGCTGACAGCAGTTTTTCCATTATCTCAAGCAAACGGTTAAGTTCGACAGGTTTGGTATCAAAGTCATCGCAACCTGCCTCCAGCGCCTTTTCCCGGTCGCTGGCCATTGCGTGTGCCGTCAGCGCAACCACCGGGATTGAGGCCGTCTCGGGTGCTGCCTTGATGCGTCGGGTCGCCTCCCATCCATCAATCTCAGGCAGGCTCATATCCATCAAAACAATGTCGGGACTTGCTTCACCAGCCATGGACACGCCTTCCAACCCGTCCTTCGCAACGATAACTTGGAATCCTTTGCGCGCCAACCGACGCGACAACATATCGCTGTTCATTTCGTTGTCTTCCACCAACAGAACTTTAGCCAAATTTCCCCCTTTACGCATGCGCGCCATTTGACTGCCCACGAGACCGAGTGTTTCCGGATCCATTTTCAAAATGTCGAACATACCACTAGATTGCGCAAGTCGTTTCGGTTGAAGCATTCTTTCATCAATTCAGCTTCACGCAATGAACAAATTAGTGTCTTCAGGTAATGTCGTCTTTTAGTCCACCCAACCCGCTACGAATTTCGCTTTCCCACCCTTGCTTTTTTTTGCTGCGGTCGTGTTGCGACCAAAGCAGTCGTTCATTGTCAGATTGCCAATGGCGGTAGTGTCCGCGTCTCGTTCATTGCCTGGGGAATTCTCGCTGCGCCGGGCCCGAATGGCGGCTCCTTACGCCGAATCGCCGTACTCAAGATAATGCACCCCCAGCAAAATCTGCGCTGTGTGCGTTTGCAGCGAGAAAATCGAATTCACAGGATGGGCCTGAGGCGGGCGTTTCTTTTGAGCAAGATCCTGAACTCAAAAACTTGCGTACACCTTCAGGAAGTTAATAATCGGCCATCGCTCAAAGCCCATACAATGCCCCAAACTTGTTCTCAAGATAGGTCAACAACGCCTCCGGCCCGGGCTCGACACCACTTGCCCTCTGGATGTTTTCGCGCGGCGCATGAAGGCCGCCAAATTGCTGGACGTTCTCGCGCAGCCATCCGGTGGCGCCCGAGGAATCGCCCGCAGCCAATTGCGAATCCAAATCGGGTACGGCCTTGCGCAAAGCCTGATTCAGACATCCTGCGTAGACATTCCCCAACGAGTAGGTCGGGAAGTAGCCAAACAGCCCAACAGACCAGTGCACATCCTGCAGGCACCCATTCGAAGGCTTGTCGACCGCATATCCAAAATCTGCGGCGAAACGATCATTCCACGCGGCTTCAAGGTCGCTGACTTGCAGATCACCTGCCATCAGCGCACGCTCTAGATCGAACCGCAGCATGATATGCAGGTTGTACTGCACTTCGTCCGCTTCGGTCCGGATGTATCCACTGTGTACTCGGTTAACGGTGCCATAGAAGGCATCGGCGTCGGCGATGCCAAAATCGCCAAAGGCTTCTTTCATTTGATCGAAAAGCCAGCCGGTGAAGGCGCGGGACCGGCCCAGTTGGTTTTCATAAATCCGGCTTTGGCTTTCATGAACTCCCATGGATACACCGCGCCCTAAAGGCGTCAGCAAATAATCCGGGTCGATCCCCTGTTCATAAGCCGCATGTCCCACTTCGTGGATCGTGGAATAGAAGCAATTGAACGGGTCCGTTTCGCTGGTTCTGGTGGTGATGCGTACATCCAGCCCGCTGCCAGAACTGAACGGGTGTACAGCTTTGTCCACGCGGCCATTATTTAGGTCATAGCCAAAGGCGACGGCCAGCTTTTGCGACAGGCGCATTTGGATCAACTCGTCAAATCTACCGGTCAGAGCCGCAGGCTCGGGCCGATCTAGGACAGCTGCGCGCAAAGTAACCAGACGTGGGCGCATCTGGTCGAATATCTCGGCAATCTGCGCACCCGTCGTGTAGGGCTCGTAATCTTCGACCATTGCGTCGTAGATATCACCGCCTTGAGCGAGCGCGGCACCTTCCTCGCGCTTAAGTGCAACAACCTCTTCCAGAACGGGTAGAAAAGCAGCGACATCCTCATTCGCGCGGGCCTGCGCCCATTTTCCCTGCGCCTCGGACGTCACGCGTGCAATTGCAGTAGCCAGATCCGATGGAACCTTCACCGCCCGATCATATTCGCGTCGAATTTCCCGCAGCTGAGCCTTGTCCGCTTCGCTAGTTGCATATGCGCTCTCCAGCCATTCTGCCACACGTGGGTCTGAGCGGCGCGCGTGAAGCACGGCTTCGATCGCAGCCATCTCTTCGGCCCGTTGCGGAGCTGCGCCGCGCGGCATTACCGTTTCCTGATCCCATCCCAGACGTCCGGCGATCTGGCCAAGGGCCGAAGTTTGGCGCTGATAGGCCATCAGGTCGTTGAAAGCTGTCATCTGAGTTATGCTCCGCGCAGAGAAGTTGCAATAGGATAGGCCGTGAGAAAACGTGCACGCAGGATCAGCGTCCAAACCACGACGGCCATGAATTGGTGGAATATCGCGATTTGCCAGGGTGCCGCGTAGATCACTGTCATGATACCGACCACCACCTGTAGCGAAAGCGCAGCGAATGCGGCGTTGAAAGCGAACCGCGTCTGCGGATGCGCACTTGCCGCGCCGCGCCGCCAAACAACGACACCAAAAGCGAACAGCAGATAACCAGCGCAGCGGTGGATGAATTGCACAAGGCCCGGGCTTTCGAAGAAATTTCGCCACATCGGTTCAAGCATCGTGGCGTCCGGTGGCAGAAGCTGACCTCCGATCAAAGGCCAATCCGTATAGGAACGACCCGCGTCGATACCCGCGACCAGCGCCCCAATGAGTATTTGCAAAAAGGCGAAATGCATCAGACCTGTGCAAAGCGAGAACAACCGGGTTTCCTTTGCGCGGCGTGCTTGCATCAGATCGCGCTCCTCGCGCGCCAACATGAAGATGTACCAAGCCAGAAATCCGAGGATGACAAACGCAAGCCCCAGATGCACCGCTAGTCGATAGCTTGCAACTGCGGTCATCCCCTCGCCTTGCGTCACACCCGACGCAACCATCCACCAACCAACAGCACCTTGAACGCCACCGAGCGCTCCGGGGATCAGCAATCGACCGGTCCAACCAGCCGGTATCTTGCGGGCAACAAGAAAACCGGAAAAGCCGAGAGCCCAGACCAGTCCGATCACGCGGCCCAGTTGGCGGTGGCCCCATTCCCACCAGTAAATTGACTTGAAATCATCCAGCTCCATCCACTGGTTCTGGATGCGCCATTGATCGATTTGCTTGTATTTGTCGAACTCGGCCTGCCAGTCAGCCTCGGAGGTCGGCGGGATGGCCCCGGTGATCGGACGCCATTCGGTGATCGACAGGCCGCTATCTGTCAGTCGGGTCAGTCCGCCGACCGCGATCATGATGACCACAAGCGCAAACAGGATCATAAGCCAGACGCGAATGGCCTGGCGTGCACCACCGCGCCCGCGATCGATCACACCCGGCTGAACCGCTTGTGGTTTTTCAGTGTCTGAGACGTCTTCGAAGATGCTGCGCTTACCGCTCATGCTGTCCTCTTGTGCCTTGGATTTCGTCGCAAGCTAGGTTGACTTGGGGGCGAGGTCCAGCCTCAGCCCCGATCCTTCCAGCGGACCATCTGACGCATCACCCCGTGCAGCATTTGAACGTCCGCCCGCGTCATCCGCATCCTGGACCATAGATTGCGCAGGTTGGTCTTCATCCCTTCGGCCTTTTCGGGCGGGTAGAAAAATCCCGCCTCTTCCAACCGATCCTCGTAATGCTCGACCAGCTTCTCGACCTCGATCCCCGTAGCCCAGTCGCCTTTGCCCAGATCAGTGGCTTCATGCATCACATCCCCAGTTTGGCGCATCCACTCGTAAGCCGTCAGCAAAACGCATTGCCCAAGGTTCAGCGACGCGTATTCGGGATTCACTGGTACCGAGATAATCGCGTTTGCCTTGGCGATATCCTCGTTTTCAAGCCCGGCGCGTTCTGGACCGAACAGCACAGCCACCTTTTCACCAGCGGCCACCTTTTCCGCGGCGATTTGCATTGCCCGCTCGGGGCTGAACACTGGCTTGGTCAAGCCCCGTTGCCGTGCCGTGGTCGCAAAGACATATGTGCGATCCCCCAATGCTCCAGCCAGATCGTCGAACAATTGTGCCTCATCCAGCAATCGCCCTGCGCCGCTGGACATCGCAACGGCCTTGGGGTTCGGCCATCCATCGCGCGGTGCAACAATCCGCATCCGGTCCAGTCCGAAATTCCACATCGCCCGTGCTGCAGCACCGATATTTTCGCCCATCTGAGGGCGCACAAGCACGAAAGAAGGCTGGGATGTATCGCTGGGCATGGCTGTCTCCGAAAAGGTCTGCCTGCTCTAATCGCGTCTCCCCCGCAGGGCAAGGCACCCGGCGCGTCTAATCCAGCACGAGACGGCATAAAAGTTTGCTTCCCGCCCGCAATCCGCTAAACCGCGCGAAAGACTGAAAGCGAAGGACGCGCCAATGGACACCCCCGAGCAGCCGCAGATTTATCTGATCACCCCGCCAGCGATCACACTGAGCACTTTCCCCGACCAGTTGTCCCGCGTTCTGGACGGAGCCGAGATCGCCTGTATCCGCCTGGCCCTCGCAGGAAGTGACGAAGATACCATCGCTCGCACCGCTGATGCCTGCCGTGAGGTTGCTCATGCACATGACGTGGCGCTGGTGATTTCGAACCATGTACTGCTGGCGCAACGGCTGGGTCTGGACGGGGTGCATCTGGACGATGCGGCACGCTCGGTCAGGGCTGCGCGTAAGGAACTGGGGCCAGATGCCATCGTCGGCAGCTTTTGCGGAGCCTCCAGCCATGATGGCATGACCGCTGGAGAAGGTGGGGCAGACTATATTGCCTTTGGCCCGGTGGGCAACGTCGCGCTGGGCGATGGAACCCGCGCTGAGCAAGACCTGTTCCAATGGTGGTCTGAGATGATCGAGGTTCCGGTGGTGGCCGAAGGCGGGCTAACCGAAGACCTGATCCGAGACCTGACCCCCTGCACAGATTTCTTTGGCATCGGCGATGAGATCTGGTCACATGACAACCCGCTGGATGCATTGAACACTCTGATCGCCGCAATGCGCTGACGACTGTGAGCGTTAACCCTTGCACCCGCGTCGGGGCTGCGGCATGACACGAAGCATGACTCAGAACAGCGAAATCCTGTGTATCGGATCGGTCCTGTGGGACGTAATCGGGCGATCTGCCAGCGTCATGCGGCAGGGATCGGACGTACCGGGGCGGATTACCCGCTTGCCCGGCGGTGTCGCCATGAACATCGCCATGACGTTGGTGCGCTTTGGGATGACCCCTACGCTGCTCACTGCAATCGGCCGCGATCCCGAAGGCGATGAATTGGTCCACTCCTGCGCACGGCTGGGCATGGTGACCGACCACATCTACCGTTCGCAAGACTTGCCGACCGACCGCTATATGGCCGTCGAAGGTGCCAATGGATTAATCGCAGCCATTGCAGACGCCCATTCACTTGAGGCGGCGGGAGCAAAAATCTTACGTCCCTTGATGCATGGACCTTTGGGCTATGAAAATACACCTTTTGAAGGCCCCATCGCGCTGGACGGCAACCTAACCCTGAACCTGCTGGAAGAGATCGCGCAAAGCCCCGCCTTTGCCCGCGCCGATCTTCGCGTGGCCCCCGCGTCCCCCGGCAAGGCCGAGCGTTTGTTACCTTTTCTGAAACATGCGCGCGCAACACTCTATGTAAACCTCGAAGAAGCTGGGCTTTTGTGCCAACGCGAATTCACCGATTCCGAAAGTGCTGCTCAGGGCTTGCTTGACCGTGGCGCACTGCGTGTTCTGGTGACCGATGGTGGCAACTCGGCCACTGTCGGTAGCGCTAATAGTGTTCTGACCCAAAAACCACCTTCCGTTCTGGTCACCCGCGTGACCGGCGCAGGTGATACTTTCATGGCAGCCCATATCGCTGCCGAAGCAAGTGGCGCTGACAACGATGCCGCGCTCAAGCGTGCCCTGCATGCCGCCGCAACATATGTTTCCGGAGAAACTCCACTGTGATCGAAATCCAATATTCCGCCGAGGTTCGCGCCGCAAAAGACGCAGGCCAACCCATTGTTGCGCTGGAAAGCACTATCATCACCCACGGGATGCCCTACCCCCAGAACATCGAGGTTGCCGCACAGGTCGAACAGGACATCCGCGATGGGGGTGCAGTTCCCGCAACTATCGCCGTGATCGATGGCGTGCTTAACATTGGGCTTGAGTCCGATCAGCTTCAGGCCCTTGGTCAGGCGCAAAGCGTTGCCAAGCTGTCGCGCGCCGACATGGCTGCATGTCTTGCAACTGGCGGTACAGGGGCCACCACCGTCGCAGCTACCATGATCGCAGCGCATTATGCAGGTATCGAAGTATTTGCCACAGGCGGCATCGGCGGCGTTCATCAGGGGGCTGAAACCTCTTTTGATATCTCTGCTGACCTGCATGAGCTTGCGCAAACACCAGTGACGGTTGTTGCGGCTGGAGCCAAAGCTATTCTCGACCTGGCCAAAACGCTTGAGGTTCTGGAAACGCTCGGTGTGCCGGTCATCGCACACGGACAGGACGAATTTCCGGCGTTCTGGTCAGCCAAGTCTCCGCTGGCCGCACCCTTGCGGATGGACAGCGCAGAGGACATCGCCAAAGCCCATGCCGCGCGGCGCGCGCTGGGATTACCCGGTGGGCAGCTCGTAGCCAATCCGATCCCGCAGACAGATCAGATCGCTGCCGAGGAACTTGCCCCGATCATTGCTTCCGCACAGGCCGATGCCGAAACATACAGGATCACCGGCAAAGGCGTTACGCCTTACCTACTGCAACGCATCTACGAACAGACCAATGGTCGCTCGTTGACCGCTAATATCGCTCTGGTACGCAACAATGCACGGCTGGCGGCGGGCATAGCAATAGCGCTGGTAAAGACGGCTGAGTGACATAAGCCTATTGTACCAAGACCTCGGACTGCTTAACTAATTCCGCAAACCACTCAGGACCGCAATGAACACGCCGTTTGACGAAGAACCACATCGCCGCTCGGGCCTTCTGTCCGGACTGCGCGCGTCATTTTTGACGGGCATTGTCGTCATTGCTCCGGTTTGGTTGACGATCTGGCTGATCTGGTCGGTCGTGGGCTGGATCGACAGCGCCGTGCTGCCATTGATCCCTCAGCAATTCCAGCCGGCCGAGTATGTTGGGATCAACCTGCGCGGCGTCGGCGTCATCATCTTCCTGATCTTCACGGTCATCGTCGGCTGGATTGCCAAAGGCATTTTGGGCCGTTCACTGATCCACTTCGCCGAAAGCCTCGTTGATCGGATGCCCGTCGTCCGGTCCGTCTATTCCGGAATCAAGCAAATCTCGGAAACAGTCTTTGCGCAGACAGAACGTTCTTTCGAAAAAGCCTGTCTGATCCAGTATCCGCGCCGCGGAATTTGGGCGATTGGATTTGTTTCGACCACAGCGCGGGGCGAAGTCAGCCAACGTGCCGAAACGGGTGGTGAGTTGCTCAGCGTCTTTGTCCCGACGACCCCAAACCCCACATCCGGTTTCCTGCTGTTTTTCCCAGCCGAAGACGTGATCCTGCTGGATATGTCGATCGAGGACGCAGCCAAATTGGTGATTTCAGCGGGGCTGGTATACCCCAACGAAAAAGACCCGACCCAGCCGCCGGAGTAGTCAGCCAAACATGGCAGGCAGGTCGACAGTACTGCGTTCGCCCAGATCATCCTTGTGGGCGCGCAAGAATTGATCTGCCGCAACGCGCCCGGCCTGCTTCAACCTGTTCAGAACAACCGGATTTGGAACGGTTTTTGTCGCAGCCGACAGATCGTTCATTAGAGCATCATCCGCGATCATATGAACCAGCACCCGGCTCATCTCGCCCGCTTTCAATTTTCCCTCGGCCAGTAGCCGCTGTACAAAGTTAATCGCGCGCAATTCACGAAATAGCGATGAGTTAAAGCTGATCTCATTAATCCGGTTCTGAATCTGCTGCGGCGTCTTCGGCACCTCGTCCCTTTCTAAAGGGTTGATATTTACAATCACCACGTCGTCGGGAAGGCCACCACCAAACAAGGGGTACAACGCCGGGTTGCCAGTATATCCCCCATCCCAATACGCTTCGGTACGACCAGATTTTGGATCATAGATCTCTATTGCCTGAAATAGGTTGGGTAGACAGGCCGACGCCAAAATTGCGTCGGTCGATATCTCATCTTCAGCAAAGACCCGAATTTTGCCACTGCGCACGCAAGTCGCACAGACAAAAAGCTCCGGCCCTTCATCCGCACAAATCTCATCAAAATTGAACCGATCCACAACCGGCTCAAGCGGATTGCGATAGAACGGCCCGTAAGCATAGGGAGACACCAGCCGCGACCATGTTTCGGCCATCGAATACGGCAGTGAATACTCAAGCGCCTGCGATATATGCGCGGGCTCTATACCGCGCATCCAATGAACGATCCGCATATCACCAACAGCGCCCATGCGCGTCCATAAATCGTCGAGACAGTCCCGAGCGCCTTCGCGCCCCGCATGCACCATTCCGGATTTGAACGCGGCTCCATTCAGGGCGCCAGCCGAGGTTCCAGTGATCGCCGCAACCTCGACATCCTCCTCATCCAGTAGACGGTCCAGCACACCCCAGGTAAACGCACCATGGGCACCACCGCCCTGCAAAGCCAGATTGATCCGCTTCATACTTCCGCCTCTTCATCTGGCCAAAAATATCCCGGGGGGTTGGGGGCAGAGCCTCCATACATCCTCAAAGCGCGGTCCACCCCCCATCGACCGAAATCGTCGTCCCGGTGATCTGCGCAGCCGCATCCGAACACAAGAAGATGGTCGTGCCACCAAGCTGTTCAACCGTCGCGAACTCTTTTGAAGGTTGCCGTTCCAGCAGGACGTTCTTCACAACATCCTCGCGGCTCATGTCATATTCCTTCATCGTATTGGGGATTTGCGCCTCAACCAGTGGGGTCAGCACATAACCCGGGCAGATAGCGTTGCACGTAATCGGTTCCTGAGCCGTCTCAAGCGCAACGGTTTTGGTCATCCCAACCACACCATGTTTTGCCGCTACATAAGCTGCCTTAAAAGGAGAGGCAGTTAACCCATGTGCCGAAGCGATATTCACGATACGGCCCCAACCTGCCGCGCGCATCATCGGCAAGGCTGCAGCTGTTGTGTGAAAGGCTGAATTCATGTTGATCGCGATGATTGCATCCCATTTATCAGTCGGAAATTGATCGATCGGCGAAACATGTTGGATGCCGGCATTGTTCACCAGTATGTCGCAGGCACCTGCCTGTTCGATAAGTGCGCGGCATTCATCGCCTTTCGACATGTCCGCCTTGATGTAGCGCGCGTTGGTCCCGGTCTCTTTCCCAATCTCGGCAGCCAGCGCATGATCTTCATCCCGGTCGGTAAACGAGTTCAGAACCACATCCGCACCCGCCTTGGCCAGCTCACGCGCAACGCCCAGTCCAATCCCTGAATTCGACCCTGTTATGATGGCTGTTTTTCCCGCCAAGCTCATGCCTGCTCTCCGTCCTGATTTCAATTCAGCCACACAGTGCCATGCTGCACCTGCAAAGGAAACGGGGAATGATACAGCGGGTGCATCCCGGCAGATTTTGCCAAAAAAAACGCCCGCACGAAGCGGGCGTTAAGTTATTGAGGCAGGTTTCATACAGGCAAGAAACCTATCGAGCAGTGCATCCTTTATAAGCAATTCTTTGCATCCGTCCAAGCTAAAAGTTTGATAATAAGAAAAATCATGGCTACGGTGAATCCCAAACAAAATAAGGCCAGAGCAGGATTGTTTCCAAAATGAGCCCCGATTATCTCCACCCCCTCCGACCAGCAATTGCGGGAATCGCCTGCATTTTTGCGGCTTCATTCGCTTCGGCAGAATCAGCCCATGGCATAGCTATGTATGGCGACCCGGCACTACCACCGGATTTTGTGTCGCTACCCTACGCAAATCCCGATGCGCCCAAGGGCGGAAAGGTCGTATTTGGAAATACCGGCGGCTATAACAGTTTGAACCCGTTTGTGCAAAAAGGCACGTCACCCTGGCAGCTGCGATTTTGGACCCATGAAAGCCTGATGGGGCGGTCCTGGGACGAACCTTTCACTCTTTACGGGTTGTTAGCCGAATCAGTTGAGACAGATTCAGACCGCACTTGGGTCGAATTCACTTTGCGTGAAAACGCACGATTCTCGGATGGCGCACCTGTCACTGTCGAAGATGTTATCTGGTCGTACGAGACGCTGGGTACCGAAGGCCACCTGCGGTATCGCGGGCTGTGGGGCAAGATCGATAGCATTGAACAGACAGGCCCACGCAGTGTCCGGATCAGCTTTAATGAACCCGATCGCGAGCTGGCCCTGATCGCTGGCATGCGCCCTATCCTGCAAAAGGCACAATGGGAGGGGAAATCGTTCGCAGACGCTCAGTTGCAAGATATACCCATCGGATCAGGACCCTACGTGATCGATGATTACGAAGCTGGCCGCTATGTAAACCTACGCCGCAACCCTGACTACTGGGGTGCCGATATCCCATACCGCAAGGGCACGATGAATCTGGATGACATGCGGATCGAATTCTATGGTGACGGCACCGTTGCCTTCGAAGCATTCAAGGCAGGTGAACTTTCAGCAGTGCGCGAGTTTAACGCGGACAAATGGAACACTCAGTATAATTTCCCAGCGGCGCAACGCGGTGATGTTGTAAAGACCGAAATTCCGCATCAAAAACCTTCGGGCATGACCGGTTTTGTCATGAATACGCGTAAGGCCCCCTTTGACGATTGGCGCGTTCGCGAAGCGCTGACTCTGGCGTTCAACTTTGAATTCATCAACGACACCATCACAGGCGGCGCGCAACCCAGAATTACGTCCTATTTCTCAGGCTCCGAGTTGGGCATGCAACCCGGTGCGGCCACCGGTCGCGTCGCAGACCTTCTGCAACCTTACGCCGCCGAACTGGCGCCGGGTACCATTGAGGGGTATGAATTGCCCGCGGGTGATGGAACCGAACGCAATCGGAGCAATATCCGCAAGGCGCTAAAACTGCTGGAAGAGGCAGGCTGGACAATTCAGGACGGTCAGCTTCGCAATGCCAATGGCAAACCGTTTGAAATCGACCTTGTCATCAGCCAGGGCAGCCTGAATGTGGTGCAGGATGTCGGTGTGATCGCGGAAATCTATGCACGCGCGTTGGAGCGCCTGGGCATTCAACTGACCGTCGATAAAGTTGACGACGCGCAGTACACCTCGCGTATCGACGCGCAAGACTTCGACATGACGCCCTTCCGCCGCGCCCTTTCGCTGTCGCCCGGCAACGAACAACGCCTGTATTGGGGCAGCGAAAACGCCGACACTCCGGGGACTAGGAATGTCATGGGGCTGACCTCTCCTGCCGTTGACGGATTGATCGATGCAATGCTGGCCTCGGAAAGACACGAGGATTTTGTGGCCGCTACCCGCGCGTTGGACCGCGTACTAACCGCAGGCCGTTACGTCATTCCTATCTGGAGCTTCGACGTCGGCCGCATCGCCCACGTGAAGGAATTGAAGCAACCTGCCTCGCTTCCGATTTATGGAGATGGCCCCGAATACATGCCGCAGGTCTGGTGGTACGAGGACTGACAAGACCGCGCGGCTTTTAGTTCAGCGCATATCCGGGCCAAAAATTGGTTGATGCGGCAATGGCACGGCAACAGGGAAGATTGCCAGCCATAAGCGATTTTCGGCTGAAACTGTCATAAACTGTGTCCAATACCAGAGCTTGTGGGTCGCGGAACCATTCGCGCCTACTGGTACACAAGTTGCACAAGTATTGCTTATCCGGTCAAAATCATCGCAAGGGGCTTTACGGACTCGTGGCACGGACTATACGTTGTACATATCCCGATGAATATCTTAGTGCAGATAATTGCAGCATTTTTCGGGTACGTGATACTGTACTGGCTGTTTAAGTCAGAAGAACAACGGACCGGCCGCCACTCACTAAAACAGCAGGTCCGTCGGCCCGTTGCGGTTTTGCCGCAGCGGGTTTTTGCCTTTGGTTTCCGTCACGGCAACCTGCGACATTTTGTCATGTCCGCATTATCCCCCCACACTCCGTACGCTAATACCGGGGAGAGCAATCCTGGAACCGAATAAAGGGAAGGCTCGTAGATGTTGAACTGGGCTGATCTGACGCAAGACTGGGGCGCGTCGTATGCGCGTGCAAAACGCAGATTTCCAAACCTGCGGGACAGGGACATGGCGCGCGTTGGTGAAGATCGTAAGCAGTTCGAAGCATATCTGGCCGAACGTCACCATCTGACCGTTAATGAAGCCCGGGAAGAGCTTGAGGATTTCCTGTATACCGAAGCGTTGAACCGCGAAGTTGCGCAAACCTTAAGTAAGTGACGTCACCCAAAGGATCGTGGCGTCCTCGTCACTAACCGAAATTACATTGTGCCCCATGCTACCGTCATAATAGGCGCTATCGCCCCGGCGCATCTCGACTGGTTCATAAAATTCGGTGAACAGGCGCACCACGCCGGTCAGGACATACAAGAACTCCTCACCATCGTGACGTACCCATCCATCAAACTCTTCCATAGATCGTGCGCGCACTCGGGCGCGATAGGGTAGCATCTGCTTTTTGGTAAGCGTTTCTGCCAGCAGTTCATGCTCATAGGTTGTAGTTGCGTGGGCAGCCCCCGCACCCATTTTGGTCACTGCCATTCGGCCTATGACCTGATCACGCTGGGGCGGAGTGAACAGCTGAGGCACCGAAATTTCCAGCCCTATCGCCAGCTTCTTCAACGCATCATAAGTCGGCGACATCTGACCGTTTTCGATCTTGCTAAGTGTCGACCTTGCCAACCCGGCCTGGTTGGCCGCCTGTTCCAGCGTCCAGTTTCGGGCTTTGCGCAGCTCACGCACACGCGCGCCCAGATCGACGGGCTCAAGCTCGGTATTAATACCATTGTCGCGGGCAATTCTGACGATGGACTTATGATCATTCTTGCTCATGCGTCTTTCTATAGGGGCAGCATGCTCTGCTTGCAACGCGCCGTGCGCAGCTGTAGCCAGTTCCCATGTTGTCGATCTTTGATCAGGGACCACCGCCGCCCTGCCCGCGCCCATTCAATCTTGCCGCGCATGTCCTGCGTCATGCCCAAATCTATTCGGAAAAAACCGCTCTATCTGTGCTTGGGCAGAACAGCGCAGTCGACTGGACCTACAGAGAGCTGAATGCAGCGATTCTGGGAACAGGAACAGGCTTGCTTCAGAGCGGCCTCAAGCCCGGCAACATCATTTTGATGCGACTTGGCAATACAGTCGATTTCCCAATCGCATATCTTGGAGCAATCGCCGTGGGGCTGGTTCCAGTCCCAACCTCATCACAACTGACAGATGCGGAAACCGCCAAGATCATCGACGATCTGAATCCTGCCGCCGTTTTGCGCGATCCGCAGGTCGCCTGCGCCGATCACTCCAACCAAATACGGCTGGATGAGCTTGTCGGAATGCGAACGCTGCCGCCAGCGGAGTTTGCAATGGGTGACCCCGAGCGATTGGCCTATGTTGTCTATACTTCGGGCACTTCAGGCAAACCCCGCGCCGTCGCCCACGCGCATCGCGCCATCTGGGCGCGGCAAATGATGGTCGATGGCTGGTACGGTCTGCAATCTTCGGATCGATTGTGCCACGCGGGCGCGTTCAATTGGACCTACACGTTGGGCACCGGGTTGATGGACCCGTGGACCATCGGCGCAACCGCCCTGATTCCGGAGCCGGGAACGGACATCCGTGATCTGCCTGCCCTGCTGACCCAGCAACGCGCCACGATTTTTGCAGCTGCCCCCGGGGTCTTTCGGAAGATCATGCAGGGCAATCAGCGACTGGACTTACCTGATCTGCGCCATGGCCTGTGCGCCGGAGAAAAGCTCTCACGTCACCTGCATGACAAGTGGGTGCGGTCCACCGGAACAGAACTATACGAAGCGTATGGTATGTCGGAATGTTCGACTTTCATCTCGTCCAGCCCCAACCACCCGGCGCGCGGTGAGGCGTTGGGTCAGCCGCAACCCGGACGCCGGGTGGCCATTGTTGGTCCCGACGGCCCGGTCCCGCAGGGACAAGAAGGCAAGATTGCAATTCATCGTGACGATCCGGGCCTTATGTTGACTTACCTGAACGCACCCGAAGAGGCCGACGCACGTATCGCTGGGAACTGGTTCCTGACAGGTGATCAGGGTGCGATGGCCGCAGACGGGCAGATCACTTATATGGGCCGCGACGATGACATGATGAACGCAGGCGGGTACCGGGTTTCCCCGGTCGAAGTTGAGGCTGCCTTGTCGAACCACCCAGGTATCACGCAGGTTGGCGCCGCGTCGGTTGAGGTTAAACAAGACAGCTCGATCATTGTTGCATTCTACACCGGCCCCGAGGAACTAGACGCGGAGACGTTGCGCGCCTATGTGTCTGACAAGCTGGCGCGCTACAAACAACCGCGGGCCTTTGTCCATCTGTCCGAACTGCCCACTGGGGGCAACGGCAAACTCCTGCGCCGCGCCCTGCCGGCCTATTTCAAGGCAACGTCCGAATGACACAGACCGTTAAGCTTGATATCATGTCCGACCCGATCTGCCCCTGGTGCTATATCGGCAAGACCCATTTAGACAAGGCGCTTGCCGAAATCCCGAACCATCCGTTCGTGATCGAATGGCATCCTTTTCAATTGAACCCGGATATGCCCGATGCAGGGATGGACCGGCGTGAGTATCTGGAGCGTAAGTTTGGCGGCAAAGACGGCGCTGTTCGCGCCTATGCACCGGTCGTCGAGCACGCCGAGAACGCTGGTCTGAAGATCGATTTCGAGGGCATGAAACGTACGCCAAATACGCTGGACGCACACCGACTGATCCATTGGGCCGGTATAGAGGGCAAGCAGAACGCCGTGGTCGATGCCCTGTTCAACGCATATTTCGTCGAAGCACGCGACATCGGAGATCGAGAAGTTCTGGCCGATATCGCAGACAGCGTTGGCATGGACGCGGCAGTCGTGATGAAATTGCTGCAATCGGAATCCGATCGCGAAGAGATAAGAACCCGCGACAGCCATTCTCGCGAGATGGGCGTGAATTCGGTTCCCACTTTCATTGTGGCGAACCAACACGCCGTTCCTGGCGCACAACCCCCTGAATTATGGGGAAAAGTTATATCCGAGATCATGTCTCAGATTGAGGCTTCCTCTGCAGAATAGCACAGACCCCTGTGCATTTCTGATCTAGTCCGTTCCTCGGCACCGTGATAGCGCTGCTGGGAAGGAGCTCCCCATGACCAATCGCATGTCCCGGGGCGAATTCATTGCGCTGGTCGCGATGATGTTCGCCACGATTGCCTTTTCGATCGACTCAATGCTGCCCGCTCTGCCCGAAATCGGTAATGAGCTTAGCCCCAATGACATGAACAAAGCGCAACTGATTTTGACATCTTTTGTGCTGGGCATGGGTATCGGGACGTTTTTCACGGGCCCGATTTCGGATGCCGTTGGACGCAAACCGGTTATCTATGGAGGCGTTGCCCTCTATATCCTGGCGTCGGCAGTTGCCTGGGCCAGTTCTTCGCTCGAGCTGGTATTGGCTGCGCGGGTTGTTCAAGGCCTCGGCGCTGCTGGCCCTCGAGTTGTGGCGATGGCGATCATTCGGGACCTCTATGCGGGACGCGAGATGGCGCGCATCATCTCAATTGCCATGATGATCTTCACGTTGGTTCCGGCCGCAGCACCGTTGCTTGGTGCAGGTGTTATCGCTTTGGTTGGATGGCGCGGAATCTTCGTATCCTTCATGCTTTTTGCTTCAATCATCGTAGTTTGGATGGCAACGCGGTTGCCCGAGTCCCTGGCTCCTGAAAATCGCCGCCCCTTTCGACTGCCATTAATGATCGCAGCTGTGAAGGAGATGATGACCCATCCCACCGTGCGACTTTCAATCCTTGTGCAGACGTTGTGTATGGGATTGCTGTTTACCATGCTGACAATGGTGCAACCGGTTTTTGACGTCATACATGACCGAGCCGAAAGCTTTCCGTTCTGGTTCGGCTTTGTGGCGCTGATTTCGGGCTCGGCCAGTCTGTTGAATGCCGCGCTCGTTGTTCGCCTCGGCATGCGCCGGATCGTGACCTGGGCCCTTGGTGCGCAGATCATTATCACCGCATGCGTAATTGTCCTGAACGCGATGCCATTGTCCCCGGACGCCTCATTCGCGCTGTTCGTGACGTGGCAAACTACCGTATTCTTTATGGCGGGCGTTACCATGGGCAATCTGAACGCCATCGCGATGGAACCGATGGGCCATATCGCGGGAATGGCCGCCTCAGTGATTGGGTCTATCGCCACGGTTCTGGCTGCGGCAATCGCCGCACCCGTGGGCTTGCTATTTGATGGATCGATTACGCCTTTGACGACAGGGGTGTTGATCATGTGCATTCTGGGTTTCGGCCTGATGCTGCATATGGGTCGGATCGAAAACAGACTGCCTGCCTGATCTGTGCAGACCTTCTGAAACGCGTTAAGCTCCTGCCAATTGTTTGGGAGAGGTCTTATGCGCGACTATTATGATCTTGGCACCTATTCCTGTGCCGTCACCACTGCGTCGGCTGAGGCGCAGCTGTGGTTCGATCGCGGACTAGTCTGGACATACGGCTATAACCATGACGAGGCGGTCGCCTGTTTTCAGAAGGCCGCAGACGCTGACCCCGACTGCGCCATGGCCCATTGGGGCGTCGCCTATGCAGCGGGGCCGAACTACAACCTGCCATGGGACCTGCGTGACGATCAGGGACAGACCAAATCACTGGCGATTGCCTATGACGCCACACAAAAAGCTATGGCCCTTCTGGAGATGTGCACACCGGTTGAACAGGCCCTGATCCGCGCGCTGCCAGCTCGTTACCCACAGCGTGATCCGATTGAGGATATGCACACCTGGGACTACGACTATGCCGACGCAATGCGCGCAGCATTTTCCGAACAGCCCGGCAATCTGGATCTGCGCACCATCTATGTCGAGGCATTGATGAACCTTACGCCCTGGCAGATGTGGAACCTGAAAACCGGACAACCTGCCGAGGGCGCGGCCACGCTTGAGGCGCAAGAGGCATTGGAAAAAGCGATGGCTGATGATCCTGATGCGATGTCTCATCCCGGCCTGTTGCACCTCTATGTCCATCTGATGGAGATGTCGCCGACCCCGGAAAAGGCTCTGCAAGCGGGGGATATTCTGCGCACGCTGGTTCCGGATGCGGGGCATCTGGTACATATGCCAACGCATATCGACGTGCAGTGCGGCCATTATCACAACGTCGTCTATTGGAATGAACAGGCCTCGGTCGCTGATTTGAAGTATTATGAGCGCGAAGGCGCGTTCAATATCTACACCGGCTATCGTCAACACAATTACCATTTTGCAATCTACGGTGCATTATTTCTGGGTCAGATGGAGCCCGCCCTGCGCGCCAATCAAGGCCTGTGGGACACCACACCCGAGGAAATGCTGCGGATCGAAAGCCCGCCCATGGCGGATTATTTCGAAAGTTATATGTCCATGGGTCCGCATATCCTGATCCGCTTTGGCCGCTGGGAAGAGGCTAAGGCGTTGGATCTTCCCGACGATCCGGACCTCTATCGTACGCTCACGGCAACAACACACTATGCCCGCGCCATCGCCCATGCGGCCACGGATGAGGTCGCGCAGGCCGAAGCTGAAGAGCAACTTTTCCTTGCCGCTAAGACCTGCGTGCCCGAAACACGCAGACTGCACAATAATCGCGTCATCGATCTGCTTGAAATTGCTGCGGAAATGCTGCGCGGAGAAATCGAATATCGTAAGGGCAACTACGATATCGCATATGCCCATCTGCGTCGGTCGGTCGAGTTGGACGACACATTGCCTTATGACGAACCATGGGGTTGGATGCAGCCCACACGCCACGCGCTTGGGGCTTTGTTATTTGAACAGGGCCACGTTGCCGAGGCCGAGGCCGTCTTTCGAGAGGATCTGGGCCTAGGAGGAGCGCTCGGCCGTGCCTCGATCCACCCCGACAATGTCTGGAGCCTTAGAGGGCTACGCGATTGCCTGAAAGAGCGTGGAGAGGCCATAGAAATCAAACAGATTCAACAACGTCTTGATCTTGCGCTCGCGCGTGCGGACAGGGCTGTTGGTGCATCCTGTTTTTGTGCGCAAGCCGCGATGCGAGCCGCCGAATGAATGCACTGTCATTGGCTCTGGCTTTGGTAATGTGTGGTCCCGCATTTGCGCAACGGCAGACATTTCCTCCATTGGATCAAGCAGAACAAGACCCCACCCTGCTAAAGTTCAGGTCCGATCTGCTTGCAAAAATCGAGGCGCGCGATACCGAGGCCGTGGTGGCTGCCTCATGTCCCGATATTTATCTAAGCCATGGCAGCAATGGCGGTCCGGACGAATTCCGAATAAACCTAACTGTGCCGCCCGATCAGCTGAGCGAAGAGTTCAGAGACGAAGCTGACGAACTGCGCGAAGCCTATTGGACAAATTTATACGAAACGCTGTCGCAGCCAGGTTACTTTGACGAACAGGGTGAGTTCTGGATGCCAACACATTGGCAAATCGCCCTGCCCGCTTCCCTGGATCCGTTCACGGCATATTTCGTTGCCGCTGAACAGGTAACGCTGCGCCAATCCCCGTCGCGCGGTGGCCCGATTGTTGGTTTAATCAGCCACGAGGTTGTCATTGTTCCTGACTATCAAACCGATGAAACCTATCAGAAAATTCGACTGACGGATGGAACCACAGGCTACATGCACGGCGACTTTCTGACATCTATGGTTGGGTATCGCGCTGCTTTGGTGAAATCCGAAGCGGGCGATTGGCAGCTTTGCACTTTTGTGACCGGGGACTAGGCTTTTGCCTTTTTCTTCTCAGCCATCACCTTTTCGGCCAGATCGCGCGCGATCGCAAACGCGCCCTTGATCTTGTCGCTGTCCTTTTTCCAATCGCGCCGGACAACGATCTTGTTGTCCTTGACCTTGGCCAATCCGCGCTGGTTCTGGATGAACTCGACCAACCCCTGAGGAGAAGCGAACTTGTCATTATGGAACTGGATCGTCGCGCCTTTAGGTCCACCGTCCAGCTTGGCAATCCCTGCCCGTTTACACATCGCCTTGATACGTACGACCAGCATCAGTGTATTCACCTCTTTCGGCAAAGTGCCGAAACGGTCGATCAATTCAGCAGCGAAGCCTTCCAGCTCGACCTTCGTCGACAATGACGACAGGCGGCGATAGAGACCAAGGCGCACATCAAGATCGGGCACGTAATCCTCGGGGATCAGAACCGGGACACCTAGGTTGATCTGCGGTGCCCATTGGTCGTCGGCATCCGACAGCCCTTCCATCTCGCCGGCTTTAATCTTGGCAATCGCCTCTTCCAGCATCGACTGATAGAGTTCATAGCCTACGTCGCGCATCTGGCCGGACTGCTCTTCACCCAGCAGATTACCGGCCCCACGAATATCCAAATCCTGTGACGCCAGCGTAAATCCGGCCCCCAGCGTATCCAATGAGCCCAGAACCCGCAGGCGTTTCTCGGCCGTTGCCGTCAGGCGTGCGCGCGGTTTGGTGGTCAGATAGGCATAAGCGCGGGTTTTCGAACGCCCCACCCGACCCCGGATCTGATAGAGTTGTGCCAGCCCGAACATGTCCGCCCGATGCACCACCATCGTGTTGGCGGTCGGAATATCCAACCCGCTTTCGACAATCGTGGTCGCCAGCAACACGTCGTACTTGCCGTCGTAGAAGGCGTTCATCCTGTCATCCAGCTCACCCGCTGCCATCTGCCCATGGGCGACCACATAGGTCAGCTCCGGCAGTTGTTCTTTGAGGAATTCCTCGATCTCGGGCAGGTCCGAAATACGCGGGACCACATAGAAGCTCTGCCCACCTCGATAATGCTCACGCAGAAGCGCCTCGCGAATGGTGACGGCATCGAACTCGCTGACATAGGTGCGGATGGCAAGGCGATCGATGGGTGGGGTGCCAATGATCGACAGATCGCGCACTCCGGTCAGAGACAACTGCAGAGTCCGCGGGATCGGCGTTGCGGTCAGGGTCAGGACGTGTACGTCCGAGCGCAACTGTTTCAACCGTTCTTTGTGACTCACGCCGAAATGCTGTTCCTCATCGATGATCAGCAGACCCAGATTGTTGAACCGTATCCCTTTGGCCAACAGCGCATGTGTTCCGATCACGATATCCACAGTGCCCCGTGCCAGCCCGTCGCGGGTTTGTTGCGCCTCCTTTGCCGACACAAAGCGCGATAATTGCCGAACCTCCAGCGGGAAGCCCCGGAAGCGTTCCTTAAAGGACGCTGCGTGTTGGCGTGCGAGCAACGTGGTCGGCGCAACTATGGCGACCTGCACGCCTGACATGGCTGCGACAAAGGCTGCGCGCATGGCGACTTCGGTCTTGCCGAACCCAACGTCGCCGCAAATCAGGCGATCCATCGGCGCGCCGGAGTGCATGTCCTCCATCACCTCGGAAATGGCACGCAACTGATCGTCGGTCTCCTGATACGGGAAACGCGCGCTGAACTCCTCCCACGCGTGGGGCGGCGGGTCCATCACCGGGGCCTTGCGCAAAGCACGCTCGGCCGCAATGCGGATCAGCTTGTCCGCCATCTCGCGAATGCGCTCTTTCAGCTTGGCCTTCTTGGCTTGCCACGCGCCACCGCCCAAACGATCTAGCAGCCCCTCGTCATGGCCGTATTTCGACAGCAACTCAATGTTTTCAACCGGCAGATAGAGCTTTGACTGTTCCGCATACTCCAGCAGCAGGCATTCATGCGCAGCACCGGCGGCGGTGACGACCTCCATCCCCATGTAGCGACCAATGCCGTGGTCTACATGCACCACCAGATCGCCGGGGCTGAGGGATTGGGTCTCAGTCAGAAAGTTCTCGGCCTTGCGGCGTTTCTTGGGTTGGCGGATCAAACGGTCACCCAGCACGTCCTGCTCAGCGATCACCGTCAAATCAGGCGTTTCAAATCCATGCTCCAATGCCCAAACGGCCAGATGCAACCCGCGCTTCCCAACTCGTGTGCCATCGGTCACTGGGATCGCCTCGGCGAGACCTTCGTCCTCGATCAAACCGGTTAGACGCTCACGCGCGCCTTCTGAATAAGAGGCAATGAGGACAGGACCTTTGTCCATCTTATCGGTGATGTGGCTGGCGAGAGCACCAAATAGGCTGATGCTTTCCTGCTGGCGTTCCGGGGCAAAGTTTCGCCCGATCCGACCACCTGCATCAATCACACCCGGTCCGCTGGCCTGCGGCAGCGGGCTGAACTGCAACACTCGCCGGTCGCCAACCGCCTTTTCCCATGCAGCATCGTCCAGATAAAGTAGCCCAGGAGGCGTCGGCTTATACACAGTATCCATGCGCGAGCGATTTTCCAGCGCCAGCTTTCGCGTCTCATACTGATCAGCAATCGAATCCCACCGCGCCAACCGCGCTGGTGTGACCTGATCATCAAGTGAGATTGTTGCGCCCGGCAGGTAATCGAACAGCGTCTCAAGCTTTTCATGAAAGAACGGCAACCAGTGTTCGATACCCTGATGTTTACGGCCAGCGCTGACGGCCTCATACAGCGGGTCATCCGTGCCCGCTGCGCCGAATTCGATGCGGTAGTTCTGGCGAAATCGGGTGATGGCGGCTTCGTCCAGAATAACTTCGGACACTGGAACAAGCTCGACCACATCAAGCTTTTCTGTCGTGCGCTGCGAGACAGGATCGAACCGGCGCGCGCCATCCAGAACATCTCCAAACAGGTCCAGCCGAACCGGGCCACTTTCGCCCGGTGGAAAGATATCAATGATACCCCCGCGGATCGCATAATCTCCGGGCTCCATAACAGTCGGACTTTGGGTGAAGCCCATGCGCACCAGAAAGTTCCTCAGCGCTTCTTCATCTATGCGCTGATCTACGCGGGCGGTAAACGCGGCCTCGCGTAGAATCGCGCGGGCCGGAACCCGCTGTGTTGCTGCATTAAGCGTCGTCAACAGCACAAACTGCTCTGGCATCTGATGTACTAGTGCGGCCAATGTCGCCACGCGCGCAGCAGAGATATCCGCATTGGGCGACACACGATCATAAGGCAGGCAATCCCAGCCCGGAAAAACGAACACCGGCATGTGAGGGGCAAAAAAAGCCAGCGCCGCCCGCATCGCCTCCATCCGTTTGTCATCGCGCGCGACATGACAGACCGGACCACCCGAGCGGACTATCTCATTCAGCACCAGCTGTGCGTCAGACCCTTCAGGAGCACCGCCGACTGTAACGTGGTTCGGAGCCTTCATCATGCTGCCTCTTTGATATCACCAGCCCAGAACGCCAGCCGTAAAGTTCTGATACATGCCCCAAAACGAAGTGAGCAATATAGAGATCATTCCAATGATCTGAGTATAGACCCGGCACCGGCCCAGATTCTTGGCAACGTTTTCCAACGTCAGCTCTTGTTGTCTCATTTTTTTTGCGGTCGATATATTGATGAGCATGACAAAGCACATCGGGCACAACAGCAAGAACACAGCTTGCGCGAATTCAAGCCCGTAAAAGAAACCCATTGTGGCCAACCCGGTCAGCACGAAACAACAGATCGCAAAGATCGCAAGACCAGAGGTCTCGACAATATACAACACGCGATTCGTGTTGATCCTGGCAATGTCCAACAAATCCTGTTCTGACTGGCCACCGGAACGGCGCGCCCGTGCAACCAGATCGTGGGGCACGCCAATCGACCAATGGCTGGCTGAAGACCAAAGAACAGCCAACCCGATCCAATACCACAGATTCGAAAAGCTTCGCATATCGATGATTTCAAATATCGAAGTGTAAATGTCCAAGCGTCTGCCCTTTATTCAACGTCCGCAGGGACCGTCATCGACTGGATGCGTCCATTGTTACCCTTGAGACCACCGGGAATTCATGCCACCCAATGCGCGATTGTTCAAGGAGAGTGCGCCATGAAACCGACCATCGCCCCCTATCCACTGACGCGGTTCCGCCGGGCCCGTCAATCCGAGGCGATCCGGGGGTTGGTGCGCGAGAACACCCTGACTGTCGATGACTTTATCTGGCCGATTTTTGTGCGCGATGGTGAAGGGATTGAAGAGCCCGTGCCCTCCATGCCCGGGGTTAAGCGTCGTTCGGTTGATTTGATAGCCAAAGCAGCTGGCGAGGCACAGGCACTCGGAATACAGGCTATCTGTATATTCCCATACACCGATCCCGCGCTGAAAACCGAAGATTGTGCCGAAGCGTGGAACCCCGACAACTTGTCCAATCGCGCTATTCGGGCAGCCAAAGAAGCGGCACCAGATATCGCTGTAATGACCGATGTGGCGCTGGATCCCTACAACATCAACGGCCATGACGGTTATGTTGTGGATGGCGAAATTGTGAATGATCAGACGGTCGAAGCGCTGGTTAAAATGACTCTGGCGCAAGCCGAAGCCGGTGCTGATATTATCGGCCCTTCAGACATGATGGATGGACGGATTGGCGCAATGCGTAGTGCGCTTGAGGCGGCAGGGCATCACAACGTCATGATCCTCAGCTACGCCGCCAAATATGCCAGCGCGTTTTACGGCCCGTTCCGTGACGCCGTTGGGGCCTCGGGCGCACTGACCGGGGACAAGAAGACCTATCAGATGGATCCCGCAAACTCGAACGAGGCGCTGCGTCTGATCGAACGCGACCTGACTGAAGGTGCAGATATGGTCATGATCAAGCCAGGGATGCCCTATTTGGATATTTGCCGCCGGGTAAAAGACAGCTTTGGCGCGCCGACCTACGCGTATCAGGTCTCGGGCGAATACGCGATGATACAGGCAGCAGCCCAAAACGGTTGGATCGACGGCGAAAAGGTGATGCTTGAAAGCCTGCTGGCTTTCAAACGCGCGGGATGTGATGGCATTCTGACGTATTTTGCGCCAGAGGCCGCGCGCATTTTGAACGGCTAACGCCTCAGATTGTCGCGACTTTTCGCCGATCTGCCGCGCATGCAGCGCAGCTTTCCCGTGACAGGCGGGCGCAATCGGCGTATTCTTGCAAACAAGATCGGGAAGACCCGACAAATCAGGCACATACACAGAGACAGAGAAACATGAGCAGTTCAAACTCCCTCCGACTAAGCCGTCGCGGCTTTGCATTTGGCATGGCCGGACTGACGCTAACAGCCGCCTGCGGCAATGGCGTCGGGAATTCCAATGCGGTGGCGCTTGATGCCCGTGTTGATGCGACGCTAAACGAAATGTACAGCAAGTACCCTAATACCGTTGATATCGCCAACAAGGCTAACGGGATGCTGGTCATGCCATTGATCACCGACGCCGGGTTAATCTTCTTCGGTGGTGCCTATGGTCAGGGTGCGCTGCGCATTCAGGGTGCTACGGTTGATTACTATTCGGCCATTTCCGGTACGGCGGGCCTGCAGATCGGCGCACAACAATATGCACATGTTCTATTCTTCATGACCGAGGACGCGCTGAATGACTTCCGCCGATCCAGCGGTTGGACCGCAGGCGCCGATATCGGGTATGTCGTTGACGCAACCGGTGAGTCGCTTTCGACAGATACCAATCAATTGGGCAAACCCGTGCTAGCAGCGGTCTTTGGGCAGGCGGGTCTGAAGTTCGGTGCAACCATAGAAGGCACCAAATACACCCGCATCATTCCCTGATTCACGAGCCCCCCCTTCCCCCTCAGAAAAGCCCTGCTACATCTTGTGGCAGGGCTTTTAGATTTTATGGATTTCACACATATTCCTGTGGCATTCCTCTTTCGGTCCGGATGGGCTTCCAGTAACCTCTGCGCAAACGAATATACAGAATTCTTGGGGGACAGATGGGTCTGGTCTTTCGCTGGCTGGTGAGAATTGCGACGGGCCTGATCCTGCTTTTGGTCGCAGCAATCGGGCTGATCTATTTTCTGGCCAGCCAGTCCCTGCCCGAATATGATCAAGCTCTTGAAGTTGAGGGGATTACCGCCCCCGTCGAGATCGTCCGCGACACCGCGAACGTACCACATGTCATGGGCCAGTCCGACCCGGATGTATTCTTTGGCCTTGGATATGCCCATGCGCAGGACCGGCTTTGGCAAATGACCGTTCTGCGCCGGACCGTACAGGGCCGATTGTCCGAAATATTCGGCCAGCGAACAGTCCATATCGACAAGCTCTTGCGACGACTGGACCTTTATGGCCTTGCCCATCGATCTGTCGACGTACAAGACGATTACACGCTTGCCGCATTGCGCGCCTATTCTGCTGGAATTAACGCCCGGCTGACCGAAATAAACGAACAGGCGCTAGGTCGTGGCGCGCCCGAGATGTTCTTGTTCAACGCGCCGGTCCCGCCATGGCAGCCCGGCGACAGTCTTGCCATCATGAAACTGATGAGTTTGCAATTGTCCGGCCACCTTGCGGATGAGGTTCTGCGTGCCCGAACTTCTCTGATATTAGACGACCCAGCACGTTTGGCTGACATTCTGCCCGATGTCCCTGGCCCCGGGATCGCGGCGCTACCTGAATATGCCGCTCTGTTTCCGAACCTTCCGCGGTATGCGCAGGGAGCTTCGATGCCTGACACGCCGCTTTCACCTTTTCCCCAGCGCGGATTGGCAGGGGCGTCAAATGCCTGGACCGCCGCGCCGTCTCGTTCGGCCAGCGGTGGCACCTTATTGGCCAACGACCCCCATCTGGGCTTCACCGCACCCGGCATCTGGTACCTGGCCCGGCTGGAGCTTGCTAAAGGCGGAGTTATTGGCGCGACGATCCCTGGTATTCCCGCGATTTCAGCCGGGCGAAGCGAGCGCTTGGGATGGGGTCTGACCTCATCTTATCTGGACGATCAGGACGTCCATATCGAACAGTTGAACCCCGAGAATCCCGAAGAATACCTGACCCCAGACGGATATAAGCGCTTCCAAACCCGGCCTTCGATCATCGAGATCAAGGACGCGGCCCCGATCACTTTGACCCTGCGTTGGACCGAGAACGGCCCCGTTCTGCCGGGCACGCATTACCATCTGGAAACCATTACGCCTCCGGGGCATGTGGCCTCCCTGTCATGGAGTGCGCTCAGTCCCCGCGACACCTCCATGAGTGCATCTTTGGCGCTGATGAATGCCGATACCGTTCGGCAGGCCATCAGTATAGCTGAAGATTACATCGCGCCGTCACAGAACCTGTCATTAGTCGATCGAAACACGATCGGTTTGAAACTGATCGGTGCCATGCCCCGGCGAGACCTTAACAACCAAAGTCGTGGCCGTATTCCAACCCCCGGGTGGCTGGAACGAAACCGCTGGCAAGGTCGGTTGCCTTATGCGGACAACCCGGAATTTGTTGCTCCAGCCGGCGGCGTACTGGGCAATACAAATAACAAGATCATTGATCGCCCCTTCCCAGATCATGTCTCATATGAGTGGGGTGACACCCAGCGCGTTCACCGTTGGGAACGCCTGATGCAATCGCGCGAAGTGCACACCCGCGACAGCTTTATCGAGGCGCAGCTGGATACGGTCAGCTTTACGGCTCGATCCTTGTTGCCGCTGATCGGCGCTGATCTCTGGTTCACCGGAGAGTCCGCGCCTGAAGGCACACCGGAACGTCAGCGGCAAATCGCGCTGGATTTGCTGGCCAACTGGAATGGCGAGATGAATGAGCACCTGCCCGAGCCATTGATTTACGCTGTCTGGCTGCGGGCACTGCAAATCCGTCTGATTTCGGATGAGCTTGGCCCGTTGGCGGCGGAATACAAACATGTCGAACCATTGTTCATCGAGCGTGTCTACCGTGATATCGATGGCGCTTCGGTCTGGTGCGACGTGCGTCAGAGCGCCCCGGCTGAGACATGCACAGACATGGCTCGGCTGGCGCTGGATGACGCAATCATCTGGATTTCGGAACGATATGGCTCAGCGCTGGAATCTTTGCGTTGGGGTGATGCCCATCAGGCGACCCACGACCACCCCGTGCTGGGCGAAGTACCGGTACTGCGTTTCTTCGTAAACATCCGCCAGTCGACCAGTGGCGGCGACAATACCTTGTTGCGCGGCCGCACTTTGGGCGAAGGTCCAGATCCATTCCAGAATGTGCACGGTGCAGGATATCGTGGCGTATATGATTTCGCCGATCCGGACAGTTCAGTATTCATCACGGCCACTGGTCAGTCTGGCCATTTTTTGTCGCGCTACTACGATGATCAGGCCCAGTTGTGGCGCCGGGGCGAATACATTCCCATGTCGTTGGATATCGGTCTTGCCCGCGCCGCGGCAGTTGGTGTGACCGTGCTCAACCCACGCTGACAGTATCGGCAATTCCCCGCCCCTTTTTACGTGCCTCGTGGACGTGGTTGATTGAATTCGCCTAAAATCAATGGGCCGTCGCATCGCACCAAAGGGGGAAATGCATGGGCAGCCTTCGCGATATTTTGAATAATCTGGCGCGCGACTATGCCGTTGCGTGGAGTTCAGGCGACCCAGACGCGGTTGCCAGCTTCTTTTCGCCGGATGGTCAAATCAGCATCAATCGTGGCGAACCTCTGCAAGGACATGCCGCAATCGCTGAAATGGCGCGTCGTCTTTATGCGGATTTCCCTGATCTGGAAGTACGTTGCGACATGATGCGGTGGGCTGGACCACATGCCCTGTTCGTCAGAACGCTCGAAGGGCATCATCACGCCACTGGTAACCGCGTTGTCACGCGTGGATGGGAGCAGTGGGAACTAACATCGGACAACAAGATCAAAACTTCGCTGGAATGGTTCGATGCACAAGAGCGGCAAAGCCAGATTGATGGTGTCTGAAACGCGTCCGCGCGCCTTACTCTGAAGTCACAATGTATTCAC
Source organism: Ruegeria sp. AN6 (assembly GCF_056540425.1). Lineage (NCBI taxonomy): Bacteria > Pseudomonadati > Pseudomonadota > Alphaproteobacteria > Rhodobacterales > Roseobacteraceae > Ruegeria > Ruegeria sp. AN6. Next base: position 710,732 of record NZ_JBQFWR010000001.1, read on the forward strand.
GGGGAATGCCCTGCGTGATCCGATACCAGTCCGAGTTTTTCGTCCTGTCCTGGTGCGCCTCAAAGGCCGCCCTGTTTGCAAACACCTCGGACACTTCAAACCGACCGGGCTGGTTGGCATCTTCGCAGACTTCGAATGAGATACACCCCGCCTCTGCACGGGTCAGTGAAACATGAGCAGGCAGCGCTTGTCGCACCTGTTCCAACCGGTCCTGAGGCACCGTAATATGACCGCGCAAATGAACCTTCTTTTCAGCCTGTGTCATCGACAACCCTTTTTATTGAGTGGGTCCTAAGTTCAAAGCGCGGCAAAGCGGGCCGCTTGTTTGTCAGTCCAAAGCACAGTGATTTCGAAACCATCCTCGGTCTGCTCTTCGGATCTCACGACTTCCTGACGGAACAACCATGCCCGCTTTTGACCTTCAGCGAACGTCAAAGAGAGTGTTGATTCATGCCGGGCGCCCTGCAGGATCGTGGCAATTTCAGACAAAAGAGGCGCAATCCCCTCGCCTGTTACAGCCGAAATCGCAAATATTGCCGGATCACGCTCGGATCGAGCCAGCGTGGCCTGGCGATCCTCGGGGCTGAGAAGATCAATTTTGTTCCAGACTTCTAGCCGGGGCCGGTCATCCTCGACCCCAAGAGAGGTCAAAATCGTCTCGACATCCTGCGCCTGCGCTTCGGTTTCTTCATGACTAATGTCTCGAACATGAACCACAAGATCGGCACCCAACACCTCTTCCAGCGTGGCGCGGAATGCGGCAACCAGTTCTGTCGGCAGGTTCGAGATGAAACCCACTGTGTCCGAAAGGATCACTTCGGGACCATCCGGCAGTTCGACCCGCCGCATTGTGGGATCAAGCGTGGCAAAGAGCATATCTTTCGCCATCACCTTGGCCCCGGTCAGGCCATTGAATAGCGTGGACTTCCCGGCGTTGGTGTAGCCGACCAACGCAACGATTGGGTACGGAACCTTGGCCCGTGCGGCGCGGTGCAACGTGCGGGTCTTGACGACTTTCTGCAATTGCCGCCGTAGACGCACCAATTGTTCATCGATCGCACGGCGGTCCGCTTCGATCTGGGTTTCACCCGGCCCGCCAACGAATCCCAATCCGCCGCGCTGCCGTTCAAGGTGGGTCCAAGCCCGCACCAATCGCGTTCGTTGATAGCTGAGTGCCGCCATCTCGACTTGTAGCACCCCTTCGCGGGTACGCGCACGATCACTGAAAATCTCCAGGATCAGCCCGGTTCGATCGAGGATTTTGACCTTCCAGGCCTTTTCAAGATTTCGTTGCTGAACAGGCGTGACTGGCCCGTCGATCAGAACCAGTTCCACTTCGTTCTCGTGGAAACGCTCACCCAACTCTTCGATCTTGCCGCTGCCGAACAGCAATCCCGCCTGAGCCCGCTGTAGACGTACAACTTCGGAACCGACCACATCCAGATCGGGCAAAGCGGCAGCCAATGCCACCGCCTCTTCCAGCGCCGGTTCTGGAACGCGGCGCTGTTCATCTGATTTGATTTCCGGATGCAGCACCCAGGCACGGGTGCGCGTCCTATCATGTTCCATCAAGAGGCGTCTTCGCCCTCATACAGGCTGATCGGCTGTGACGGCATGATGGTCGAAATCGCGTGTTTGTAGACCAGCTGCGACTGTCCGTCGCGGCGCAACAACACACAAAAATTATCGAACCAGGTGATTACACCCTGCAATTTCACGCCATTGATCAGGAATATCGTGACCGGGACTTTTGCTTTCCGTACATTATTCAGGAACGCGTCCTGCAGATTCTGTCTGTCCGAAGCCATATTGTTTTAATCTCGCCATTGTTCTTGCTACGCGCTGCGGACCAACGCGCTCCCTCCGGCGGAGTATGGAGTGGTGCGCGCAGATATTCCAGATGAAAAATCATGCAGTAACAGCGGACGCCTGCCGCAGGGTCAATCGCGCCACAGGGTTGGTGTAATCAGTGCGACGATCGCCAGGGTTTCCAAACGGCCAATAACCATCGCAGCGCAAACTGTCAGTTTGGCTGCACCAGACAGATCAATAAGTCGAATGGGGACATCAGTTGCCAATTCAATCAGCGGCCCCGTTGTGCTCAGCGCCGCAACGCTCAGCACCATCGCCTGCTCAAACCCGACACCCATGGCGGCCAGAAGCAAATCGAACAGAGCCAACGTCAAAGCAAACATCATCAGGAAGATCCAGGCGATGAAGGCCCCGTCGCTTTGGATACGTCGGTTGCCTCCGCCTTCGCCGCTGACAGAAGACGGATAGATCAGTCGGTCAATTTCGCGCTTACCATTCAGATAAAGTGCAAAAACGCGCAGCAGTTTGACCCCTCCTGCGGTTGTTGCAACACCGCCGCCAATCAACGCCAAACCCATCAGGATCAAACCAGGTGTCCCGAGGCCCGATAGTTGCTGCGCATCGTTCCAATTCGCGCTTTCAAATCCGGCTGTTGTCAAGAAAGACATTCCAGTGAACACCATACCCCAAGCCACGTGCAACGCCTGCACAATCTCGATCTGAATACCAAGCTCGGCCGTTCCCGCCAGAACTCGGATAAACAACAATACCGCAACCGCCAGCACGATAAAGATACCGATCCGAAACTCAGGGTCTTTGTCCAACCGCGAATAGCCCGAGGTCGCTGTATCGGTCGAAAAGGTCAGCCGCGACAACGCGAAGAAAAGGAACAGGAACATGATAGCTTCGCCGGTTATACCTGCTGTTGATCCTTCCAGCCCGCCCACAGGCGAAATACCCGAGGTCGCCATCACCGACATCGCGTGGCACACTGCGGTTAAGCCTTGTTCGCCTGCGATCAGCAAAAGAACCCAGATCACCGCTGTCAATCCGGCATAAATCGGAGCCAAAGCGCGCGACACGCGGATCAGATGGCCTCTTGGATCGGTCTTTTCGCTTTGGGCAACGCCCGAGACCGGTCGACCAGGTTGCCCTTTTGCGGTTACCTCGAATCCACCCAACGACAAAGGCGCGAGGATCGCCGCTGCAGAAATCCACATCAACAGCCCCCCCATCCATCCAACCAAAGCGCGCCACAAATGCAGCGGTGCAGACAGACGCTGGGGATCCGGGAACAGGTCAGCGCCGGTTGTTGTCAGCGCACTGACCATATCAAAATAAGCATTTAGAAAACTGGTTGTTCCCAGCGCATCATGAAACGGTATGGCCAGAAAGATCGGCAACAAGGTGAACGCGGCAAGTAGAACCGCCAATTGGCCAAGCGTCCCGCGCCGGGGTTTTCGGTTCGACATCGCAAGCGCAATGATCAAGACAGCGAACACACCTAACAGCCCGGAATAAAAGAAAGATCGTGAGGTATCGTGATCATCCAGTGCCAGCGCGTAGGCAGCGGGAATCCACATCGACAGCGCGACAATTCCCCAGATCATCAGCAACAGCGGTAGTCGCCGCAATACTCCGATCCGTTGCTGTCCACGTGCCTGCAACATCAGAAGAAATCGATCGAGACCTGCATCAGACGTTCAACCTCGGGCACGTCTTTGGCCATAGCAAAGATTGCAACGACATCCTTCTCGTCAATGCGGAGGCTTCCAGTTGGGCGCAGCACCTCGTCTCCTTTGCGGACGGCACCGACCAATACGCCCTCGGGGAAATCAATATCACGCAGCTTTTGCCCCGCCATCGGAGAAGTCGACAGGACTTCGGCCTCAATAACTTCGGCTTCGGCGTCGCCAATAGAATAAACCTGACGCACCCGACCGTGACGGATGTGGCGCAGGATCGAACTTACTGTTGTCGCACGCGGATTGATATAAGCGTCGATTCCCAGCGGCCCCATCAGGGCGACCATACTGGGGTCATTGATCAAAGCGATGGCCAGCGGGCAGCCCTCGCCCTTGGCACGCACCGCAGCCAACATGTTGGTGCGATCGTCGTCTGTGACTGCCAGCATCGCATCGGCGCGTTCAATACCTGCCTCGCTCAGCAAAGACGAATCCAGACCGTCGCCATTCAATACGATGGTGCGCTCCAGCCCCTCGGCAGCGATTTCCGCGCATCGGCGGTCGCGCTCGATGATCTTGGCACGGACGCGGCTTTCACGTTCTTCCAGCGTGCGGGCAACTTCCAACCCGACATTTCCGCCACCCACGATGACGACTCGATCTTGCTGACGTTGGGCTTTGCCGAACACCTCCATCGTGCGATCAACATCCTTGACGCTGGTAAAGACATAGCATTCGTCACCAACAAACAGCTGATCCTCGGATTCAGGCGCGAACAACGTCCCTTCACGACGAACACCAACAACGATTGAACTGAGCGTCGAGAACAAATCAGTCAGCTGGCGAAGCGGAGTGTTGACGATTGGACAGTCTTCTTCAACCCGAATACCCAGCAGCTGCGCCTTACCGTCCATGAAAATCTCGGTATCGAAAGCCGACGGAGCCGACAGACGGCGCATTGCAGCGGCAGCGACCTCGCGTTCAGGGCTAATTACCACGTCGATGGGCAGATGATCGCGTCGATAAAGATCGGAGTGAATCGCTTCGAGATAGGATTTAGACCTCAGACGCGCGATCTTGCGCTGGATCGAAAAAACCGAGTGCGCCATCTGGCAGGTGACCATGTTCACCTCGTCCGAATGGGTCGCAGCAATGATCATATCAGCGTCGCGGGCCCCTGCCCGATCCAGTACATCCGGATAACTGGCGAATCCGGCGATCCCCTGCACGTCCAGCGTCTCAGTCGCGCGACGCACCAGATCAGGGTTGTTGTCGACCACCGTTACATCGTTCAGTTCGCCCGAAAGGTGACGCGCAATCTGCCAGCCCACTTGGCCGGCACCGCATATGATGACCTTCATACTCTTGGCCTTTCTGCCTGAAATCTTTGAATGACAGATGCCCCCAAAGCGGTCAATTGAATTGTCATGGATGACAAGCTGAGCCAAAGTAACTGTATGAAAACAATTCTGCCCGCTCTGATTTGCTTGCTGACACTATCTGCCTGTGGTCCGCTTTCGCTGTATTACCGCGAGGGCGAAAGCGTTGCGCGTATGCAGACCGAAACCACAAACTGTCAGGTGCAAGCTCTTAAAGACGCCCCTGTCGCCAATCAAATCCGTCAGAGCCCACCGGTATACTGGCCCGGGCGCACCTATTGTGATGGCCGTGGGCGTTGCTATCGCAACCCTGGATGGTGGGAACCCGGACGGATCTATACCGTAGACGTGAATCAGGGGCTAAGAAAGAAGGTCGAAGCACAGTGTATGGCGCAGAAAGGGTACCGCCCGGTCAGCCTGCCGCCCTGCAAACAAGGTGTCAAATCGCGGGTTGCACCCGCACGTACCACAACTCTTCCACCGCTGAGCACTGAGTCGTGTTTCGTAAAGTTTGAAGACGGGTCATTTCAAATCATCACTCCGGGACAAGCCGGCTGATTTGCGACGCTTGGCCAGCGCGAGATGAACAAATATGGCAATGCCATAGAATGCAGCCACGGCCAAAAACATACCGACCTCTTTCGCGCCCAAAAGAATGGCCAGTAAAACTGGCGTCCCTAGCAGATTTCCAGCATTCCCCATCTGCGCCATTGCGCCGTAGCTTAACGCTTGGGTCTCGGCAGTATAGTTCAACTCGGGCACAGCAGCGAAACTACCGCCCTGAACAAGCCCAAGAACCGCAAACAATGCGATGCATCCGAAGGCAAGCGGAGCCCCCAGAAACAGCGAAATGATCGTCAGAATCCCCATGGCGAATCCCAGATTCACGACACTGACGCAGGACATCACGGTCAAAAGCAGCGGTACCAGCAACCATGACAACACGATCCCGGCCAACGGCATCAAAGCTGCGATCGAAGCACCCTGCCCTTCGGGTAAGCGCCCCGGCAGAATTGCCAGAAGCGAGACGAAAGTGAGCGTGTAGAAGAACCATCCGATCGCCGGAGCCGAGATGAATGGCGAGCGATAGGTCCTTAGGTGCACACCAAGCAAAGAAGATAAACTCCACCTCGTGCCGGCTGGCTGATCTATGTCGATCTTCAATTTGCTGAACGCTATCAGCGCGGCAATCACCAACATCAATCCGCCATGCAGGGCAAAATACACCGGCAATCCATAGCGGTCGACAATTGGCAACCCGAACCAGGCATTCAACGCAAAGGCTACGCCAAAAAACGTACTCCATAGCACCATAGAGTTGTACCTAGCGCGACCGGTTGTGATCTGTGCAATCAAGGTCGGTGCCGCGACAACAATCGCAAGATGGGATAGCCCTTCGACCACCCGGCTGAGCAACATCAATTGGAATCCCGGCAGACTTGCTTGCAATATTGACAATGCACCCCCAAGAACCAAACCCGACAAAAGCAGACGGTTTGGCCCGATCCGCGCCGCAATCGCACCCGACATCGCACCCAGCGCTGCTCCCATCAGGCTGATAATCGATAGCAGCCAGCCGATCACCGCCGCATGATCGGGATAAAGCAATCCAATGTCAGCAAACGGAACGGCGATCTTGGCAAACTGGGTCGCAGCCCCGAGGCCTGCGAACCAAATCAGCATTACTTGCAGAAATGCGCGGAAAGAGTCGCTCATATACTCGGTCTATCGCGACCTACACACCAGCGGAACGCATAAATTATGCGGCACCCTCTCGCCGACCGCTGACCAGACGAACCGGGGTGCCATCCGAAAGATACAATCGCTCCCAAACGATCCGTCCAGCGCTGATTCTGATTTGGTCATGCACGGCTTCCGAGGTCAGAAACGCCTTGGGCGCAGGCGAGTGCAAATCCCACCAACCATCGAGTTGCAGTTCCGCCTCAGCCTGTCGGATCTCATCCGTCGCAAATTGCCAGAGTGATACGCCCAGCAACGCGTGCTGAGAGGTTTTCCAATCTCGTGCACGACTGGCCGAATAGGCAAGGCAAGTGTGTGTGGCTTCTTCAACAAGGTGTAGGCACTCGGACGAGTTTACCACCAGACGTTTAAGCGCGGAATCTTGTGCCTTTGCCGGACCAAGCGCCGCAAAAACAACCTGTTGAACATGGGCCGAAGGGGTTTGGCCACCATTTTCCCACCGAGAAATCGTGGCCTGATCAACCTCGATCAGATCAGCAAGGGCAGATTGCTTCAGGCCAACCACGCGGCGCAGCCGTTTCAGCCGCCTTCCAAATGCTGGAAAACCAATGGAAACGGCTGTGGTCTTCGAGCAATCTGCGGTCATTGAAGCAAATCACTCTGCGGGTTCGGGCTCATCAATCTGCGCCACCCGCGCACCTGACTTGTTCGAGGTCACGACCCCCAAGGACTTGAGCTTGCGGTGCAAGGCGCTGCGCTCCATGCCGACGAAGCTGGCAGTGCGGCTGATATTACCACCAAACCGATTGATCTGCGTCAGCAGATACTCACGTTCGAAGGCTTCGCGGGCCTCGCGAAGCGGCAGCGTTGCCAGAGCACCGGACAGGACCACCCGTCCGGTTTCATCTGCCTTCTCTTCTTCATTGGGCAGTTCGCGTGCCTCAATCGGGCCGGTACTATCCCCAAGGATCAGTACCCGTTCGATCAGGTTCTTGAGCTGACGCACATTGCCCGGCCATGTCATCGTTTGAAGCAGCGCGACGGCCTCATCGGAAAGTTCACGCACTGGCAGGCCCTGCGTGTCGTTGCACATCTCGATAAAATGCTGCGCCAAAACCGGAATGTCTTCGCGGCGCTCTTCCAGAGAAGGAACTGCGATCGGTACAACGTTCAGACGATGATACAGTTCTTCGCGGAACCGCTCTGCTGCAATTTCCTGTTCCAGATCGCGGTTGGTCGAAGAGATGACGCGCAGATCAACCCTCACTTTGTCTGACCCGCCGACGCGCTGGAACTGCTGATCGACCAGCACACGCAAGATTTTGGACTGCGTTCCCAGCGGCATATCAGCGACTTCGTCGAAATAGACGACCCCGCCATGGGCCTCTTCCAGCAGGCCTGACTCGACACCACGCTCCGAGGATTCACGGCCGAACAGAACCTCTTCGACCCTCTCAGGCTCGATCCCGGCGCAGTTTACCGTGACGAATGGCGCATTGGCGCGATTGGAATGGGCGTGGATATAACGTGCTGCGATCTCTTTGCCCGAGCCTGCCGGACCGCTGAGCATGACCCGACCATTGGACTTGGTCACCTTATCCAACTGCCCCTGCATCGCCCGGAACGAAGCCGATTTGCCGATCATATCGGAACAGCTGACTTCCTGCCGTTTCAACGAGGCATTCTCGCGGCGCAGGCGCGAAGTTTCCATCGCGCGGCGGATAACCACCATCAACTGATCAATATTAAAAGGCTTTTCGATAAAATCGTATGCCCCCTGTTTGATCGCCGCGACCGCAATCTCGATATTGCCGTGCCCGGAAATGATCACCACCGGCACATCCGGGTTGTCGCGTTTCACCGCCTTCAGGATGTCAATCCCATCCATACGACTGTCTTTCAGCCAGATATCCAGGATCAACAGTCCGGGAGGTTCGGCATTGATCGACGACATGCACTCATCCGAGTTTGCCGCCAGCCGTGTGGAATAGCCTTCGTCCTCTAGAATATCGGACACCAATTCGCGAATATCGCGTTCGTCATCTACGATCAGAATGTCGCTCATCTTTGGCCTGCTTTCAGTTTGTTTGCTTTAATCGCCTGTTTTTCCGGCGCATCTGTCGGGCCGCCTGAGGCCCCAGGAAGACGAATGACAGCCATCGCGCCGTAATGGTCCTGTCCGTCAAATGTGGGCGCATCTTCTAATGTCAGCGCTCCGCCATGTTCTTCGATTATCTTTTTGACGATAGGCAGGCCCAAGCCCGTGCCTTCGTCACGCGTGGTTACATAAGGTTCAAACAGCCGCGCCCGATCTTCTGGCAGGCCGATGCCGTTATCGGCAATGGTGATCTGCGTTCCCGCATCTTCATTGCTGACCGCCACCTTAATCTGAGGTTCAAGATTGTCCGGGGCGCCTTTTTCTTTCAGCGTTTCAATAGCCTCGCCCGCGTTCTTGATCAGGTTAGTCAAGGCCTGGCTCAACATGGTCGAATCCACATCCGCCAAAATAGGCTGTTCGGGCAGATCCGCGTCGATCTGAACATCGGGTTGGCCCGCCTGCTGCAACAACACCGCCTCACGCACCAGCGTCACAATGTTTTCTTCGCGCCGCTCCGGCTCGGGCATCCGCGCGAACTTCGAGAACTCATCGACGATCCGTCGCAGATCATTGGTCTGACGCACGATCACATCTGTCATCGATTCAAGGCTACTGCAGTCTTCTTCATCCAGCTTGCGCGAAAACTTACGTTTGATCCGCTCGGCGCTCAGCTGGATCGGGGTCAGAGGATTCTTGATCTCATGCGCAATGCGACGGGCCACATCGCCCCAAGCCGCCATGCGCTGTGCACTGACCAAATCGGTCACATCGTCAAAGGCCACAACGTAGCCTTCCAAGCCGCCATCTTCACCTCGACGCGTCGCCATGCGTACCAGCAAGTTCTCTAATTGACCCTTTCTAGTCACTTTCACTTCGCCCTGAACAGCCTCTTGCCCGCTGTCCTTGAGCGTTTCGAACAATGGCAAGAATTCGGGCACGGCTATGCCTATCGCAAGATGATGCTCACCGCCCGACCAACCCAACAGGCGCTCTGCGGACCGGTTCACAAAAGTTACGCACCCTTCGGAATCAACGCCCACAACCCCCGACGTCACCGAACTGAGCACCGAGTCGAACAACCTTCGGCGGCGTTCGATCTGGCGCGTATTCTCCAGCAAGGTATCGCGCTGCCCCTTCAACTGGCGGGTCATCTGATTGAAGTATCGGCCCAGCATCGCGATTTCATCATCGCTGGCCTCTTCGATGACCTGAACGCTCAGATCACCTGCACCGACCCGTTGCGCAGCCGTTGTCAGCCGCCCTACGGGACGTGAAAGGCGCTCGGCAAACCACATGCCCAGCGACATAGCCGCCAATATCAGGATCACCGCGAAACCCAGATACAGAAGACCGAACTCGAACAGTACCCGACCACGCTCACTTTCGAGCTGACTGTAAAACTGCGCGGTTTCTTTAGTCTCATCCAGTAGGGTCAAAAGCTGTCCGTCAACCTCGCGGCTGACATATAGGTATCGGTCCAGATAGGCCTGCAATGGTACAAGAGCGCGGAACTCGCTGTTCTCCCAATCTGCGATAATCGCCACACCCTGATCATTGGCCTCAATCATCTCTTCGGGCGTCGGTGCCTCGTAGTCGAACAGGTAGGACCGATCACCACGCGACCGAATTTCAGCACTGCCATCAATCACATAGGCCTCACGCAAACCGCGTTGAATCTGGGACTGCCCCTGCGCCAGAACCTCACGCAATTCGGCATCTGAGATGTAGTAATCTAATGATCGAGCGTTATCGAGAAATCGCGCCAGAACGATCGCGTCCTGCGTCAGCCCTTCGCGGTGCTCTTGTTCGTAGGCTTCGGCGGCCGTAAGAGATGACCCAACAACCTGCCTAACCCGATCCGAGAACCAGCCTTCAAGGCCGATATTCACCGTAAGCCCTGCAAAAATAGCAACCGTAACGGTAGGAACCAGAGCCAGCAGCGTAAACGCGCCAATCAGGCGCAGGTGAAGCCGTGACCCTGCTGATTTCGCGCGTCGAGCGGCGATCAGACTGAATAACTGCCCCAACACCAACGCTGCGACGACCAGCACATAAACCAGATCGGCCAGCAGAATCAGCCTCAGCGTCGGCGCCGCCGCGCCTAAATCAAAGGGACCAATGACCAGATAAGTTGCCAGCGCCAGAATGGGGCCCAACACGACCAGACCCAAGGTACTGAAATTGCGCATCCTCCGGGACTTGCGCCACCGGTTGATCGATAGGATCGGCCCGTTCTGTGCCCGGGTTGCCACCGTCTGCCCTCATTCTGATGTGCCGCTTGCGCGGCTTACCGCCATATGTCGTGGTCGTTCCCGGGGTCGAACCCGAATGCCACGGTTTGTGTGGCGATATTACATCAGTTTGCGGCGGCGTGTCACCTGAATATCGAGGTCGGTAATCTTTTTCCGCAACGTATTTCGGTTAATCCCCAGAAGATCAGCACATTTTGCTTGATTTCCACCGGTCGCATCCAGCGCAATTTCGATCAGAGGCGCTTCGACTTCACGCAAAATACGCTGATAGAGCCCGGGCGGTGGTAGGATATTCCCGTGCAAATCGAAGTAACGCCGCAGGTGGCGCCCCACCGAAGCTGACAGTTTTTCACGCTCGCCATCCCCCAGAACCGGCTCAGCCTCAGGCTGACTGCCCAAAACCATCTCAACTTCGGTGCGAGAGATTTCTTCTGCACGGCTTGTCAGGCTGAGACGACGGATGGCATTTTCCAGCTGCCGGACATTCCCAGGCCAGGAATATCGACGCACAAGCTCCACAGCTTCAGGACTGAGGCGGCGTTTCGTCCCGCTTTCGCGCTCTTCCCTCGCAAGAAAATGGTCGGTGAGCAACGTGATATCATCAACGCGTTCTCGCAGAGCAGGAACATGTACTGTCGCACCGCAGAGACGATAATAAAGGTCCTGCCGCACGCGACCGCTTTCCATTGCGTCAGTAAGGTCAGATTGGCTGGTGGCCATGAAACGCGGCACATGATCGCCCGGAGTGTCCATCATGCGCACGATCCGGGCCTGAATCTCGTCATCGATATCGGCGATCTCATCGATCAACAGCGTGCCGCCCCGCACGCGCGCCATGACTCGCGCCGGGCCTTCCAGATCACTTAGATCAGCGGCAGTCGCGGTGACAAAAGGCAGTGTTCGACGGTCTGAAAAATCGTGAATAGCGCGCGCAATCAAAGATTTACCTGTACCACTTTCACCCGATATCATCACTGACAGATCGGTGTTCATCACCCGCGCCACAAGACGATAGAGCGCTTGCATAACTGGGGTTCGCCCAACAAGCGGCAACTCGTCTGGACGATCTTCGCTGGCTTCGACAGGCTCAACCTGAGCATGCTGTTTCTGATCAAGCGCCCGTGCGGTCCGCTTCATTAGATCAGGCAAATCGAAGGGCTTGGGCAGATAGTCATAGGCATCCGCCTCGGCAGCCTGAATGGCCGTCATGATGGTGTTCTGGGCCGAGATCACGATGACCGGCAATCCAGGTCGATCCTGTGCGATCTTCGGCAACATCTCGAGCCCGTTTCCATCCGGCATCACTACATCCGAAATCACCACGTCGCCCTTGCCTTCGGCCACCCAGCGCATGAGCGTGGTCAGCGAAGATGTGGCATGCACCTTGCACCCCGCCCGCGTGAGGGCCTGTGTTAGAACCGTGCGGATCGTGCGGTCGTCATCGGCAACTAGAACTGTGCCATCCATCAGATGCTCTCCTTGTCATATGTGCCCTGCGGCGCGCGCCGCAGGGACAAACGGAATACTGTGCGCCCAGGCACCGATTCCGCTGATATCCATCCGTCGTGGTCGGATATGATCTTGCTGACCAGCGCCAGCCCCAGGCCGGTTCCGTTTTCTTTACCCGAAACAAACGGATCGAAAATCTCGCCCTGAATTTTCTCCGGCAATCCGGGACCGTCATCGATGATCTCGATTTGCAAAGGCAGCGAGTGACCGGAACCATCACTGCGACGCAGCCGGAACGAATGTTCGAAATAGGTTCGAAGCCGGATTATGCCACTGCCATCAGCAGCCTCAGAGGCGTTCTTGAGCAGATTCAAAATCACCTGCAAAAACTGGTCCGGATCTCCGTATGCCAGTGGCAAAGATGGATCGTAATCCTCAACAATGGTCATATGAGCGCCAAACCCCAGCAGCGCCGATCTGCGCGCGCGGTCCAAAACATCGTGTATATTGACAGGCTTGAAATCAGGCTGAGACAGGTTTCCGAACTGTTCCACCTGTTCCAGCAGCTTCACAATACGACGGCTTTCCTCGACAATAAGATCTGTTAATTCTAGATCTTGCTGTGAGATATTCATGCTGAGCAACTGTGCCGCACCGGTGATCCCGGCCAGAGGGTTTTTGATTTCATGCGCCAGCATCTCGGCCATGCCAATGGCCGATTGCGCCGCCGATTTCACGGTATTGCCTCGGGTCATCCGCCCAGACAATTCACGTGGTGAGATGATCATAATCATGGATCCGGGATGCCCCATTAATGGCGCGATCTGCAGGGCACATTGCAGCGGTGCACGATTACCCGAGCCCACATCCACATCATTCACAAACAGGGGCGTGCTCTGCTGACGGGCGCGTATGAAAGCCTCTTCCAAGGGCGCATCGACTGCGATCTGATCCCAGACTGGATGCCCGATTACAGCTTTGCGCGAAGCGTTCAGGAACCCCTCACCCGAAGAATTGACATCCGATATGCGGTCGTCAGGATCGATGATAAAGGCCGGAACCGGCAGCGAGGTCCAGATGCTCTGATCCGAGGTCATGCCGCCACCTCTGCCGAGCTGTTCAAAGCATCGCCCAGTAGTTGCAGAACTTCATCCGTATCGCGTGATGTCAGTACTGCGCGCCGTAAGGTGGCAGGCGTCCGGGCCTCATCCATGTACCATCCCAAATGCTTGCGTGCGACGCGCAAGCCCAGCTCAGTACCGTAGAATGAGAGCATCGCCTGATAGTGGGCGCGCACCATCTCGATCAGGTCGGCTCCCACCGGAATGTCCGGAGCTGCAGCTCCATATAGATCGTGACAGATCTGCGCCAGCAGCCATGGCTTACCCTGCGCGCCCCGGCCCACCATCACGCCATCCGCACCAGACTGCACCAGCGCGGTTTGCGCGGCCTCCGTATCAATAATATCCCCATTTGCGACGACCGGGATCGAGACCGCCTCTTTCACCGCCCGGATCGCCTGCCAATCTGCCCGACCTTTGTAGAACTGACAGCGCGTACGCCCATGGATGGTGACCATCCGGATGCCAGCATCCTGCGCCCGTCGCGCCACATCCGGCGCGTTCAGCAATTTGTCATCCCACCCCAGGCGCGTCTTCAACGTGACCGGTACGTCCACGGCATCCACCACGGCCTCTATCAGCGTCAACGCGTGATCCGGCGTCTTCAGCAGGGCTGAACCGGAATAGCCGTTGGTCACCTTCTTTGCTGGACATCCCATGTTAATGTCGATCACTTGGGCGCCCCGGTCGACGACCTGCCGGGCAGCCTCGGCCATCCAGTGCGCCTCGCGACCGGCCAATTGCACCGCCGTGTTCTCAACATCCGCCGACAGTTCTGCCCGTTCACGGACGCCAGGTTTGGCCTGCACCATCTCTTGGCTGGCAACCATTTCGCTGACCACCATGCCTGCACCGAAGCGCATCACAAGATCCCGAAAAGGCCGGTCGGTGATTCCGGCCATAGGTGCCAGCAGCACCGGCGGGGTCAGGTCCTTCTCAGCAAGACGCAGGGTCAATGTGCTTAATCCTTGAGCAGTTGCGCTTTTAATATCGAAATTGCAGCATATGAACAACAAATCGACGGCATTCAAGCCCGCTAAATCATCAGATGCTTAATCTTTAGGCAGATTGACGTGGGTGATTGCCTCTGCATTCACCGCCCCCTAAACAATGCCCAATCAGGAGAACCCGCAGATGACCACAGCCGCCATCATCGTCGCCGCCGGGCGCGGCCAGCGCGCCGGAGGCGGAGTGCCTAAACAGTGGCGCGCTTTGGGTGGGCAGCGCGTGGCAGATTGGACCATTGATCGCTTCAAAGGGCTCGTCGATCATATCGTTCTTGTTCTGGCGGAAGACGATACATCTGCCTGGGAAGAATTCTCTGCAACAGACCTGATCCTTGCACCGGGTGGCAGCGACCGGGCCGGATCTGTGCATAGCGGCTTGCAGGCGTTGGAAGCACACAGCGTCGAAAAGGTCTTGATCCACGATGTCGCTCGTCCCTGTGTCAGCGCGAGGGTAATCCGGGATGTGCTGGCTGCGCTCGATGCACATCCTGCAGCGGCTCCGGGTTTGGCCGTCACTGACGCACTCTGGACCGGAGATGGATCGGTGGTGACAGGAACACAGGATCGGTCTGCTCTTTACGCCGCGCAGACGCCGCAGGGGTTTCACTATGGCGCGATCACAGCCGCCCACGCCTACCATCCCGGAGGCGCGGCAGATGACGTCGAAGTTGCGCGTGCTGCCGGGATTGATGTGGCGATCGTTCCGGGCGATGCGGATAACCTGAAAATAACCCGGCCCGAAGATTTCGAACGGGCGGAACACATAATGGGTATGAACATGGATGTAAGGCTGGGCAACGGCTATGACGTGCACCGATTTGGGGACGGAGATCACGTGATCCTGTGCGGTGTGATAGTGCCGCATTCGCGCGGGCTTCAAGGCCATTCAGATGCCGATGTCGGTATGCATGCGGTGACCGACGCGATCTATGGCGCGTTGGCACGGGGCGATATCGGGCAGCATTTCCCACCCTCCGACCCGCAGTGGAAGGGTGCGACCAGTGAGATTTTCCTGCGCCACGCCGTCGAGCTTGCCGGGCAGATGGGTTATGCGATCTCGAATGTCGATTGCACGCTGATCTGCGAGTATCCCAAGATCGGCCCTCATGCTGACGCGATGCGTGCCAAAATGGCACAGATCATGGGCCTTCGCACCGATCAAGTTTCGGTCAAGGCCACCACGTCCGAGCGGCTGGGCTTTACCGGTCGCAGCGAGGGGATTGCGTCGCTTGCGACTGCCTGTCTGGTGAAGTCATGATCGCGGCGCGCTTGATCGGAACCGTCGGCGGCGTCGGCTATTTGCGACCTGCCCCTGGAACCTGGGGATCGCTGGCTGCATTGCCACTGGCCTGGGTTCTGCACACGCTAGGCGGCTTCCCCCTGCTGGTCGTCGCGACGTTGGCAACATTCTTCGGCGGCCTTTGGGCCACGCGCGTGATGACGGCAGGACAGGATGACCACGACCCGTCCGAGATCGTCATCGATGAAGTCGCAGGTCAGTTCATCGCAATCTGGGCAATCTCCTACCCGTCATGGGCCCATGGGATCGATATCACGGCGCTCTGGCCTGGCTGGGTCGCAGGCTTCCTGCTGTTCCGACTGTTCGACATCACCAAACCCGGCCCCATCGGTTGGGCCGACCGGCGCGGTGATCCGATGGGTGTCATGCTGGACGACGTGATCGCGGGCATCTTTGCAGCCGTCGGCGTCGTGATCCTTGCTGGCATCGCGCATGGGGTGATGGGCCTATGACCGTGATCGACCTGTTGAACCGCGCCAAGGCGCAGGGTGTGATGATCGCAACGGCCGAAAGCTGCACCGGCGGCATGGTCGCCGCCGCACTGACTGACATCCCAGGCAGCTCAGACGTGGTCGAGCGCGGCTTTGTCACCTACACCAACACCGCCAAACAAGAAATGCTTGGCGTACACGTCGACACGCTTGAAGCCCATGGTGCCGTCTCGGAAGAGGTTGCACAGGAAATGGCCGAAGGTGCGCTGCACAACTCACAGGCGCAACTGGCAGTCTCGATCACCGGCATTGCGGGCCCCGGCGGGTCCGAGCACAAACCCGAAGGCCGTGTTTGCTTTGGTTTGGCAGCAGATGGCCAACCGACCCGCACCGAGACTGTTGAATTCGGTGCTCTGGGGCGTGAAAACGTGCGCAAAGCCGCTCGCGATCATGCATTACTTATGCTGCTGAGCAGCGTTTCGTAGTCTGCCCAAATTTAGGGCAAATACGCCCGATAGGCGCAAAATTGATCACCAGTTGAAAAAAAGCCGCCTAAACGGGCGGCTTTTTGTATTGCTGCCTCTTTTTTCCCCACCTCAGCTCGGCTTCAACCCGCTCCACACCACTCACGCGGTGTCGGAGGTAGATGTGGTTTGTCTATCCGACGCCCCAATAGGGAAAGGAGAGCGGCCCATGAACGGAGCCGATACAGCGTGGATCATTGTGGCAACAGCATTGGTCCTGTTCATGACATTGCCGGGTCTTGCCCTGTTCTATGGTGGGCTTGTACGTGCCCGAAATGTACTCAGCGTTTTCATGCACTGCTTCTCGATTGCTTGTTTGATGAGCATTCTTTGGCTAGTCGCAGGGTATTCGATCGCCTTTGGACCGGGTGAAAGCGGCCTCTGGGGCGGTCTTGGCAAAGCCTTCCTGAACGGAGTGGACGCCGATAGCCTTGCGGGAACCTTACCCGAGATCCTGTTCTTTGCCTTCCAGATGACCTTTGCCATCATCACCCCTGCCCTGATCATCGGCGCATATGTGGAGCGTGTTGGCTTTGGCTTTGTTCTCACCTTTTCGGCGCTGTGGATGTTGCTGTGCTATGCGCCCGTTGTCCATTGGATCTGGGGCGGCGGCATGCTGGCGGATGGAGGCATTCTTGGCGAGATCGGCGTGCGCGACTTTGCGGGTGGCATTGTCGTCCACGAAACTGCCGGCCTGGCCGCGCTGATCATCGCAGTTATCCTCGGACCGCGACGCAATCGCACGACACCTCCACATAACCCCGGCTATGTCATGGTGGGTGCTGCAATGCTGTGGGTCGGTTGGTTCGGTTTCAATGGCGGCTCACAACTGGCTGCCGACGGCGGCGCGGCGATGGCCATGACTGTCACCCATCTGTCTGCCGCAACAGCGTCGCTGACATGGGCGTTGTGGGAACGCATCCGTTTTGGCAAAGCCTCGATGGTCGGCCTTGTAACTGGCACCATTGCTGGTCTGGCGTCGATCACCCCGGCCTCGGGTTTTGTGGGTCCGGTTCAGGC
Source organism: Ruegeria sp. AN6 (assembly GCF_056540425.1). Taxonomy (NCBI): domain Bacteria; kingdom Pseudomonadati; phylum Pseudomonadota; class Alphaproteobacteria; order Rhodobacterales; family Roseobacteraceae; genus Ruegeria; species Ruegeria sp. AN6. Next base: position 728,511 of record NZ_JBQFWR010000001.1, read on the forward strand.
TCTGATCATAGGAGCAGTCGCAGGTATCCTGTGTCAGGAGGCCGTCAATGTGATCCGTAACAAGCTGAACATCGACGACACGCTGGACGTTTTCGCCGTTCACGGTGTCGGGGGTATCTTTGGTACTCTGATGATTGCGCTTTTCGGTCTGGGAACTTGGACTGCGCAACTGGGCGGCTTGGTCATCGTAGGTGCCTTTACGGCAGTTGTCACGATTGTGTTGGTCAAGGTGGTTGCACTCATCACCCCGCTTCGCGTAGACGCCGAGACTGAAACAAACGGGCTCGACCTCTCGATACATGGGGAACGCGCCTACGATATGAGCAGCTAAGCCCACCTTGGCGCTCTGCCGCCCGTAAGGGCAAAGCGGACCTCTTGGGGGTCCGCTTTTCTTTTGGTCAGCCCCCTCGACTCTGGGCCAGAGGTCGGGCTATCAGCCAGCGACACCCTTCCAGCCCAGAGGTTTGCGCCATGATCCCCAGTTCTTTCCCCGACAGCACCGAAATCGCCCGCCTGACTGCGCGGATGCTGCTGGAGATCAAGGCGGTTCATTTCAACTCGCGCGAGCCCTTCACGCTGGCATCCGGCCTGCCCAGCCCGACCTATATCGACTGCCGCAAGCTAATCTCCTACCCGCGCATCCGCTCAACCCTGATGGACTTCCTGACTGTCACAGTGATGCGCGACGCAGGGTTCGAGGCATTCGACAACATTGCAGGCGGTGAAACTGCGGGTATCCCGTTTGCCGCCATGGTTGCGGAACGCATGGCGCTACCGATGACCTATGTGCGCAAGAAACCCAAAGGCTATGGCCGCAATGCCCGTATCGAGGGCGCGATGACCGAGGGCGAACGTGTGCTGCTGGTTGAGGATTTGACCACCGATGGCGGCTCGAAACTGTCCTTTGTCGATGCGATCCGTGAGACGGGTGCGACCTGCGGCCATACAGCAGTAATCTTCTACTATGGCATTTTCCCTGAAACCGAGAAGACACTGGGCGATCATGGCGTAAAGCTGCACAGCCTTTGCACCTGGTGGGATGTGCTGGCAGAGGCTAAGGTGCAGAAAGCGTTCGACAATGAGACGCTGGACGGGGTCGAGGCCTTCCTCAACGACCCACGTGCATGGCAGGAAACCCACAAAAGCTAACGCAACGGCATCTGTGCGCGCCTTGGAAACAATGATCGCGCAATGCGATCCAATCGCACAATATGTTGACGAGCAACCTCATCATCCTTCAATATGATGGGGTCTGGAGATATGCACAGCCTATCCCCAAAAACATACAATTTGCCCCGACTCACGGGGCTCGGCTATGGAACATGCCCAAGGGGCATAGAGAGCAGCAATGAACGAGATCAGCAGTATCGAGCAGGCAGCCGCACAGATTCAGAATCCGGAAACAATGCCGCACTCCATCGAGGCCGAGCAGCAGCTTCTGGGTGCGATTCTGACGAACAACGATCTGTATGATCGCGTCGCATCGATTATTGGGGCTGAGCATTTCTATGATCCGGTTCATGCGCGCATCTACGAAGTCGCATCAACTCGTATCGCAAAAAATGCGCTGGCTTCACCCGTCACGCTAAAATCATTCATGGCTGAAGATGAGGGTCTGAAAGAACTGGGTGGTCCGGCCTATCTGGTAAAACTGGCGGGCGCTTCAATCAGTGCCTTTGCGGTGCATGACTACGCCCAGATGATCTATGACCTTGCCATCCGACGCGAGTTAATCCGTCTGGGCCGGGACATTTCGGACAAGGCAGCGCGGGTCGATGTGGCCAGTGAACCCAAGGAACAAATCGTCGAGGCCGAACAACAGCTCTATCAGTTATCCGAGCAGGGCCAGACCGAACAAGGATTTCAATCCTTCCTTAAGGCGGTCACAGAAGCCGTCAACGTCACCAACGAGGCGTACCAGCGCGGTGGCGGTATGGCGGGGATTTCCACCGGTCTGGCCGATCTCGACAAGCAATTGGGCGGGTTGCACCCATCCGACCTGATTATTCTGGCCGGGCGTCCGTCGATGGGTAAAACCTCATTGGCGACCAACGTCGCGTTCAACGTGGCCAAGGCTTACAAGCGCGGGCAGAAACCCGATGGCAGCGAAGGCGCAGTTGACGGCGGTGTTGTCGGGTTCTTCTCGCTGGAGATGAGCGCCGAACAACTCGCGGGACGTGTACTGGCCGAAGCCTCGGAGATTTCTTCGCACAAGATCCGCCAAGGCGACATGACAGAATCCGAGTTCCGTCGCTTTGTGGATGCGGCCAAGGAATTAGAAGCCTGCCCGCTGTTCATTGACGACACCCCCGCCCTCCCGATCTCTCAGCTTGCAGCGCGTGCGCGGAGGTTGAAGCGTACGCATGGGTTGGATTTGCTGGTCATCGACTATCTGCAACTCTGCCGGGGCATGGCTGAGAACCGGGTCAACGAGATTGCCGAGATTTCGATGGGCATGAAGGCCATCGCCAAGGAACTGAACATCCCGGTCATTGCCCTGTCACAGCTCAGCCGTCAGGTGGAAAACCGCGACGACAAGCGCCCACAACTGTCAGACCTTCGGGAATCAGGATCGATCGAACAGGACGCTGACGTGGTCATGTTCGTATTCCGCGAGGAATACTACAAAGAACGCGAGAAACCCGGCGATCACGAGTTGGAAAAGATGGAAGAGTGGAAGCAAGCCATGGAGCGCCTGCATGGCAAAGCCGAAGTCATCGTCGGCAAGCAACGCCACGGCCCCATAGGCACGGTAGAGCTTTCGTTTGAAGCCCAGTTCACCCGCTTCGGAAATCTGGTCAAACCTTGGCAGCAGGAAGGTCAGATCGATGGATATTGACGTTTACCAAATCTCAATGAACTAATCCTGCTATGCGGTATTCTCTTCAACCTTTGCCACGTCGCGTCATACTCGCACGCCACTACGGACATCGGCGCAAACGCTTTGCGGGATAGATCGGGGGCACGCTTCGCCCCTGAAACCATCCCAACAAAGCGAGAGAGAAATGACAGAATTCACAGAAATCCCGGTCGTGCGACTGGGTGAACGATGTGACGAGGAAATCGCCAACGATTTCCGCGCTGCCTACGGAACAACCGGCTTTGGATATATTGTTGATCACGGTATCGACCAAGCCCTGATTCAAACTGTCTTCGAAGCCTCCAGGCAATTTCACGCATTGCCATTGTCCGAAAAACAAGCAATCGCGGTCGATACAACCCATCGCGGCTATATTGCCATCAATACGTCGACGGATGTGAACTCCTCCCTCGCTGATGTCACCAAACCCAATCAATCCGCCAGTTTCATGATGATGCGCGAGGACGCATCCGTTGATCCGAATATCTATCTCTCTGGCCCCAATCGCTGGCCAGAATTGCCGCAGTTCCGTGATACACTTGAGACCTATGTCGAGGTCATGTCCGGATTGGGCCGCCGACTGATGAGGATTGCACTTTTGGCGTGCGGGACAACTGATTTCTCGATCCTATCGGCCTTTGACGAGCCTACTATCTGGTTGCGCCTTCTGCACTATCCACCGCAGCCCAATACCAGTCCGGACGACCTGTTCGGTTCTGCGCCGCATACGGATTTCGGATGTCTGACCTTGCTGGCCCAGGATCAGGTCGGCGGATTGCAGGTTCAGACACCTGCGGGAAACTGGGTCGATGTTCCGACAAACCCGGATGCGTTTGTCGTGAATGTGGGCGACATGTTGCACCGCATGAGCAACGGTCAGCTCATGTCAACACCTCACCGCGTTATCAATCGCTCAGGGCGTGAACGATACAGCGTTCCCTTCTTCTTTGATCCGCATGTGAATACAATCGTTCAACCTCTACTTGGCACTGGTCATCCCAGGTACAACCCCCTGATATTCGGAAATTTCCTGCGTTCTGAGCTAGAAGCAGCTTATGAGGCGCACAAACCAGGCAAAAATTAGATCAATCCCCCCCTTGACGTCGGCCGCACAATGGCATGAACAGCTTTTATGAGTACCGCACATCTTACGATTAATCTGCACGCACTGACACATAACTGGCGTGCGCTCGACGCAAAAACCAACGTCGAAACCGGGGCTGTCGTAAAGGCCGACGCCTACGGATTGGGTGCCGAACCCGTCGCTTGGGCTTTGGCCGAAGAAGGGGTGCGCAAGTTTTTTGTCGCTGTCGCCGAAGAAGGTGCGGTCGTACGTGAGGCGGTTGGCCCCGGCCCACTTGTCGCGGTCTTTTCAGGCCATATGGAGGGCGACGCTGATCTGTTGCGCAATCATGCTCTGACACCTCTGCTCAACTCCCCCGAACAGTTCAAACGCCATCGAGAGGCCTTGCCCGACCACCGCTTCGGCATTCAGCTTGACAGTGGAATGAACCGTCTGGGGCTTGAGCCTGCTGATTGGGCAGAACTGCGCCATGAGGCCCTTGCGCTGAATCCGCTAGTGGTTATGTCTCATCTGGCTTGCGGGGATGAACCGGAACATCCGATGAATCAGCAGCAGTTGCGGACTTTCAAACAAATGACTGATGGGGTGGATGCACCGCGTTCGCTTGCAGCCACCGGTGGCACATTGATGGGACCCGAATTTCACTTTGATTTCTGTCGTCCGGGGATCGGCTTGTATGGCGGGCTGCCCTTTGCCGGGGCCAAACCGGTTGTAACCGTCGATCTGCCCATCATCCAAGTGCGCGATGTCTCCGTCGGCGAAACCGTAGGCTACGGAAACAGTTGGACCGCGCGCCGGCCGTCCAAGATCGCAACCGTGGCGGCAGGTTATGCCGATGGGCTGCATCGTGCCATTGGCGGCGGCATTGACGCATTCGCTGGTGATCAGCCCTGCCCGGTGGTAGGACGTATCTCGATGGACCTGATCACCGTGGATGTTACCGACTTGCCATACACTCCTGAACGCCTGCGTATCCTGAACGGGCACCAAACCGTCGATGATCTGGCCGAAGCCGCCGGAACCATCGGTTATGAGATACTGACTTCACTCGGCAGCCGCTATTCCCGAGGCTACGTGGAATGAACCCCATCTCATTGCTGGGTGAGCTGGGACGCGCCGTACTGAACATGCTAGCCGCGTTTGGCCGCGTCGCGCTGTTCGCGCTCGACGCGGTTTCACATATTTTCCGACCTCCGTTTTATCCACGTGAGTTCGGCATCGCCCTGCTGAATATCGGCTGGCTGTCCCTACCCGTGGTCGGCCTGACCGCCATCTTCACCGGCGGCGCGCTGGCGCTGCAGATCTACGCCGGTGGCGCACGTTTCAATGCCGAAGCTGTGGTGCCCCAGATCGTCGCCATTGGCATGGTGCGAGAGCTTGGACCGGTGCTGGTCGGCCTGATGATCGCCGCCCGCGTGACGTCTTCGATCGCCGCCGAGATTGCGACGATGAAAGTGACCGAGCAGATTGATGCTTTGGTCACGCTCTCCACCCACCCGATGAAATACCTCACCGCCCCGCGCGTGCTGGCCGCCCTGATCACGGTTCCAGCGCTAGTCGGGGTCGGAGATATCATCGGCATTGCAGGCGGTTACACTGTCGCCACGCAAAATCTGGGCTTCAACCCGGCGGCCTATCTGAAGAACACTGTCGATTTCCTTGAACTACGCGACATTGTCTCGTCGCTGGTCAAAGGCGCGGCCTTCGGCGTGATCGCCGCCATCATGGGCTGCTACTACGGCATGTCCTCGGGCCGCGGCGCGCAGGGCGTGGGCCGCGCCACCAAAGGCTCGGTCGAGGCCGCCGCCGTCCTTATCCTCGCCGCCAATTTTGTCCTCACAGGGGTGTTCTTCTCGCTATGATCCGGATGGAGAACGTACATAAAGCCTTTGACGACAACCACGTCTTACAAGGCATGAACCTTGAGATTCCCAAGGGTACCTCAATGGTTATCATCGGTGGTTCGGGCACCGGTAAATCCGTGGCGCTGAAATGCATCCTTGGCCTGATAAAGCCTGATAGCGGCATGATCTATGTCGACGGCAAAGACGCCACCAAAGGCGACCGCGACGCGTTTCTGGCCCGTTTCGGGATGCTGTTTCAGGGGGCCGCGCTGTTTGACTCCCTGCCCGTCTGGCAGAACGTCGCCTTCCGCCTGCTGCGCGGCTCGTTGAAACGCCCGGCAGATGAGGCGCGCGAGATCGCCATCGAGAAACTGCGCCGTGTGGGCCTGAAGGCCAACGTCGCCGACCGCTTCCCGGCCGAGCTGTCCGGTGGCATGCAAAAACGCGTCGGCCTCGCCCGCGCCATCGCCGCCGAGCCCGAGATTATCTTTTTCGATGAGCCCACCACCGGCCTCGACCCCATAATGTCCGGCGTCATCAACGACCTGATCCGCGAAATCGTGACCGAGATGGGCGCCACCGCGATGACCATCACCCACGACATGAGCTCGGTCCGCGCGATTGCCGACAACGTGGCCATGTTGCACGGAGGCCTGATCCAATGGACCGGCCCGGTCAGCCAGATGGACGCCTCAGGTGATCCTTATGTCGAGCAGTTCATCAGCGGGAGTGCAGAGGGGCCGATTGAGGCGGTGCGGTAGTGGAATTCGTGAAACTGCTCATTGAACAGCTTCCGTTTCTCTACTTCATTTCGGTTGTGCTAGCTTGGTTTACCATTCATTTCATAGGCGAGAAGTCGGGACTCCCGCGCTCGCTGCGAACCGAAGTCATTTTCGTTCCTGTCATAATCTCCGCTTTGCAGGGTGCCTTTCCGGGAATGCTCGCGTCGATTCTATTGGTAAAAACGCTGAACATTGAAGAACCGCTCTCGGGTATTCCTTTGTCCGTTGGGTATGTCATTTCAGGACTTCTGCTGCATCGGAAACTACTTGTCACTGTCGCAGACAAAAGAATGTCATATGGCCTTGTTGGCGGCATTACCTTGCTGTTCATTGTGGGTTGGATGGTTTCCGTCCGAAACATGATCAACTAGCGTATCGGATATGACCCTCCGCCTCGCCACCCTCTCCCTCCTGATCCTCTACCCCATCGCGTGGTTCGCACCGCTGATGCGCGCAGGCCTCTTGCCGATCTTCGGCCTCAGCGAAATCAGCGTCATCACCGGCCTCCAGTCCTTGTGGAAATCCGACATCTTCCTCGCGCTGGTCGTCACCGTCTTCGCCCTCTTCGCCCCCTACATCAAAACCATCGGCACTGCGCTTGTCCAATGGGATATGTTGGACCCACGGGTCCAACCCGCGCTCAACATCCTGGGCAAATTGGCGATGGCCGATATCTTCCTCATCGCGCTTTACATCACACTGGCCAAGGGCATCTCCTACGCGACCATCGAAACCGCGTGGGGTCTCTACCTGTTCACCGGCTGCATTCTCGCTTCGCTTGCCTTGGGCCACATTACAGAGATGACATCCGGATCACGAAAATCTCAGACCTAATTGATTGAAAACAGATTTCTGAGTAACATCTTTATATTTCGAGCAGTCAGTTTTGTAGTTTGCGGGTCCGTAGCGGACCACCCTAAGTTTATTTACCCCTCCGCTTCGGCCCGGTTTGTGTACCGGTTGAAGAAGGAGAACGACGATCATGGCCGCCCTCCACACAATAACATTGCAATTTCAGAATACCTTATTAAGGCTCACTTTTTTCCTGATCTGCGCCGCAGCATTGTTCGCGGTGACGACCACCATTTTATCCGCGTTTGGCATCCTCCCCTGGCTCTCGTTGCAGGCCGGTCTCAGCACCGGTGCAACGATTGACGCAGGTCTATATGTTCAGGCCGGATTGACCGCCCTGATCCTGATGCTGGTCTTCTATCTGCCATCAAACGCACGCATGATGGCGCTTGAAAACACCCATCGTAAGTTCACGATGAACATGCAGGACGTGGCCGGGGCCTATCAGGTCGCTCATGCCGCCGACCGCAGCGGTGCATTTGCGTTGTCATCCGAATTCGATGCGGTGAAAGAGCGTATGGCTTTTCTGCGCGATCACCCTGATCTGCAATCGCTTGAACCGCAGGTTTTGGAACTGGCCGCACAAATGAGCCAGATCAGCCAGGAGCTTGCCGATACCTATTCCGAGGCAAAGGTCTTGCGCGCCCGAACCTTCCTGCAGCAAAGGCAGGAAGAGATCGAGCAGTTTCAGCATCGCATAGAAGAGGCCCAGATTATCCAACACGAACTGCGCCAATGGACCCGAGATATCGAGATCGAAGAATCCATCGCCAAATCCCAACTGGCGCGGCTAAGGGACGAGTTGTTCGACCTGCTGCCCGAACTCTCGGCACAACTGCAATCGCCTAACGACGATAAATCCCCCGCCAGCGTGGTCGCCATGACCCCGCCGCGGGCTGCGGAATAGGCGCGATCAGCGCCTGTCGCGAACGATGGTCCGCAGGGCCTGAGGACGCGGCACGCTATCGGCGGTGAGGAAAGCCCGCGAGGGCTTGAAGAACCGCCCTTCCTCGGGCACGAAGGGCGACATGGCAAAGACACAATCCTTCACCTGCTCCGCCTGCGGTGCCTCACATACAAGATGGTCCGGCCGCTGCGATGGCTGCGGCGAATGGAACACTATCATTCAGGAAGCGCCCCTCTCAGCTGGACCGGCCAAGAAATCGCTGGGCGGCAAGCGTGGCCAGTCGATCACGCTCTCCGATCTTTCGACCGAGGAGACACCCCCGCCCCGCACCTTGTGTGGAGTTGAAGAACTCGATCGTGTCCTCGGTGGCGGCCTCGTCCCCGCCTCGGCCCTATTGGTGGGGGGCGATCCTGGCATCGGCAAATCAACCCTCCTGCTGCAGGCTGCCGCGCGCTTCGCGCGCAACGGTATCAAAACAATCTATGTCTCAGGTGAAGAGGCCAGCGCGCAGGTCAGGATGCGTGCACGTCGGTTGGGTTTGGAAGAATCTCCCGTTCAACTGGCAGCCGAAACCAATTTGCGGGATATCCTCACCACGCTAGAGGCCGAAAAACCCGGCCTCGCCATCATCGACTCGATCCAGACCATGTGGGCAGACAATGTAGACAGCGCACCAGGCTCAGTTTCACAGGTTCGTGCCGCCGCGCATGAACTGACCACTTTTGCCAAACGCCACGGCGTTTCGATCATCATGGTCGGCCATGTCACCAAAGAAGGCCAGATCGCAGGTCCGCGTGTGGTCGAACATATGGTCGACACAGTGCTCTATTTCGAAGGCGAACGCGGCCATCAATTTCGTATTCTGCGCGCGGTAAAGAACCGCTTTGGCCCTGCAGATGAGATTGGCGTTTTTGAGATGACCGGCAAGGGCTTGGCGCAGGTCACCAACCCCTCGGCCCTCTTCCTTTCCGAACGCGGCACACCGAGCCCCGGTTCGGCGGTGTTCGCAGGCATTGAAGGTACCCGCCCCGTGCTGGTCGAGTTGCAAGCGCTGGTTGCTCCATCGCCTCATTCGCAGCCCCGCCGTACCGTTGTGGGCTGGGATAGCGGACGTCTTGCGATGATCCTTGCGGTGCTCGAGGCCCGCTGCGGCATCCCCTTTGCTGGGCTCGATGTCTATCTAAACGTCGCCGGAGGACTAAAAGTCAGCGAACCTGCCGCAGACCTCGCCGTGGCCGCAGCGCTGCTAAGTGCCCGTGAAGATACTGCCCTACCCGCCGATACCGTCGTTTTCGGAGAAATCTCGCTATCTGGGGCACTTAGACCGGCCCCTCAGACAGAAAACAGGTTGAAAGAAGCGCAAAAACTTGGTTTCACAGCGGCAATTGCTCCGGCGGGTGGCAAAACTGGCACTGTGGCAGGTCTGACACTCACCCGACCCTCTGATTTGGTGGGGTTTGTTGGCGAAACGTTCGGAGCAGGTTAAAGTCGCGCCTTGAGAGGCAGAAAACGAACAGGCGAGGGCCATGGAAGGTTTTACAATAATTGACGGGGTTGTGGCCCTGATCATCGTGCTGTCGGGCTTGTTGGCCTATTCGCGTGGTTTCATGCGCGAGGTTCTCGCCATCGCTGGCTGGGTTGCCGCTGCCGTCCTGGCCTTCATCTTCGCGCCGCAGGCCGTGCCACTGGTCAAAGAAGTGCCCGTCGTCGGAGAATTCCTGCGCGACAGTTGTGAGCTTTCGGTTATCACCGGCTTTGCCGCCGTTTTTGCTGTTGCCTTGATCGTGGTCAGTATCTTTACACCGCTGTTCTCTTCTCTGGTGCAGCGTTCGGCGATCGGTGGTCTGGATCAGGCACTTGGGTTCTTCTTCGGCATCGCACGCGGCATCCTGCTGGTTGCGATTGCCTTTTTTGTCTACGACACCGTAATGACCGGCCAGTCTTACACGATGGTCGACGAAAGCCGCTCGGCAAAAGTCTTTGAACAGTTCAGCGGCAAGATCGAAGAACAAAACCCCGAAGCCGCGCTGGGCTGGGTCACCGCTCAGTACGAGGAGCTGGTCGCAAGCTGCACTGCAGATAATTCAACGGACGCATCCGACGGCTGATCACGCCATTTAGGCCTGTAATAAGGAACGAAGTGATTAATCCACCCCGTTCCGGCTCTTGTCACAGACCATGCTAGCTGGTCTACGACAAGTGCGCAGTGTAGCTGTGAGCTCAATTGGACCAGTGTAGCGGTTGGTATTAGCGACTGCTGCACGTAATAAAGCGGACTTTTGAACGTCAAAGAAATAACCCTAACTGTTCAAAGCTGGCAGTTTGCGTTTTGGCTGCGGTTGTTTTGCCCTTCATTCGAAGGAAAAAACGGGTGATTTGTGAATTTCTACCTCCCAGTGGTTCAACAACAAGTGCTACCCTTCAAGAAGTTCACGAATATTGGCATCTAGCTGCGTCGTGAAGTCCTTGTCACTTCTTGGGTTTGCAGCGCAATGGCCCCAGGGCGAATGATGCGGGCGAAAGATGGCGTTGGGCATGAAGCTGGCTTCAATTTCATTGTCTTCTGGTGGAAAATATAAATCCTGCGTGCAAGGCATCAGGATGGCACGAGCTTTGATGGCACCCAGTGCCAGTTTGTAATCCCCATTGTAAAGCGGTCCGGCAGAGATATCGCCTGCCTGCCAAGTTGCAAGCTTTGCCAACAAATCGTTGGCATCCCAGCCCTGCTCATGATCACGCTCCCAATCCTGCAACAACTCCTCGATAGTTTCGAAACCCATCTGCCGATAAAGTCCCTCGCGATAAAAGGTCTGAGAGAAAGCCCAGCCTGCGTAAACTCGACCAAAGGCCTTCAGCCCTGCTTCGGGTGGGCTGTCATAATTGCCACCGTTCCAATTTTGATCCGCGCAAAGGGCAGCCTTAACCCCTTCGAGAAAGACGAAATTGTGTGGAGAAGTTTTGGCTGAGGCACAGAATGGCAGAATCGCCTGAACCATGTCCGGGTATTGCGCTGCCCACTGGTAGGACTGACAGCCCGCCATAGACCAACCCGCAACAAGGGCGATTTTTTCGATCCCCAGATGTTCGTGGACCAACCGGTGCTGGGCAGCAATGTTGTCCCACATCTGTACCAGTGGAAACCGCGGCCCGTCCTGCGGTGCAGGCGTATTCGATGGTGATGACGAACGTCCATTGCCAAACAGGTTGGGGCTAACGATGAAATGCCGCACCGGATCAATCGCGCGACCCGGACCAAAGAAGCCTTCGTTGCGGGTATTTGTGCCGGTGTAAAATGTCGGCAGAACGATGACATTGTCACCTGCCGCAGACAATGTGCCGTAGGTCTGATAGGCGAGCTTGGCATCCTTGAGCATCTCACCCGACAAGAGCGGAAGGTCACCCAACTCGTAGATCTGATAATCCGCCATTGTCTGGCACTTCCCGCTTTTAGTAGAGCCGAAGGTATTCCTGCACTTCCCAATCGGTGACCGATTGGTGGTATCGCTCCCACTCATCATTCTTGTATTCTAGGTAGGACTGACGCATCACGGGGCCCATCACATGTTCTGCCATGGTGTCGCCCCGTAAAGCCTCGATCGCATTGAACAGAGTGCGAGGCAATCGACGGATCCCCAGTTCAGCAAGTTCAGCTTCGGTTTTTGAGTAGAGATCAAAATCCGTTGGTTTGCCTGGGTCGATCTTGTGTTTGATCCCCTTAACACTGCAACTCAGATGCATCGCCATTGCCAGATAGACATTCATGGTCATATCGCAGGCGCGGTTTTCGATGCAATGGCGGCTTTGCGGCAGGCGGAACTGGGCAGAGCGATTGTTGAAACCATAGGTGATATTGGTCGGAGCCCAAGTGACAGTGCCACCCTCAAATCCACCTACGCGAGGCACGAGACCATTATAGGAATTCACGGTCGGACAGGTGATCGCGGTGATCGCTTCGGCGTGCTGCATCAACCCGCCAACGGCCCAGCGGCTTTCGTCGCTCCATTCCCCGTCGGGGGTTTCAAAGATGTTTTCACCGGGGCGGCTCTCATGTTGCATCGACATGTTGATATGCGCACCCGATCGCCAGTCGCCAACTGTCGGTTTTGGCATAAAGGTTACGAACATCCCGTGCTTTTTTGCCACCTCTTTCAAGGTGATCCGCAGAAACGCCAGACGGTCGGACATCTCCAGCATGTTGGTATAGTGAAAATCCAGTTCGAATTGTGAATACGCACCCTCGGCGACTACGTCATGCAGGTTCCAACCCAGACCTTCGATGATGTCGATCATGTCTTTCAAAAATGCCATCGAGTCGATCGAGTATTCAACGTCATAGCCAAATGCCTGACGGCGTGGACGGACCCCGATAGCAGGGTCGTCGTCAAAGGCCTTCACTGGTTGGCCGGCATCGTCATATTTCATCACGATGAACTCGGGTTCGACACCGGCATAGCCTGTGTATCCTTCCAGCGCAGCCTCGTGCATGGCGCGTTTCAGGGCCTGACGCGGGCAGACATTGTAAGGTGCGTCTTCCCAATACAGATCGGAGAAGATGATTGCCATCGATGTGTCCCACGGACAGACGTAGACGGCGTCAAGATCCGGCACCACCACCTGATCGCTGTCAGCGGGGCTGAGTTCGGGCACGTAAGAAATCGAATGCACCGCAAATTGCGGTCCTTTTCCAAGGCAAAGCGGTTCAAAATCGCTCATCGGGACGGGCTTGGTTTTTGGAATGCCGTGCAGGTCGATCCAGGCAGCCATCACATATTTGACGCCAGCCTCTTCCAAACGTTGTTGAACTTCTGGGATACGCGGGCGATTCCGCTCCACAGCGTTGTGAAATGTCTCGTAGTAAATACGGGCGTTGGCATTGTCCTTGGGCATTCGGCGTCCTCCCATCGAATAGCAATCGGATTTGCTTCACCGAGGTGACACCTCGGTGTTGGTTCAGGTTTCGTTTGCTCGGTCACACGGCGGAAAAATGTTCAGCCGGGAACAAAATCGTCAGGGTCGATGCCGGGAACTTGTGTGATCCCCGCCAGTTGTTTCCAGTTGTGTGGGTAGGCAGCATAGAAGATCACGCATTTGCCGTCCGCCTCGTAGGAAATGTGATTGTCCTTGGGTACAAACAGCACGTCACCACGATTGCAGACATAGCTTTTGCCGTCGCAAACCAGTCGGAAAGTCCCTTCAAGGCAATAAATGATCTCGTCGCAGGTCAGATCCCACGGCACCTTGATGTTGTTCAGAACGTTTATGCCACCGCACATCGACTTGCTGAACTCGCTGGTCACCATCGGTTTAATGTACGTATCGCTGTCGCCCATCGTGTCGTAGCGTTTCTGAACCAGGTCGAATTTAAAAAGTTGAGGTGTATCACCCATTGGGTCAGCCTTCCTGCGCCAAGTGTTTCAGTATGGATTCGTTCAATTCGACCTTGTAACCGTCAGGATCCTCGCAGAAGGCGATGACCCTTGTACCATTTTTCATTGGCCCCGGCGGGCGAGTGATGTTCACACCGGCTGCTGCCAGTTGCTCGCAGGCGGCGTAAACGTCTGGAGTTTCAATGCAGATATGACCCCAACCGTCGCCCTTGTCATAAGGCGTGTCCTGATCCCAATTGGCGGTCAGCTCCAGCGTAGGAAACTCCGCCTCGGGCCCATAACCGATAAACGTGTTGGTGAATTTCCCTTCGGGATAATCCGTGCGCCGCAGCACCTCCATGCCCAAGATTCTGCAATAGAAATCCAGCGACTTCTCCATGTCTGTGACCCGCATCATCGTATGGGCCAGACGAAACCCTTTGGATATGGAGTTGCTCATTGATCTTGTTCCTTCTTACTTATGCGCCGGCCACGTCACGCTCGATCAAATCCTGAAAGGCACGCACGCTATCTTCCCAGGCAGGCGATAACAGGCCCCCATCTTCGGCGACCGGGGATTTGCGGCCCTCAAACATGCGTTCAACCATCTCGTGATCTTCCTTGTGGACGTCCCACCAGAGGTCTCTGAGGGCCTCTATTTCCTCAGCGCTCAACTTTTGGCCTTCAGTGGTGTAAAGCGCTCGGTACTGGCGCATCTTTCCGGGGCCGACGGGCACGTTAAGATAGACGCCCAGCTGATCCGGGAAATAGCGACCCAGAATAAAGTTGGGATACAGCGTCAGATAGCGCGAGCTCACACCCAAGCTGCCGGATGTGCCTAATTCTTCCTCAAGGTCCACTGCGCTACCGATGCAGGTGCCATCAATGATAGTATAGTGATCCTCCAACGGCTGATCTGTCGTCGAGGAATGTACAAACTGGACGTGGTAAGGCTCGATAAAGTTCTCCATTATCAGCTTCCAGTTGGTGTCGATCTCACCAAAATCGAGCAGGCCAATGGGTTCTAATTTGCTGTAATCCATCCCCGACAACTGGTTGATCAATGGCGCGGCATAGTCTTCGAATTCTGACGCGCTCCCATCCAGATTGACGAAAATCCAGTCATGCCAGACATAAGTGCGTACGGGTTTCAGCCGATGCTCTTTGATGTCAAATCCGTCGAACTCTTGCTTGCCGGTGCCTGCAAAATGTGGAGCGGCCCGCAGGCGGCCATCCAGATCATAGGCCCAGGCATGATAGGGGCAGCGGATCAGTTTGCCGACATTCTTGGGCCTGTCGACCAGTGTCATGCAGCGGTGCAGGCAAACATTGTGAAACACCTGAATGTCGCCATCACGACCTCGTACCGCCAGCAGTGGCAAACCAGCACAGGTGATAGGTTGTGCATCGCCTGGGTTACTCATCTGGTGGGCAAATCCAACAAACACCCAGTTCTTGGCCAGAACCGTCTGGCATTCCCGTTGCCAGAACTCCTCGCTGCGATATGCGTCGGCGGTCAGACCATGCTGAGGCCCGCAAGAAGCCTGTGCTTTTCGCTCGGCAATTGTCATTTATCCTCCCTTCGACACTGACACCAGCGTCCGCCGGTCCAACGGCATGCGCATGGATTCACCGTTTCTCGCGGATGGCCTGTTTGCAGGCTCTGTACCGCCGCGACGGGCTTAGATTTTCAATCTACGAATATCGCATTATTTTGGCTATTAAACTTCGATATTCGCTTATGAATTGGAGTATCGAGTAAGAATCAGAAGTGATCTGGTCAAAAAACGGCATTGCGATACGAATTTCGAATATTTTGGTTGCTTTGGCTGTTAGATCCACAAATTCAGCATTAAATTATAGAAATTTCGGCGATCTGGCCTTCGGAAACTGTGGCGAGAAGATCAAAGCATGTCGTTTTCCGCACTTCCTTCCAGAGGATTCCTAAGAGTTAATTGCGGATTTCGATGCGCTCTCTTAACCTTGACTGCGAATACAGCAATCGAGCATCAGGCCTATGTCAGTCAAAAAGCAACCGAACGCGCGTGCCGCCCAGAGCATTCGATCCCCCAAGGATGATTTAAACCAGCAGATCATCCGGCTCTTACAGCAGGATGGTCGGATGGCATTTTCTGAAATTGCGCAGCAACTGGATGTGTCGGAGGGAACTATTCGCAACAGGGTGAGCGGACTGCGAGACAACAACATGCTGCGGATTGTTGCGATGTCGGATCCGGTGGCAACGGAATACACGACTGACGCGATGATTGGCTTGAACGTGGCGACCGGCGTGACCCCAAGACAGGTGGCCGAACGACTTGAAAGAAACCCACGTGTTGTTTTCATCCTGTGGGTCGCAGGTCGTTATGATCTGATTATCGAGTTGGTGAGCGACGATAGCGACGCACTAGAAGATTTTCTGGAACATGAAATCCACGGAAGCAACGATATTGCGAATGCCGACGTCATGCCGGGGCTGAAGAATTTCAAGAACCAGTTCCTCCTAAAGCAGGGTGCAAAGGAGTGATTAGGAAGAAGTCGATCGCTAAAAGTGATAGAGCGAGAGGACTTCAACAAAATTCTTTTTCTAGGTACTCAGCGCTGATCATAGTGCCGGCCCCGACAATAGCCGGTTTTTGAATTTTGCGTTCGATTTTTGCCAAACAAGTCATTTTGAATGTCGAAGCCAGCAGCAAGCAACTGTTTCGCGTTGGCGAGTGGTCATCGAACTAAAGCAAGTGAACAGCCGGTAAGCGCAACAATGCGGATATCAATTGCTGAACTTGGATCACCAGATCTCCCAAAGATCATTCCAGCGTTTGGGCTGGACTCATTTGTAAGAAAAACCTGTCGGAAACGGAAAAACAGCGCGCCTTACAACATTCTCAGCATTAAAATTCGGCGCTCGCATATTCTGTGTCAGATTCATCCAAAATCAAACGAACCCTTCACCGCCGCAGATATTGCAGCGAATGGCTTTCAATCCAAAGCACCCGTCGCAGCGGCTTGAGATTGGTTTGCCATACTGGTCGCGGCTTTTGACGACCATTCCAGATCCTTTGCAAATCTCACAGGGTGCACGGCCTGATCCTCGGCATCGGTGACACCGACGCTTGACGGGCTTTTCCTTGGGATTGTTTTGCTTGTGCTGCCACATGGCTATTTTCCATCCCAAACTATCGGGCATCTGGAGCAGACACCTGACCTAAAGCACAGCACAGGTCGGCTCATTTGTCATCTTAAACCCGCGAGCGGCGCATTTCAGGCCTGCGGCAAATCGCGAATGTGATCCTTTGGTGACACGCGCGGCAATAGGCAGTATGTCGGAGCCGAACCGACATGGAATCGGAGCTGCCGATCTTGCTGTATTTGTTCTATTCTGCATTGGCCGCTTTGGCGCTTGTGCATGCATGCCATACATTCCGGCTGCAACAACCCAATCAGATACGCAGTAGCAGTCGATCCGACCTGAACACCAGCCAGATCAAGTCATAGAAATTGGAGCCCGTGTATGTGTGGGATTTTGGGGATCGCAAGCCGGACACATGATGTCTTTGCGGAAATCTATGACGGGTTGCTGATGCTGCAGCACCGGGGTCAGGACGCCTCGGGGATCGTCACCTACAACGGCGAATTCTTCCGCGAGAAAAAAGCCAATGGTCTGGTCAAGGACGTCTTCAACGCCAGCGATGCTGAAACCCTACTGGGCAAGATCGGCATGGGTCACGTCCGCTATCCCACCGCAGGATCGCTGAGCGCCACCGAGGCCCAGCCTTTCTTTGTGAACGCGCCCTACGGAATTTACCTTGTCCATAACGGCAATATCACCAACACCGAAGAACAGCGCGAAAAAGTGACCGCGAAATACAGCCGTCACCTGCGCACCACTTCGGATTCCGAAGTGTTGCTAAACGTGTTGGCCGACAAGGTAGCGGACGCCATCAAGGTCAATGGCAACGCCGATCCGATCCGCAACTTGTTTGCAGGTGTGAAGATGACCATGGAGCGGGTGCAGGGTGCTTATTCTGTGATCTGTCTGGTCGCCGGTGTTGGTATGCTCGCCTTCCGCGATCCGTATGGTATCCGGCCCCTGTCGGTCGCCAAACGAGAAGCGCCCGGTGACGGTGATGATTTCGCCTTTGCCTCGGAAGACGTAGCGTTTGGCATCAATGGTTTCGACAAATTGCGCGATCTGCGACCCGGTGAGGCGATCCTGATCGATCTCGACGGGAATATGCATGAGTTCCAGGCCGTCGAAGGCAAACTGACGCCCTGCATTTTCGAGTATGTCTATCTGGCACGCCCGGATTCGCTGCTTGATGGCGTGTCGGTATACAAAACTCAGATGCGCATGGGTCAAACACTCGCCAAGCAGATTCAGGATTCGGGGCTAGATATCGACCGGATCATCCCTGTGCCAGATAGCGCCCGCCCCGTCGCACTTGAAGCCGCCAAGATTACCGGCATTCCCTATCGTGAGGGGCTGGTCAAGAACCGCTATGTAGGCCGAACCTTCATCATGCCAGGTCAGGCCGAGCGCCAAAAATCCGTGCGCCGTAAGCTGAACGCCGTGCCGTTGGAATTCGACGGACATAATGTGCTGCTGATCGATGACTCGATCGTGCGCGGCAATACGATCAAGAAGATCGTCCAGATGTGCCGCGAGGCTGGTGCAAAGAAGGTGTACATCGCCAGCGCTTCTCCACCAGTGAAATACCCCAATGTCTACGGAATCGACATGCCCACCAAGGCCGAACTGGTTGCCAATGGTAAAGAGATCGAAGAAATCCGTGAAGAGTTGGGTGCGGATGCGCTGTTCTACCAGAATCTAGACGATCTGATCTGGGCCGCCAAGGAAGGCAATCCCGAGATCGAATCCTTTGACTGTTCGTGCTTTGATGGAAACTACATCACCGGTGTAGATGAGGACTATCTGGACAGTCTTGAAAACAGCAGCCGAGTCAGCAAGAAACGCGAGGATATGCAGGTCGTTGGCGGTTCGTGGAACGCAGCCAAACTGGCGTCGGGCTGATCAGGCGAATCAAATGATAGCGACAGGTCATTTCCCTGAGGTGGGGCGGCAGTCATAGGTCAGAATCCGCCGACAACTCTCTGTTGAACGAGATGCGTTTGCAAAGGGTTGGGCGACCTCGATTAGCGACCTATTGAAAATGGGATTGCAACCCTTTTGGATCGAACGGCCGCATGATACCTGATCGCCGAAAACCACTCACAAGGCAGGGCCCGGGCACACGATCCGGCCACAGATCATGGCAAATTCAACGGTCAAAAGCGCCGCAACGCAAGCGGGTGCGCTAAAGAAAAACTCGGTCTCTGTGCTGGGCATTTTTGGCCCTAAGTCCGAGTTGCGCGCTCTGGTTCGTCTGTCCTCGGGGCGGGTAAAGAAAGTAAAGCCAGGCAGCCGTGTCGCCTCGGGCAAGGTGATCGCCATTGATGAGGAAGGTGTCGTGCTGCGACAAAGCGGCCAGAACCGCAGGATCGACATACCTGGCAGTTGATCCAGACTTGACGCCTTGTGCGCACGGGTTCAAACCCCACCTATGACCGATCAGACCAAAATCGCCCTGATTACTGGGGCCTCACGCGGGCTGGGCGCGGCACTGGCCGAAGCCCTTTCCCCCGAGTATCACATCGTTGCCGTCGCCCGCACCCAAGGCGGACTGGAAGAGCTGGACGATCGCATTCAGGCCAAGGGTGGCTCGGCCACTTTGGCCCCGATGGACATCACCGATCCCAATGCAATGGCGACACTTTGCCGTGGCATTCACGACCGCTGGGGTAAGGTTGACCTTTGGCTGCATACAGCTGTCCATACCTCGGCCCTGACACCAGCAAACTTTGTTGACCCCAAGGAATGGACCAAAGCGGTCAGCACTAACGCGACAGCCACCTCGGTTCTGATTCCCTATGTGTCGCCCCTTTTAGGCGATGCAGGTCACGCGGTGTTCTTTGATGATCCCAAGGCAGGTGAAAAGTTCTATGGCATCTACGGTGCCACCAAAGCCGCGCAAATGGCTTTGGCCCGTAGTTGGGCAGCCGAGACAGCTCGCACAGGTCCACGGGTTACGATCCTTGAACCCGCGCCGATGCCTACAGCGGTGCGTGCACGATTCCATCCCGGTGAAGACCGCGAGGCGCTGACCAGTCCCGCGGATGAGGCGGCGCGGATTGTGGCCGGGTTTTGATTGGCCCTGACGGGCCATGCCTCCGGCGGGGATATTTGTGGCCAGTTGAAGCAGGCGGTTTACGCGATGTGGACACCGTTGCGCCCGGCGAGATCGACAAAGAACTGCCAGGCCACGCGACCTGATCGAGCCCCTCGCGTGGCTTGCCATTCGATGGCCTCGGCGCGCAGGATTTCCTGGTCGATCGTGACGCCATGGGCGGCACAGTAGCGGTCGATCATGGCGAGATATTCGTCCTGATCGCAGGGGTGAAAGCCTAACCACAGGCCGAAGCGGTCCGACAAGGATACCTTTTCTTCAACAGCCTCAGACGGATTAATAGCGCTGGAGCGTTCGTTTTCAATCATGTCGCGCGGCATCAAGTGGCGGCGGTTGGAGGTGGCGTAAAACACGACATTCTCCGGGCGACCTTCGATGCCGCCATCCAGTACAGCCTTAAGCGATTTGTAATGCTGGTCATCGTGGCTGAACGAGAGGTCATCGCAAAACAGAATGAACCGATGACGAGCTGATCTAAGGTGGTTCAGCAGACGCGCGACTGAGGACATGTCTTCCCGTTGTAGTTCGACAAGTTTCAAATCCGGGTGATCTGCTTGCAAAGTGCCGTGCACTGCCTTGACAAGGCTGGATTTTCCCATACCTCGCGCGCCCCAGAGCAGCGCGTTGTTGGCCTTGTACCCAGCCGCGAACCGGCGGGTGTTGTCTAGCAGCGTATCGCGGGATCGGTTGATGCCGACCAACAGATCCAGATCGACGCGGTTAACCTCAGAGACGGGCACCAGCCGGTCCGGATCCACATGCCAGACAAATGCAGGGGCCGTGTTGAAATCGGGTGCGTCCAGCGGCGCGGGCGCCATGCGTTCCAACGCGTCGGCGATACGGTTCAGGGCTTGATCGTCCATCGGCTCCTCCGGGTATTCCGGCGGAGTTGAACCATGTTCCGAACTACACAACAAGGCCCGCGCATGAAAAAGGCGCGCCGAATGTGGACGCGCCTTTTGAAATCAGGATACAGGCTACTTTGTCTCGTCGTAATCCTGCATCATTTCCGCATCCGCCTCGGCCTCTTCATCGTCATAGTAGCCGTCGGCGCGCAGTTGTTCTTCGCGCTTTCTCTCGACGCGGGCGACAAGGAAGATTGACACTTCGTATAGTCCATAGACCACAGTGAACAGGATCAGCTGCGTGATCACATCTGGTGGTGTCACTAAAGCAGCCAGAACCAGAATACCGACCATCGCGTATTTGCGAACGGCACCCAGACCCTCGGCCGAGACCAGCCCAGCCTTGCCCATCAGTGTCAGCAGAACCGGCAACTGAAAGCACAGGCCAAAGGCAAGAATAAACTTTAGCGTAATATCCAGAGATTCATTGACCTTCCCGAAGAAGGTGATTTTCACGCCTTCGGTTGTTTCGGGAACAACAATGATCTCTTCCGGGACATCATCGGCCGCCGGGGCCAGCAGGTTTGCAAAGATCGAACTGACATCCGCGAACCCAAGAAAAAACTGCATTGCCAACGGTGTCACAACAAACTGCGCAAAAGCCGCCCCCAACAGGAACATAAACGGCGATGCGATCAGAAACGGCAGGAAAGCTCCCTTCTCGGACTTGTAAAGCCCAGGAGCTACAAACCGCCACAGCTGATATGAGATCACGGGGAATGCCAGTGCAAACCCGAAGACCATCGATATCCGAAACAGTGTGAACAGGTATTCCTGTGGAGAGGTGTATTGCAGTGTTGGTGACGGATCACCAAGCTCACGCAGGGTCGCCTCGATCGGACGCACTAAGAACTGCAGGATCGGTTCGGCCACTATGAAGGCAAGAACAATCCCCACGATAAAGGCAAGCACCGACCGGATCAGCCGGGTACGAAGCTCGGCTAGATGCTCGATCAGAGGCGCCGAGCTGTCCTCGATCTCGTCGGTTTTAGTCATGACTTGCTTTCAGTTTTCAACGCGGCTTCGGCCTCTTCCGCCTTTGCAAGCGCATCTGCGGCTTCCTTAGCCTTGCGTTCAGCGGCCGCACGGGCCGTGGAGGCTTGGATCTTCTTTGCCTGCTCTGCCCGTTCAGCAGCCAGTTTGCCGGTCTCGCTATCAGGGTCGAACTTGGTCGGGTCAATGGATTTGGCCACGTCACGCGCGGCCTCGTTGATCCCGTCCATCGCGGTACTAACCGGATTAGTCGCCGCGTTCAGGCCCTTCTTGATATCATTGACGCCAGCTTCATCCGCCGCTTCGTTCATCGCAGTGCTGAACTCACGCGCCATACCGCGTGCCTTGCCGACGAACCGCCCGACATTGCGAAACAGCACTGGCAGGTCCTTCGGCCCCACCACGATCAGCGCAACGATGCCGATGACCAGAAGCTCGGTCCAGCCCAGATCAAACATCTAAGCTCAGACCTTGTCTTTGTCGGTCTCAGGGGTGACGTCTTTAGCCAGCTCGGAGGCGTCCTGTTCCAGCTCTTCCGAACCTTCCTTGATGCCTTTCTTGAACGAGGTGATGCCTTTACCCACTTCACCCATCAACGAGCTGATCTTGCCACGTCCAAATAGTACGAGAACCACAACAGCAATGAGCAGGATACCCGGAAGGCCAATATTGTTGAGCATGTCTTGTCTCCTTCTACGTCGGCGCAGCGCGCCGGGAATATGTCTGGCCCCGTGTCTACGCCCGTAAGGGCCATTGCAAAAGTGCGCCAGATCAAATCCGCGTGCGAATTTGAACGGATCGCACATTTTTTGCGGGCTGGCATTTCTCAACTGACAGGTTTATGTCAGTTGTAGTGGCCTAGAAGGACGATATCGAAACTTGGTCAACGGAGAACCAAATGACCCATGTCGCAGAAATCGTCACTTTCACACTTGCCGAGGGCACAAAACCCGAACAGTTCGTGAAACTGAGCCAAGCATCCGAAGCATTTGTCCGCGCCGCCCCCGGCTTTGCCCATCGCCAACTGAGTCAGGGCGAAGATGGACGCTGGACGGATTATGTTGTCTGGGCAGATATGAAATCCGCCAAAGATGCGGCTGCTGCTTTCATGCAACAAGATTTTGCACCCGCTCTGATGGCGGCAATCAATCCCGAAAGCGCTCAGATGCGCCACGAGACCGTACTATGGAACATGACCGCCTAACCGCGGCTCAGACGGCGTGTCATGCGCCGTACTGACCGCCTGTTCGATATCATCCAGATCCTGCGCGACGGCAAGCTGCACCGCGCGCAGGACATAGCGGACCGGCTCGAAGTGTCGGTCCGTACGATCTATCGCGACATGGATACGCTGGTAGCCTCGGGCGTTCCGGTCGAAGGCGAACGCGGCGTGGGTTACATGGTGCGTGAACAGATCACACTGCCCCCGCTGAACCTGACACCCGCCGAGCTTGAGGCTCTGAACCTCGGCATGGCCATCGTGGCTGAAGCCGCCGATCCCGATCTCAAGTCCGCCGCTGAATCTCTGGCCGACAAGATTGACGCCGTACTGCCCACTCAAGTCTTGGCAGAGGCCGACACCTGGAAATTCGCCGTCTACCCGTTTGCCGATGCTGCGCGCGGATTGGCCCACATGGCCCCGATCCGCGCTGCGATCAAATCGCGCCAGAAATTACAACTGAGTTACCGCCGCATTGACGGGATCTTGACCGACCGCACCATCCGCCCGTTGCACATGGAATACTGGGGCCGCGTCTGGACCCTCACCGCATGGTGCGAACTTCGCAATAGCTTCCGCGTCTTCCGCATCGACCTGATCGAGGCCATCACACCCTTGCCAGAGCTCTTTTCAGACGAACCCGGAAAACGGCTGAGCGACTATGACCCCTATGGGTGAACCGACCTTCATCTGGCCACAAATATCCCCGCCGGAGGCATGGCCCGGAACGGGCCATTCAGGTCACTTCAGATAGGGCTCAGGATCAACCGACTCGAACCCCTGACGCACCTCAAAATGCACATAGGCATTATCGCCACCACGCAGCGCGGCGATTTTCTGACCCCGTCGCACCCTGTCACCCTTCTTCACGGTGATATTGTCGACATTGGCGTAGACGGTCAGTAAATCATTGTTGTGCTTGACCACAATGATCGGAACCTGATCGGCGTCTTCCGTAATCGCTGCAACTGTGCCCGCCTCGGCCGCCGTTACAGAAGCACCTGGAGACGCCGCAATGTCGATCCCTTCGTTCTTGCCTTTGGCATAAGTGCGAATGATCCTCCCGTTCACAGGCGCTGCCAATGCTGAACTGCCTGAATTCGTAGGGGCTTCGGCAGTTACATCTGGTGCAGGTGTTGCAGCGGCAACCTTCTCATCCGGCAATGGCTGTGTCGCGCTTGGCGGTGTTGGCGTCGGAGAGCCCTCTCCCGGCTGTGTCACAGCCGTCGCGGTTGCTGCTGGTGCGGCAGCGCGCGGCGCTGCCTGATCCTTGACGGGGATCAGCAGATACTGGTCCTCACGCACGGTGAAATCCGATCCTAACCCGTTCCATTCAGCAAGCGATTCTACAGACACCTGATAGAGACGCGAAATCGTATAGGCGGTTTCGCCTCGTTTTACCTTATGCCGAATGGGCTCTGGCCCGGATGCAGCAGGCGCAGGGGTCGCGGCGGGTTGCGCAGGTTGCAGGGTGGATGTCTGAACCGAACCGGTATCGGGTGCGTCATCAATCGCAGTCCCAGCTATGGTTGCAATATCAACACCACTCGAAGCACCGACTGAACGCGGCAGTGCAAGCACTTCGCCGTCCCGTAGAGAGTCATTCGGCTGCAAACCGTTAAATCGCGCCAGTTCGGCCACTGGCATGCCGATACGGGCAGCGACATCACCAACCGTATCCCCCCTGCGAGCCACTGCCACTTGATAGTTTGGATAGGTTATCACTCCCCGTGCATCCGGCGACGGTCGGCTGGCGGTGGCTGCGAGAGCGGCATCTGTCGTAGAAAACCCGCCAACATTCCCGCGCAAGTCATAGTCGAACGGTCCTTCGCACCCGGCCAGAATTGCCAGCGCGGCCACGCCCGTTACACAACGGCGCATTGCTGAATTGGAAACTGCTCTCATTTTTTTGTCCTCAACACCTGCCCCTGTTCTCCGGGGTTCCGGCGCCTTTTAATATACCTTTACGCTCCGTCTTTTCCCAGCCCCTCAAGCAGAGGCACAAAACGGACCGGCAACAATTCGTCGTAATCCAGACCGGTCTCGGTACGCGTGACCCGGATCAGGGTCTGCACCGCATCCGACTGGCCCACGGGTAACACCATGATACCGCCGATTTTCAACTGCGCCAAGAGTGGCCCCGGAGGATCTTCGGCGGCAGCGGTTACAATGATACGGTCGAACGGTGCCTGTTCGGACAATCCAAAAGAACCATCCGACAGCATCGCCGTCACATTTGTCAGCCCCAACTCACGAAACAGCTCACCAGTTTCACGCACCAGCCGTTTATGGCGTTCAACAGTATAAACCCGGCGCGCCAGTTTGGACAGAATCGCCGCCTGATAACCCGATCCAGTGCCCACCTCCAGAACCGTGTCACGCGGGCGCACTTGCAAAGCTTGTGTCATCAGACCCACAACCGACGGTTGGCTGATGGTCTGACCACAGGCAATCGGCAACGGTGTGTCCTCATAAGCCCGCTGGGCAAACAGGCCCCTCACAAACTGCCCCCTGTCGATTTGCTCCATTGCGGCCAGAACGCGCGCATCAGTGACCCCGCGCGAACGCAGCGCAAATAGGAACTGCATGATGGTTTCAGCGCTTGGTCCTGTCATTCGATGACCTTCAACGCCTCAAGCGTGTCGTGGGCGGTCAGATCGGCTCGCATCGGTGTCACCGAGATATACCCTTCAAGGTTAACGGCGGCATCCGTACCCGGAGCAGTTGGGTTGTGCTGATATCCGCCCTTGATCCACAGGAACCGCCGCCCCGACGGCGAGCTGTGGGGTTCGACCGAGAAATGCGTATCGCGGCGGAAACCCTGCGGTGCTACCCGGGCACCCAGCACTTCATCAGCGGGAACCGGTGGAAAATTTACGTTGTAGAACAGGCGGTAATCGCCCGATTCTGGCGGGGTGGCATCCAAAATGCGCCGAACAAGCCCCGCTCCATAACGGGCTGCTGCCTCAAACGGATCTTCCAGCCCCAAATTGCGCGGGCCAAAATACTGTGACAAGGCAATCGCGGGCAGACCCTGCAGGGCAGCCTCCATCGCCCCACCGATCGTACCGGAATACAAGGTGTTTTCAGCCGAGTTATTGCCCCGGTTCACCCCGGACAACACCAGATCGGGCGGAGCGTCTTTCATCACGTCGTGCAGGCCGGCCAAAACGCAATCCGCGGGAGACCCTTCGGCGGCAAAGCGACGCTCACCCAGTTTGGCCACCATCATCGGGTGGGTATAGCTGATGCAATGACCGACGCCCGATTGCTCAAATGCAGGTGCGACCACCCAAACCTCGCCTTCGGGGCCAGCCAGTTCAGCTGCAATCGCTTCCAGCACGATCAGTCCCGGCGCGTTGATGCCGTCATCATTGGTCAGAAGAATTCGCATGCCCGGTCCACCCCTCGTTTTGCCCTTGATAGACCCGCCTCTGCGCTGCGACAAGCAATGCGCATACGCAATCTGAGGCTTTCACGCACCACTTGGGTGAAAATGCAGGGTCTGAGCGTCAGGCCGAGAACACAAAACACCGGTCGCGGCGAATTGTCAGCCACATGACCCGGCCCTCTTTGGGCACAAACACGTTCGGAACCGTGGCCTTCAGGATCGAGCCATCGTAGTCCATGCGAAACTCGACAAGGCTTTCATTTCCCAGAAATCGAGCACGCTCAACCACGCCTCGGGCTGCAACACCGTCTGTAGGTGTCGGCGCAGGCCCTTTGCCATTGCGGTCGAAATCCAGTTTGACATGCTGGGGCCGGAACACGATTTCAACATCGGTTGCGTCCGGCACACCTGGCGCGAGAAAACGGCCAAACGGAGTATGCGCCAAAGCACCATTAACTTGGGACTTCAACACATTGACATCACTAAAGAATGCAACTGCAGCCTTGTCTGCAGGACGGGTATAGACATTGTACGGCGCCCCTTGCTGCACAATCTTGCCGCGCCGCATCAGCGCGATCTCATCGGCCATCCGCATCGCCTCGTCTGGCTCATGCGTGACCAACAGAACGGCAGCATCCTCTTCCTTAAGGACTGCCAGCGTCTCATCTCGAATACCGTCTCGTAGGCGGTTATCGAGGCCCGAGAACGGCTCATCCATCAACATGATCCGTGGACGTGGTGCAAGCGCCCGCGCCAGAGCCACACGCTGTTGCTCCCCTCCCGACAACTGATGCGGAAATCCATCAATAAACCGCATCAAATCGACTTTGGTCAGCAACTCTTCGACCCGTGCGCGTTTCTGTTCTTTGCTGCCCTTCAGGCCAAACGCGACGTTGTCTGCCACGCTGAGGTGCGGAAACAGGGCAAAATCCTGAAACATCAGCCCAATCTCGCGCCGCTCAGGGGGCACTCGAAACACAGTGTCGCAAATCAATTTGCCATCGACATAAATCTCGCCCGAGGTCTGCATCTCGACGCCAGCGATCATGCGCAAGGTGGTTGACTTGCCACAACCCGACGGCCCCAGCAGACAGGTCACCTGCCCTGCCTGAACGGTCAAGGACACATCATCCACAACCGTCCGCCCAGCAAAGCGCGCAACCAGATTGCGGATTTCCAATCGAGGAGGAGTTGTCGTCACTGTCACCGATGGACCCCGTTGCCTTTCCCGATCAATTCCATCGGGCTTAGGCGGGGATAGCAACCCCGCCCTTCAGGCGCAAGGGATCAGCAACACCCAGTTGACGCAGCTTCGCCCTGTACAACAAACGGGCTATCACCACCGCATCCTTCGAAGATCCCATAGTGGGTTGAGAAATCGCCGATGAATTCGAAATGTCGTGCAAAACGAGTGTCTTGCAACATCATCCATGTATTGCCACAGACCGGGAACACTTTGCCAGCCTCAATCGTGTGGTGATCATCCAGCACAAATTCATGCGGCGCATGCAGCACTGTGCCCTTGTAGATCACAGCCTGACCGTAGTCTTCGCAAGCCGGCTCAAGCTCGGGCAGCTTGAACAGACGGTATGTGGCCGAAATAAAGCTGAGCGGTGCCACCCTTTCCTCCAGAGCAGAGTTCTCGATCGTCAAAGGACGATGCGTGACCCTACGCGGATCACCAAACCCGGCAGCGCGCGACATCGACAGGAAGTCATTCCAATAGAGCGCCCCCGACAAGCACTCACCGTACAGCACCTCATCTTCGGCCATGGCTTTGGGCACCCGGCGGTCGGCATAGACGTCCGAGAAATACATCTCACCGCCTTTTTTCAGCAAACGATGGGCCCCGCGCAGTACAGCAGCCTTGTCAGTCGCCAGATTGATTACGCAGTTCGAGACAATGATATCGAACGATCCCGGTTCTAGGTCCAGCTCATCCAGCTTTTCGATAAAACCGTGATGAAACTCTACATTGCTTTTGGAATGCCCAAATGCCTCAGCGTGATAATCCTGTTGAGCGCGCGCAACATCCAACTGTTCTGGCGTCATGTCGACGCCGACAACACGGCCATTCTCACCAACCATCGCCGACAGAGCATACACATCCCGCCCCGCACCACAGCCCAGATCAAGGATGTGCATTCCTTCCAGATCCAGCGGAGCAATTAGCCCACACCCATAGTAACGTGTCAGCACATCATCATGAATTTGCGATAGAATTTTCTTGACGTGATCCGGCATATCATCCGGGGTACAGCATGCATTTGTTTGCAAATCCGCACTGCCTTGCAGCACTTCGCCATAGTAGTTCTGCACAGCTTCATGCTTCATCGCGGCATTCCTTTTATCACTGGTTGCACTGCAGTTAATGCAGCAAGCCGAACCGTGCAATCCAACACCATCCGATTTGACGATACCGTGACTGCGCTCAGCCCAGCAGTTCGAAATCCACGCCCGTACGCACCCGTCCGTTCACCTGAATCTCTAACCGATGTGGCCCGGGCACCAGTTTGAATGTGGTCGCGTTGCCCTTGAGCTTGTGGCGCTTTGTGACGACCAATCGTCCTTCTTCCAAACTGGTTTGTTTGAACTTGTGAACTTTAGGTGAAACCTTCCCCCCAGGCCTTTGAAAATGTACGATATAATCGATCAACACAGGCTGTCCGTTCGCACCCTTCAATCGCGCTTCGAAATCAAGCGCCTCACCAATCCGAGCCGGACCATTCACCTGAACTTCGACCGCGATATCAGCATCGGGATCATACCCAAGAGCTCTCATCGCGCCCGGGTGCCCAGACTTTACCAGACCCCGCAAAGCGTGCGCTGTCATCCACTGCAACTCTTCCGGATCCTGTTGCTGTTCCTCCTCCCACTTACGCAGTCGTTCCAGCACCAGACCGGGGTCTTTCTTGGTGATGTCATTCAGATGGTTGGCGACTGAACGTGTCACGTACCGCGTCTGATCCCCATGCAGCTGGTCAAGCAACGGCAAAGGATCGGACACGTCCAAGCCAACGGCCTGCCCCCAAGGCAAACGTGGTCGCGTCCCTTCACTGACCAAACGACGCACGTGGTAGCTGGGATGGCAACACCAGTTCTGCATACGCTCAAAAACTTTCTCGGGATGGTGGTTCAGGAAAGGGCGGATCGCCCATTCCATAGAAAAGCGTTGCGTAAGCTCTTCCAAGACGTCCAGCGACAATTCAGGGTGATCCAGCCCGATCGCGCAGACCCAATCGCCCAGAGGCGCAAAAATGAAATCGCCGAAGTCATTATCACTCTGGCCGGGATCAAGCGGCGGCGGCAGCGCATCCAAAATGACCGGGGCAACCGTTGGAAGATCACCCGGAACGGTTTCTTGCAAACATTCTGCAATCCAGGCCATCCGCTCTTTCAATTCCAGCTCAAGCAATCGCGACATTATTCGTGCTTCGAGTGCACCTGCGTCGAAATGAGGGTCAGCTTCCGCGAACAAACCCGCAAGATAGCTTACTTTTTCAGCGTTGAAGAGTTGATCTTTCAGAGAAAAGTTTTGCGCCATGCTTACATCGTCAGATTAGTGCCCCCACCATCCAGCAAAATATTCTGCCCGACGATGAAACCGGCATGTTGTGAACATAAAAACGCGCAAGTCGCCCCGAATTCTTCCCGCGTTCCATAGCGGCGCGCTGGAATGGTCGCGGCGCGCTCTGCCCGTGCATCATCGATCGAGATCCCCTTCTGCGCCGACACGCCGCCATCCAGTGCGTCCGCCCGATCGGTTGCATGGATTCCTGGCAGCAGATTGTTAATTGTTACCCCATGCGGGGCCACCTGACGCGAAGTGCCCGCCACGTATCCGGTCAGACCAGTACGCGCTGCATTTGACAAACCCAAAACAGCGATCGGTGCACGTACGGATTGTGAGGTGATATTCACCACACGGCCCCAGCCTTTATCCATCATTCCCGGAAGCAGAGCCTTCATGAACGCAATCGGTGTCAGCATGTTTGCATCCAGCGCTTTGATGAAGTCGTCGCGTTCCCAATCAGACCAAAGCCCCGGAGGTGGCCCACCTGCGTTTGTAACAAGGATATCAACTCCCTGCGCGGCGTTTATCACCTCAGCCTGACCCTCAGATGTAGTGACGTCACAAGCGACGGTCTGTACGGCAACGCCATATGACGACCGTAAACGCGTTGCCTCGGCTTCCAGCGCCTCAGCCCCGCGTGCGTTCATCACCAGGTCGACACCGGCTTCGGCCAACGCCTCGGCGCAGCCCAGACCCAAACCTTTGCTGCTGGCGCAAACCAACGCACGTTTTCCACGAATTCCAAGATCCATTCTGACCCTCCCTATCTTTGCCCTCATTTAGCATCGGCCCGACAAGGAAGGCCAGAAACGGATCAGTGGCTCAATAGAAGAACTCTTCCCGCACGATCTTGCCGTCGGCGACGTGATAAACAGCAACTTCGCGCATATCAAAGCTCTCACCAGACTCCTTCACCTTGCCCTGAACTTCGAAGATGACGGCAAAGCGGTCTTCGCCATGCGGGAACGGATCACTCACCGACGCGCCTGAAACCTCGTGTGCGCCTTCCCACCACTCATGTTTGCCTCGTATTGCGTCACGGCCATGAGTTTCACGCCCCATGCCCATTGCATCCGCAGCCTCGACCGAGACAGCATCCGCTGCGTAAAGCTTGTCCAGATTTTCTTTGGCTCGGTTTTCTCGGCAACCCGCAACCAATTCGTCTGCGATTTCTTTCAAATTCATTGGTCCACTCCATATTTTGTTCACTATATGTTCTTATTGCCATACCCCCACGATTCGAACCACCCCCTTTGTCTTGCCTCGGCAGGATTCCCCGCCTATACGCGCGTTTATGCTTGATACCTCGAACCAACCCTCCCTGCCGCCCGAGATTGCCCGACGCCGGACATTCGCGATCATCTCGCACCCGGATGCAGGCAAAACGACGCTGACTGAAAAGTTCCTGCTGTACGGCGGTGCGATCCAGATGGCCGGACAGGTCCGCGCCAAAGGTGAGGCGCGGCGCACGCGGTCGGACTTCATGCAGATGGAGAAGGATCGGGGTATCTCGGTCTCGGCCTCTGCGATGTCGTTCGACTATGGCGATTTCCGGTTCAATCTGGTGGACACGCCCGGCCACAGCGATTTTTCGGAAGACACCTATCGCACCCTGACTGCCGTGGACGCGGCGGTGATGGTGATCGACGGTGCAAAGGGCGTGGAAAGCCAGACGCAAAAGCTTTTCGAGGTTTGCCGCCTGCGCGATCTGCCGATCCTGACCTTCTGTAACAAGATGGATCGCGAAAGCCGCGATACGTTCGAGATCATCGACGAAATTCAGGAAATGCTGGCCATCGATGTCACACCTGCATCATGGCCGATTGGCGTGGGTCGCGATTTCATCGGCTGCTATGACATGCTGCGCGACCGGCTGGAGCTGATGGACCGCGCCGACCGTAACAAGGTGGCCGAGAGCATTCAGATCGACGGGCTGGACGATCCAAAACTGGCCGAGCACGTCCCCGAACATCTGCTGGACAAGCTGCTGGAAGAGGTCGAGATGGCGCGCGAATTGCTGCCCAAGCTTGACCCGCAGGCGGTTTTGGAGGGGCACATGACCCCGATCTGGTTCGGCTCGGCGATCAACTCGTTTGGCGTCAAGGAACTGATGGAAGGCATCGGCGCTTATGGCCCGCAACCTCAGGTTCAGTCGGCTGAACCGCGTCAGATCGCGCCCGATGAAAAGAAAGTCGCCGGTTTTGTTTTCAAGGTGCAGGCCAACATGGACCCCAAGCACCGCGACCGGGTGGCCTTTGTTCGCATGGCGTCGGGCCATTTCAAACGTGGCATGAAGCTGACCCATGTGCGGTCAAAGAAGCCGATGGCAATCTCGAACCCTGTGCTGTTCCTCGCTTCTGACCGCGAATTGGCCGAAGAGGCTTGGGCCGGTGATATCATCGGCATTCCCAACCATGGCCAGTTGCGCATCGGTGACACGCTTACCGAAGGCGAAGCGATCCGCGTGACTGGCATCCCTTCCTTCGCACCGGAATTGCTGCAAACGGTGCGCGCGGGTGATCCAATGAAAGCCAAGCATCTGGAAAAAGCCCTGATGCAGTTTGCCGAGGAAGGCGCGGCCAAGGTCTTTAAACCCTCGATCGGCTCAGGCTTTATCGTCGGGGTTGTCGGTGCGCTGCAATTCGAAGTGCTCGCCAGTAGGATCGAGATGGAATACGGTCTCCCTGTGCGGTTTGAGGCGTCTCAATTCACCTCGGCCCGCTGGGTCAGCGGTGACAAGCCCGAGGTCGACAAATTCGTTAACGCCAACAAACAGCACATCGCGCATGACCATGACGGCGACATCGTCTATCTGACGCGTCTGCAATGGGATATTGACCGGGTGGTTCGTGACTATCCAGCGCTGAACCTGACCGCGACGAAGGAAATGATGACCTGACGGATTCCGCGGCCAATCCAGATAAGACCACATGGGGGATTGTGTCCACGATCCGCGCCCCGCGTGAAGATATTCTGCGCTTTGCCGCCCACCACCTCGATATCGGCGCGGACCGGATTCACATCTTTCTGGATGAGCCGGTCCAAGGCGACATCACCGCCCTGCGCGAACACCCCCGGATCCGGGTGCGTACTTGCGATGCGGCGTTCTGGAAACGACGCGGGCGCGAGAGGCCGGACAAACATCAGGTCCGGCAATCGTCGAATGCCAATTTGATCTATAATCGGACCGATCTGGACTGGGTCGCGCATATCGACGTCGACGAGTTCCTTTGGCCGATGTCCCCGATCCCAGATCTGCTGAGCCAAATTCCGGATGACACCCCCGCCGTCCGCGTCCGCCCGATAGAGGCTCTGGCGGGGGGCGAGGACCTCTACAAAGCCTTCATTCCCGAAGGAAAGAACAGACAGGCGCTGGTCGAGTCGCTCTACCCCAAATTCGGCGCTTATGTTCTGGCCGGTTTCATGAGCCACATTCAGGGCAAACTGTTCGTGCGCAGTGGCCTCAAGAAACTGAGCGACCGCATCCACAATCTTTATCAGCACGGCGAATTTCTACCGGTCAGAATAGAACTGCCGCAGATCGATCTCTGCCACCGCCACGCCCCGGATTGGGAGCATTGGCTGGCGCATTACCGCTTCCGCCTTGAACGCGGCTCGTACCAGGCCAGCCCGGATCGCCCGCGAAAGATCGGCGCGCTCGACAGGTTCGAATTGTTCACACTTCTGGAAGCCGAATACGGGCTAGATGGTCTTAAGGAATTCTATGATGAAATCAGTGCCGCTGACCCTGAGGTTCTAGAACGGCTTGAAGATAATGACATGATGCGCCACCGCCCGCTGGATCTGGACCGGAAAGTCGCGAAACACTTTCCCGGAAGCATCTGAATTGTTGCGGAAATCCCTGTTATCGGCGGATATGGAACAGGTTAAGTCGACTTCATTTGACCCTGCCCCACGTTTTTGTTATGCCCGCGCCACAGCCGAAACGCGCATGAGGCGCATGGCCATCCGGGCCCGGCATATTCTGACGCGCGGGCCAGGTCGAGTGTCCGCATGAACCGGACATACATGACAAAATTTAACGAACTGAACCTGAACCCGAAGGTCCTCAAAGCCATTGAGGAAGCCGGATACGAAACTCCGACCCCGATCCAGGAAGGCGCAATTCCAGCCGCACTGGAAGGGCGCGATGTTCTTGGGATCGCCCAGACTGGCACCGGCAAAACCGCCAGCTTCACCCTGCCGATGATCACTCTGTTGGCCCGTGGGCGTGCCCGCGCACGTATGCCTCGCTCGCTAGTGCTGTGCCCGACTCGGGAACTGGCGGCACAGGTGGCCGAAAATTTCGACACCTACGCCAAGCACCTTAAGCTGACCAAAGCGCTG
The DNA here is from genome assembly GCF_056540425.1 of Ruegeria sp. AN6. Classification (NCBI taxonomy): domain Bacteria; kingdom Pseudomonadati; phylum Pseudomonadota; class Alphaproteobacteria; order Rhodobacterales; family Roseobacteraceae; genus Ruegeria; species Ruegeria sp. AN6. The sequence continues at coordinate 762,880 of NZ_JBQFWR010000001.1, forward strand.
CTGATCGGTGGCGTTTCGTTCAAGGAACAAGATGCCCTGATCGATCGCGGTGTTGACGTGTTGATCGCCACTCCGGGCCGTCTGCTGGACCATTTCGAGCGTGGCAAGCTGCTGCTGACCGGCGTTCAGATCATGGTGGTGGACGAAGCCGACCGGATGCTCGATATGGGTTTCATCCCTGATATCGAACGCATCTTTTCACTAACGCCATTTACCCGCCAGACCCTGTTCTTCTCGGCCACCATGGCGCCCGAGATCGAACGGATCACCGACACGTTCCTTTCTGCACCGACCCGGGTCGAAGTTGCGCGTCAGGCCACTGCCTCGGAAACCATCGAACAGGGAGTGGTGATGTTCAAAGGCGGTCGCCGGGATCGTGAGGCCAGCCAGAAACGCAAAACCCTGCGCGCTCTGATCGATTCCGAAGGTGAAAAGTGCACCAACGCTATTATCTTCTGCAACCGCAAAACAGATGTAGATATTTGCGCCAAATCGCTGAAGAAATACGGCTATAACGCTGCCGCGATCCATGGTGATCTAGACCAGTCGCAGCGAATGAAAACACTGGACGGGTTCCGCGATGGATCGTTGCGGTTGCTTGTTGCATCAGACGTCGCGGCGCGGGGCCTGGATATCCCCTCGGTCAGCCATGTGTTCAACTTCGACGTTCCCGGCCATGCCGAGGATTACGTCCACCGCATCGGCCGCACTGGTCGCGCCGGGCGCGAAGGCAAGGCAATCACGATTTGCTCGGGCCGCGATGAAAAGGCTCTGGCCGCGATTGAAAGCCTGATCCAAAAAGACATTCCGCGCATCGACAATCCGGTTAAGGCCGATGAGCCGAAGCCAGACGCGCCGAAGCCCGAGAAAAAGGCCAAAACCTCGGAAAGCAAGAAAAGCGAAAGCCGTAAAGAGCGTGAGCCGAAATCCCGTGGCCGTAGTCGTCGCGAAGATGGCGGGCCAGCAGTTGTGGGCATGGGCGATCACCTACCCAGCTTTATTGCGCTCAGCTTTGATGAGCGTCGCGCTGGCTAGATCGTCAGCACAAGCGCCAGTATCGACAGGCCAAGTAATGTCATCCCGGCGACCTCTCGCCGGGTAATGGTTTCGCGGAAAAACAGCAGCGATGCGAACAGGCTGAGGATCAGTTCGATCTGACCCAGCGCCTTCACATAGGCCGCGTTCTGTAGTGTAAATGCAAAGAACCAGCAGAACGAACCGCATAGGCTGGTCAGACCTACGAAGATCCCGGTCTGACGGGTTTCCCACACTGCGCGCAGCTCGGCCCGGTCTCGCCACAGCAGCCATAGCCACATGCTGAGGAACTGGAACGTGACCACCGCAGCCAGCGTCACCAGTGCCCGGAACCACGCGTCGATATCGCCCAGTTGCAGTGAAGCACCACGATAGCTGACAGAGGAAAAGGCGAACAATACGCCTGAGCCCAGACCAAGGCGCGAGGCTTTGTTTGTTAGATGTTGCCACCAAGCCCCGGTGCCTCCGGGTGTTTTTGACAGCAGCAGAACGGCCAGCAATCCAAGCAGAATTGCTCCAAGCGCCCCGGTTGACACCTGATCGCCGAGGATGAGGAACCCAACGATAGCAGTTTGAATAACCTCGGTTTTCTTGAACGTAATCCCAACTGCAAAGTTACGCTGCTTGAACAGCGCCACCACGCAGATCGTGGCCAATATCTGCGAGGTCCCGCCGATTACCGCAAAGATCCAGAACTTCGTCGTCAACGCTGGTAATTCGTACCCTGTCGCGCCCAAGGCTATAATAAGCCCCAGCAAGGCCAACGGCATCGAATAGGCAAATCGTGCAAATGTCGCCCCGGCAGCCGTAAGTTTCGCACTGCTCAGCGATTTCTGCAGCATGAACCGCACCGTCTGGAACGATGCGGCTGCGATGGTGACGGGAATCCATAAACTCATGGTTTCCCTTCTGTCGTTAAATCAAGGCTTTGGCCAGAGCGGATGCGCCACCGGATCCTTGGCGCGCCAGAAATATTCCCGAAATATCTGCGCATATGAACGGTATACATAGGCCTCGTTACAAGCCAGATAGCGCTCTTTTCCTGCACGGTAGAGTGTCGGCAAACGGTACCACGGCGCGGCTGGATTCATATGATGAACGACGTGCAGATTGTTGTTAAGAAACAGAAATGCAAGGATGCCACGGTCTTCAACAATCACGGTCCGGGCACGGGATTTCTCATGGGCGCGATGCTCCAGGAATGTGCGGATCTTGACCAGACCCAGCCCGATATAGGCAGATAAGGCAAAGGCCCAAATCGGCATTTGCGAAAATGTGACGATCCAAAGCACCGCAACAACGCCGGGCAAATGTAACGCCCATGCCAACAGAATCTCCCGATCCCCGTGCAATGCACCTCGTATTTCATCCCTCAGGAACGCAATCTGCCCAATTGCAGGCCCCAGAACCATCCGCCCAAGCAGAGTATTGTTCACCTGATACATCCGCCTCTGCCAACCGGCCAGAGACGCCCAGACCTGCGGGTCAAGATAGTTGGTCTCAGGGTCATCGTAAGGATCGGTCAGGTTCGCATCACAGTGATGCGCCAGATGCAGGTCCCGAAACCGATTGTATGGAATGAACAAGGTCAGCGGCAGTGCCATCAGCGCCTCATTTAGCCATTTCTGGCGAAAGGGATGCCCGTGCAGCGCCTCATGGGTCAGCGAGGAATGCAAAGCGGCCACCAGCCCCATGACTGGGATTGCCAGCCAAAGAGACACATCAGCCAGCCAGAAGATCACGCCAAGCCAAACGGAATAACACGCGAGGATCAGGGCAAATGTCGCCCACTCGGGCGATTTGGGTGTGGTGGGATCAGCCATTGCGGCCCCACGAAATCCCGGCCCATACGCGTTCGTAAATCACGTACATCGTCAGACCAATGGCCGTGTTGACCAGAGCAACCATTCCCCCAAGCGCTGCCGAGCCTGTAGCGATCAAACCAACCAGCGTCATCATTGCCAGTCCCATCGCATTCCACACCAGCGCTTTCACGACCGACCTGCGTCGCGTTTCCATTCCAGACCCCATTCTTGTTTTTGTAACACCAGCGTTACAGACACATCCAAGGGTCGGGAATTCTGAATATGATTAACAATTCACAACATAGGTGATATAAATCACCATATGATTGAAAAAATCGACAAACGGGATCGTGCCTCGCAGTTCCGGCAGCGCCTGGCCAGGGCGATGCAAGATCGCGACGTCAGTCAGAGTGCGCTGGCACGTAGCATCGGTGTTGACCGATCAACTGTCTCACAATTGCTGACCGGAGCAGGCGCACGCCTGCCTAATGCGCATGTGGTTGGCAGCTGCGCCTCGGCGCTCGGGGTATCCGCCGACTGGTTGTTGGGCCTCTCCAACCGACCTGAAAGCGCGGCGGAATTGCTGGCCAGCTCCCTTACGCTGACTGAGGCTGCGCGAGCGCTTGTAGATGAGCGAATCTTTGAATGGCACCAAGAAGCCGCCGGCTACAAAATACGTTATGTCCCCGCCACCCTGCCCGACATGCTCAAGACCCGTGCAGTTTTGGAATGGGAATACGCTCCGCATTTGGGCCGTACTGCGGATCAAGCCATTGGCGCTTCGGCGGACCGGCTGGCCTGGATGCGTAGCGCACAGTCCGATTATGAAATTGCGATGCCGCTTTATGAGCTCCACAGCTTTGCTCATGCCACCGGATACTACGAGGGGCTGCCCCTGCAGGTCCGGCTGGATCAGATCGACCATCTGCTAAGCCTATGCAAACAGCTCTACCCCCGCCTTCGCATCTATCTATTTGATGCCAAACGGCTTTACTCTGCACCGGTCACTATATTCGGTCCGCTTCTATGTGTATTCTATGCTGGAAGCCACTATATGGCCTTCCGCGACCGCGACCGGATTGAGGTGTTCACTCTTCATTTCGATCGGCTTGTGCGCGAGGCGGAGATGACCGCCCGTGATTTCCCAACGCATTTGCAGCAATTGCGTGCCGAAATTACACAGACATGACCTGAGGGATATCTTGTTGTATAGTCACTTGGCGCGAACCCATAGACATTCCGATCTGAGATGGAGGATGACGGGAATGGACGCACTCAAAACCGCAGAATACGCACGTGCCCTTTACACGGCTCATGGAGATCGGGCCGAGGCCGAAGCTGCGCAGAAAATGCGCGAAAGCCAAGCCGCCGGAAACCAGCAGGAGGCGCAGGACTGGAAAGCCGTCCGCAGCGCCATCCGCCAGATCCGCGGCCCCAATCAGGGCTGATCTACAGTTTCGGGTCAGGATTGACTGTATGACCATCCACCGCGATCACCTGACCCGACACCAGCCGCGCCGCATCTGACGCCAAAAATACAGCCATGTTTGCAATGTCCCGCCCCTCGACGAAGCGGCCCATGGACGTGCCCGAGGCGTAACCGTTGTAAACCTGATCCCGGGTCATGCCCTTTGCAACGGCTTCGCGTTGCAGCACGCCCTCCATGCGTGGTCCTTCTACTGAACCGGGGCAGATTACATTACATCGGATTCCGTGCGGCCCCAATTCCATCGCCAGCGTTTTGCCCAAGCCCACCATGCCCCATTTCGCCGCCGCATAAGGTGCGCGGTTGGGATAGCCGTATTGGCCTGCAGTCGAAGACGTGATTAGGATCGCACCACTCCTCTGCCGCTTCATTATTGGAGCAGCATATTTGGAACACAAAAACGCCCCTTCCAGATTTACTGAAAGGCAAGAACGCCAATCAGTTAGAGGCACATCCTCAACCGCAGCGGTCGGCCCGGCGACCCCTGCATTCGCGCACAGCACGTCGAGCCCACCCCACGCGGCCTCAACTTCTTTGAATGTAGATGAAACAGCGGTTTCATCCGAAACGTCCAATAGGCTTTGCTTCCAGTCTGATGGGCATTCTGCCAGCGCATCTGCGTCAATATCCGCCACCCAGACCTGCGCCCCGGCAGCATCAAACGCTTCCGCCATCGCGCGACCGACACCCGAGGCGCCGGCAGTAATCAGAACCCGGCTGGTCATGCAGGCTTGCGGATCGCAGCGCCCGCACCTTCCGGATAAGGCAATCCGGCCTGCGCCTCAGCAATCCGCGCCATTGCGGCCTCGATTTCGGGTGATGGCGGGCTGGGGCGGCGGGTTTCAAGGCTGACATGCAGCAAAAAGCTTTCGCCCGTGGCCAACAACGTCTCACCTTCGTACATGCTGTGGAAGACATGCAGCTTTTTGCCCTGCCCCAACAGCATCTGTGTACGGCACTCGATCCGCGAACCGGCATGGGTCTCTTGCATATAACGGATGTGGTTCTCAGCGGTGAAATAGCTGCCGCCAGTCGAGATATACTCCATGTCGCAGCCAATTATCTCCATGAACCGATCCGTGGCGGCTGCAAAAGCTTCAAGGTATTTGGCCTCGTTCATATGGCCGTTGTAGTCCGTCCAATCCAGCGGCACGGCGCGCGATAGCGTCAGAATGGGCTGGCTCAGATCCGCTTGATCCAGGGTCGGCAAGGCTCCCGGTTTCAGCGCAGCGTCATGTTGGTTCAACACCGCCCCGGCCCCGTAGTTCTGCGCCTTCAACGCCCGCATCATGCCCACAAGGTTGTTGTCGCGAATGCGCTCCAACTCACGGATTGAGTGCATGCCCGATTGTGCATCCGACTGATCCGCGATCATGTCGACCAATTCATCGGTGAACTCGGGTACATCCATCAGCTTGGTCCAGGGCCATTTCAGCGCCGGGCCGAACTGCGCCATGAAATGCCGCATCCCGGCTTCGCCCCCGGCCACGCGATAGGTTTCGAACAGCCCCATCTGCGCCCAGCGGATGCCAAACCCCATACGGATGGCTTCGTCGATCTCCTCGGTTGTTGCGATACCGTCCTTGACCAGCCACAGCGCCTCGCGCCAGACGGCCTCAAGGAAACGGTCCGCGATATGCGCGTCGATCTCTTTTTTGACGTGCAACGGAAAGAACCCGACCGAGGTCAGCAGTTCCTTCGCCTTCGCGACCATCTCAGGTATATTTTTGTCAGTCGGCACAAGTTCGATCAACGGCAACAGATAAACCGGGTTGAATGGATGCGTGACCACGATTTGCTCGGGCCGCGACGCACCTTCCTGCAGCTCAGACGGTTTGAACCCGCTTGTCGAGGACCCAATGATGGCACCGGGGTCACATGCCTCCTGCAGACTTTTGTAGACCTTCAGTTTCAGGTCGAGCCGCTCCGGCACGCTTTCCTGAATCCATATGGCGCCGTCTACGGCGTCACCAATCTCATCATGAAAACTCAGCGCCCCCTCCGGCGGCAGGGGCACATCGCTCAAGCCCGGCAGAGAGCGGCGTGCATTGTCCAGCACCTCGCCAATCTTGCGTTCCGCCTCTGGATCCGGATCAAACACTCGAACATCCCAGCCATTCAGGAGAAACCGCGCAGCCCATCCGCCGCCGATCACACCGCCACCAATGATTGCAGCAATCTTTTTCATATCGCTTGACCTTACTCGTAGTGCGGGCCTCAGCCCGCCACTCCTGCCGGTGCCCGCTTGACCAGACCCAGTTTCTCACGCACTTCCTGCGGCCCGATCACGCGCGCACCCATGTTTTCGATGATGCTGCCCGCACGCTCGACCAACTGCCAGTTCTCGGCCAATACACCCTTCTCGAGCCACAGATTGTCCTCCAACCCGACACGGACATTGCCACCCGCCAGAACCGAGGCCGCCACATAGGCCATCTCGTTCCGACCCAAAGAAAACGCACTGAACGTCCAGTCTTCTGGCACGTTGTTTACCATCGCCATGAAGGTGTTCAGATCATCCGGCGCGCCCCAGGGCACACCCATGCACAGTTGCACCAGCGCATTCGGTTCCAGAACACCCTCTTTCACCAGTTGTTTGGCAAACCACAGATGACCGGTATCAAAGGCCTCGATCTCTTGCTTCACACCCAGATCGGTCATCATTTGCCCCATCGCGCGCAAAGCGCCGGGGGTATTGGTCATCACATAGTCGGCCTCGGCAAAGTTCATCGTGCCACAATCCAAGGTGCAGATTTCCGGCAAACACTCGGCCACGTGTGCCACACGCTCAGTGGCACCAACCAGATCGGTTCCGGCCTCCGCCAATGGCAGCGGATTTTCGATCCCGCCGAACACCATGTCTCCGCCCATGCCAGCCGTCAGGTTCAGCACTGCATCAACCTCAGCATCACGTATACGGTCCGTCACCTCACGATACAGCGCCAGATCGCGCGACGGTGCACCCGTCTCAGGGTCGCGCACATGGCAGTGCACCACCGCCGCACCGGCCTTGGCTGCAGCAATCGCGCTGTCGGCGATTTGCTTGGGTGAGCGCGGGACATGAGGGCTGCGATCCTGTGTTCCGCCCGACCCAGTCACGGCACAGGTGATAAAGACTTCGCGGTTCATTTCCAAAGGCATGGCGTTTTCCCCAGCTTATACCCGGTTTTACCTAAGGTTTTCCCCAGGCTTCTCCCCGGATTCCGATTTGCGTCAACGCCAACTCTGGCGCAGCCTTGGACAAACCACTTGGCAGAATGCGAATCAGACTTGATGAAATCCGCAAAAAACATACTCCAACCTGAACATCGCGCCCTGAAAACGGCGGTGCTGGTGCTGGACGAATGCAACACGCTCAGCTTTGCTGCTGCGGTCGACCCGATGCGCGCGGCCAACCGATTGGCAGACCGGCCCGCTTTTGACTGGGACTACGTCACCGCCACTGTCGAGCCCGCGATGTTGACGAGCGCTCTGAATGTACAAGGCATCCCATTGGCACGCCTGCAAGGCTGCGACCTGATGATTGTCGTTGCGGGCTTCCAACTCGCGCGTCACGCAACGCCTAGCCTACTTGCCGGTCTTCGCAGGGTCGCCGCCTCTGGCGCTACAATGGCTGGGATAGATGGCGGCCCCTGGTTGCTGGCCGAAGCTGGACTGCTGGATGGTCACGCTGCGACGACGCATTGGGAGGACTTGGAGAATTTTTCCGCCCGCTTCCCGAATGTCGATGTGCGACCCGACCGGTTCACCGTGTCCGAAAACCGCCTGACCTCGGGCGGTGCTGTCCCAGCGATCGATATGATGCTGCACATCATCGCCGCCCGCCATGGTGCTGGATTTGCTGCCCGGGTCTCCGGACTGTTCCTCTACGAAGGCACATCCGAACCCTCAAAACCGCAAAGCCGTACCGGAGCGCCGCATCGCCATACTGCCCTGACCGCCAAGGCAAACTCGCTGATGGAATCATCTCTGGACGAACCCCTTCCACTGGCTGACATCGCTGACGCTCTCGGCACCAGCGCCCGCACCCTACAGCAGCAATTCCGGCTACGCCTGAATACCACACCGCAAGACCACTACCTGCAACTCAGACTGGCCGAGGCACGCCGACTCGTAACCGATACCGACATTCCCTTGATGGATGTGGCACTCGCCACAGGCTTCGCGTCACAATCCAGCTTCGCCCGCGCCTTCCGCACCGCGCATGGCCTATCGGCCCGCGACCTCAGGCAAGACCGCACACAACCCACCCATCACTGAGGCGATCCAGCTTCATCTGGCCAAAAATACCTCGGGAGAGTAGCCAAAGGCGATGGGGGCAGAGCCTCTATCCCTTCAATATGGCATCGGAAACGCCCGGTGCGCCGCACTGATCTCGGCCATCACTTCGGACGACAGCTTCAGATCCTTGCCCACCAGAATATGCTCCAACTGCGCCACCGTCGTCGCGCCAAAAATGGTCGATCCCATAAACGGCCGGCTGCAACACCACGCCAGGGACATGTGCACCGGATCCAACCCGTGTCGCTGCGCGATATCCAGATAAGCAGCCACAGCATCATACACGCGATCCGTTTTGCGCCCGCCCATATTCGGGACTAACGCCATGCGTGATCCTTCTGGAATAGCACCACCTTGATATTTCCCCGTGAGAAAACCCGCCGCCAAGGGTGAGAACGACAGCAACCCGACATCTTCGAGCAGACACAATTCAGCCAGATCCGTATCGAACAACCGGCAGAGCAGCGAATACTCGTTCTGGATCGACGCGACCCGAGGTCCGCCGACCTCGTCCGATGCCCGCAACCATTGCGCGGTGCCCCATGCGCTCTCGTTCGACAGGCCAAAGGCGCGGATATTTCCTTTATCCACCTGTGCTTGCAGCGCCACCAGACTCTCGCGCATCTCGTCCACGATCTCATTTCGGTTGTGCCCCAAGGGCGCATAGTCCCAGTTCTGCCGGAACATGTAGCTGCCGCGATTTGGCCAATGGAACTGATAGAGGTCGATGACATCCGTCTGCAATCGACGTAATGATCCTTCAATCGCCTCAGGAATGGTTTCTTTCGAGATCGGAGCCCCATTGCGCGCATGCACGAACCCCTCACCGGAATGCTTCGTGGCCAGCACATAGTCCCCACGCCGCGAGGGATTGGCGGCATTCCAGTTGCCCAGAATCTCTTCAGTCCGCCCGATTGTTTCCTTGGAAATTGGATTCACCGGATACATCTCGGCGGCGTCGACAAAGTTGATTCCACCCGCAAGCGCCATATCCATCTGGCGGTGCGCCTCAGCTTCCGATGTTTGTGTGCCAAAGGTCATTGTGCCCAGACATAAATCCGACACCATGATCCCGGTACGCCCCAAAGGCTTCATATCCATTTAAAATCTCCCAAAAAAATTAATGCTGCCGATCAAGCCTCGGCCTTCTTCTCCCATCGTCCGGATTCCTCGGACCAATATTGAGCCGCGCATCCTGAGCCGGTCAGGGATTTCCATTGCCCACGCGCATGTTGCACCGCCTCCGGGTCGTTGCCGTCAAACAGAATACAGACACGCTCCAACGCCGAAACCTCTTCCGCCTCAATCGGTGCCCCATCGACGGCCATCACGCAAGTCGCCCCATTGGCGGCCTCTGGTCCGGTCGTCAGCAAAATCGGCTGCGCCGCGTCATGCGGGCCACCTTCACGGCCATGTGGCAGGAACCCCTCTTCGGGACCCAGCCACAGTTTTTCATCCAGCCAGTCCATCCGCGCTGGGTCAGTCCCCCGCACGGCAATCCGCCACCCGGCCTGCCGCGCCTTGTCCAACAGCACAGGCAGGGTGTGCTCCAACGGCTGACGAGTCAGGTGGTAGAAATAGACCGCGCCCACGGATCTATTCGCCCGTGGTCTCGAAATTGTCCTGTACGAAGCGGCTTAGCGCACGGACGCCCCAGCCGGTGGCCCCTTTGGGCGCATAAGACGTCTCGGAGGACACAGAGGCCACACCAGCGATATCGAGGTGAATCCAAGGTGTCTCTTCCTTGACAAAGCGCTGCAGGAACTGCGCCGCGGTGATCGAACCGGCTGGCCGTCCCCCTACGTTCTTCATATCCGCAATGCGTGATTTTAGCTGCTTGTCATAACCTTCGCCCAATGGCAGCCGCCATGCGCCCTCATCCTCGGCCTTGGCGGATTTCAGGAAGGCATCACAGAACGTGTCATTGTTCGAAAACACGCCGGCATTCTCATGCCCAAGTCCGATGATCACTGCCCCTGTCAAAGTGGCCAGATCGATCATGCCCACCGGCTGGAACCGATCCTGCGCGTACCACATGACGTCGCACAGAACCAAACGACCCTCGGCGTCGGTGTTGATGATCTCAACAGTGTCGCCTTTCATCGATTTGACGACATCACCGGGGCGTGAAGCATTGCCCGACGGCATGTTCTCGACCAACCCGACCAGCCCCACGACATTGGCCTTTGCCTTGCGCTTGGCCAGCGCTCGCATGGTTCCGGCAACAACACCCGCGCCGCCCATGTCCATGGTCATGTCTTCCATGCCACCCGCGGGCTTCAGCGAGATACCCCCGGTATCGAACACAACACCCTTGCCGACCAAGGCCAGCGGCGCGTCATCCTTGTCACCACCATCCCACTGCATCACCACAACTTTCGAGGGGCTGACTGAGCCCTGCCCGACGCTCAGCAGCGTGCGCATGCCCAGTTCGGCCAACTTGTCTTCTTCCAGAACCTCGACCTTCAGGCCCAGCGATTCCATCTCGACCAACCTGTCCGCGAATTCGGTTGTCGTCAGCACATTTGCGGGTTCATTTGTCAGATCCCGTGTCATGCGCACTCCATCAGCCACGGCATAGAGCGGCGCAAATTTGGCCTCGGCCTCTTCCGGTTTAGAATGACCGATAACGATCTCGCCTGTCGGATCAGAATCTTTGGTTTTGTGGACATCAAAATCGTAGGCCCTCAGAACCATGCCCAAAGCCAACTCTTCGATTCGCGCGTGGTTGGCGGCCATGACCAGCACGGATTTACCAGCAGACAGCTTTGCCAGATTAGCCCCGGCCTTTCGTGCTTCGTCGAAATCGGGTCGGCGCGGCAGGACCAAAATATCCAGCGCCTCCGCCTCCATTCCTGCCGGCCATGCCAGCGAAATCACATCACCCGATTTCACTTTGCTGAAACGCTCGCTTTCGACCAGCCGCGCAATACCACCTTTGGTCAAACGATTGGCCCGTCGCGCGGCAGGGCTCATCTTGCCATCGGCGGGAATGAGAATGGCCACGCGCCCTTCGGCCTGCGCCATCGCATCAAGGTCAAAAGGGGTGAAACGGACGGGCATGAGACTGCTCATATCATTCTCCTGAAAATTGCGTTGCCCAAGACCTAGCCCGCGCAGCCACCGTTGACCAGATAGCAGTTTTCCCCGCCGGGCAATTGCATTATGGTCGCGCGAAAACAACGGCAGGCTCGGGGGAGAGAACGTGACACCAATCGGCAGTTACAGGCCGTCGCGCATGATTCCATGCCCGATCGTGATTCTTGGATGCCGGGGTTTGACGGGGATGCCCACGTGATCCTCGACCGCTATTTTGCCCGCCGCTTTATCCAAAGCTTTCTCATAATCGGCGGAATCTTTCTGACTTTGATGATCCTGATCGATCTGATCGAGCAGGTGCGCCGGTTCGATGGTACTGGCCTGTCCTTTGGTCAGCTATTGCAGTTGACGCTTCTAAACACGCCAGCCGCGATTAGCGAGATGCTACCGCTTTTGATGATCTTGGCCACTATTGCATTGTTCGTTGGCCTTGCCCGCAGTTCCGAATTGGTCGTGACCCGAGCCATCGGCCGGTCTGGAATCCGCGCGTTATTGGCCCCGGTATTGCTGGCGTTGACAATTGGAACACTCGCGGTTGCTTTGCTGAACCCGATTGCCGCTGCCACCTCAGAAGAATTTCAGCGTCTGTCGGATGGTTACCGAAACCAAGGCAGTTCGGCCCTTTCGATCAGCCGCGAAGGGCTATGGCTGCGCCAGGGTTCAGCCAATGGCCAGTCAGTGATCCACGCAACCGGCACGGTCAACGGAGACAGGTTCGCCTTGAAAGACGTAACCATCACCACATTCGCACCCGACGGTAAACCGAACCAACAAATTTCAGCCCAAAAGGCCAATCTTGAGGATGGGTTCTGGACCCTGCATCAGGCCAAGATCTGGCCTATTCAGGATGACCTTAACCCCGAAGCAAATTCCAGCACGCACGAGGTACTGAACCTCCCGACAACGCTGACTCGAGAACGGATTCTGGACACTTTGGGGCAGCAGGATTCAGTATCCGTCTACGACTTGCCGCAATTGATCCGAGATCTGGAAGAGGCCGGATTTTCCACCAAACAATATGAAGTCTGGTTGCAGGTACAGCTCGCCCGTCCGCTGTTTCTGGTCTCGATGGTTCTGATCGGTGCGGCCTTTACAATGCGCCATGTCCGGTTTGGTGGCACGGGTGTTGCCGTACTAACTGCCGTTTTGCTGGGGTTCGGCATTTATTTCATTCGAAACTTTGCGCAAATTCTTGGCGAGAATGGACAATTGCCGATCCTTGTTGCGGCCTGGGCTCCACCTTTTGCGGGTATCCTTTTGTCACTGGGTCTCTTGCTTCATGCGGAGGACGGCTGATGCGCCCCATCCTCTCCTTACTACTTTCGACCGCATTGATCCTGTCTCTGCCTGCTGTTGCTATGGCACAGTCGGAAGTGTCAGGCGCCACCAACGACACCGGTGCGACTGAGCAAAATCAACCAGCCCTACTTGTGGCCGATGAGATTTTCATCACCCCGGACCGCAAACTGGTCGCCGAAGGAAATATCGAAGCTTTTCAGGGCGACGTGAAACTCACGGCCCAAAGCGTCACCTATGATCGTGAAACAGGTGAGCTGACTCTGGTCGGCCCGATCCGGATCGATCAAGGTGGGGACAGCACATTGCTGGCCGATTCTGCACAATTGGATAGCGGCATCCAGAATGGCCTGTTGATGGGCGCGCGTATGGTATTTGAGCAGCAGGTTCAGATCGCTTCGGTCCAAGCTACCCGCGCGGCGGGGCGATACACACAGTTCAGCAAAGTGGCGGCAACCTCATGTCATGTCTGCTCAAACGGCACCCCTCCGATCTGGCAAATTCGCGCACGCAAAGTCACGCATGATCAGCTCGAAAGGCAGCTGTATTTCGAAGGCGCCCAGTTCCGCATTCTGGATGTACCTGTCTTCTATTTCCCCACCCTGCGCCTGCCCGATCCAACTCTCGAACGCGCGACAGGTTTTCTGGTGCCATCAATCCGCACGACCTCACAATTGAGTACCGGAGTACAGGTTCCCTACTTCTTCAAGATCGGAGACCACAAAGACCTGACGTTGACCCCCTATCTGTCATCCAAAACCCGTACCCTCGGGTTTCGCTATAGGCAGGCCTTCAAAGCCGGCGGCATCCGTCTGAGAGGGGCCTATACCCGAGACGATTTGCAACCCGGTGAAGATCGCGGATACCTATTTGCTGATGGTCGCTTCAGCCTGGGAAACAGCTATCGACTGACGTTTGACATCAAGACAACCTCGGATGACTCATATCTGGCTGACTATGGCCTGCCCGATTTTGATCGCCTGCGCAGCGAAATCGCCCTTGAAAGGATCAAGCGCGACACTGCGTTCAAAACCGGCTTCATCCATTACAAAAGCCTGCGGGATAGCGAAAATGAGGAAGAGATCCCCTCTCGCGTCTTCGATCTCAACTATCGAAAACGTTTGTTCCCAAAGGCGCTCGGGGGCGAAGTTCAGCTGGCCTTTCTTGGCCACACTCACACACGCACCAGTGATGAAGATATTGTTGGGCGCGATGTCGCCCGCGCGACTTTTGACGCAGAATGGCTGCGCAACTGGACTTTCGCAACCGGGCTACGTGCCGAGGCCCAGCTGGGCGCAGCAATTGACACGTTCAACATCAGAAATGACAGCAGTTATCCGAACAATGTGACGCGCTCGACGCCGCGCGCGGCCTTTACTTTGCGCTACCCAATGTTGCGACGCGAGCAATCTGGCGCGACGCAAATCCTGGAACCTATTGCACAAATCGGCTGGACACATGTTTCAGATAACGATGTGCCCAACGACGAAAGCACATTTCAAGAGCTCGATCAGGGCAATTTGCTGGCACTTTCGCGATTTCCTGCGCCTGACCGGCGTGAAGATGGCACAACCGCCGTGGTCGGCTTGAATTGGTCCCGCTACAACGCTGATGGTTGGCGTGCGCTCGCAACAATTGGGCAAGTTTTTCGGTCTGACGCCGATCCGGATTTCACGCTGACATCAGGATTGCAGGGGACCAAATCGGACATTCTTTTGGCCGGTCAACTTAACAATGGCAAAGGTTTGACACTGGCGGCACGTGGACTGCTGAATAATGACTTCAGTTTTACGAAAGCCGAGTTGCGCGCAGCGTGGGTCAAAGGAGATACGGCACTATCTGGCGGCTATATCTGGCTGGAACCGGACCCGGCTGAAGCTAACAATGACGAAATATCAGAGCTGCGCATATCGGGTCGCTATCGCGTAGATCAGAACTGGCTGACCCGCGCCAGCGCGCGATATGATTTCAGCGAATCTGAGCCACTCCGCCTGGGGTTTGGTTTGACCTACCAGAATGAGTGCGTGCAGGTGAATGTGAACGTCAACAGACGCTTTACCTCCACATCAAGTATTGAGCCTTCGACGGAATTCGGCTTTACCGTAGCCCTGACAGGGTACTCCGTCGAAGGCAATGGACAAAAGTTTAAGAGAAGATGCAGTTGATCTCAGGTTTCACAAAATCTCTTCGCTCAGGCTATCGTAATTCGGTCCTGCCGGTGTTGGCCGCCGCGTTTGTTGCCCTGGCGACACCCCCGGCCCAGAGTCAAAGCCTTTTCTCTCCTGCAATCCGGGTCAATCAAGACATTGTCACTTGGTATGAACTGCAACAGCGCCAACAGTTTCTGGATCTTCTGGGTATCCCAGGCAGTTCCGAAACAGAAGTTCGTAATGCATTGATCGATGACAGGCTGCGTAAACAGGCCATGCGTGATGCCGGGATACAGGCGACGCCGGAAGATGTTCAATCTGGAATTGATGAATTCGCCTCACGCGGTAACCTAAGCACGGACGAGTTTCTAAGACTACTGAACGAAGAGGGTGTTTCCACGGAAACCGTACGGGATTTCGTGGCCGACCAATTATCCTGGCGGGATTATGTCGCCACTCGCTTTTTGTCGCAGGCCCGGCCAAGCGAGGATGAAATCAATCGCGCACTGGGACAGGGCGGCGGCGGCGGCTTGCAGGTTTTATTGTCAGAAATCATCATTCCAGTAACCCCACAAACACTGGCTCAAGCCGAGGCTCTGGCCGACGAAATTGCATTGCTCCCCGATCAGGAGAGCTTTTCGGCCGCCGCAACACAGTACTCAGCAGCGGCTACACGTGAAAATGGTGGGCGGCTCGAATGGCTTTCGATCACAAATCTGCCACCCGCTCTGCAGCCAGTCATCCTGGGCCTGAAAAACGGCGAGATTACCGATCCGCTTGCGCTGCCAAACGCTGTGGCGCTATTCCAGATGAGGGGTATCCGTGAAACAGCGGGCAGCGCGCCGCGATACTCCGAAATCGACTACGCCATCTATTACCTCCCAGGTGGCCGCAATACAGATACGCTCGCAAAAGCCACCAAACTCAAGGAAGAGATCGACACCTGCGATGATCTCTATGGATTGGCCAAGGGTCAGTCGCCGGATATTCTTGATCGTAACACCGCTAAACCGTCTGAGATACCACGCGATGTTGCATTGGAACTGGCCAAACTTGATCCAAATGAGGTTTCAACTGCACTGACGCGAAACAACGGTCAGACGCTGATGTTCCTGATGCTGTGCAACAGAACCCGCGATCTGGGTGAAGAAACGACCCGAGTGGACGTAGCCAACGCGCTGACACAACAACGCTTGCAGGCTCTTGCAGACAGCCTGCTGGAACAGCTCCGAGCCGAAGCCGTCATCATCGAGCAATGACACCACCTATCGCACTCAGCTGCGGCGAACCTGCAGGAATAGGCCCCGAGATCGCGGCCAAAGCCTGGCAATCATTGCGCGATGCATGCCCGTTCTTCTATATCGGCGATGCCTCGCACCTCCCGGCAGGCACTCCGATCACTCGGATATCCGACCCAGCAGAAGCCCGTGCAGCAAGCGCCACTGCCCTGCCCGTTCTGCATGTCGAGTTTTCGTCTATTAATACACCCGGACATCCCGAAGCCAAAAATGCGCCCGCTGTCGTTGATGCTATTGAACGGGGTGTCGAGTTGGTCCAATCCGGTGCAGCATCGGCGCTTTGTACAGCACCGATCCACAAGAAGGCACTGATCGATGGGGCTGGATTTGCGTTTCCGGGACATACCGAATTCCTAGCCTCACTGGCGGGACAGTCGCGCGTCGTGATGATGCTCGCGAGCGATCAATTGCGGGTGGTACCAGCCACCATCCATATTCCGCTATCGCAAGTCACAAGCGCGCTCACTCCAGAAGTTTTGCGTGAAACGATCGAGATCACCGCACGGGGTTTGCGCGACCAGTTTGGCATCCCCAATCCCAGAATCGCCGTGGCTGGATTGAACCCCCACGCGGGCGAAGAGGGAAAGATGGGGACTGAGGAGCTCGACTGGATCGCGCCGCTGATCGCCGATATGTCACCCAATGGCTATTCAGTGACCGGCCCGCACCCCGCAGATACCATGTTCCACGCCGCGGCACGTGCGCGCTACGACGCGGCGATTGCAATGTATCACGACCAGGCGCTGATCCCGATCAAAACGCTGGATTTTGACCGAGGTGTAAACGTGACGCTGGGCCTGCCCTTCGTCAGAACCTCGCCAGATCACGGCACGGCCTTGGACATTGCAGGCCAAGGCATCGCAAACCCAACCAGCCTGATCGAGGCGCTCAGACTGGCCCAGAAGATGGCGCAATCTCGCTAATGCTTCATCTGGCCAAAAATATCCCCGCCGGAGGCAAAAAATATCTGGCGCACCAAATCCAATCCGAACAACGATAAAGCAATGAGCGCCATCGACTCCCTCCCCCCGCTGCGCGAGGTTATCGCCACCCATCAGCTCTCGGCCCGCAAATCGCTGGGTCAGAACTTTCTGCTCGACCTCAACCTGACGGCAAAGATCGCGCGGCAGGCCGGAGACCTGGACGAATGCGATGTCCTTGAGATCGGGCCGGGACCTGGTGGTTTGACCCGTGGCCTGCTGTCTGAGGGGGCCCGCAAAGTCGTCGCCGTTGAAAAAGACACTCGCTGCATCGCAGCCTTGAACGATATTGCCGCCGCTTATCCCGGCAGGCTCGAGGTCATCAACGGTGATGCGCTGGAAATCGATCCACTGGCCCATCTGACGCCTCCGATTCGCGTGGCCGCGAACCTGCCTTATAATGTCGGAACCGAGCTTCTGGTCCGCTGGCTCACCCCGCCCGATTGGCCACCATTCTGGCAAAGCCTGACCCTTATGTTCCAGCGCGAAGTGGCCGAGCGGATCGTAGCCCAACCCGGCAGCAAGGCCTATGGCCGCCTTGCCATCCTCGCCCAATGGCGGGCCGAAGCGCGCATCGCGATGTCCCTGCCGCCCGGAGCGTTCACACCTCCGCCCAAGGTCTCCAGCGCGGTGGTTCACCTGACAGCGTTGCCCGAGCCCCGGTATCCAGCGGACGCCCGCACCCTGTCCCGCGTGGTCGCGGCGGCCTTCAATCAACGTCGCAAGATGCTGCGTGCCTCGCTCAAAGGTACGGCCCCGGATATCGAAGACCGCCTGCTTGCCGCTGGTATCAAACCCACTGAACGCGCCGAGCAGATTCCGCTGGAAGCTTTCTGTGCCTTGGCTCGCGAAATTCAGAAACCCTGATCGCAATAAAAAGCCCCGGGTAAAAACCTCGGGGCTTTTGTCGGCGTGAGCCGATCTTATTCGGCCGCTTCTGGTGCGTCGCCTGTATCGGCGGGCGTATCCTCAGCTGCAGGCGGTGCTTTGGGCTTGCGCGCCCGCGGTTTACGCGCCGGCTTTTCCTTCTTCTCCTGAGCCGGAGCTTCGGCACCTTTGCTTTCGGGTGTCTCGACCAACCCGCTTTCAGGTGTCGGTTCGGCCGAGGCGAAATCCATCACATCAGGTTGCGGAGCTTCGGCAGGGTCCGCCTGACGAGCCGCTTCGCGCTCCTGACGTTCGGCACGCTCACGGTCACGTTCAGCTTGCCGTTCGCGGTTCTGGCGCTCTTGCTCTTCGCGGCGCGCTTCGATCTCGCGCTGCGCCTCGCTCAGCATGCGCAGGTAATGCTCGGCGTGTTGCTGAAAGTTCTCGGCCGCCACACGGTCATTCGACAGCTGTGCGTCGCGCGCCAGTTGGTTGTATTTGTCAATGATCTGCTGCGGTGTGCCACGCACTTTGCCCTCAGGGCCCGAGCTGTCAAAAACCCGGTTTACGACGTTGCCGCCAGAAGGACGATTGCGGTTGTTCTTGGCCCGCGAGCGGGATTTGGAAGATCTCATCTTACTTTACGTCAGCCTTATCAATTCACTGTCGATCAACCCGTATCTAACGCTGCTCAGTGGCTTTGTGCCGTTACGCGCTATCGACTTTTTGGGCTTGGCGTCAGGGGTGCGCTGAAACAGCGTCAACCTCGCCGACTAATCCTGAGTAAACATGTCCTGAGCGCTCAGACAAGAGGATTCTCACAATTGTCGCAGCTTTTTTACATCAATCGGCATTTTTCAGCTTCAGATTCCCCTGGATGGTGGCATTCTTGCCCCTACAACCCGGTCACGCCCGTCCAGGTCAGGGATCACCTGCGTGCGCGTCAGTCCAGCGGCATCAAATAACGCTGATACATAAGCGCCTTGTGTTGGACCGATTTCTACCAAAATACGCCCGCCAGGCATCAGATAATCTGGGGCCGAGGCCGCTATACGACGGTACGCATCCAATCCGTCGCCCTCATCCGTCAAAGCCATGCGCGGCTCATGCTCACGTACTTCCGGCGAAAGTTCATTCATTTCTTCCGCCGAAATATAAGGCGGATTCGAAACAATCAGGTCAAATTGCCCCTGAATGTTTTCAAACCAATCCGACCGCCGAATCTCCAAACGCGCCTGAACTTGATGCTGAACAGCATTGGCGCTGGCCTGCAGGCAGGCCGCTTCGCTCAAATCCACCCCGACGCCCGAGGCGCTCGCCCGTTCAGCTAGCAAAGTAATCAAGATACAGCCCGAGCCCAAACCCAGGTCCAGAACATGATCAAACGGTTCACTTAGAGCTGCTTCGATCAAAGCTTCGGTTTCGGGACGAGGGTCAAGTACATCACGGCTGACCCGGAACCGACGACCATAGAATTCGCGCTCGCCCAGAAGGTGCGACACCGGCACCCGGATGGCACGAAGAGAAATCAACTGGTCATAGCGCTCTGCGATATCAACGGGCAGTTCCTCGGGTGCGATCAGCGTCACACGGCTGGCCTCGATCCGTGCCGCATGGGCCAGCAGCACCCGCGCATCCCGCGCCGGATCGGGCACCCCTGCCGCGCGCAAACGCGCGGTGGCGGCTACCATGGCCTGCGCAGCTGTCAGTGCCGCAATCATTGCGCCATCTCGGCCAGCAGCCGGGCCTGATCATCTGCGGTTAGCGCATCAATCACCTCATCCAGATCGCCCTGCATCACCTGATCCAGCTTATAGAGCGTCAGGTTGATGCGGTGATCCGTCATACGACCCTGTGGGAAATTATAAGTCCTGATCCGTTCCGACCGGTCACCCGAGCCCACTTGGCTGGCGCGATCCGCTGACCGCTCACTGTCGATCCGCTGCCGCTCCAGATCGTAAAGGCGCGTTTTCAGCACCTGCATCGCAATCTCACGGTTGCGATGTTGCGATTTCTCGGAGCTGGTCACCACGATACCGCTGGGCAGATGCGTGATCCGCACCGCCGAATCCGTCGTATTAACATGCTGCCCACCCGCGCCGGAACTGCGCATCGTGTCGATGCGGATGTCATTCGCGTCGATCTGGATGTCTACATCCTCAGCCTCAGGCAAAACCGCGACGGTCGCTGCCGAAGTGTGAATACGCCCGCCGCTTTCGGTTTCGGGCACACGCTGTACCCGATGCACGCCAGATTCATATTTCATCCGCGCAAAGACGTTGTCGCCCTTGATATGAGCCACTACTTCTTTGATCCCGCCGAGATCCGAGGCCTGTTCCTCGATGATTTCAAACTGCCAGCCACGCGCCTCGGAGTATCGCTGGTACATCCGCAGCAGGTCTCCGGCGAACAGAGCCGCCTCATCGCCACCTGTACCGGGCCGTATCTCCAGCATCGCCGGGCGCGCATCCGCCGCGTCTTTGGGCAATAATGCCAGCTGTAGCGCATGCTCGGCTTCGGGGATACGGGCCTGCAGTTCGGGTATTTCCTCCTCGGCCAGCTCTTTCATGTCTGGGTCGGCCAGCATCGCTTCGGCCTCGGCCAAATCGGAGACCAACAAACGCCATGCCATGATCTGATCAACCACCGGTTTGAGGTCCGAGTATTCTTTAGCCAAGGCCGCAATATCTCCGCCCGATGCGCCATCAGCCATGGCCGCTTCGAGGTATTGGAATCGCTGGGTGATCTGTTCTAGGCGTTCTTCGGGGATCATCCGCGCGGTGTCTATCATCCGGGGGCTTTGGTCAAGGCCTTGCCTTGTGCTAGGCTTAGCGCATGAAACGACTGATCCTGGCCCTGACACTTGTTGCAACCCCTGGTATGGCCGACGTTGTTGGCCCCGGGGGCAAGGTGCAGGACTGCTATTGCACCGACAAATCAGGCACCCGCGTCGAATTGGGAGAGATGATCTGTCTGCAGGTCGACGGCCGCATGTTCATGGCCCAATGCCAGATGTCACTGAACGTGCCCATGTGGCGTGAGGTGCAGGAGGGGTGTTTGTCGTCAGGGTTGCAGCAAAGCAAGCCAGTGGGTGACCCGTTGTCGATTGACGCCGAAATCTTTCCGACCAAATCTTGAGCGCGCACAGATGCGCAGCTTGTCCCCGTCATGCTGCACGGTGGTGTAGTCGGGAAATCCGAATACCCTGGAACGGGTGACATAGGTTATCATTCCCTCTTCGATCGAACCTGCCAGCACGGTCGTGCGCGGCGTCGAGCGGGCGATATGATCGAGTTGCTCCATCGCTTCCGGGGCTGCCTCAACGACCCGCACTACGCCGTTCCCAAAATCTCGATCCAATCCTTCGGGGGCAACATGCCAGCGCGTCGGGTCAGACGGCGCAAGACGAACATATGCGCCCATCGCAATGCCCACCGAAATCAACAGCCAAAGCACCATTTTCATCTGCCCTTCGATCCCTTTGCGCAAAGCCTACCCGGTCCGAGGGCGACCAACACCCCTATCGTGGCGTCACGCCCGGCAGAATGCACAGCATCTCGAACAGCAGATTTGCTGCCGTCAGCGCCGTATTGCCCGACGGGTCATAGGGCGGAGAGACCTCGACCAGATCGCAGCCAACCACGTTCATGCCCGCCAGCGCATGGATCAGTTGCAGCGCCTGTGGCGTTGTCAGACCCGCGATCTCGGGAGTGCCGGTGCCGGGCGCATAAGCCGGGTCGAGGCTGTCAATGTCATAGGTGATATAGACCGGATGATCGTTGACCGTCTTGCGGATAATTGAGCCGATCTCGGTCAGGTTTTGCTGCCACAACTCCCACGCGGGGTATTGGCGAAACCCCCAGCCCTGCGCCTCGGTAAAGTCGCTGGCGGCATAGCCTGATCCGCGAATGCCGATCTGGAAGGTCTTGTCAGGGACAATCAGTCTTTCCTCATAGGCTCGTCGAAAGACGGTGCCATGGGTCTCTTTCTCGCCAAACATCTCGTCATTGACATCGGCATGAGCGTCCACATGCACCAGAGCCACCGGCCCGTGTTTGGCCGCCATTGCCCGCAGGATCGGCAGGGTGATCGAATGATCCCCTCCCATCGCCACCGGGGTCACGCCCTGCGCCAGAATACCGTCATAGCTGTCCTTGATGATCTTAAGACTATCAGCCAGCGAGAAGGTGTTGATCGCCAAATCTCCAATATCAGCGATCTGCAGATGTTCGAACGGGGCCACGCCATTGGCCATGTTATAGGGCCGTATCATCGCACTTTCGCTGCGGATCTGCTTGGGTCCGAACCGAGTGCCCGACCGCCAAGAAGTGCCGATATCCATCGGAACCCCGAGGATCGCCACATCCAGCCCTTCAAGCGACGACGCCTGCGGCAGACGCATGAATGTATTCGGCCCCGAAAACCGCGCCAGATCATTGCCTCCAATGGGTTGGTTATATTCGGTCATGTACTGTCTCCGATCCGGTGCCTTACCAAGCAGATACCGGGATTATGCCTAACCAAAGGTTAAGGCTTCACCAGCTTGTTCCACCCCAACAGGCATATGATCTGCGTCGCCACATGGGCCCCCGCAATCGCCGTCGCACCAGATGTGTCGTATGGCGGAGAGACCTCGACCACGTCACCACCCTTGATGTTGATCCCAGCAATGTCCCGCAGGATGATCTGAGCCTGAATCGAACTCAGACCACCCCAAACCGGCGTGCCTGTTCCAGGGGCAAAGGCCGGATCAAGACCGTCGATGTCGAAACTCAGATAAACGGGTCTATCGCCCAGTATTCCTTTGATCTTCTGCGCCACAGCGGCGGGTCCGGATTCATAAACCTCGCGTGCATCGATGATGTTGACGCCCAGCGTGTCCTCGTTCGTCGTGCGTATCCCAACCTGAACCGAGCGTTTCGGGTCCACGATCCCCGATTTCACCGCTTTGTAGAACATCGTCCCATGATCTACGCGGGACATGTCGTCATCGGCCCAAGTGTCCGTGTGCGCATCGAATTGCAGCAGGGACATCGGCCCATATTTCTCGGCATAAGCCTTGAGGATCGGGAAGCTGATATAGTGATCCCCGCCCAGTGTGACCGAGGCGACATCCGCCTTCAGAATGGTGCGAATGTGGTCGGTCAGCGTAGCGGGAAAGGCTGGGATATTGGCGTAGTCATAAGCCATGTCGCCGTAATCCACGATCGCCAGTTCACTCAGCGCATCAAACGGCCAGCCATAGGGCGCATCGGGCGATTGCAGGGCGCTCGCCTCGCGGATCGCGCGGGGCCCGAGGCGCGTTCCGGGCCGATTGGTCACCGCCTGATCGAAGGGCACGCCGGTAACAGCGATATCAACGCCCGTCAGGTCTTTGGTATAGAGCCGCCGCAGAAATGAGGTCGCGCCGCCAAAGGTGTTCTCATAGGACAGCCCCTTGAGATCGGGGTTGGTGAACGCCTCATCCACCTGGTTCTTTGCATCTTCCAGTGCCATGTCTTTTCCCTGTCAGCCCAACGGCTGTGCCTTTTCGACGATCCGCGCAAAGAAGGACGCTCCAATCGGCGCGACGTCGTCATTGAAGTTGTATTTCGGATGGTGCAGTCCTGCGCCCTCTCCTTGTCCCATGAACAGATAAGCACCGGGTCGGGCCTGCAGCATATAGGAAAAATCCTCTGCCCCCATCTCGCGTCCAGCATTATCCTTCACACGTTCCGCACCGGAAACATCCCGCGCCACTTCGGCCGCAAACGCGGCCTTGTCGGCATCATTGATGGTGGCAGGATAACCCTCTTGATACTCCAGTTTGGCCTCAACACCGTACGAGGCCGCCTGCCCTGCCACAATCTGCGCCATCCGTTCTTTGACCATTTTCTGCACTACAGGATCAAAGGTGCGGACAGTGCCGTTCAAATAAGCGGTGTCGGGAATGACATTGTTCACCGTTCCGGTGTGAATCTGCGTCACTGATACCACCAGATCGTCAAGCGCATAGTGATTGCGACTGACAATTGTCTGGATTGCCTGCGCCATCCCGCAGGCCGCCATCACCGGGTCTTTCGTTTCGTGTGGCATGGCCCCGTGGCCGCCAACACCTTGAATATGGATCTCGAACGTATCCACAGCTGCCATTAGCGGCCCCGGCGTGGTCTCGAACAGACCTTCAGGCCGACCCGGAGTGTTATGGATGCCATAGACCTGAGAGATATCGAACCGATCCATGATGCCTTCTTCGACCATGACGCCCGCGCCGCCACCTTCTTCCTCGGCAGGTTGAAAGATCAGGGCAACGCGACCTGCGAAATTCCGTGTCTCGGCAAGATAGCGCGCTGCGCCCAACAGCATGGTGGTGTGGCCGTCATGACCGCACGCATGCATCATGCCGGGGTTCTTCGAAGCGTAGTCTACGCCCGTCTCCTCGGTAATCGGCAGCGCATCCATATCGGCACGCAGACCAATGGTCGGACCCTCACCCTGCCCATTGATGATCGCGACCATGCCCGTTTTGGCGATCCCTTCGTGCAGCTCATCCACGCCGAACTCGCGCAGACGCTCAGCCACGAATGCAGCGGTCTCATAGCATTCGAATTCCAGTTCGGGGATGGTGTGAAGGTGCTGGCGCCACTTGGCCATATCGGCGGCGTAATCGGCAATTCGGTTGACGACGGGCATCTGGGGTGGACTCCTGATCCTGACTGCGGGATGGATGCATCTGACACCGGAACGAAAGGGTTCGCAATGGCCGAAAATCCTCTGATCCACGACACGGACGCGGGTATCGAGCGTTTGCTGGAAATCATGCGCCGTCTGCGCGACCCTGAAACTGGCTGCCCGTGGGATATCGAACAGGATTTTTCGACAATTGCCCCCTATACGATCGAAGAAGCCTATGAGGTCGCAGATGCCATCGAACGCAAGGCCTATGACGAGTTGAAAGGGGAGCTGGGTGACCTGCTGTTCCAATCCGTCTTCCACGCGCAAATGGCTGAAGAGGCTGGGCATTTCACCTTTCAAGACGTAGTGCGCACCATGTCGGACAAGATGGTTGACCGCCACCCGCATGTGTTCGGTGACGAATCCCGTGACAAGTCCGCCGACCAACAGACGAAGGATTGGGAGACCATCAAAGCCGCCGAACGCGCGGGCAAAGAACAGAAAGGCGCACTGGACGGCGTCGCCACCAACCTGCCTGCTTTGCTACGTGCGCATAAACTGCAGAAACGTGCCGCGCGTGTGGGCTTTGACTGGCCCGACGCCAGCCATGTGCTGGCAAAGATCACTGAAGAGGCCGCCGAGCTGGAAGAGGCGCGCGACAGCATGGATGCCGATGCGCTGGAAGATGAATTCGGTGATCTGCTGTTCGTGATCGTCAACCTCGGCCGCCACTTAGATATCGAACCCGAGGCCGCCCTGCGCCGCACAAACGCCAAGTTCACCCGCCGCTTCGAGAAGGTCGAAGCCCGGCTGGCCGAGCGCGGAAGAACGCCCTCTCAAAGTGATCTGGCCGAGATGGACGCGCTCTGGGATGAGGTGAAAATCGAAGAACATCGCGCCAATGGCAAACTCCCGCCGGTGGATGCCCCGACAGGGGCGTAATTCGGCTAGACAAGTCCCGCAACACTTGCGAGTGTCCCACCTTCACGGCCCTCGGAGATCCCCATGCCCCGTAAAATCATCATCGATACCGATCCCGGTCAGGACGACGCCGTTGCGATACTTCTGGCCCTTGCCAGCCCTGAAGAGATCGAGGTTCTGGGCATCACCGCCGTCGCCGGAAACGTTCCGCTGGAACTTACCGCCAAGAATGCACGCATCGTGTGTGAATTGGCGGGCCATACCGATATCCCCGTCTATGCCGGATGCGACCGACCGCTGAAACGCCCGCTTGTCACCGCCGAACATGTTCATGGCAAAACCGGGCTCGACGGTCCTGTTCTCCCCGATCCTGAAATGCCTCTGGCCGAAGGACACGCGGTCGATTTCATCATCGAAACCCTGCGCGCGCATGAGCCCGGCACGGTCACGCTCTGCCCGCTGGGGCCGCTGACCAACATCGCCTCGGCCTTTCTGAAGGCGCCCGATATCATCGACCGGGTGCAAGAGATCGTCTTAATGGGTGGCGCCTATTTCGAGGTTGGAAATATCACTCCGGCGGCCGAGTTCAACATCTATGTCGATCCGGAAGCGGCTGATATCGTGTTTAAATCCGGAATACACATCGTAGTCATGCCGCTGGACGTGACCCATGACGCGCTGGTCACGCCTCATCGCAACGATGCATTCCGGGCATTGGACAGCAAGGTCGGTCATGCGGTGGCAGAAATGACCGATTTCTTCGAACGCTTCGACAAAGAAAAATACGGCTCGGAAGGCGCGCCCCTGCACGACCCCTGCGTGACCGCCTATCTGATCCGGCCCAATCTGTTCTCGGGCCGCCACATCAATGTTGAGATCGAAACCCAATCAGAACTGACTTTGGGCATGACCGTGGCCGACTGGTGGCGAGTCACCGACCGCGCACCAAATGCTATGTTCATAGGCGACGTAGACGCTCAGGGCTTCTTCGACCTGCTTACAGAAAGGCTTGCCCGCCTATGACTGCCGCACTCCGCCTTGCCCGTCCCGACGATCTGGATCGCCTGATGGCACTGGTCGCAGCGTTTCATTCGGAATCCGGCATCGCGCAGGATGACGAGAAGCGCCGCAACGCGCTGGCCCCTCTGCTGGATGGAATACCGCATGGCTGCATCTATCTGATCGGGCCGGGCCGTGCGCCGCTGGGCTATGTCATCCTCACCTTCGGCTGGTCAGTCGAGTTTGGTGGCATGGACGCATTTGTGGATGAGATTTACATCCGCCCTGCTGTCCGAGGCCGCGGTATCGCAACCGAAGTGCTGCATGATCTCCCCAAAGCGCTGGCCGAAGCTGGCCTGACCGCCCTGCATCTTGAAGTCGACCGCACCAATGAGACTGCGCAGAAACTTTATCTGCGGTCAGGTTTCAAACCGCGCGAACGCTATATGCTGATGAGCAAATTGCTCTAGCGCGATTCACCCCGGAAGATCACAGCGGGATTCACCATGTCCTGCACCGGATCATCCTGCGAGACCTCCATCCCCGTGATCGGATAGGTCCCCGGCTCCGAGCAAGCGGCCAGAAGCCCGACGGAAAGCATTGAAATTACAAGAAAGATCTTTGAAGCAGACATATCGTCCCCCTTTCTGCAATACAGGCAGAATATCGGGGCTTGTTCCGCCGCAATAGGAACAAGTTCACACATAATGATTTTTATGTCGGAATATTCTAGCTTAGAGGCAATTCTTGTTGAACGTCTGTTCCATGGTTTTTAGTTGCCTTGGCACCCGCTTGGGCTGCGGCAACGCGTTGAGCTGCTCGGTTATGTTCTCGCCAGTGTACCAGGAGTCGAACAAAAGGGCTTTGATGTCATCGTCCAGCACCGTATCGGCGACGTTATAAGTACACAGACATTCCTCCATCGTGATCTGCCCGCTGGGATCACCTTCCACCATCTTCTGACACACGGCTTCTGGCGGTCGATCAGCCAACACCAATTGAGGCGAGATTAACAGCGAAACTGCACCCACGATGAGTTTTAGATGGCTCATATGACGTCCTCTCCCATCGACCACCGCGTGATGGCCTATCTCACACAGATTAGACGGAACGACGACAAGACAAAGAAAAAAATAGCCCCGGCGATGACGCCGAGGCCCATTCAAGTCCAAATGTAGAGACGCAGATCAGCGTTTCAGGACAGACGAACCTGCATATTCCGCGACCTCGCCCAGCGATTCCTCAATACGGATCAACTGGTTATATTTCGCCAACCGGTCCGAGCGCGCCAGCGAGCCGGTTTTGATCTGGCCACAGTTTGTCGCGACCGCCAGATCGGCAATCGTGGCGTCTTCGGTCTCGCCCGAGCGGTGCGACATTACGTTGGTGTATCGCGCGCGGTGGGCCATATCGACGGCACGAAGGGTCTCGGTCAGCGAACCGATCTGGTTCACCTTGACCAGCATCGAGTTCGCACAGCCACGCTCGATTCCTTCGGCCAGACGCGCCGGATTGGTCACGAACAGATCGTCGCCGACCAGCTGCACCTTGTCACCGATAGCGTCGGTCAGGGCCTTCCAGCCATCCCAGTCATCTTCGGACATACCGTCTTCGATCGAGATGATCGGGTAATCGTTGACCAGTGCGGCCAGATAGGCGGCGTTTTCATCGGATGTCAGCGAAATGCCCTCACCCGCCAGCACGTACTTACCGTCCTTGAAATACTCGGTCGCGGCGCAATCCAGCGCCAGATGGATTTCCTCACCCGGCTTGTAGCCCGCTTTTTCGATGGATTTCAGAATGAAATCCAGTGCCTCACGAGTCGACGCGATGTTCGGAGCAAAGCCGCCCTCATCGCCCACACCAGTGGCCAGACCAGCCGCTGAGAGTTCTTTCTTCAACGTGTGAAATACCTCAGACCCCATGCGCACGGCCTCACGGATATTCGCGGCCGAGGTCGGCATGATCATGAATTCCTGAATGTCGATCGGGTTATCGGCGTGTTCTCCACCATTGATGATGTTCATCATCGGCACTGGCAATACGCGAGCCGAAGTACCGCCTACGTAGCGATACAGAGGCTGTGTGGTGAAATCCGCCGCCGCCTTGGCCGTCGCCAGCGAGACACCAAGAATGGCGTTCGCACCCAGACGGCCCTTGTTCTCGGTCCCGTCGAGTTCAATCATCGCCTGATCAATGGCCACCTGCTCAGTCGCATCAAAGCCCACCAGTTCTTCGGCTATCTCACCGTTAACGGCAGCGACCGCTTCCAGCACGCCCTTGCCCATATAGCGGGCCTTGTCGCCATCACGCTTTTCCACTGCCTCATAGGCACCGGTTGACGCGCCCGAGGGTACGGCAGCGCGGCCCATAGTGCCGTCTTCCAGAATCACGTCCACCTCGACCGTCGGGTTACCCCGGCTGTCCAGAATTTCGCGTGCGTGGATGTCGATGATCGTGCTCATGATATGGGTCCCGATGATGCCAACAGTTGCATGCCTCATAGCAGCACGCGGCAAAAAGTAAACCGTTTCCGTTATCGCTAACACGTATATTTTTCAGCCTTTAGGGCTAACAGTTTGCTGTTTGCGCCAACAGATCGTGGGTGCTTAGGCGACTGCCAGCGTCCGCGCCAACTGGCGTTCGCGAATGAAGGTGTACAGACCCGACCCGATAATCAGACCGGCACCGGCCAAAGTCATGCTGTCAGGGCGTTCGCCGAACATCAGCATCCCGGCCATGATCGAAAACACCAACCGGGTATATCGAAACGGCGTCAGCGCTGAAGCTTCACCAATCCGCATCGCGGTAACGATGCCATAATAGCCCAAAACGCCGAACCCGATGGCACCCAGATGAGGCCCGATCTGCGCAGGCTGCAGCGGCACGATGGGCTGTGCTGTGAACACCATCAGGGCCGCACCAGCCAGCGCTACTCCGATGTAGGCCTGCAATGCGACGACCGACGAGGCTACACGAACATCCAGCCTGCGTGTGATCAGATCACGCGCTGCGATCGCAACAACCGAAACCAAAACAAACAGAGATTCTGGCTGGAAACCTTCGAGTCCGGGGCGAATGATCATCAAGACGCCGACAAAGCCAATGCCGATGGCGCTCCAACGACGCCAGCCGACCTGCTCGCCTAGAAACAACGCCGCCCCCATGGTGACGAATAGCGGCATCGCCTGAAAAACCGCCGCAACAGTCGACAGATCGACCAATGACAAAGCGGTCACGAAGCTGAGCGCTCCAAAAGCCTCGGTCCCTGCCCGAAGCAGTGGCAGCGGTTCCCACGCGACAGGATCGAAAATGCGTTTACGTGTCACCAACGACATGATTGCAAAGACGGTTCCGCAGAACAGACCCAACACGATCATGATCTGCCCGGTCGAGACACTGACCGAAAGGTACTTGATGAACATGTCCTCAAGCGCGAAGGCTGCCATCGAGCCGATGATCAGCAAAATGCCGTTTACGTTGTTCATGCGCGTTTCCGTTGGAATTGACCGCTAACAGGCGAGTCCTTCCAGCACAAAAATCGTAACCTTCACGACGTCGCAAGCAGTATTGCGACATGTTCGATGATTTCCCGTGCGCCGACCAATCGATTTTCGTGATGAGTCAGTCTTTTTCCAGCGGTACGCCGTACAATTCCAGGCGATGTCCTTTCAGCTTATACCCAAGCTTGGCCGCAATCTTTTCTTGCAGTGCTTCAATCTCGGGGTCTACGAATTCGATCACTTCGCCTGACTGCATGTCGATCAGGTGGTCGTGGTGATCACGCTCTGCGTCCTCGTATCGCGCGCGGCCATCACCGAACTCCAACCGCTCCAATATCCCGGCCTCTTCGAACAGCTTAACGGTGCGATAGACCGTTGCGATCGAAATCCCCGAATCCTCGGCCGAGGCACGGGCATACAGCTCTTCCACATCCGGGTGATCCTCGCTCTGCTGCAAGACCTGGGCGATGGTCCGGCGTTGACCCGTCATGCGCAGGCCCTTGGCTTCGCAACGGGCGATAATCGTATCGGACATGGTGACCCCCGGAACTGTTCGAAACTCTGTCATAGTATGTCTGAGTGCCTTGCGCCACACAGGATTTACGTATCAGGCAGCGCGTCGCAAATCGGCCCAAACCGGCAAATGGTCAGACGCGATGTGCGCCGGTCGCGCATCGTGCACCCCATGCAATGCTGCCTCAAGCCCCTGTCCCACTGCGATCCTGTCCAGCGCGCCCAATGGCTGTGCAGCCGGAAAGCTGGGTACGGGCGGCAAAAACCTCATGTCCGGAGCCAGATGATCCAGAACCGGTTGTCGCGACCATTCGTTGAAATCGCCAGCCCAGACGGTGGGCATATCCTCAAGATCGGAGTCACAGCGCTTGATATGGTTGATTTGCTGGCGTCGCGACGCGGGCAATAATCCCAGATGCATTCCCATCACGCGCAAGGGCCCGATCTGTGTATCAAATTCAACCCGCACAGCACCACGCGGCTCCAGCCCCGGCAATTCGTGATGCCCGGTCCGGCGCACTGCAATTGTGTCTCCACGCCAGATGACGGCGTTGCCGTGCCACCCCAGACTGCCCGCACCACCCAGATCGACAATCTGCCAGCCGGCTTCGTCCAACATGAAATGCGGCAACGCGGCAGGGCGCGGTGGCAAACGTTTGTCGGCCTCCTGCAGCACAACAATATCCGCCTGCATACTCTCAATAACCTGCAATATCCGCTGCGGTTGACGCCGGAAGTCGAGTCCCACACATTTCTGAATGTTGTAACTGGCTAGACGCAGTGTTGACTGAAGGACCATGGGATTCCGATGTTTACTCAAGCACCAAGAGTGCCACGCTCAGCGCCTGGTGCAACATGAAATTCCCGTAGGAACCAGATAGATTGCTTTGGTTCAATCACCACCATTCTACTTAAAATTGCTTTTACCACAATGCGCTCCACCAAAACGCAAATATCGTGTACACGTGCATCTCTATGGGTAAAGTGCCCGTAAAGCCAAGCTAAGGATCAACCGTGAATACAACATTCGCCACCCTGGTAATCGCAGACATTTCAGGGAGCACCCCACTGTACAAAGCAGTGGGCGAAGGCGAAGCGCAGCGTCTTATCCAATTGGAACTTGATCGGCTACGTCGCGTACTTGCAACCCATGGTGGCACACAGGTTGGCCAGAAAGGGGATGATGTTCTAAGCTTTTTCCTGGATCCAAACGCAGCGTTGAATGCAGCGATGAGTCTGATCGAACAGTCCCCGGAAACCTCACTGTCGGTGCATGTTGGTGTACATTGCGGACCGATCGTCATCGCCGAAAAAGGTGTTTATGGCGAAGCGGTGAATGTGACCGCCCGTCTTGCGACGGCCGCCAACCCAGGAGAGGCCTGTGTCAGCAATGGCGTCGCGACGATGCTACAGGAAAACTTACGCCAGATTCTCAAACCGCTTGGGCAACTCAACCTCAAGGGTCTGACAGAGCGGTTCATGGTCTATTCCCTGATGAACCCGGACATGGACCCGTTTACGCAAACCCGATTGCCGCTGTCCCATGGCCGGACCGAAGATCACTGGAAGCCAGCGGAACGTTTGACCCTATTGCTTAGCCATGGAGAGCGCTCATGGCGCTGCCACGAGAACGGCGAGCTGGCAATTGGCCGGTCACAAGATTGCGACGTCGTGCTGTCCCAACCATGGGTGTCGCGCCTGCATGCTGTTCTCAGTATCAAGGATGGCAAGCTGATCCTGTCAGACCGAAGCACATCCGGCACCTATCTGAAATCTGAGGCTGGTCGTGAAATCCAGCTCAAGCGCGAATCCGTCATGTTGGCAGACAGCGGCTGGATTTCTCCAGCGCTGCCCATTGAACAGTCCGAAACCTGCCTGCAGTTCGAGCTTTTGGGCCGCAGTCAGGTACCACAGAACGTGGCATGAACCACTTCGCTCTCGGATGGAGGGCGTGTCAGATCAACCGCATCGGACTGATCCTCGTAGGGTCGTGACAAAACGTCGTTCAAACGATGGAATGGCGCGTAATCTCCCTGAACGGCCGACTGTATCATCTGCTCAATCCGGTGGTTGCGCGGAATGAAAGCCGGGTTTGCAGCACTCATTACGGCGTCAGGAGTATCTTCGCGCTGCAAGCGCGCGCGCCATCCTTCAGCCCATTCGTCATACGCGCCAGGATCAGTGAACTGATCCCGCGCATGATCACCGCCCAGCGCACGAAACGTGTTGGTAAAGTCTGCCTGATTCTGCGCCATCCGCACCAGCAGGTCCGAGATCAGTTCAAGGTCTCCCTCTTCAGCTCGAACCAATCCGATCTTGGCCCGGAACCGCTTCAACCAATGCTCTTGCATCAGGGCAGGCATGGCATGGACAATTTCGGTCGCTTCTTCAACCGCCGCGTCTTTGTCTTCGAACTGCTGGATCAAGGCAGTCGCCAATTGCGCCAGATTCCAGACCGCAATCTCAGGCTGGTTGGAATAGGCATAACGCCCCATCCGGTCAATCGAGCTGAAAACCGTATTCGGATGATAGGAATCCATAAAGGCGCAAGGTCCATAATCTATGGTTTCACCCGCGATCGAGCTGTTGTCCGTATTCATCACCCCGTGAATAAATCCAACGCTCATCCACTGGGCAATCAGTCGCGCCTGCGCATTGCGCACAGCACGCAGCAATCCCATCGGACCTTGTGCGTCCGGATAGTGACGCTGAATAGCATAGTCTGTCAGCTTTCGCAGATTGTCCAACTGTCCTCGGGCGGCAAAAACCTGAAAGGTACCCACGCGTAAATGGCTCTGCGCCACGCGCGTCAGGATCGCACCGGGCATCGGACCTTCCCGTAACACGATCTCACCGGTCTCGACCGCCGCCAGGGCGCGTGTCGTCGGAATGCCCAGCGCATGCATCGCCTCAGACACGACATATTCGCGCAACACCGGCCCTAGCCAGGCGCGCCCGTCGCCCCGGCGCGAAAACGGCGTCTGGCCCGAGCCTTTCAGCTGAATATCCCGCCTGACCCCGTCTGCGCCGATGGTCTCGCCCAACAGAACTGCACGTCCATCTCCAAGCTGGGGGTTATAGGTACCGAACTGATGCCCGGAATACAGCTGCGCCAAGGGCTCGGCACCTTCCGGAACGATATTCCCTGCAAACGCCTGTGCCATCTCTTCAGCCTCATCGAGCGTTATCCGCAATAGCTGTGCCAGATCGGTACTAAACGCAATCAAACGCGGCGCGCGGACCGGTACAGGAGCCTGCCGCGCAAAGAACCCCTCCGGCAGGCGGGCGTAACTATTGTCAAAAGGGATCATCATGGTCATGCGGCAAACATATGCGCTGGTTACACAATTGTCATAGCGGATCATACGACGCCGTGCATAATCAGCGCAATCGAACCCGAGGCCGCCATGAACCCACAAGACATCATCAATCACCTGGATCTGCAACCGCACCCCGAAGGAGGTTGGTTCAAAGAAACCTGGCGGGCCGACAATCCCGGCCGCGCCACCGGTACTTGCATCTACTTCCTGCTGACCGAAGGTCAAAGCAGCCATTGGCACAAAGTCGACGCGACCGAGATCTGGCTCTACCATTCAGGCGCACCGTTGACCTTGTCGATCAGCGCAACCGATGCGGGTCCGGCAATCGCTTACACGCTCACCCCGGACTTGGCCAACGGCGCACCCCAGCTGATTGTTCCCAAGGGGCATTGGCAAGCCGCGCGCAGCACTGGCGCTTACACATTGGTCAGTTGCACGGTATCCCCAGGCTTTGAGTTTGAAGGTTTCGAGCTTGCAGGACCCGACTTCGATATACCCGCAAAATAATAAATACTGGTCCCATAGGATTAACCACCAAACGTATCCGCTTCTTCATCTGGCCCAAAATATCCCGGGGAGGGCGCGCAGCGACCGGGGGCAGAGCCCCCTACCCGCCAATTACCTCACTCCGCGCTGGCGACGACACGACGCCGCCTCCAACCAACGCACTGACCCCGGTTGTACCCGGACCAGATGTTGGTAAGCCCCGCGCCACCCGGACCGCAAGATAGGCAAATGCTTGGGCTTCAAGCATATCGCCGTCCAGACCAACCGCCTCAACCGGCCCTACCGGGCAATCCAGCGATACGCGCAGCATTTCCATCAACACCGGGTTCTTACGGCCCCCCCCCGTCACCAGAATACGCGAAGGTGGCTTGGGGCAATGCTCCATGCCCTGCACAACACCTGC
Organism: Ruegeria sp. AN6; assembly: GCF_056540425.1. Taxonomy (NCBI): domain Bacteria; kingdom Pseudomonadati; phylum Pseudomonadota; class Alphaproteobacteria; order Rhodobacterales; family Roseobacteraceae; genus Ruegeria; species Ruegeria sp. AN6. The sequence goes on from NZ_JBQFWR010000001.1 coordinate 797,997, forward strand.
TGCACTCATGCCCGTCAACGTGGCCACCGCATCTGCATCGTTCAATTCTTTCACCAGATCGATCATTTCCGAGAAATCATTCCGATCCAGCGACTTGGGGGGCATACGATTAAAGAAAGGTTCGGCCAAAAACAGCTCCAGCGCACCGGTTTCGACCGTCCCACCACGCGCCAGTTCGCCATCCTGGTCCATCGGCAAGCCCAATCGCGCCTGCATCAGGTCATCTACCGGCGCATTGGCCGGCCCGGTATCGAAAGCCAGCAACGCCCCAGGTGCTTCGGGTCCATCAAATGACGGATCGACATAAGTCAGGTTTCCCACACCTCCCAGGTTGAGGAAGCACATCGGCTCTTGCGCCCCAATCCACTTAGCGCAGGCAAAGTGAAAGAACGGTGCCAACGGTGCCCCTTCGCCGCCCAGCGCCACATCGTCGCTGCGAAAGTCCCAAACCACTGGTAATCCAAGGGCCTGCGACAGGCCCAAACCGTCACCCACCTGCAAAGTCCCACGCCCACGTGGTTCATGCGCCAGCGTTTGGCCGTGGAAGCCGATCAGGTCAACTTCTTCGAATTCAGACAGAACCTCGGCATGCGCGCGAGTTACCAATTCAGCTGCAGTATCGACTTTGGAGCCATGCCACTGCCCGAGCGCTGAGCGCAAGGTCTCACGCTCTTCCTCTGAATACGCCCGGTAGGCAATTGGTCCAAAATCAAAAATTTCCTGCCCATCGGTTTCGATCACTGCCGCGTCGACACCGTCCAGAGAGGTTCCTGACATGGCGCCTAATGATCTGATCGCTCCCGATTTGCTGATGACCCTGCCCACATCGACCTCATTGTTCCGTTCATACACCCGTTTCGCAGGGTTCTGGGCACAACCTGCACGGTAATGCGAAGCCAAGGCAAGACACATCACGCGCGAGCGGCACTTTTCTTGGAAATGGTGCCTTTTCCTTGCCTCTGACGCCGCCTATACAGTGCTCCGCAAACCTAACCCAAAGGGCACGATATGACCTACCACCCCAAATCGGATTTCATCGCCACGATGATCGAGCGCGGCTTTCTCGCCGACTGCACCGATTATCAGGGCCTTGACGACGCGCTGATCTCTGGGGTGCAGACGGCATATATCGGCTATGACGCCACGGCGCAGTCTCTGCATGTGGGTCACTTGATGAACATCATGGTGTTGCGCTGGCTGCAAAAGACCGGTCACAAACCGATCACACTAATGGGTGGTGGCACTACGAAAGTGGGTGATCCGTCATTCCGCTCGGACGAACGCCCATTGCTGGGCCCCGAACAGATCGACGCCAACATCGCGGGCATGAAACAGGTGTTCTCGAAATACCTGTCCTATGATGACAGCGAGACCGGCGCGCTGATGCTGAACAATGCCGAGTGGCTGGACAGCCTGAACTACCTCGATTTCCTGCGCGATATCGGGCGGCATTTCTCAGTAAACCGGATGCTGAGCTTTGAATCCGTGAAATCGCGGCTGGATCGCGAGCAATCACTGTCGTTCCTCGAATTCAACTACATGATCCTGCAGGCCTATGATTTCCTCGAACTGAACCGCCGGTATAGTTGCGTTCTGCAGATGGGCGGCTCGGACCAGTGGGGCAACATCGTGAACGGCATCGACCTGACGCGCCGCGTATTGGATCACGAAATCTACGGCCTGACCACGCCCCTGCTGACCACAAGCGATGGCCGTAAAATGGGCAAGTCGCAGGGCGGTGCCGTGTGGCTGAACGGCGATATGCTGTCGCCCTACGAATTCTGGCAGTTCTGGCGCAACACCACCGACGCTGATGTAGGCCGGTTCCTGAAAATTTTTACCGAGCTTCCGGTCGACGAATGCGATCGCATGGGCGCGCTGCAAGGGTCCGAGGTCAATGAGGCCAAGGTGCGCCTTGCAAACGAAGTCACCACCTTGCTGCACGGTGCCGAAGCCGCAGCAACCGCAGAGGCAACCGCGCGCGAAGTGTTCGAAAAAGGCGGCGTTGGCGGAGACCTCCCGACCCTAACCCTCAGCGCATCGGAACTGGGTGACGGCATGTCCATCGTTCAGTTGATCGTTAAATCTGGCCTCGCCAAATCCGGTAAAGAGGCCAAGCGCCTGATCGCCGAAAACGGCGCCAAGCTGGATGATGCCCCGCTGACTGATACGGGCCTGATGATCGACGCAGGCGCACTGTCATCGCCCATCAAATTGAGCGCAGGTAAGAAGCGCCACGCGCTGGTGAAACTTGGTTAATCCAGTCAAAGAACTTCTATCAAGCATTTGTCCTTTGGAGAAATTGTTGCAGATCGAGTAACTCGATCTGCAATTTTTTTTGCGTTCACGCGACGAAGATCGCTATGGGTCCGAAAGAGAAGATCAATTGTCAGAAACTGGTATCAGCCTGTGCCATTTCTGGTCGTTCAGCTCTTGTTTTTGAACTACGTTGCCCGAAATAGTTTCAAAGTCTACCATGAGTTTTGACGAACGAAATTAGGGATATTGTGATTATGTCTGTTCAGACAGGTTACCTGCTAATCGCCGATATCACCGGTTACACAGGATACTTGACCCGGTCTGAGTTGGAGCATGCCAACCCAATCATCCATTCTTTGCTTGAGGCAATTGTGATGGAACTGAAAGACCCGATGAAGTTGCGAGGCCTCGAGGGTGACGCCGTTCTCGCTTATTCGAGTGGACCGTTCCCTTCAGGTGAAACTTTCCTCAACATATGTGAAAGCCTCTATCGGGCGTTTGCCGAACGCCGTCGAAACATTGTGCAGAACACAACTTGTCCCTGCAATGCATGTCGCAACGTTGCTGATCTCGATCTGAAGATCCTTGCGCATCACGGGAAATTTGAAGAGCTTTCGATTGGCCCGATGAAAGATATTTCCGGTGCTGACGTCATACTCGTGCATCGGATGGCAAAAACCGATGTGAAAGAGGATACAGGTATCCTCAGCTACGCGCTGTTCTCGGAAGACGCGTTCCAGGCAATGGGCATCGAGTCTGAACTCATGAAATACAGCGCTCAGTTCGAGCATTTTGGCGACGTGCCCATGCGGGTCTATGACCTTGCTGCGGCCTGGCAACGATACCGAGAAGTCGCCGGACCTGTCCGCGTTACAGACGAAGAAGCAGTACTCACAACTCGGCACATGCTGAACGCACCCCCGGGAGTGGCTTGGGAAATGCTTACAGATCCCCGGCTCAAGATGCGCTGGATGATGTTGAAGGACGCCTACCGCGAAGGAGATGCATCGCGCACATCGGTGGGCGTTCGTTTGCACTGCATTCATGAAGCCGCACATTTTCAGATGCTGATAGTCGACTGGCAGCCTTTCGAATATGTAACCGACATTCTGCACAACTCCTCCATCGAAGGTCTTACGAATATTGAGACTTATGAATTGGTCCCGACTGAAGAAGGCACCGAAATTGTATTTCGTATGGGCCGACTAACAGACTCTGACGGAAAACATCATCCGGCGGAGGAAGCTGCGGTGATCGAATTATTCGAAAGTTTTTATCCGGTGGCTTTTGGCATTCTCGATGAGATGGCGCTGGAGTTTAATCAAAAGAAACAAGAGTGATAACGCTGAATCTTTGACGACATCTACGCACCTCAATGGGCTGAGAATATCGTACCATCATCGAACAAGATGCTATCTTTGCAATCAGGGTTGTTCACCTAGAGCCAGATTGTACCGGTTGCCCGCAAGGTGGCAGATGCGGGCCTGATGGTCACCGCGTCGGTGCTGCCAACGCCGATCATACAAAGTGCAGAAAAAAGCGGAACGGTGGTTAAACTGGGTTGATCTAGGTAAACGGCCACCTTTGGGCTTCCTTCGATTTGCAGCTGTTATTTCGGATCGAACAATTCGATCTGAAATTTATTAGCGCCCAACTGGCAGAGGTGCGCTTTGAGTTCGGACTGGGCATTTCCTTGCGTCTAAGTCCACCAAAGGTGATTGACGTTTAATCTATGCGATTAGCGCGTCTATGCAATGCAAGTTCATCGATCCGAGCCTCGATCAGATTCAGCATTTTAAGATACTCGATGCTCTCTACATCTTTGTAGTTATTCTTGAAATCTTCTTCGGACATGATCTGGGGGATATCTTCGAATCCTATGATGACATCATTTTCCGACCGGATCCCATGTATGAGTTCAGCCCAATCAGGGGCTGGTGTAGACATAAATTTGTTCGACATCCGAATTCCAGAATTATTCGCCGCCAAGTCGGTGAAGTCGAAACCTCCAGACTTAACGGTGTCGTAGAGCTCCTTGAATTCTCCTACTGATACGGCAAAGCCACGGTTGCTTGCAGCTTGCAACGCGGCGGCAGTTGTGAAGTGTCGGCGACTGTCAATGCGTCCATTCAGAGTCAATTCACCACAATCAGCTTTCCAGTTATTGTCCTCAGCAAATTCACTTCCAACCATACCACCAACAATCAAGGTAAAATCTTTCGCGCCACAAATCAGTGTAAGGGCAATAATCGCGGACGTGTAAGCGTTCGCCACACCCTCGGATTGGCTTCCTTCTTGAGCGGCCTCTAGCATAAACAGCAAGTAGGGCAGGTAACTTCCGCTTGTCGGCAGTTCGCCGAGATCCATTGCTGAACGAAACTCCAAATAATAGCGGTCAATGTCTCCTGAGTCGGGCATGTCGGAACCACGCAAGCTTCCAAAAATCCCTCGCATTAATCCGTTACTACCCATTTCGTTCATCGTCAGACGGAAGGCCACGTTGCCATCATGAATATGCATGCTATCCGCGACGTTCAGAACGATATCACCGAACTGCTCTCCCACAATTACATTACCGCCTATTCGCACGACGCTAATTGCGAGACTTGGAGGGACTGTGACGGGCCCTAGTTGAACGCTAGAAAGCGCAAAGGGGCCTTCAAATTCGGGTACAGATGCGCGCAGGTTCATCCATTTGTCAGTGTATGGAACTGGGACTGAGGCAATTCCATAAACGTTCTTACCATCAACACTGAGTTCGCCGCGAAATCCTGGAATGAAGCGCTCTCCTAGCTTTAAGACACTATTGAGTTGACCCTCGTTCGTAGTGAATGAAGCCGTTTCTGATAACTTTGGCTGAATAGCGGACCTCAGGCCTCGTACGAATTCACGCGCTTCTGTCACATCTTTAGGAGAAGGTGGTGCTCCAATTTCAACTAGTGGAGCGTCCTCGACGACGACCAGGACAAACACAATCAAAGCCATCAACACTGCGGCAAATGAAATTATCAATATCTTCAGAAGTCTGCGCAACATGCATAATCCACTCGGCCAACAACACTATTTAAGTATGCAAGCCCTCAAAAGAGAAATCATCTGAAATCGATGAACGTCAACCTGCGAAACGAATTTGGATAATGCAGCCCAAGCGTCGGAAAATGCCAATGCTCAATTGGTCATGAGATTGTCAAACCTGAGACAACAATACTAACATCAATAACCTTCTTCGGATTGCCGCATTATTGACGACTCCCGGCGTCGTATTTCGCAACAGACTTTCGCATTCCTGCATGTGAGCCCCACCCTTTCCGTTCCACTCTGAACCGGAAGGAGGCACCATATGACCAGAACTGCCACTGCCACACGTACCGGAGGGCGCTCTGCCCGTCGCGCCATGCGCACCGCTCCAAACTTCGAGATGCTGCCGGGGCTGACCCGCGGCATTCCGTTATGCGAAGTGATGGACGGCGCACAGGTTGATCGCATCGATGCGGCCTCGATGGATATTCTGGAAAACGTGGGTGTCCAGTTCCGCGACCCCATCGCGCTGGAAGACTGGAAGAATGCTGGTGCCAAGGTCGAAGGCGAGCTCGTCTATCTGGACCGCGGTCTGGTACGTGAGCTGATCGCGACCATTCCGTCAGATTTCACCTACCACGCGCGCGATCCGAAAAAGAACGTTCGACTTGGTGGCAAACACTCGATTTTTGTACCGATGACCGGCGCGCCGTTCCTGCGCGATCTGGACGATGTGCGCCGCAACCCGACGCTGAACGATCTGGCGATGTTCCACAAGCTCAGCCACATGTTACCCGCGCTTCATTCGTCGGCCCATCATATTGTCGAACCCTATGACCACCCGATCAGCCAGCGACATCTGCGGATCACCTATTCGTCGATGAAACACTCGGACAAGACCTTCATGGGCATGACCACCAGTCCCAAGAATGCCGAAGATGTCATGGAGATGTGCGCGATCCTGTTTGGCGAGGAGTTCCTTGAGGATCACCCTGTCACCACCGGCAACTGCAACGGCAACTCCCCGCTGGTCTGGGATGAAACCATGTTAGGGGCAATGCGGGCCTTCTGTCGCCGTAAGCAGCCTGTGCTGTGCTCGCCCTTCGTACTAGGCGGGGCCAACACGCCTGCCAGTGTACCCGCCACCGTGGCGCAGCTGAACGCCGAAGCGCTCAGCGCGTTGGCCTATACGCAGGTGATCCGCAAAGGCGCGCCTGCGATTTACGGGCACTACCTGTCGACTGTATCGATGAAATCTGGTGCACCGATGGCCGGTACGCCCGAGATCAGCCTGATGAACTTCATGATCGGACAGATGGCCCGGTTCTATGACGTACCATGGCGCACTTCGAACACGCTGGGTGGGGCCAAGACGTTTGACGCGCAGGCAGGCTATGAATCTGCAACCACTCTGCAGGCGGTGATCCATTCCGGCGCCAATTACATCTGGCATTCGGCCGGTTGGAACGAGGCCGGGATGCACTGCTCGACCGCAAAGTTCATCGTCGACGCGGAACAATGCGCCATGGCCTATCGCATGGCCGAGGGCCCAAAATGGCACGATTTCGATCAGGCGGTTTCCGCCGTTGGTGATATCGGCCCCGGCGGGCACTATCTGGGGCACCCCCACACGCAGGACAATTTCCAAAGCGCGTTCTTCATGCCCGATATGTTCGACAATAACTCGATCGAGCAATGGCAGGCCGAGGGCTGTGTCGAAATCACCGAACGCGCCCTCAAACACGCCCGCAAGCTGTTGGCTGAGTACCAAGAACCGACGCTCGATATCGCAAAGAACGAAGAGCTGCTGGACTACATCGCACGGCGTGAACGAGAAATTCCAGCAGCCGATGAGTTGAATCAAACATACTGAGATACGCTCCCCTGAAACTCACCCGCCCGAACTATTGGGCGGGTCTTTTCCATTCAGAGACATCGGGAAACACAAAACGTGAGAATTTCTGAAATCCACATCTACGGCCATGATCTACCGGTGAAAAATGGCCCATACACCATGGCCCGCGCCCAGGTCTGGGCTCTGGATACAACTCTGGTCAAACTGGTTGCTGATAATGGTCTAGTCGGATGGGGCGAGACCTGTCCGGTCGGTCCCACCTATGCCGAAGCACATGCGGCAGGCGCACGGGCCGCGCTAGCGCAAATGGCACCAGATCTGCTGGGCGCTAAGGTCTCGCCGCTTGGCTTGCATCGCCAAATGGACGGCCTTTTGAACTGTCATAACTACGCCAAAGCGGCAATTGATATAGCGGCGCACGATCTGTTGGGCAAACACTACGGTGTAAGTGTATCGACCCTGCTGGGAGGTGCTGTAACCGACAAAGTGCCCTCGTATTACGCAACAGGCGTCGGCGCACCGGATGACATCGCCCGATTGTCTGCGGATAAGCAGTCCGAAGGCTATCCTCGCCTGCAGATCAAGGTCGGCGGTCGCCCGGTAGAGCTGGATATCGAAACCATCCGCAAAGTTTGGGAGGTGATCGGTGGCTCTGGCATGCGCCTTGCCGTGGATGGCAACCGTGGCTGGACCACCCGAGATGCGCTGCGTGTCAGCCGCGAATGTCCCGACATTCCCTTCATCATGGAGCAGCCCTGCAACACAATCGAAGATCTGCAGAAAATCCGGCCACAGGTAACTCACGCGATCTACATGGATGAAAACAGCACCAGTCTGAACACCGTCATTACGGCGGCGGGCACCGGGCTGGTCGATGGGTTCGGCATGAAGGTCACCCGTATAGGCGGCCTGCACCATATGCGTGCCTTTCGCGATCTATGCGAGGCCCGCAACCTGCCCCATACATGTGACGATAGCTGGGGCGGCGACATTATCGCAGCGGCCTGCACCCATATCGGTGCTACGGTGAAGACCGAATTGCTCGAAGGTGTATGGCTCGCTGCACCCTATATCGAAGGCAACTATGATCCCGAAAACGGCATCCGGATTGAGGGCGGCCATATTCGCGTTCCGACCGCACCGGGGCTTGGCGCATCACCTGACGAAAGCCGATTTGGCGCGCCAGTCGCATCGTTCTGATTGGGGGCAAACATGGATTTCAATGGAAAAACAGCCCTGGTGACCGGTGCCGCCGGGGGTATCGGAACCTCTCTCGTGCAGCGCCTGCGCGCAGCAGGTGCGCAAGTGGCGGTGGCAGACCGCTCGCTGGAGGGGATCGAAGCAGAAGCGCATCTGCCCGGCGATCTGTTGGATCCGGCCTATGCCGACGGGCTACCCGCCAAAGCCGCACAGGCCCTGGGCGGTCTTGATATCGTGGTCAACAATGCGGGCGTCATTACGCGCGGAGCTGTGACCGAGACTTCGGATGAGGATTGGGCCCTGTCGTTGGGTGTGAATGTCGAGGCGCCGTTCCGCATCTGCCGGGCCGCCATTCCAATCATGGCCGCGGCAGGTGGCGGAACAATCGTAAACACCGCGTCCTGTTGGGGCCTCCGACCCGGCCCGGATCATGCGGTCTACTGCATGACCAAAGCGGCCATCGCCAGTCTCACACAATGCATGGGGCAGGATCACGCGCATCAGGGCATCCGCATAAACGCCGTTTGCCCGAATGAAGTGAACACACCGATGCTGCGCTCCGGCTTTGCAAAACGGGGGTTTGATCCCGATAGTGCCGTTGCCGAGCTTGGAAAATCAGTGCCGTTGGGCCGGATTGCCGAACCCGAGGATATCGCGGACGTGATCCTGTTTCTGGCCTCGGACGCCGCGCGGTACATGTGCGGTGCGTTGGTTGAAGTGAACGGAGGCAAGCCGGTGCTATGAACAGATTTGTCGGAAAAACTGCGCTGGTTACTGGCGGACGCAGCGGCATCGGGCGCGCCATCGCCCAGCGTCTGCGCGACGAAGGGGCCGATGTCTACACCGCTCAACGTGGGCAAGACGACGACTTCCCCTCCTTCCATACGGATTTTTCAGACCCCGACAGCCCCGCACAGATCATCGAGCAGGTCGCGGTCGATGCAGGCCAGCTTGATGTGTTGATCAATAACGCAGGGATGATGCAAGAGGCATCGATCGACGACATGTCTCTGGCGGATTGGCAGCGCAACATCATGGTCAACCTGACCGCCCCTTTCTTGCTGATCCAGGCCGCTCTGCCGCATCTGCGCAAAACTAAGGGAAGCATCGTCAACATCGGCTCGGTCGAAGGGCTGGGCAGCAATCCGGGCCATGCCGCCTATTGCGCCTCAAAGGCCGGGCTGCACGGGCTGACCCGCGCGGTTGCCGTCGACCATGGCGCAGAGGGCATCCGCTGCAATGCGGTTGCTCCGGGCTGGATCGACACCGATCTCAACCTCGATTTCATCGACAGCATGGACGACCCCGCCGTGTTCCGCCGGGATATCGCCCGTATTCATCCCGTAGGCCGCACTGGTGACCCCAAAGAAGTCGCCGCACTGGTCGCGTTTCTGGCTGCTGATGAGGCCGGGTTTGTCACCGGCCAGATTTACACCGTCGATGGCGGGCGGATGGCAAAGCTCAGCCTGCCCTGACCAGCAGGCGGGTTATTCCGCCCCGGATCGCCACTCTTTCCAGCGCAGATACGCATTGGCACCCGCTGATGCGAAGGGCTCGGGTGGCAAGCGCGGCGGCATCGGCTGCGCTAGAAAATGGTCTGAAATCTGGGAGTCTTTCCCCAGCGCAAGCTCTGCTACGCCCATTCCTTGCAACGTGCCGCGGGCGATGCCCAATCCGTTCTGGCAGCAGGCGGCATAGACCCCTTGATCAACCTCACCAAATGCGGCTGAACCATTGCGGCTAAGGCACAACATCCCGGCCCAGCGATGCTCCATCCCCACATCGGGCAGGTTCGGAAACCGTTCTCGGAATTTGCGGTCGTGCACAGCGCCTGCCCGATCCAACTGGCTATCGCTGCTTCGGATATCCGGATGATAGCTGGAACAGGTTCGGATCAGAATACGATCCCCATAGCTGCCCGAAACCCGCCGCACCGAAGTGCCCATCGGATCTGCAGGCGTCACCGACCAGCGCGGCTGCCCGCCCAACTTGGCAATCTGCGCCTCGCTCAACGGTTCGGTCATCGAAGCATAGAGGCAGATATGCATCAGACGCCGCTGGTAGAAACCAAAGCTCTCGATGTGTCCATTATTGGCCAGGATAATGCGGCCGGTCGACACATGCGCCTTTTCGGTTTCGACTTCCCAGCCGCTGCCCTTCTTACTGAACCCAGTCACGGGTGAATTCTCAAACACCCCAATCTGTCCTGCAAGGTACGCGGACAGGGCACGGATGTAAGCAGCGGGCTGAATCATCACGGTTCCCGGCGCAAACAGACCCGAAGTGTAATGCGGACTGCCCGTCAGCGCCTGCATCTGATGCACGTCATACAGCTCGTAAGGCTCACCCAAGCGCGCCAGATGCGCGGCGTAATCGGCGTTGTGCCGATCTCCGGCCACCGTCGCAGCAGCATTGATCTTGCCGCACGGGTCAAACATCTCCAGCGGCAGATCACATTCTTCCGCGACTTGCGTCGCAAAAGAAATGGCCTTCCGATTCAGCGCGATCGTGGCCCGGTCCGCCTCCATCCCATCGCTTGCATAGTTGTCCGAAGCCAGATCATGCGGCAGATCGATCATGAAACCCGAGTTTCGCCCGGCCGAACCTTCGGCAAAGCGCCCGGCCTCCAGCACGACAACCTTCAGACCCGGATCAAGCTGATGCAGTCGCCGGGCCGTCGTCAGCCCGGCAAAACCACCGCCGATGATGGTTACATCTGCGGTCTGGTCTTGCTCAAGCCGGGGCAGCGATTGTTGCGGCGGCAGGATCGCATTCCATCCCGCCGCGCCGGTCTGCCGGGGCAACCGTTTGGCGGCGTAGCTCGTCAATCCACCGCCTCATCTTCGTCATCAGTCAGATCAATCCAAATGGTTTTCAGCTGGGTATACTGATCATGCGCATGGACCGAATTGTCCCGACCACCAAACCCCGATTGCTTGTAACCGCCAAATGGTGTGGTGATGTCACCTTCGCCAAAGCTGTTGACCGTGACGGTTCCCGCCCGGATCGCCCGTGCGCCCCGGATGGCGCGTTTGGCGTTGGCCGTGAAGATCGACGCACACAGGCCATACTCAGTGTCATTAGCAATGCTAATCGCCTCGTCAAAGCCAGAGACTTCGATCACCGACAAGACCGGGCCAAAGATTTCCTCGCGCGCCAGCGTGGCATCGTTTCCGGGCACTTCGATCACCGTGGCCTCGACGAACCCATTCTCCGCCTTGCCACCAATCAGCACGGTTTCGGCCTGATCCAGATAGCCGCACACCTTGGAATAATGCCCTTCACTGACAAGCGCGCCCAACCGAGTTTCAGGGTCCAGCGGGTCGCCGACATTCCAGTGCTTGGCATGATGCGCGATCCGTTCCAGCAATTCTGCCTTCACGTCCTTATGCACGATCAACCGCGAAGAGGCCGAGCAATTCTCGCCCATATTCCAGAACGCGCCATTGACGACATGCGCCGCCACCCGGTCCAGATTTTCCGCATCGTCCATCACGATAGCCGGGTTCTTGCCGCCCATCTCAAGCACCACCTCCTTGGCGTTGCTTTCAGCGGAATAGTTCAGGAACTTCTTGCCCGTCACGGTCGAGCCGGTGAAGGACACCATGTCGATACCCATATGTCGCCCGATGGGTTCACCCACCTCGGCGCCGCCGCCGGGCACCACATTCAGCACACCGCGCGGCAACCCGGCTTCAGACGCCAGCTCCGCCACCTTTAGCGCGGTCAGAGAAGTCTCGGTCGCAGGCTTCACCACAACGGAACAGCCCGCCGCCAATGCTGGCCCGATCTTCCATGCCAGCATCAACAAGGGGAAGTTCCATGGCAGCACCAACCCGACCACACCGATGGGTTCACGCACGACCATGGCGATGTGGTCATCACTGGCCGGTGAAACCTGATCATAAATCTTGTCGATCGCCTCGGCATGCCACTTCAGACAGTGGATCGTCTCGGGCACATCCACGGTTTCGCAGTCATAGATGGTCTTGCCGCTATCGATGCTCTCCATCACCGCCAGTTCCCGCGCGTTGCGGGTGATCAGCTTGCACAGGCGGATCAGAACGTCCTTGCGATCCGATGGGTGCATCTTTGACCAACGCCCATCATCAAACGCTTCACGCGCCTTTTCAACGGCAAAATCCACATCCTCGACACCGCAGGCTGCAATACTGGTCAGCACCGCGCCAGTGGCGGGGTTCACGGTCTCGAACACCTGTCCCGAGATTGCCGGGCGATAGCCGCCATCAATGAACGCGCCCGTCGGCAAATCCAGATGCGCAGCGATGGATTCGTATTCATCTTTCGTCAGCAAGCTCATGCCTCAATCCTCCGCCACGATATCTGCGATTTTGCGTTTCAGAACGCGCGTCACCTGTTCCAGCGCGCGTTTGTCATCTTTGTTCAGGCCTTTAAGGGGCGACCTGACCATCCCCGCATCGATCCCGTTCATCGTGACGCCATGCTTGATCGTCTGGATGAACTTGCCGCCCTGCTCCAGCACCCGCATCAGCGGCATCAGCGCGCTCATGATGCGGCGGCCTTTGGCAAAGTTGCCCTCGATCACGCAGGCCTGATACAGCGCCACGTGCTCGGCGGGCAGAAAATTCGATCCGCCGCAGACCCAGAACGGCGCTCCCCAGGCGAAAAACTCCAGCGCCTGATCGTCCATGCCGCAGCCCAGCTGGATATGCGGATAATCACGCGCCAGTAGGTGTACCCGGTTGATATCGCCCGAGCTTTCCTTGATGCCGCAGAAATTCCGGCTGCGGCCCACACGATCCAGGAACTCTTCCCCCATCATCGTGCCTGTCCTGTGCGGATAGTTGTACAGCATCACCGGCAGATCAGCCGCCTTGTCGATAGCCAGAGCGTTCAGCGCATTCTCACGGTCTGTCGGCACCGAATACGGAGGGCTGGCCAACAGGATCGCATCTGCGCTTAAGTCTCGCGCGCCTGAGGCCAAAGCTACTGAGTCGCCGGTCAGCATCGCCCCCGTTCCCACAACCAGAGGCACCCGCCCCTTCAGCTGTTCATGCGTAAACTGCGCAAGTTGCAGCCGTTCATCAACGGTCTGGGCATAGTTCTCACCGGTCGATCCACCCGAGATCAACCCGTGCACACCCTGTTCGACCAGATAGTCGATCACCACGGCCAGCGCGTCCCAATTCACGCTGCCATCCGCCGCGTAGGGTGTCACCACCGGCGTGTAGATACCCTCAAATCTGAAGATCGGAGTCATGTTTCCCTCATGCAGATGTCTTGCCGGGGACCTGCCCCAGCGGAAAATCCAAACCTTCAGGCATCACGAACAGCTCAATCTGATCGCGTGACAGGGTCCAGTGGTCGTCGGCAAGCTGCGCAGCAGCCGCCTCATCGCCTGCCTCGATGGCAGCGATGATGGCGTCGTGCTGATGACTGGCTTGCGACAGGTTTTCGGTCATCTGCGCGGTCTGCGGGCGATAAAATGTCATCCCGATCCGCGCATGGTCGATCAGCAGCCGATTGAACGATGGGGATAAATAGACATTCCCTGCCATCTCTCCGGTCACTTCGTGAAACCGGGTATTGGCCAGCGTCCGCTCCTCAGCCGAGCCTGTACGCAAGGCCTGCCGAAACGTATCCTGCGCCTCTTTCAACTGATCAATCTGATCAGCCGTCGCATTCGCTGTGGCCAGACGCAGCACCGCGCCATAGATCATCGGCGCAACCAGAAAGAAATCGCGCAACGTGGTATGAGACATCTCGGACACCCGCGCCCCGCGATGGGTGCGCAGGTCCAGATAGCCCTCACCGGCCAACTGTCGGAACACTTCGCGCAACGGCGTGCGCGACAGGCCAAAGGCCTGCGACAGCTGCGCCTCGTCCAGATCCTCTCCGGGGCTCAGGCACAAGGTCAGAACCGACATCTTGAGATGTTCGGCCAACGCCTCTTTCGGTGATCTGTCCTCGCTCTTCATCCTACGCCTTCCATTGCCGTTTTCGAATCGCGTATGCGCATAGTGGTATCTCAAAAAAATACATGTTGTATACAGTTAGTTTTCGTGCAGCATGCCGGTACATTCAGAAACGCCCTGATTCCGGTCCAACCCATGCACAAACCGCAACACTTCACTTTCATACTGGTCGAGGAATTCTCGCACCTCGCCTTCTCATGCGCGGTCGAACCGTTGCGCATTGCCAATTGGGTGGCGGATGAAGAGCTCTACCAATGGTCCTTTCGATCAGAGCACGGAGAGCAGGCGGTTTGCTCCAACGGATCAATAACTCTGGTACATGGCGGGTTGCAGTCCGTGCCCAAATGCGACCAGTTGTTTGTTTTGTCGGGCATTCACATGCGAAATCATGTCACGAAGCCACTGCTGGCCACATTGCGCCGTGAACGCGCGCGTGGGACCAATATCGGCGCGCTGTGTTCTGGTGCTTGGTTGCTGGCCGAAGCCGGGTTTCTGGACGGTATGCAGGCTGCAATTCATTGGGAATATCACGATTCTTTTATGGAGGCTTTTCCCGAAATCAACCTGGTTCGCAGCGTTTTTGTCGCTGACGAAAAACACATGACCGCATCGGGCGGCACGGCCACTGCCGATCTGATGCTGCACCTGATCGAACGGGATCACGGCCACGACATGTCCGTCGCCGTTGCCGATCAGATGGTCTATAACGCCGTGCGCAATGCCACCGCTGATCAGCGCGTATCACTGCAATCACGCAACGGGATGCGCAATGCGCATTTGGCCAAGGCGATCAACATCATGACCGAAAACATCCAAAGCCCGCTGTCGCCATCAGTCATTGCCGCCGATATCGGCATTTCGACCCGGCAACTCGAACGCTTGTTCGGAAAATTCCTGAACACTTCGCCCAAGAAATATTTCATGGAATTGCGCCTAGAACGGGCGCGTAACCTGCTTTTGCAGACCGAGTCCTCAGTGACCGAGGTCGCCTTTGCCTGCGGGTTCGAAAGCGCCGGTCACTTCTCGCGCGTCTATCGTGCGACCTTTGGGATCACGCCCATGCAACAGCGTAGCAGGCTAGATTGATCAACACTGTGACTGGACAGCACCCCCTGCTTGCGATTATCTGAACAAGTGTTCAGATCAAGATGAGGCCCTTCATGCAACTCTCAACCACAGCTGCAGTCATCACCGGCGGAGCGTCCGGCCTGGGTGAAGCCACAGCCCGTCATTTTGCCAAGAGCGGCGCACAAGTAACTATCCTTGATCGTGATGCCGAGTGCGGCCCTCAGGTCGCGGCTGAGATTGGTGGGTATTTTGCACAGACCGATGTGACGGATGAGGCCTCGGTCGCTGCGGCCATTGCGCAGGCGAAGGACAAGATGGGTCGCATCACCGCGGCGGTGAACTGCGCCGGTATCGCGATCGGAGCCAAAACCGTCGGCAAAGACGGCCCCCATCCCCTGGACGCCTTCCAGCGAACCATCGACATCAATCTGGTCGGCACTTTCAACGCCTCACGCCTTGCCGCCGCCGAAATGGCAAAGAACGATCCCGAACCGGACGGCGCACGCGGCGTGATCATCAACACCGCCTCTATCGCCGCCTTTGACGGGCAAAAGGGTCAGGCCGCTTATGCGGCCTCGAAAGGCGGAGTGGTCGGCATGACCCTGCCCATGGCCCGCGATCTGGCATCCACTGGCATCCGCGTGATGGCCATCGCACCGGGTATTTTCATGACGCCCATGCTGGCTGGCCTGCCCGAAGAGGTGCAGCAGCAACTTGCAGCGGACGTCCCCAACCCTGCCCGCCTTGGCGATCCCCTTGAATACGGGCGGCTGGCCGGGTTTATCGTCGAGATGGGCTACCTTAACGGAGAGGTTATCCGCATCGACGGTGCCCTCCGGATGAGGTAAATCAATGCCATGACCGAGCGGCAGAAAATGGAGGCAGGCGACTGGTATCGCTGCCTTGATCCGGAACTCGATGCGTTGCGTGCCACCGCGCGCCGTGCTGTCCATGCCCATAACACTTGCCCGCCAGATGAAAGGGGCTATTTGGCTCCGGAACTTGCGGCGCTATTTACCCATATCGGTCAGGATTGCTTTGTCGAGGCACCATTCCATTGCGCCTACGGAATAAACCTGTCTCTGGGTAGTCGGGTTTATCTGAACGCTGGCTGTGTCGTTCTCGACACCGCGCCCGTTCACATCGGCAATGATACGATGCTTGGTCCCACGGTACAGATCTACTGCGCCGAGCACGCGAAAGACCCCGCCTTACGCGCGCAAGGTCTGGAACTCGCCCACCCTGTGACAATAGGCGAGAATGTCTGGATCGGCGGTGGCGCCATCATCATGCCCGGCGTCACAATCGGAGACCGCGCCATCATTGGCGCCGGCAGTATCGTCACGAAAGACGTCCCACCAAGGGCGACCGTTGTCGGCAACCCAGCCCGCGCGATCTGACCTCACGAATGACCGCAAGCCATATGCCGAATACCTTGCACTTCTTCTTTTTCGTAGGCCCGGACCACAGAAAAACAATGAGCCGTGTCAAACACTTCTACGCCTGATTGAATCTGTTTTGCTTTCTTTAGAGGTGTCACCTTTGCGGACAAAGCGTCCGTTTAGCCAAGATTGCTTTGCTGGTATGTTTCACACATTCGGCAGGTATTGATCAAGCAGAGCGTCCACGAGACCTTCTTGCAAGCGGTATCCTTTCTGCTGGTCTACTCGCAGAATGTCTTCCAATATCACAAACTGTTCCATGCCTGTTGTCATGGCCAAACGTAGAGTCAAGTCTTCGTAATCACTCGGTTTCATCGAACGGCGGACAGGTTCTAGGGCCTCGCCAAATGCTATCACTCTTCTGGCGCCGCGCATTTTGACAGTACCGTCCTGAAGTGATGCCTTTAGCGATTCAGCCAAAAACTGACGGAAGTAAGCCTCATGTTCGCGCGAGAAATCCAAATAGTAGCGCGCCACCGCGTGCACACGGCTTCGCACATCCTCAAGTCCTTCCAGCAATCCTGCAGTTGGAGTCACCTCTATGTCGAGGGTCGCATCCAAGGCCAAAACATTGGGGTCTGAGAAGTACCGGTACACTGTCGCGCGGCCAGTTTTCGCTCGCTCTGCGACTCTGGCAAGCGTCACGTTTTCTCCTTCGGACATAAGCTCACGTGCTGCCGACAGCAAGGCCTCTCTTGTTCTGTTCTTTTGATTGGTGCGAGGAGCCAAATCGCGCGTTCCTTAATGATACACTTGTCTCATGAGTAGATATATGTATCATAATGATGCATTCATCGAAGTAAAGGGAGCCGTTGAAATGACAGAGTCTCGTCCACGCACATATCACCTACTTGGTAATCTTCTGACGTTTCACGCGTTTCCTGCTGAAACCGGAGATCGCTGTACCATCGTCGAAATAAAGACCGCCCCGGGAGCGGGTGCGCCTCCCAATCATCATGCTGGCGAAGACGAGAGTTTCTATGTGCTCGAAGGAGAGTTTGAATTTTTCCTGAACGGCGAAACGAGTAAGGTAAGCATCGGTGATTTCGTGAAAGTCCCGGACGGCGCCGTGCATGCGTTTACCTGTATTGGACAAAGCCCAGGTCGCCTGTTATGCGTCAATGCCCCAGGAGCAATGCACGATACATTCTTCACCGAAGCGGGTGAAGCAATGCCAGACGGCACCACAGACATTCCTGCTCCTGACGGACCACCCGACATTCCGGCCATTATGGCGGTGGCCGAAAAGACAGGTATGACAATTTTGGCGCCACAAGGTGCGCCTGCCTGAACTTCATTTTTGAAACGGGAGCCCGCAAATTAGCGTTTCTGTTACGAGTTAGAGAAATGTGCTAAACCTGACACCCGGGACCAAACTGACATCGACCGCAAAGGGCTCAAAGCGGTTAATAAATCGTGTTCAATCCAGAAGCTCGGGTTTTGTACAACTCGGAGGATTTACCCATTTGACGGTGTTCAACTCGGACTCAACCGGATTCAGCCTTTTCTTCCAGCATCAGCCACTCTTCCTCGGCTGCTGACAGTTTTTCCTGTCGTTCGACCAAGGCGTCTGTCGCTTTCTGAAACTTGACCGGTTCGCGGGTGAACAGCTCGGGGTCCGACATCAGTTCCTCAAGCTTGGCGATCTCGGCCTCAAGGCGCGCGATCTCGGCAGGTAGCTTCTCTAGCCGGTGCTTTTCCGAGAACGAGAGGCCGTGTTTTGGCTTTGCCTCTTGCTTCACCTTCGGCTTTGAAAATTTTGTTTTATCTTCTTTTTTCTGAGCTATCTCTCCACGTTGCGCGATGTAGTCGGACCACCCTCCGGCGTAAACGGTTGCGCGCCCATAGCCCTCCATCGCGATGGTTGTGGTCGCAACCCGATCCAGAAAATCCCGATCATGGCTGACCAGCAACACAGTGCCATCATAGTCGTCCAGCAGTTCCTGCAGCAGATCCAGCGTTTCAACATCCAGATCATTCGTCGGTTCGTCCAGCACCAGAAGGTTTGAAGATTTTGCCATCAGCTTGGCCAACAACAACCGCGCTTTTTCCCCACCAGACAAGGACTTAACAGCCGCTCTTGCCTGTGCGTCATCGAACAGAAACTCTTTGAGATAGCCCACCACATGCTTGGGCTGCCCTCCCACCATCACCTGATCGGCCTTGCCAGACACCCGCATCTCAGGATCGCCGGTCAAGCTGTCCCACAAGCTCATTTCCGGATCCAACTGCGCACGCGCCTGATCAAATACAGCGATCTCAAGATTGGTGCCCTGCACCACAGATCCTTCATCAGGATCGACCTGACCCAGTAGCATTTTCAGCAGCGTTGTCTTACCCACACCGTTGGGGCCGACAAAGGCCACACGGTCACCACGCTGCACCAGAAGATCAAAGTTGCGCACGATCTGCTGAGATCCAAATGCCTTTGAAACGCCAGTGGCTTCGATGACCTTACGCCCGGATTTTGGACCAGATTCCAAAGCCATAGCGGCAGAACCCTGACGTTTGATCTGCGCTGCCCGCTCGGCTCGCAATGCCTGCAGCGCCCGCACCCGGCCCTGATTGCGCTTACGGCGCGCGCT
Source organism: Ruegeria sp. AN6 (assembly GCF_056540425.1). Taxonomy (NCBI): domain Bacteria; kingdom Pseudomonadati; phylum Pseudomonadota; class Alphaproteobacteria; order Rhodobacterales; family Roseobacteraceae; genus Ruegeria; species Ruegeria sp. AN6. The sequence goes on from NZ_JBQFWR010000001.1 coordinate 817,381, forward strand.
GATACCTTCAACAGCCCATCGCGCCTCGGACTTGATCAAGCGGTTCAACTTGTGGCGCTGTTGATCTTCTTCTTCCCAGACCTTGTCGCGCCAGCTTTCAAAAGCCTCAAACCCCTGCTCCTGCCGCCGTACAACCCCGCGATCAATCCACAGAGTCGCGCGGGTCAATGCACGCAGGAAGGCCCGGTCATGCGAAATCAGAACGTAAGCCGCACGGGTCGATCCCAACTCACGTTCAAGCCATGCGATCGCTTCGATATCCAAATGGTTCGTTGGCTCGTCCAGCAGCATCAGGTCTGGTGCCTCGGCCATTAGCTTTGCCAATGCCGCCCGCCGTCTTTCCCCGCCAGACGCAGTTTCAACCGGACGGGCGGGATCGAATTTTAAGCCTTCGCCAGCGCGTTCGACCTTATAGAGCTCGCCGGGCTCCAACCCGCTTGAGGCATAGTCACCAAGCGTCGAGAACCCCTGCATATCGGGATCCTGCTCCATGTAACCCACAGATTTACCCGGGGGGATGACAATATCGCCCTGATCGGCCTCAACCAATCCGGCCATTACTTTCATCAGGGTAGATTTACCTGATCCATTACGTCCGACCAGCGCAACGCGATCACCGGGCTGAATCACAAGGTCCAGACCGGAAAACACCGGATCCCCCCCGAAGGTCAGAGAGATACCGGACATCTGCAACAAAGGAATTCTCGCCATGCCCGCCAGCTAAACTGGCTGGGGCAAGGCGTCAACGCCCCTGTTTCACCTTTTGAATAATACCCATCTCACCCGGCCACGGCCCGCAGCAGGCGTTTGCGCGCAGCTGGAATTGCGCTGATTTCAAGTCCTGTGAACACATGCAACGTGTTCATCTGGCGATCCACGACCGCATGATCACTGACCCACCCCCCCATTATCAGATAAGTGCGCAGCAATGGCGGCATGCGCAGCATCGCCAGTTTTGCATTTGGTCTGCGACGCAACCGTGTGGCAAACCGAAAAACATCGGGCGCCTTGACCCTTGGCAACCACCGTTTTGGGGCCAAATGCTTGTCTTTGAGCATGGCAAAAGCATCCAGATACTCAACCGTCTCAGTCCCCGCAAAGGACGAGCAGCCAAAAAGCATCTCGACCCCGTTCTGGTCGACATATGCCGTCATTGCCCCCCAGGCGACACGCAAGATATCCGGATCGTGCCGGTCAGGATGAATACAGAAACGACCCATCTCGACCATTGGCCCCGTAAAGCCACGCAGCGCTGACAGGTCATAGAACTGAGCCGAATAACTGCGCCCTACTTCGTCACCGTCCTGCATCGTCAGCATACGGAAGCAGCATACCAACTCTCCATTGGAGCGCATGTCCTCGATCAGCACGTGATTGCAGTGCTCATCAAAAACATCGCAATCCTGATCCTCGGTCGCGAAGGCCAGCGTCCGCAGCTTCTGTGCCTCGGCCACATCACACGCGGTTTGTGCTAAGCGCGCTTGATAACGGCCCTTCTCCAACAAAACAGCCATGGTCGCATCCTCCTGCGGTGGCTGACCGGTCAATCATCTGAAACACTTATATAGTGCATGTGACCGTCATATGACCGCCACACCGCCCCTACACAGCTTAGTTACTGACTGACCCCCGGAATGTTCGCCGGATTGAAGTTGCCGATATTACCAAGAAGCTGACGCAGGAAGCCTTTGTCCTCAACATTGGAATCGGTCACACGGCGGTCGAGGACAATGACATAGCCATCTTCCAGACCAAACCGCTCGATATTGCGGACGACACCGCGTTGGTCGAAGCTGATTGCGACCAACTGGCGCGAAACGACCTCGGGCTTTTTCGGTCCATAGTGACGAATTCGAGACGCGACGTAGTAATAACCCGAATCCCGTACAACGCCAGATGCCGTTGGCGCACCGATCGTTTCTTCGACGCTTTCACGCGTGTCGACGCCGACCTTGATCTTGGCCAGATCCTCCGTCGGCGGCACATAGCCGTGATTCTTGAAGATCGGCGAACACGCGCCTGCAACTGCCAAACAGACAGCAAAGACAAGCGTTCTCGATGCTGGTTTCAGCCTGTTCACACCCTTCAACATTGACACCCTCTTGCCATGGCCCCTTGCGGACCCTATCCGATTACAGAAACCGGCGCTCCGGTTCAACACAGGAAAGACTCAACTATGAGCAACCAAACATCATTGCGGGTGGCTGACCTGCCCCAGAACGCTGCAACCCCGTTTGAACTGCGCCCAGATAGCGACACGCTTGAACCGATCAAACGGGAGCTCGGCCTGCTGGGGCTGCGCAAGTTGAGCTTTGTCGGGCAGCTAAGCGCCCAGGGCAAACGTGACTGGGTTCTGAAAGGTAAACTTGGTGCGACGGTGATCCAACCCTGCGTCGTAACGCTTGAACCCGTGACAACCCGGATCGACACGCCAGTCACTCGCGTGTTTCTGGCGGATTGGACCGATCCGGACGAGCCCGAATTCGAAATCCCAGAAGATGACGAGACCGAACCATTGGGCGCTGAAATTGATCCGGCGCAGGTTATGATCGAAGCGTTATCACTTGCGTTGCCGCAATATCCCCGCAAGGACGGTGCCGAACTTGAGCAAGCCGACTATACTGAGCCCGGAAAACAAGCGATGACCGACGAGGATGTCAAACCCTTTGCGGGGCTGGCTGACCTGCGGGATGCGATGAAAAAAGACGAGTGACAGGCAAGGGATTTCCTGTCATAGCAGGCGGCCAGAAAAACCGCTTGAACATGACGAGAATCGCAGTATTTTCGCGCGCTCATTGGAATTTGGGTTGGACATTGCGGGGCAAGCCCCTTAAACGCGCGTCAAACCACGAGAAAACAAAGTACGTAACCCGGCTGACAGCGAATCTATCAGCCCATATCAGACAAAGGTTGAGACCATGGCCGTCCAACAGAACAAAGTTTCCAAGTCGCGTCGCAACAACCGCCGCGCACACGACGCTCTGGTTGCTGCAAACCCGAACGAATGCCCGAACTGCGGCGAGCTGAAGCGCCCGCACCATGTTTGCGCATCTTGCGGTCACTATGACGATCGTGAAGTCGTCGCTCAGGCCGACGAAATCGACCTGGACGAAGACGCGGCCTAAGCCTGATTGGACGCAGGCCAAGGCATGACGGATCAGCCCACGCAAACCGGACGGATCATCATCTCGGTTGACGCTATGGGCGGAGATTCGGGCCCTGCCGTTGTTGTGGCGGGCATTGCCAAGTCTGCGGACAAGAACCCGAAGATCGGGTTCATCCTGCACGGCCAGGAACAGGAATTGCGCAAGCTGGTTGCCAAACGACGTGTCCTTGATGGGCGCGTCGTTTTTCGTGATTGCCCTGACGTCGTCACGATGGAGGACAAGCCCAGCCAGGTTGTCCGTAGCGGCAAGAACACATCGATGTGGTCGGCGCTGGAAGCGGTGCGCGCAGGCGAAGCGCATGGCGCGGTGTCCTGCGGCAACACTGGCGCATTGATGGCAATGTCGATGCTGCGGCTGCGCAAGCTGCCCGGCGTGAACCGCCCTGCTATTGCGATACTGTGGCCGTCACGTAACCCGCATGGCTTTAACGTGATGCTGGACGTGGGCGCGGATGTGCGTGCCGATGCCAAGGATTTGCTGCAATACGCTCTGATGGGTGCTTCATACGCGCGCAACGGTATGGCGCTCAGCCGCCCCCGTATCGGTCTGCTGAACGTCGGAACTGAAGAGCACAAAGGCCGCGCCGAATTGAAAGAGGCGCACGCCATGATCTCGGACTTTGCCGATCAGGCGAATTTTGAGTTTGTGGGCTTTGTCGAAGGTAGTGATATCCCTGGCGATAAGGCTGACGTGATCGTCACAGACGGTTTCACCGGCAACGTTGCGATCAAAACCGGCGAAGGCACTGCGAACCTGATCGGTGATCTGCTGCGCGAGGCATTCAAATACTCGCCCCTGTCCCGCTTGGCATCGATTCTGGCGATCACATCGCTAAACCGCCTCAAAAAGCGGATCGATCCGCGTCGCGTAAACGGCGGCGTGTTCCTCGGGCTGAACGGAACCGTTGTGAAATCCCACGGCGGAGCAGACGCGACAGGCGTTTCGGCTGCGGTCAAACTTGCTTTCACTTTGGCAGAATCCGGCTTTGCCGAAAAATTGGCGGCACGGGTTGCATCAACTGCCGCACTTGCACAAGATGCGGCCCATTCCGTGTCTCAATCGGAATAATAACAAAAAAGGCAGTACCCCAGCATGGCAGGCCGCTCAGTTGTTGTAGGTGTCGGACATTATTTGCCGGAGCGCGTTGTACCAAACGCCGAATTCGAAAAAACGCTGGATACGACGGACGAATGGATTCGCACCCGGTCCGGTATCGAGCGGCGGCATTTCGCAGCCGAGGACGAAACCACATCCGATCTGGCCACCAAAGCGGCCGAGGCTGCGCTGGCCGATGCCGGACTGACGGCAGATGATATCGACGCGATTGTGCTGGCAACCTCGACGGCGGATCTGACTTTTCCATCGGCTGCGACTATGGTGCAGGCGCGGTTGGGTATGACCAAAGGCTTTGCGTTTGATGTGCAGGCCGTCTGCGCCGGGTTCGTCTTTGCACTTTGCAATGCCAACGCTCTTATCCTGTCTGGACAAGCGAAGCGCGTGCTGGTGATCGGAGCCGAGACATTTTCGCGAATCATGGACTGGACCGACCGGTCCACCTGTGTGCTGTTCGGCGATGGCGCAGGCGCACTTGTGCTGGAATTACAGGATGGGCAAGGCACTTCTGATGATCGCGGCATTCTTTCCACCGACCTGAACTCGGACGGGCGATACAAAGACCTGCTTTATGTTGATGGCGGGGTTTCGACCCAATCAACCGGCCACTTGCGGATGCAGGGCAATCAGGTCTTCCGCCATGCCGTCGAGAAGCTGGCCAAAACCGCCGAAGTGGCGCTGGAGCGAGCAGGCCTGACAAGTGACGATGTCGACTGGATTGTGCCACACCAGGCCAATATCCGCATTATTCAAGGCACTGCCAAGAAGATGGGCCTGCCGATGGAAAATGTCGTTGTCACCGTGCAGGATCATGGAAACACCTCCGCTGCGTCGATTCCCTTGGCCTTGTCGGTGGGCAAGAAGAACGGCCAGATCAAAACCGGTGATCTGATTGTAACTGAAGCGATCGGCGGCGGTCTGGCATGGGGTGCGGTTGCCCTACGCTGGTGATGGGCGCAATCCAGCTTACGAAGCCGCCTGCAATTCATTGATATTGACAGTGAATTTCGCATCGCCATATGCTCGCTCATCAACAGGGGAAAAAGTATGGGCGATAAAACACTGACCCGAATGGATCTGAGCGAGGCCGTCTTTCGTGAGGTCGGCCTGTCACGCAATGAAAGTGCGCAGCTTGTCGAAAGCGTTCTGAACCACATGTCCGACGCGTTGGTGCGTGGCGAGCAGGTCAAGATTTCGTCTTTCGGTACATTCAGCGTTCGGGACAAAACCGCCCGCATCGGACGTAATCCCAAGACCGGAGAAGAGGTTCCGATCCAGCCGCGCCGCGTGCTGACCTTCCGCCCGTCGCACCTGATGAAGGATCGCGTCGCTGCAGGGAACCGCAAGTAAGTTCAGGACAGTTTGGTTATGAGTAAGTCCCCCGACGCCTTTCGCACCATTAGTGAAGTTGCGGACTGGCTAGGAGTTCAGGCTCATGTTCTGCGCTTTTGGGAAAGCAAGTTTACGCAGGTAAAGCCGGTAAAGCGTGCCGGTGGGCGGCGATATTACCGCCCGAATGATATGCGATTACTGGGTGGCATCAAGAAACTGCTGCACGAGGATGGCACCACCATCAAAGGTGTACAGAGAATCCTGCGGGAACAAGGCGTTGCACACGTTGCTTCACTTTCACCGAGCCTGGATGACAGCCCGCCCGTTTCGCCCTCGAATGACACAGTTGTTCCGTTTACCGCAGCATCCTCGGCGCAGCCTGCGAACCAGATTAACATGGATCTCGGCGAACCCGGCCAAGCTCCGGCACCAATAAAGCCCGACATTAGCGACCAACCCAAGCCGCAACCTGATGCAATGGACGCCGCTCCGCTTATGGGCGGAATAGCATCATTGGCATGGAACCGGGCAGAGTATGACGACAAGCTTCTGCACCAAATTGCACCGATTGCGAAAGACCTGCGCCGTTGGCTGGATCGCGTTGAAAACCGGGCGGCGGGATAGCAAAAAAGGCGATGATTTCCTCTTGCCCCTGCCGGGAAAGTCTTTATGAACACCTCAACGTCGGGCTATGGCGCAGCCTGGTAGCGCGTCCGTCTGGGGGACGGAAGGTCGCAGGTTCGAGTCCTGCTAGCCCGACCAAATCACACCGACGTTTATGGCACATAGGCCAGATCCCGCTCTGGCAGCAGAGGGGATCGAAATGACAGGTGTTTGCCCAAATCAGCAGCTTGAGGTGATGATCGCGCGTGGTGAGATTACTGCAAGCCCGGACATCATCCCTGCGCAGGTGCAGCCCGCCAGCCTCGATCTACGTTTAGGAACAGTAGCTTACCGGGTACGTGCCTCATTTCTGGCAGGCGAAGGACGGTCTGTTGCAGATCGTCTTGCCGAGTTTGAAATGCACCGCATCGACATCACCGAAGGCGCGGTTCTGGAAAAAGGCTGCGTCTATCTGGTGCCGCTTATGGAATCGCTCGCCCTGCCCGATGACGTCAGTGCGGTGGCCAATGCCAAAAGCTCGACCGGGCGGCTCGACCTGCTGACACGCACCATTACCGATGGCGGAACCGAGTTTGATCGGGTGCCCGCAGGCTACACAGGTCCGCTTTATGCCGAGATCTGCCCGCGCTCTTTCTCGGTTCTGGTGCGCCCCGGCATGCGGCTGAATCAGATCCGTTTCCGCAAGGGTCAGGCTGTGCTGAGCGACGCCGAACTGACCGCGTTGCATAGTCAGACGCCCTTGGTCGATGGGCCAGCCGTCATTCAGGACGGCCTGGGGTTCTCGGTCGATCTGCAGCTGCCCGATACTGATCTGGTCGGCTATCGCGCCAAACCCCATACCGGGGTGATCGATCTGGACCGGATCGGCGAATACGACCCGCAGGAGTACTGGGAAGAGGTGCGCACCAAAGACGGACGCATCATCCTTGACCCCGGCGCGTTCTACATTCTCGTCAGCCGCGAAGCAGTGCATATCCCACCGATGTATGCCGCCGAGATGGCCCCCTATCTGGCCATGGTTGGCGAGTTCCGGGTGCATTACGCCGGTTTCTTCGACCCGGGCTTTGGTCATGCCGAAGCGGGCGGCGCAGGATCGCGCGGCGTGTTGGAAGTGCGCTGCCACGAGGCGCCCTTTGTGTTGGAGCACGGACAGGTCGTCGGGCGTTTGGTATTTGAGAAAATGGCTGAGATGCCGACGCAGCTGTATGGCGCGGGCATTGCCTCAAACTATCAGGGGCAAGGCCTCAAGCTGTCTAAGCATTTTAAGGCCGTAAGCTAACAATCAAAATTTCATGAAGCGGCGCATCTGCCGAGTTACCTGTTTCATCTGCTTGGCGCTCTGCTTCTGGCGCCCAGCCGCATCGCGCATTTGACGATTCGCTTCGGGATCATTTTGGGTCTCTGACGGACCCGGTTTGCGACCGGCCCGGCTCGCCATATCAATACCCTTGTCGACCCCGCGGTTCACAAGGCGGCACATAACCTGACGCACGATCATATCAATGATCCGATTGGCATTCATTGGTTCAACTCCGTTTCCTGCGCACTACAATAGGCATGTTCTGTGCCAACAAAAGAGGTGTTTGATCACTCTTCCTCGAACAGCTCGGTCTGATCTTCGTCTTCATCCTGATCCTGCCCTTCGCCCAACGGCACTGTGCCTGGAGGCGGCCGGTTTTCCAACAGCCCCGCCGCGCGCAGTTCTTTCAGACCCGGAAGGTCACGGGCGTTTTCCAGACCGAAATGATCCAGAAACTCGGGTGTTACCACAAATGTAACTGGACGGCCCGGCGTCATGCGGCGGCGACCCAGCCGAATCCACTCCATCTCCAGAAGCTGATCGATGGTGCCACGCGAGACGGAAACGCCGCGGATTTCTTCAATCTCAGCTCTTGTGCAGGGTTGGTGATATGCAACAATCGCCAACGTTTCGATGGCCGCCCGGCTCAGCTTGCGCGTCTCAACCGTTTCTTTCTGCATCAGGAAACCCAGGTCGGGTGCGGTACGGATCGCCCAAGCCTCACCAACGCGCACCACGCGCACGCCGCGCCCTTCGTATCGTTTCTGCAGCGATTCAACTGCTTGTGCAGCATTGCTGCCATGGGGCATTCGAGCCTCGAGATCACCAATCGTCACTGGCTCGGCGCTGGCAAACAGCACGGCCTCTACCATACGTTCCTGCTCGGCCAATGGCGGCGCTTCAAAAAGAGTGCCGGTCTCTTCTGGGGCGTCAGTCACGTGTTTCGGTCCTCTTACGCAAATGGATCGGTGCAAATGTCTCGCTTTGCTTCATCTCCATATGTCCTTCTTTCACCAGCTCCAGCGAGGCCGCAAAGGTCGCAGCCGTGGCCGAGCGGCGGCGCACCGGATCAGCATCCCAGCCTTCGGGCAGATAGGTCTCCATATCCGTCCAGGCACCGGCAAAACCAATCAGCGGGCGCATCCGTTCCAGCGCCTGCTCCATCGTGAAGACGGCATCGCGGTCCATCACAAAGGGTCGGAATTCGTCTCGGGTGCGGATGCGCGCATAGCCCTGCATAAGGTCTAGCAGCGTGGCAGAATAGGTCACGGTGCGGATACGGGTGACATCCTCGCCCTGCCCGCGTTTGAAGAAGTCACGACCCAGCTGATCGCGTGCCATCAGACGCGCGGCTGCATCGCGCATGGCCTGCAAGCGTTCCAACTGGAATGCGAGGTGTGCGGCCAGTTCTTCACCCGAGGGGCCTTCGTCATCCGGGTCGGGCGGTAGCAACAGGCGGGATTTCAGAAAAGCCAGCCATGCCGCCATCACCAGATAATCCGCCGCCAGCTCAATCCGCAGCTGCCGCGCCTTTTCGACAAAGGTCAGATACTGCTGCGCCAGCGCCAGAACCGAGATTTTGCGCAGATCCACCTTTTGCGTGCGTGACAGGGTCAGCAGCACGTCCAATGGCCCTTCAAACCCATCGACGTCAACAATCAGCGCTTCGGCCGCAAGCCGATCCGCGACCGAGACCGGGTCTTCGCTGAAAAGGTTATCCTGCATATACCTGCCCGCCCATTAGGGCAGATAGTTCCGCTTCGGCGGCTTGGATGTCAAGTTCCCGTGGCGACTGGCGTCGGGCCAACGCCCGATCTGCGCGGACCTGTGCCGCATCGGTCATTTCTCCAGCGGCTTCGAGCACCTGCGCGCGTTCTTCAAACGCTCCGTTGCAGTGCAAGGCCACATCGCATCCAGCGTCCAGCGCCTGGCGGGCCAGGTCAGCGGGCGTGCCGTTGAGCGCTTTCATCGTGATATCGTCAGTCATAATCAGACCATCGAACCCAATGTGTTCCCTGATCAATGTCATCATTCCGGCAGAAATGGTCGCAGGTCTGGGATCAATCTGGTCATAGACCAAATGCGCCGTCATTCCCATAGGCAGGTCGTTGAGCACTCGGAACGGGGCAAAATCTGCGTCTACCAGTCCATCCAGTGATAGATCCACATGAGGCAGGTCGTGATGACTGTCGAGCGTTGACAAGCCATGACCCGGCATGTGCTTCACAACCGGCAGTACTCCTCCGTCCAAATGCCCATTAGCGACGGCACGGCCAATCGCAGAAACTTGTTCGGGATCAGATCCATAGCAGCGGTTCTTCAGAAACGCGTGTGTGTTGTCGCGAGCCAAGTCAACCATTGGTGCGCAGTTGCTGTCGATGCCCAGCTCCAGCAATTCATGCGCGATCAGGCGATAGCGCAGATACATCGCACGCTCGGCTTGATCTCCGGCACGCGCGACATGATCCAGCGGCGGCATCCATTCACGGGCTAAAGGTCCGCGCAGGCGCTGCACGCGGCCGCCTTCCTGATCCACGGTGATCAGACAATTTCGGCCAACGGCCTCGCGGAAGTCCTCGCATAAGGCGCGGGTCTGGTTGGCGGTTTCAATGTTGCGGGCAAACAGAATGAACCCGAATGGGTTCATTTCTTTGAACAGTGCTTTCTCATCCGGCGTCAGGCGCAGCCCTTCGGCATCGGTTATAACCGCGCCAAATCTCACCGGACGGCGACCGGGATACAGTCTGCACCCTGCGCGACCAAGGCGGCACAAAACTGACGCGAGTCGCTCAGATCATCAAACCCCATGACCCGCAAGCGATAAAAAGTGCGGCCCCCGCTCGAGGTTTTCTGGATAACGCGCTGTTTTCCATCCATATACTCACTGAACCGACCGTTCAAACGCGCCCATTCCGCTTGCGCCACATCGGCGCTTTCGTAGGCCCCAAGCTGAGCCAGACGCGTACCTTTGGCCAGCGTATCCGGGTCTACATCCAGACCAGCGGCAGCCTTTACGGCCGCGTTTATTGCAGCCTCGGTTGCACTGCTGGACGAGATTGTGCTGGGAGTTGCACGAGCTGGGCGCACATGCGGACGTAGCGAACGGCGCACTCCGGGCAGTGCTGCAATCTTCGGGTCAGGCTGTTGCGCGGCATAGTCCGCCGGATCAATCGCGGGCTCTTCCTCGGGGGTAACCAGCGAGGCCAGCTGCACACCCTGCTCTTGCTCCTGCGCGGGCGCAGGTGCGGCGAGCCCTTGGGCCAAAGCCTGCATGACTGCCTGATCCGTGGCGGGCTCTTCAACCACATGTACGGCATTCGTCGCCTCAAGCATCGCCATCGGTGTATCTTCATCCGTCAGCGACACAGGGCGTGGTGCCAGAATGAGCCGATCTGCCGGAGGTGCAGCGGTTCCAACTGCGGCGACCGCATTCACCGCCAGCCCCTGGTGATCCGCAGGCGTACCGCCGGGGTTTTCGGGTTGCACCCGCATCGGCCCGTCGGCGGCGCGCACAACCGGCACACCGCTAACGTCGCGCATGATCAACTGGTAGCCCCAGACGCCAACACCCGCGACCAGCGCCAGGGACGCAACCGCGCCAAGCACGTTCACAATTCGACCAAGCCCAGCCCCTGCGCGCGGCGCATCGTCATAACCATAGCTTTCATCAGGATAGTCATACGCATCTGCAGAGTGCGTTTGATTCGAGTAGTGCATCTGCTCGGAGCTGTTCTGCCCCGAGTAATCGTAACGTGCCATATCCGCCTCACCGCCCGTTTCGCGCCTTAAAAAGATGGCGCGCGGGTCATTTCTTGCCTACCTCGTACCGGCGGTTCGGGCGATATTGTTTACCGCATCTCCTGCGCCGGGGTAACGCCAAGAATACCCAAGCCCGCTGAAATCACAACAGAAACAGCGCGTGCCAATGCGATTTTCGATTGGCTTGTGGCAACATCGCCATCCTGGATAAAGCGCAGCTGAGTTTCGTCATTGCCTTTGTTCCACAGCGCATGAAAATCCCCTGCCAATTCATAGAGATAGAATGCGACCCGGTGTGGCTCGTTGGTGCGCGCAGCGATTTCCACCAGCCGTGGCCACTCCGCTAGCTTCTTGGCAACAGTCAGCTCAGAGGCGTGATCAATCTTGCCCAGATCGGCCCCTTTAAGGGTCGCATCATCGGCCGCGATCCCGGCTTCGGCCGCGCGGCGCAGTACACTCATGACGCGGGCATGGGCGTATTGCACGTAGAACACCGGGTTCTCGCGGCTTTGTTCCAGCACCTTGTCGAAATCGAAATCCAGCGGCGCGTCGTTCTTGCGAGTCAGCATCACGAAACGGGTCACATCCGGCCCGACCTGATCGACCACATCGCGCAGGGTGACAAAGTTCCCTGCCCGTTTGGACATCTTGAACGGCTCGCCATTCTTCCAAAGCTTCACCAGTTGCGTCAGCTTGATATCCAGCGGCACCTTGCCATCGGACAGAGCCGACACTGCCGCCTTCATCCGTTTGACATAGCCGCCGTGGTCCGCACCGAACACATCGATCAGTGCGTCAAACCCGCGGCTCACCTTGTCGTAATGATAGGCGATATCCGGGGCAAAATAGGTCCAGCTGCCGTCCGACTTCTTGACTGGGCGATCCACGTCATCCCCGTGTTCGGTCGACTTGAACAAGGTCTGTTCGCGCGGCTCCCAATCCTCGGGCTTCTTGCCCTTGGGCGGCTCAAGCACACCTTCATAGATCAAGCCCTTGTCGGTCAAAGACTGCAGCGCTGCCTCGATCCGACCCGTGCCGTAGAGCGACTTCTCTGAGAAGAACACGTCCATCTCGACGCCCAGCGCCTTCAGGTCGGCGCGGATCAGGTCCATCATCGCGTCGGTGGCAAAGTTGCGCAGCTCTTCCAGCCATTCGCTTTCCGGCTTGTCGATCAGGCTATCACCATATTTCTCTTTCAGCGCCTCGCCAATCGGGATCAGGTAGTCGCCAGGGTATAGACCTTCGGCAATTTCAGGGCTTAGACCATTCGCCTCGCGATACCGCTCATAGGCCGAGCGCGCAAGCACATCCACCTGCGCGCCGCCATCGTTGATGTAGTATTCGCGTGTCACATCATGGCCCGAATAGTCCAGCAGGCTTGCCAGCGCATCACCGAACACAGCCCCCCGCGTGTGGCCCACATGCAGCGGGCCGGTCGGGTTGGCCGAGACATACTCCACGTTGACCTTCTGACCATGCCCCATGGTCGAACGGCCATAATCGGTGCCCTTTTCCAGCACCGCAGCCAACACCCCCTGCCAGACCGAAGGCGCAAGCCGCAGGTTTAGAAAGCCCGGACCCGCCACCTCGGCGCTGGTGATCCGGTCGTCTGCAGACAGCTTGCCTGCCAGCACATCCGCAATGTCCCGCGGCTTCATCTTCGCCGGTTTCGCCAGTACCATCGCCGCATTGGTCGCCATGTCGCCATGCGCTGCATCGCGCGGAGGCTCAACCGCCACGTTGTCAAAGCTCAATCCCTCTGGCAGCGCGCCTTCGGACTGCATCTGTGCCAGCGCGTCCAGTACAAGGCCGCGGATCTCGGAAAACAGGTTCATTTCGGATGTCCTTTTACTTGTCGCGGGGTTTAACACGCATCGCGGCAAGGTCAATGGACGCCCTTAGTTTGTACTTGGCATAACGCACAGGCCGGGTAGTTTCGGGCCTGACGCCACACACGCCCCGGAGATCCCCATGTACCGCGCTCTGCCCTTAGTCCTGCTTCTATCCGCCGCCATACCCGCATGGGCCGAACTATCGACGCCCGAGGGTCACGTCATTCTGACACTGGGTGGCGCCGTCGATGAAATCAACCTGCCCGCACGAACAGAAAATGACGGTGGCCTGTTCGGTTACCTCGAAGTCACGCACGCAGGAGCGGCCGGGTTCGACGCAACCATGCTGGAGGGATTGGAGCAGATCGAGATCACTATCCCCTATGGCCCGCCAGAGAGCCAGCGCGACTATATTTTTTCAGGCCCACTGCTGTCCGAAATAATGAAGTTGGCCGGAGCAGAGGGTAAATCCGCCCTGCCCATGGCAATGGACGGCTATCAGGCGGAAATCCCTTGGCAGAGCATCAAAACACATCAACCGATTGTAGCCACCCATGCGGACGGCGTGCCCATGGGAATCGGCGGCTATGGCCCCACAATGATCGTCTTCCCTCCAACCGATGATGCAGAATTGGCTCAGATGCAGGCCAGCCAACAAGTCTGGGCCATTGCTTATATCGCGATTGAATGATCTCCGGTCAGGCGGGCATGGTCCTGCAGCGCAAACCTGTCCGTCATACCCGCGATGTAATCCGAGACGATCCGCGCCAACGCCGTTTCGTCAGCCGCCGCCTCGATATCGCCGTGCCAGTGCCCAGGCATCTGCTTCGGGTCGGCAAGATAAATCGGAAAGAGCTCTTCGACGACCTTGCTGACCTTGGTTCGCACTTGCATCACGCTTGGTGCGCGATACATACGCGAAAACAGAAACGCCCGGATTTGTTTGAGCTGAGCCCATAACCCATCTGAGAACTGAATGACCGGATAGCCCAGGATCCGAATATCCTCGACCGATTGCGCCCCTGAAGAAGCGATCAACGCGCGTGACGTGTCAATAACATCCGAGACCATCACGCCAAAAACCCGCCGCAGCGCTTCATGGCGACGCCGGTATGGGTCCAGACCCGGATATCTGCGATCGACTTTTGCAAAACAGGCATCGATGATGGGTAGTTGCTGAATGTCGTCATCGCTGAACAGACCAGCGCGCAACCCATCAAACAGATCGTGATTGTTATAGGCTATGTCATCAGAAAGCGCGGCCACCTGCGCCTCGGCGCTCGCGTGTGTGTTGAGTTCGAGGTCAAAGCCCTGATTGCACTCGGCCAGCGCCCATGGCAATTCGCCTACGACGGGACCGTTGTGCTTGGCGATGCCCTCCAGACATTCCCAGGTCAGATTGCAGCCGTCGAACTCGGCATAGTGACGCTCAAGTTTGGTTACGATCCGAATGGCCTGTGCGTTGTGGTCAAAACCGCCATAGGGCTTCATCAACGCGTGCAGTGCATCCTCTCCCGTATGACCAAAAGGCGTGTGCCCAAGATCATGCGCCAGAGCGACCGCTTCGGTCAGCTCCGGGTTCAATCCCAAAGCGCCAGCAATCGTCCGCGCCACCTGCGCAACTTCGATTGAGTGGGTCAAACGGGTACGATAGCTGTCACCTTCGTGCTCAACAAAGACCTGTGTCTTGTGCTTGAGCCTCCGAAAGGCACTGGCATGAATGATCCTGTCGCGGTCACGCTGAAAGCATGAACGAAAGCTGCTCTCTTCTTCCGGCACCAATCGCCCCCGCGCGCGGCTCGGATCCGAGGCAAAACCCGCTCTGTCCAATGGTGTTGTCCTTGTCGCCTGTCTTCAGGTTTCATATATTGTACGATGCTAAGGAAATAAACCTTTGGAGACCGGCATGAATCTGCCCCCAATAGTTACAGAACGCGCCTTTGATCGCTTGGCTGAGATTGGCGCCGCAGATCAGGGCCAGGCCCTGCGCGTCGCAGTAGAGGGCGGTGGATGTTCAGGATTTCAATACGAAATTGCGCTGGATAAGCCTAAGGAAGACGATTTAGTTTTAGAGGGCAAAGGCCAGAAGGTTATCGTCGACTCGATCTCTCTGCCATTTCTGGAAAATGCGGTGATCGATTTCACACAGGAACTGATCGGTGCGCGCTTTGTTATCGAGAACCCCAATGCCACGTCTTCCTGCGGATGCGGTACATCTTTCTCAATGTAGCCAAAGTAGGGGCTTTGCCCCCACACCCCCAAGGTATTTCTAGCCAGATGAAGAGGGATCCGCTCTCTGACTGTCAAGGTCAGAGAGCTTCACCTGGCACGGTCATCGGCGCCTCCGCCTGTACCGCATTATCATTTTTTACAAGTTTGGTTAAGAACCCGTTTCTTCATCTGGCCCAAAATACCTCGGAGCGCGAGGCAGAGTCTCGCTGGCCCGTTCTGTTCCTTGCCGTCAGGTGCAATCTGCGCGATAGGTTGCGGATGGCACCGGAGGATCGCGCATGAAAATCGCCACGTTCAACATCAACGGGATAAAAGCTCGGGCCGAGGCGCTACCGCGTTGGCTGGATGAGGCGCAGCCGGATGTCGTTTTGCTGCAGGAAATCAAATCGATTGATGAGAATTTCCCAAGCGAGATATTCGAAGAACGCGGATACAACGTGGAAACACACGGGCAAAAGAGTTTCAACGGCGTCGCAATCCTTTCGAAACTGCCGTTGGAGGATGTCTCCCGAGGCCTTCCCGGTGATGACGACGATGAACAGGCCCGTTGGATCGAAGCGACTGTCATCGGTAAAAAAGCTCTTCGCATCTGTGGGCTGTATCTGCCTAACGGCAATCCGGTGCCGGGGCCGAAATATGACTACAAGCTTGCGTGGATGGAGCGTCTCTATGAACGCGCGCGTGATTTGCTGGCCACTGAAGAGCCCGCGCTGATGGCCGGGGACTACAATATCATTCCGCAAGCCGAGGACGCAAAACGACCCGACGCCTGGCGCGAGGACGCTCTTTTTCGGCCCGAAAGTCGCGCTGCATTTCGAAAAATCTTGAACTTGGGCTTTACTGAAGCCTTCCGCGCTCGCACGCATGGTCCGGGTCATTATTCGTTCTGGGACTATCAGGCCGGTGCGTGGAACAGAAACGACGGGATTCGGATCGATCACTTCCTTCTGACTCCGCAGGCAGCAGATCTGATGCGCGATTGTCGGATCGACTTCGAGATTCGTGGGCACGAAAAACCTTCGGACCATGTGCCGGTTTGGGTCGATCTCGATCTCTGATGGCTTACGCCGTCGCGTCGTAGCTGTAGATCCATTCATAGCGCCGCGCCAAGCGTGGACCGATAGCCATCAAGGCGGCCTGAGCCGCCATCCTCATGGGTCCGCGAAGGTGGAAATTGCGCGCATTGGCTCCGGCGGCGGCAACCACTTGCCGTGCGCGAGGGCGACGGCACGTCTCGTACGTAGCAAGGGCTTTTTGTATGCCAGACTGCTCATCAAAAGACCGAACCAATACCCAAGCGTCTTCCAGCGCAAGACAAGCCCCTTGAGCCATAAACGGCAACGTCGGATGGGCTGCATCCCCCAACAGCGCAACACGTCCGTTCTGCCAGCGATCCGCGACGGGCCGGAGGAACAATGCCCAAACATTTGGTTCCTGAACCTGCTCAAGAATGTCCCCAACTAGTCCGCCAAAACTAGAAAACCGCGCTCGCAAATCCTCAGGGTCGCCGCGCCGGTGCCAGCCTTCTTCCCGCCAATCAGATCGCTCTTCAATCGCAACGACATTCATCAGAGTATGGTCGCGAAGAGGATACGTTACGACATGCCGTCCTGGTCCCATGGTTAGCACGGCACACGGCTTTCGGTCGCGCCGTGCCCAGGGGATCGTTGCACGCCAAGCAACCTGATGTGTGAACTTGGGTGCCTCGGGTCCATTCAATCCCGCACGGATTTTGCTTCGTCCGCCATCAGCAGCAATTGCACAATCAGCGCTTAATCTGGTGCCATCCTTCAGAACAATCTCAGCTTCAGAAGGATGCTTGAAAACCCGTGCAACCCTTGCACCCAATCGAAACTCGATACCTTCGCGAAGGGCAGCCTTGTGCAGTAGACCCAGCAAATCGGCACGATGATAGTAGTAGGTTGGACCTGAGACCGGAGCCGGTATCTCACTGACAGATCGCCCAGCCCGAAAATCGCGGAGTAACGTCCCGTAGGACTTTAAACCAGCCTCAGGCGGTTCGCCCACGACGTTTAAGGCCCGCAGCACTACCATTCCGTTTTCGCTGATTTGCAATCCAGCGCCAACCTCGGTCAATTCGGGAGCCTGCTCAATAACCGTGACCTTGGCCCCACGTTGCCGCAACGCCAGTGCCGCCGCCATACCGCCAATGCCGCCGCCAATAACGCAGAAATTCAGACCGTTAATGTTCATGGCTCTGCCATAACGCAAAAACGCCGGGGCGACAGGCCCCGGCGTTGATGTTTTATCTAGATTATCCAGCGATCAATCGTCGCGGTGGACCTTTTCACGGCGTTCGTGGCGCTCTTGCGCTTCCAAGGTCATCGTCGCGATTGGACGTGCATCCAGACGCTTCAACGAGATCGGATCACCGGTTTTCTCGCAATACCCGTATTCACCCTCGTCAATCCGACGCAAGGCCGAATCGATCTTGGCAACTAGCTTACGCTGACGGTCTCGCGTGCGCAGTTCCAGCGCGCGGTCGGTTTCTTCGCTTGCGCGATCGGCGACATCAGGAATGTTACGGGTGTTGTCCTGCAACCCTTCGATCGTATCGCGGCTGCCTGCGAGTAGTTCTGTCTTCCAATCCATCAGCTTGCGGCGAAAATACTCAAGCTGTCGATCATTCATGAAAGGCTCATCTTCAGCCGGTCGATAATCGTCCGGCAGAAAAACTTCCTGCTTCATATTTGCTCCCTCGGTATGGCCTGAAACGTCGGTTGCTGTTGTATTAGCTGACATTCGGCACCCCCTTCTGCGGAGCGTGTATCCGACGGCGCTGAGATTGTCACTACACAAACGTGTCGCTCGTCGCCGCGTCACTCCGCCTGCTCTAACAACGAGACTTGTAACAACAAAACCTTGTTTTTCTGTGGTTATCACATGGCGTTTTTCGGGCACCGATAGACGTCAGGCTAGTCTGATGCAGGCGAATCGCCCGAGAGGGATTGAACTCACGGTAGAAATCATCTCAGCGCGACGCAGCGGCCCGGCTTGTAAAAATACCTGCCCCTCTGTAACCCGTGGAAAGCAAAAACCGCCCAAACACCAAATGAGGGGTCCCATGACCGCACGTTTCCAAGGCACCGCAGAATATGTTGCCACCGACGATTTGACCATTGCTGTGAATGCTGCCGTCACCCTGGAACGCCCTTTGCTGGTCAAGGGTGAACCCGGTACCGGCAAGACTGAGCTGGCGAAACAGGTTGCGGGTGCTTTGGGGCTGACGATGATCGAGTGGAACGTGAAATCCACAACCCGTGCACAACAGGGCCTCTATGAATACGACGCCGTCAGCCGTCTGCGTGACAGCCAGCTTGGCGATGAACGGGTGCATGAGGTGTCGAACTACATCCGCAAGGGCAAGCTGTGGCAGGCTTTTGACGCCGATGAAAAGGTGGTTCTGCTGATCGATGAGATCGACAAGGCCGACATCGAATTTCCCAACGATCTGCTTCAGGAACTCGATAAGATGGAGTTCCACGTCTACGAGACCGGCGAGACGATCAGGGCCAAGAACCGCCCAATCGTGATCATCACCTCAAATAACGAAAAGGAACTGCCCGATGCGTTCCTGCGCCGGTGTTTCTTTCACTATATTCGCTTCCCGGATGAGGCCACGATGCGCCGGATCGTCGAGGTGCATCACCCCGGCATCAAAGACGCTCTGCTGACCACTGCACTAACCCGGTTCTACGAAATCCGCGAGACACAGGGGTTGAAGAAAAAACCCTCGACTTCGGAGGTGCTGGACTGGCTGAAGTTGCTCTTAGCTGAGGATTTAAGTGCCGAGGATCTGAAGCGCGACGGCGTTAACGCGCTGCCAAAACTGCATGGTGCGCTTCTAAAAAATGAGCAGGACGTACATCTGTTTGAACGGCTGGCCTTTATGGCGCGCAGCAAGCGGTGATCACGGCTTGTCATCGGTACGCTCGGATGTCAGCATTGCGTTAACGAAAAACCCCGCGACAATCGGGCCTCCAGAGCAGGAAACATGACAATGCCGACCACCCCCACAATCCGCCCTTTGCGACCAGAGGATCGGGATCAATGGGCGGAGATGTGGCGTGACTACCTTGCATTTTACGAAACCGAGGTGCCGGATACGACTTACAAAAGCACCTTTGCAAGGCTCTTAGGTGATGATCCGAATGACTTTTCCTGTTTTGTCGCCGATCTGGATGGGCAGCTGCTCGGGCTGACTCACTACCTTTTTCATCGCCACGCCTGGAAAGAGGAAAGTGTCTGCTATCTGCAGGATCTCTATGCCCGCCCCGAAGCGCGTGGAACCGGTGCTGGACGCGCCTTGATTCAAGCCGTCTACGACGAAGCGGACAGGCAGAAAGCCCCCTCAGTCTATTGGCTGACACAGGAAAACAACCAAACCGCGCGCAAACTCTATGACCGCATCGGCAAGTTGTCGCCGTTCCTGAAGTATCAGCGACCATGAGGCTTTTGGGCGCAACCCTCCTTCTGGCGGCGCTTTCCGCCTGCACCACGGTCGACCGTATTGAGACGCCGACCCGTACCCAGGTGATCGAAGCATCGCTGCCGCCGACTAAATCCTTCGGCGCGGCCCGTCCCAGCCCGCCTGCCCGTTCAAACAAGAATATCGCCGCCGATTTCCTCTCGCTGCATTTCGCGCTTGAAAGCGGCGCGGAACTTCCGGTCTTTACTCGGTTCGACGAGCCGATCACGGTGCGCCTGACTGGGACACCCCCTCCAACGATGCAGACCGACCTGAGCCGGCTACTGACACGGCTGCAACGGGAGGCGAAGATCGACATCCGACAGATTCCAGAGGGTCAGGCGAATATCACCATCGAGGCTGTAGGCCAGAAACAGATCCGCCGCATCCTACCGCAGGCTGCGTGTTTCGTCGTTCCAAACTCTTCAAGCCTGGAAGAATACCGCCGCGACCGGCGGAAGAAGAAAAGCAACTGGACCGAACTTCGCAGCCGCGAGAGGATTGGAATTTTCATCCCCTATGATGCCAGCCCTCAGGAAATTCGCGATTGCCTGCATGAAGAGTTGGCTCAGGCCCTTGGGCCGCTGAACGATCTCTACCGCCTGCCGGATTCTGTGTTCAACGACGATAACTTCCACACGGTTCTGACCGGGTTCGACATGTTGATCCTGCGAACGGCCTACTCGCCCGAGTTGCAGAACGGTATGACAAGCGAACAGGTCGCGGCGGTTTTGCCCGGTGTCCTAAGCCGCCTGAACCCGCGCGGGGATCGCGTTGCACCGCAACCGGTAACCGAGACACCCCGCGCCTGGATAAACGCAGTACAGCGCGCATTGGGGGCTGGCGCGGGCACCGCCAAGCGGGTCAATGCCGCGAAAGAAGCGGCACAGATCGGGCAACAACAAGGCTGGACGGACCACCGCCGCGCCTACCCGCATTACCTGCTGGGGCGCATGGGGCAGTTCGACGACCCCGAAGCCGCGCAGAGGCAATATGACATCGCGAAGAAGTACCTGCGCTCCACACCCGGAACAGAGGTCCAGCGCGCCCATATCACAGCCCAGACTGCGGCATTTGCCTTGGCGCAGGGTCAAGGAGCGCAGGCGCTGCCCGAATTGAACAATGCGATTGATGTCATGACGCGATCCGAAAACGCCGCGCTGCTTGCGACTTTGTTGCTGCTGAAATCCGAAGCTTTGCGCCAGTCTGGGCAAATTGATCAGGCACGCAGCGTTCGGCTGGACAGTATCGGGTGGGCGCGCTACGGCTTCGGCTCGGAATTGGTGGCACGCTCGGTATCGCAAGACATTGCGCAAGCGGCCGCCGCAGGTACGGGTGGATAACGGCATATGGTAGTGGTTTTGGGCATGGCACTTTTGGGGGCTTTGCTGGGCATTCGAACTGCGCGGAAACGCAATGGCAGCAGTGCAGATATGGCCCAGTATGCTGCCGGATACGGGATCGCTTTTGCGCTAATCGGACTGGTGATCTCGCTGGTTCTGGTGCGATTGGTTTAAAGATATGTTCCTGCCCTTTTTCGAGAACCTTCGAAACGCCGGTATTCCCGTTTCCTTACGCGAATACCTGACTTTTCTGGAGGGAATGAAAAAGGGCCTCGCAACCTACGATGTCGAAGCTTTCTACTACCTCGCCCGCGTGTCGATGGTGAAGGACGAACGCAATATCGACAAGTTCGACCGCGCCTTTGCCGCAAGTTTCGAAGGCCTGGACGCAATCAGTTTTGAGCAGGTGCTCGAGGCCGTCGATATTCCCGCCGAATGGCTTGCAAAGATGGCAGAAAAACATCTGAGCGCCGAAGAAAAGGCCGAGATCGAGGCGCTGGGTGGTTTTGACAAGCTGATGGAGACACTGCGCGAACGCCTGAAAGATCAGCAAGGCCGACATCAAGGCGGCAACAAATGGATCGGGACAGCAGGTACCTCGCCATTCGGGGCCTATGGCTACAATCCCGAAGGCGTGCGCATCGGCCAGAAAGAAAGCCGCCATCAACGCGCGGTTAAAGTCTGGGACAAGCGTGAATTCAAGAACATGGATGACACGGTTGAACTCGGCACCCGCAACATCAAGGTCGCCCTGAAACGCCTGCGCCGCTGGGCGCGTGAGGGTGCTGCGGAAGAGCTGGATCTGGATGGCACAATCCGTGCCACCGCCGAGCATGGCTATCTGGATGTCAAAACACGTCCTGAACGGCACAACGCCGTCAAAGTGCTTTTGTTTCTCGATGTGGGTGGTTCAATGGACCCGCATATCAAGGTGGTCGAAGAGCTGTTCTCGGCCGCGCGGACCGAGTTCAAGCATCTGGAATACTACTACTTCCACAATTGCCTCTATGAAGGTGTCTGGCGTGACAACCGCCGCCGCTGGGACCAGCAGACGCCAACGCACGAAGTGCTGCGCACATACGGGCCGGACTACAAATGCATCTTCGTTGGCGACGCTTCGATGAGCCCCTATGAGATCGCCTACCCCGGCGGCGCAAATGAACATTGGAACCAGGAGGCCGGTCAGGTCTGGCTGCAGCGCGCGCGCGAACAGTGGACATCGAACCTATGGATCAACCCGGTGCCCGAGAAGTATTGGGAATACACCCATTCGATCAGTATGATCCGCGAGATTTTTGAAGATCGCATGGTGCCGATGACTTTGGCGGGTCTGGAACAGGGTATGCGGGAGCTGACACGTTAGGGCCGTTGGAATTCTGATTGGTCGAAAGCGGGAAACAATCAGGCTGAAATCTAATGAATCACGCTCCAAAATGAGCACTCCGGAAACAATCTAAGCTAAGTTCCCCGCCTCTCTCAAATCCATGATATACCGAGCAGGGTTTGAGGCTGGGGGGCTGAGATGACCAATTCCAAATTCCGCAATATTCTGACGTCTGTTTTGACGGTTACTTCGCTGGTTCTTACATCGGGAGCTGTTGCTACCATTATGCTGGGTCCCGATGCGGCTTATGCCAAGAACGACAAGAGCAATGGTAACGGGAGGGGACCAGGCCGCAGTGGCGGAAAAGGAAAATCCGGCAAAGGCAATGACAGCACCAAGGGCGGCAAAGGAAAATCCGGTAATGGCCATGGGGCCAAAAGCACGGATAAAGATGCAGATGGTGCCAAGTTCAATACTCGACGCTCAGGCAAAGCTTTTAGATTCAATAAAAATCAGAATGCAAAATCCCAACGGTCGGCCAAGAACAAGAATAAGGGACAGAACAGCAAGGTACGGGAAAATACACTGGCGGGCTTTGGACGAGAGTTCAAACGCGATGTTGAGCAGCTTTTCGGAAAACGCACGCGATCGAAATCCAATACAAGTGCCAACCCGGTAAAGAAAAGTTACCGTCAAGCTTCCGTAGCTCCGCTCGAGCATTCCCCGCGCCCTGTTGCCCGTACGGATTATTATTCCAAGCGCCATGTCGACAAAAAACCCGGCACGCGTCGTTACCGCGATCCGCTAGTCGCGGCGATCACCGATCCCGATGGCTCGGACAAGCTGCGTAACCTGAATGCGTCCAAGGCGGCAGCGCCGGCGTTCCGCAATGCCTCAGCCAACAGCAATGTGGGCAAGATCGCGACCTATCAGGCTGCGGCGGAAACCTATTACGACCTGCGCGATGACCTCTATGAGGCGCGCCGTGAACTGCGTGACCTGAACGAGAGCTATGATGGCCGCAGCAGCGAAGACATCGCTGATGACATCGCCGCGCTTGATCCTGCAGACCCGAATTACGAAGACGATCTCAGTGCGCTTGAGGATGAACTGCGTGATGCAGAAACCTATGAAGAGGCGCGCGACGATCTGCGCGCGGATGTGAGGGATCTGAGATACGAAACCCGCGACGCGTTGCAAGATGCGGAGGCTGCCTTTTATGACGCTTCGAAAGGGCGGACATTGACCAAGGCGACGCTGGGCGAGTTCCATGGTTATCTCGACCTGCCACAGCCAGGTTACCGGTACAAGGACTGGGCAACGATCCAGCCGGTGCCTTACGATCCTGATGACTACAGCTATTCGGATGATAAGACGTTCTATGATGAAACCGACTATCGACTGCGCTACGACAAGCCATATTCCGATCGGAAGAAGGACCGCTACCGCTATTACCGCGATCCGCTTGTCGCGGCGATCACCGATCCCTATGGCTCGGATAAGCTGCGCAACCTGAATGCGTCCAAGGCGGCAGCGCCGGCGTTCCGCAATGCCTCAGCCAACAGCAATGTGGGCAAGATCGCGACCTATCAGGCTGCGG